>JAJYRH010000008.1 GCA_021794205.1 bacterium
GCTTGCCGATGGCCCTCTACGTCGATAAGCACGGAGTCTTTCGCATCAATCATCCAGGAGCGACGGTGGATCACGAAACCCATGTCCAGCGGGCTTTGCGCGAGCTTGGCGTTGAGTTGATCTGCGCCAACTCGCCGCAGGCCAAAGGGCGCGTTGAACGCGCCAATCGCACGCTCCAAGACCGGCTGGTCAAAGAGTTTCGTCTTGTCGGCATCAGCAGCATTGCAGAAGCCAATCGTGCGCTTCCGGCTTACCTCAAGGATTTCAACCGCCGCTTCGCGATCCAACCACGCCAGTGCGAGGATGCCCATCGCTCCAGCGAAGGACTGCCGCTGACAAGCATCCTCGCAAAACGCTACGAACGGGTACTCACCAGCAATCTGACCTTTCAGATCCACGACCGAATCTTCGCGATCGATCCGTCACCGCTGCATCGCCTGCGCAAAGGTATGCGCATCACCGTTGGGATGACCCGTACCGGAGAACCCTTCGTCATTCACAAACACTCGCGCATCGAGCCGCGGTT
The DNA here is from genome assembly GCA_021794205.1 of bacterium. GTDB lineage: Bacteria > Vulcanimicrobiota > Vulcanimicrobiia > Vulcanimicrobiales > Vulcanimicrobiaceae > JABEUX01. Next base: position 527 of record JAJYRH010000008.1, read on the forward strand.
CGTCGGTCTACGCCAGCGCACCGCACGCATCGTCGAAACAAAACGCCTCAACGAGCACATCGACCGCCGAGTACCCAATCCGAAAAAAGCTCACCCACTCGCAAAAAATCACCCTTGGCAAACCTCAATGCAACTCGCCGCAGCCAAAGCCAGGGGACATCTCTGACGTGCTGGGCGGGGACATCGTGGCCGTGCGCTAACAGCCATTGACCCGGGGAGACCGGCAACCCGGAAGCGGGAGCGCGCCTGCGTGCGTGCGAAACATCTTTGTAAAGACTTTTCTCGCTCGCTCGTTCCCCGGTGACGGGGTGCATGTTTTAGGAGGTTTCGTGCGTCGTTTTGCGATGGCAGGTGCGATCGCGCTTGGGCTCTTCGCCGCTTCGGCGGGAGGACCGGCCCGCGCGCAGATGGCCCCTGGTGCCGGGCCACAGCCCGCACCTTACGCGGTCTTTATCAAAGGCGCGAAGGTCGAACCGGGGCTCATCCCGCTGATCCGTAAGGCTGGGATGTACTACTTCGTTCTCTCTCCCAAACAAATCGGCCGCTCCTTCGTGGAGACCTCGGTCCCTTCCACGGGGCTCGGAGGCTTCGGCCCTGCCGCCGGCGAGCCGTACGTCGCTCCGGCCCGAATTTTCGAATTCGACAAAGCCGACGGGAAGATTGCTCTGCGTTGGCCCAACCGCATCGCGCAGACGGTGCCGGGAACGCCGCAGGCACTCGCGGCGAAGCAATCGATGCCGGCTTCGGTCGTCGCCGTCGTCCCCATCGTGGCGCGCGACGCAAAGACCGGCGACGTCGTTGTTTCCGCAGCACCGTTCCTCGGCGACATCGCCAATTACTACGCGGTGTTCTCGCAGGCGATTCACAATCCGATGCACGGATATCACCTCGATCCATCGCGTACGTTCTTTAGCGCTGCTAAGGCGTTCCCGAAAAACGATGTGTTGCACGTTCGGCAGACCTGGGCGAGCTTCGATCCGAATCTCATCGATAACGCGCCCGATGCTCGCAGCATCGAGGTGGGCATGACCTATAATATTCTCCAGGAACCCAACGACGGTTTCGTCCCGCGTATCTACGACCCGCGCGTCGGGTTCTTCAGCATCCCGCGCCTGAATTTTGCCAGCGACGATCACGAAACGCGGAACGTCAACTACATTCTTCGTTGGAATTTCAAGCCGCAGAACCCGGGCAAACCCTCCGTCGCAACGCATCCGCTCGTCTTTTCCATCGGGAACGACGTGCCGGTCGCCTACCGTGCGACCATTCGCAAAGCGTTGCTGACCTGGAACGATGCATTCCAGAAAATCGGCATTCTCGATGCCGTGAAAGTGCAACAGCTTCCGGCGAATGCCGATCCGGAGAATCTTTCGTATAACGTCGTGCGCTGGGTCGACACGACGCAGCCGCAGTACGGTGCGGAAGCCCTCATAATCGGCGATCCCCGGACTGGCGAAGAACTCAATGTCGGTATTAACGTCGACGCGGTTGAAGGAACCGCCGGACGTGCCTATCGCTTTCTCATCGCCCCCGCGCGCGGGCTTCCTGATTCAGCAGCCGCCGAGAAGAAGTTCGTTCTCGAGGCAATTCGCTCGACGGTACTCCATGAATCCGGACACGATTTCGGTCTGCAGCACAATTTCATCAGTGCGATGGCCTATACGGCGAAGGATTTACAGAGCAAAGCCTTTACCGAAAAATACGGCATTTCGACTTCGGTGATGGCGTACAACCCGATCAATCTTTGGCCGAAGGGAACTCCGCAGGGGGATTACGAGCAACTCGTTCTCGGACCGTACGATTACCACGCCATTCGATACGGCTACGGATATATCGGGGCGAAGACGCCGCAGGCAGAGCTCCCGACCCTCGAACGGTGGGCTTCAAAATGGGCGAATCCGTACGATCGCTTCGCTTCCGACGAAGATGTCGATTTCGCTGCGGGGCATGCGATCGATCCGCGCGTCTTTCAGTTTATGCTTACCGACCATCCGTTGCATTGGTGCGAGGGACAGATCGGCATGATGCGTGGACTGATGAACGCAGTGCTCGCGCGCTTTCCTTCGCCGGGGCACGCGTACGATGAAGCGCGGCTCGCCTTCACCTATCCCTTCACCGACGATCTGCGCTGTTCGCTCATGGCGGCGCACACGATTGGCGGAGAGTATCTCTCTCGCTCGCGCCGTACCGATCCGCACGCGACGCTTCCGCTCACGGCGGTGCCGCGCAAACAAGAAGTGCGCGCGTGGAACCTCCTCGCAAGCGAGCTCTTCGATAACAACGCATGGAACTTTAACCCAGACGTCTTACGGAGTCTCACGTACTCCGAAGTTAGCTCGTTTACCACTGGTACGTGGGCCTATAACCCGCCGCCGCGACACGACCTGCCGGTGGTGGAAACCGTTAACGCGGCGCAAAATGCGGCGCTCGACGAGGTGTTCGCCCCGTTGACGCTTCAGCGTATCGCCGATATCCATACGAAGTATCGCGCGAACTCGACGATGAGTTTGAGCGATCTCTTCACCTGGGCGCAGGCGACGATTTTTGGCGATATCGCCAACGGCCTCGTCGCGCACGATGGCGTCATCAAGCGCAATCTCCAGATGGCGTTTGCGAAACGTCTTGCGGCGATGTGGCTGCAGCCGATGCCGGGATCGCCGAGCGACGCACAGGCACTCGCTCGGGCCGAGCTGGTCAACCTCCGCGATGCTACGAGCGCCGGGCTCGGGCGTAAGGGGCTCGACGAGATCGTGCGGGCTCATCTCGAGGCGCTACGCGCGCTGGCGAATGCCGCACTCCGTGGGCGCTTCGCAGTCGGCGGCGCGCCGACGATGTTCCGCTAGCCGCCCTCGATGCGGTCGGCTCGGGAGTTGCGCCTAGCGGCGCAGCTCCTGGCCGAGCGGAGCGAAACCGGTCGAGGTCATCGCCGGCGTTCCGTGGAGAACGCTCAGACGTAGGCGGCGCGCGCGCATATCGAGCGAACGGATCGTCACTTCTACCTTTTCACCGATGGCATAGTCTGCCGGGTCGGCTTCACGGTCGGAGATGTTCCCGACGATCCCGGGAGCGACCTCAACGGAGAGTCGCGGTTCGAGCGCGACGACCGTTCCTTCGACGGTCGCGCCGTTGCGGAGCAACGCGGCGTTGTCGCGCCACGGGTCTGCGAGCATCGCCTTTCGCGAAGCCGCAATTTTCTTTCCATTGCCCTCGACGCGCAAAATACGAACGCGGAGACGTTCGCCGACGCTCACGACATCGGAGGCTTTCGCCACGCGTTCGAAATCGAGCTCGCTCATGGGAACCAGGGCGTCGACGCCGCCGCCGAGATCGACGAACGCGCCGAAGTCCGTGAGACGGACGACGGTCGCTTCGCATTCTTTTCCGACCTCGAGCGATGCAATTGTCGCGCTGCGGCTTTCGCGGCGCTCTTGCGCGAGCGCGCGGCGCCGCGAAACGACGAGGCGCTTGCGCGTCTCGTCGACGTCGATCACTTTGACGTGCACCGTCGTGCCGACGAGCGGGTCGAGAGCGGCTCCGCGCTGCTCGCCGCTCTGGCTCGCCGGTAGAAAGGCACGGTAGCCGTCGATATCGAGCAGAAGCCCGCCCTTCACCAGCGATTTCACGCGAGCTTCGCGGCTCTCACCGCTCGTATGTGCGGCGACGAGTCGCTCCCAACGCTCCTGGGCGCGTTGGCGCGCCGCGAGCTGCTCGGGCGTCGGCCCTTTCGGTGCGGCCGGTTCGACGGCGACGGTTTCGGCAGCGGCCGGTTCGACGGCGGCGGCTTCGGCAGCGGCCGGCTCCACGGCGGCGGCTTCGGCAGCGGCCGGTTCGACGGCGACGGCTTCGGCAGCGGCCGGCTCCACGGCGGCGGGATCTACGACCGGTTCGGCGAGCGCCTCAACGGCTGGAGGGGTTTCGGCAATGAGGTGTTGCGAGGGCGCTTCGAGGGTTGGGTGCTCGTTCATCGGTAGGCTCTCCGCCAAGAATGGCCGCATGAGGCGGCTCGGCATAAAAAACGCCCGTATCGCTTCGGGCGTCGGCAAAGCATCGGCTTTCGCCGCTTGGGTCGCCGGCCCTCCGTACAAGGCTCCGGCGCGCCGGGCGGGAATCGGAGGCGCCGCATGAAGACGGATGGTACGAGAAGTGTCGCGCGGCGGGCGAAGGCCTTCATGGTTCTCGGGACGGGCTCAGACGTCGGGAAATCGCTCGTCGTCGCCGCCCTCTGCCGCTATCTCGCTCGGCTCGGCATCGCCGTCGCGCCGTTCAAAGCGCAGAATATGTCGCTCAATTCCGCCGTCACTCCCGACGGTAAGGAGATCGGTCGGGCTCAGGCGCTTCAGGCCGAGGCCGCGGGGATCGCCCCGAGCGCCGATATGAACCCAGTGCTTCTCAAACCCAGTTCGATCGAGGGCGCACAGGTGGTCCTTCAGGGAGAGCGATTCGGAACGGTGCGCGCCTCGGATTATCGTGGACGGAATCGGGAGCGTTTCTGGCCCGCGGTACTCGAATCGTACGAACGCCTCGCCGAGCGATACGACGCGATCGTGCTCGAAGGGGCCGGCTCGCCTGCGGAGATCAATCTTCGCGAAGGCGATATCGTCAACATGGCGATGGCGCACGCTGCCGACGCTCGCTGTATGCTCGTCGGTGATATCGATCGCGGCGGGGTCTTCGCTTCCATCTTCGGAACGCTCGCGTTGCTCGACGAGCGCGACCGTGCGCGGATCGTGGGGTTTACGATCAATAAATTTCGCGGCGACCGGAGCCTGCTCGAGCCGGGAATCGTCGAGATCGAACGGCGTTGCGAGCGTCCCTGCTTCGGGGTACTTCCCTATCTGACGGATCTGCAACTTGACGAAGAAGATTCGCTCCCGCTCGAACGGCGCCGGCTCGGTGCTCCTTGGGGCGCGCGCCGGGAGGACGAGCGCGTGAGAATCGCGGTTATCGCGTTTCCCTACCTTTCGAATTTCACTGATTTTGAATCGCTTGCAGCCGAGCCGTCGGTGGAGCTGCGCTATACCGCGCGCCCGGATGACGTGGCGAACGCCGATCTCGCAATCCTCCCGGGTTCGAAGAATACGATCGCCGATCTGCAATGGCTCCGCGAGCGCGACCTCGACGGCGCGCTGCGACGGGCTCGAAGCACGCTCGGTATCTGCGGCGGCATGCAGATGCTCGGGCGACGTATCGACGACCCGCATGGGGTGGAGGCCGGCGGAACGCATCTCGGCCTCGCGTTGCTGCCGCTCTCGACGACGATGATGCAGAAGAAGAAAACCGAGCGCGTGAGCGGCACGCACCTGGAGAGCGGCCTCGCCATTCGCGGCTATGAGATTCACGTCGGCGAAACGCGTTACGACGAGGGTCGCCTCGCCTTCGCCGAGATTCGCGATGAGGGCGCGGTAGCACGCCTCGACGGCGCGCGCTCCGAAGACGGACGCATCGCAGGTACCTATCTGCACGGGGTTTTCGACGACGATCGCTTTCGACACGAGTATCTGCGGCGTCTCCGCGACTCGCTGGGTCTGAGCGCGAGCGCGCGATGGAGCTTCGTCGCGAGGGATCGCGAGCGTTCGCTCGACCGCCTCGCCGACAGCGTAGCGAGCGAACTCGATCTCGCGGCGTTTTTTCAGCTGCCGACCTGAACGCTCCCGATAAAGGTCTCCAGGGCGAGGCGCATCGTCGTGAGTTCCAATTCGCCAAGCGGAGCCTCCCAGGTTACGAGGGCGCGTTTCGGCGCGTCGGAGAAATAGGACATTGTCGCGCGGTGATGCTGCGGATCGAAACGTAAACCGTCGTACGGCGAATCGCCACAGGGCTCTACCGTGAGCGACGCGTCGAAGCCTTCGCGAAGCGTGACGCTCAGCGCGCGCAAGCGCGCCTCCGGGGAAGGGGCGTGGAGAATATTTTGCGTGCCGGCGGTGACGAGCGCGAGCCGCGCGGCGCTCGGGTAGCCTTCCGGGCTGCTCGTAGCGGTAAGATCCCGTTCGATGGTGATGACTGCGGCGAGGTGATCCGCGCCGTCGAAGAGCGCGCGGATCTCGATATCGATCACCCCGTTCCCGTCGTCATTGGCGATCATCGTGCGAAGCGGGGAGGCGGCGAATTTTCGGTCGTTCACGAGTTTCCTGACGACACCACCCTCGCGAATGAGTTCGAGAAAAAGGTAGCGGTTTCGCTCGGCGGAGGCGGCATTTTCGTAGGCGACCTGAAAATCGCTACCCAGGACGGGTTCGTAGATCGTGACGCGTGCGGTGATTTCATCGAGTACCCAGGTGAGGAGCGCGAGCTGGCTCATCGACTGTTTGCGCAGTGTGATATCGCGCCCCACCGTCAACCAGTAGCCGCCTTCGGCGCTATCGTCGAAGATCGGCTGCGCTACGCATTCGCACCAAATATCGCGGCCGTCTTTCGTTCGCATCATGAGCTCGAGGCTGACGGTCTTGCGTCGTTCGATGCTCTCGGTTAGCGTCTTGAGGGCCTGCTTAGTATTATTTGGCGAAATCAGAATGCCCGATGTCTTTCCGATCAACTCGTCAGCCTCATAGCCGACGAGATGCGAGAAGGCAGGATTGATATATCGAATGTGCGATCCGCCTTCGCTCGGCGGGACGAAATCGCCGATCGCGAAAAAATCGAGCGACTCGTCGATCGCATGGGCGAGCATACGGCGCTCGCGTTCGGCGGCGATTCGCTCGCCGATGTTTCGTAACGAGAGCGTGAAAAAATCGACGTTCCCGGCTTCGCTATGCAAATATCGGGCATGCACTTCCATCGACAGAATCCGTCCGTCGCGATCGCGAACCTGCACTTCGGAGCGTAGTGTGCCGTCGGCCCGTAATGATGCAAAGGTACCTTGAATGAGATTGTCCCCGTTCGCATTGCAAAGCCAGACCACTCCTCGCGGACTTTCACGGGCGGCAAGGGCGTGAAATGCTTTATTCCCGTACACGAAGGACTCGAGCCTTCGTTCAGACCTACCGACGCGATAGATGGCAATAGCATCGTCGGAGGCGTCGATGCAGGCGGCAAGCGTCCGCTCCCGTTCGGCGCTAGCGCGACTAAAGGTGATATCCGTGGTGAACACCAGCGCGCGAGGAACGCCGCCGCGATCGGGCAGGGGCCGTGCGTGGACGCTAATCCAGTAATACGATCCGTTCGTCGCCTGAAATCGTTGTTCGATGGGCGAGTTGTCGCCGGCGCGTGCTCGCGCAAGCCACCCGAGCGCCGAGCGCCGATTTTCTGCGCCCTGGAAGAGCCGCCGAGGATTGGCGAGTAGCTCGGCGGGCGTAGAGCGGAGCCGTTCGGCCGCCGAGCGATTGATGTATTCGATCTCCGGTTCGTCGTCGGGGTACCGAAAGATGGTAATCCCTTCGGAGAGTTCGTCGGCGTACTCCACAAGGGAATATCTCTCGATTGATTCCGCAAGCGAGGTCGCTAGCAACGCCAATTGTTCTCGCGAACGGTCGGCGATCTCGGATTCCGCGATCCCGGGGAGCAGCAACATCCCTCGACCGCTCGTCGTTGCGAATGGAAATGACGAAGCATCGGCGTCGATGCGCCTAACGAGGAGTTCAAGGGATGGTTCGCTTATCGTGCCGACCAGATCGCCAAGGGGGTCTCCCTCAGGAGCGATCGCTGCCTGGAGATGCGCGGTGCCGAATCGCTCCAGCAGCAGCGCGGCGCGTTCTCCGCCGGCGAGCGAGGCGGCGAGCCGGAGTGCGGCCTGTGAGTTATCGCCGAGCATGGTAACTCCAGGCTACCCGCTTGGCTAAATCACAAATCCTGAATCCGGACATCGCTCGAAACCCCCGATCCGGCGCTCGGGCCGACTTGCTGTTCCCCCAACGTCGCCCGTTCGCTAGCGGCTCCTCGGGATTCCTCGGTCGCGCAAGCTCGATGAGGTTGAAATGAACGAAATTAACGCGCGCGAGACAAAGGTTAAGCGATGATCTGAAGCGCTTCCTGCCCTAGGTAAAGCGGTACGCGGAGAGCGCCTTGCCGTAGACCGTATCGTGGTAATCGAGGCTCGCTCCGAGATCGGCGGCGCCGGCGGCGACGAAGAGCGGGACGAGATGATCCTCTTCGGGATGTGCCTCGCGCGCGTACGGTGCGCGCTCCCACTCGACGAAGCGTTCCGTGCGCACCGGTGCGGGTGAGAGCGCGGCCTCGCCGAGCCATGCATCGAACGCCGCCGCGCCGTCATCGCGGCCATCGAAGATGCGTCCGAGGTTGTGATAACTCATCCCGCTTCCGAGGATGAGCACGCCTTCGCTGCGCAGCGGCGCGAGCGCCGCGCCGATCGCGAGATGCCGCTGCGGATCGTACCCGCTCTGGAGCGAGAGTTGCACGACGGGAATGCGCGCTTCGGGATAGATGACTTTGAGCGGAACGAACGCACCGTGGTCGAGCCCACGCCGCTCGTCGCTCGCCGAGTCGATCCCGGCTGCGGCGAGGAGCTCGCGAACGCGTTGCGCGAGTTCCGGAGAGCCCGGCGCGTCGTAGCGCAGTTCGTACGTGTGCGCGGGGAAGCCGGTGTAGTCGTAGATGAGCGGCGGTTGCGGGTTCGCCGTGACCGTCGGGATTTTGCGCTCCCAATGGGCGGAGATCACGAGAATCGCGCGCGGCTGCTCGGCAAGGGTCGATGGAAGCGTACGAAGGTACGCTTCCATATTTTTCCACGGATCACCGGGCCACTCCATAAAGAAGCAAGGTCCGCCGCCATGCGGGATATAGAGTGTCGGTTGCATTGCGGTTACTTCTGCGCGATCCCCTCGACGTTGAGCTCGATGCGCACTTCGTCGCCGACGAGGACGCCGCCCGTCTCCAACGCCTGGTTCCAGGTCAGGCCGAAATCTCTCCGGCTGATGGTCGTATGGGCGGTAAATCCGATGCGGGAGTTCCCCCACGGGTCGGCGGCGCGCCCTTCAAAGGCGGCATCGAGCACGACCGGACGGCTCACCCCGTGAATGGTGAGGGTGCCGTGGACTTTGAAGTTCTCCCCCGATCCTTCGACCTGCGTGCCCTTGAAGTCGATGCTCGCAAACCGTTCGGCGTCGAGGAAGTCGGCGGACTTGAGATGGGTATCGCGCTGCTCTTCACGCGTGTCGATCGACGAGACGCCGATTCGCACGTCGATATCGGCGGGGAGCGTTCCCCCTTCGGGAACCGCGAAGGATCCGCTCACGTCGGTGAAGCGGCCGCGCACTTTGGCGAGCATCATGTGGCGAACCAGGAGCTCTACTGAGGTATGGCTCGGGTCGATTGCATATTTTTCAAGGGTGCTGTTCATTTAAATCTCCTTTTGTGGTATAGTCACTATTGCATACCAAGAGCCTGATCTCAAGAAGGCACCCTAATGTTGTATAGGAACCAAATGGAAACCAAAGGCGAACCCGACGCATTCTCAGGGAACTGCCCGGTGCGCGAGCTGCTCGACCGGATCGCCGATAAGTGGACGACGTTGATCATCGGCATCCTCGCGCGCTCCGAGGGAGCGGTGCGTTTCGGCGAGCTGCGGCGCTCGGTGACGGGAATTTCGCAGAAGATGCTCACGCAAACGCTGCGCGATCTCGAACGCGACGGCATCGTGACGCGTACCCTCTATCCGGAGATCCCGCCGCGCGTCGAGTACTCGCTCACGCCGTTGGGGCGAACCCTCGACGAGCCGTTGAGCGCGCTCGCGCGTTGGGCCGAACGACACATGCCCGAGGTGCGCTCGGCTCAGGTGGCCTTCGACCGAAGATAGCCGGAGGAATTCGGTTCACACGGCTTTCTTCGTTCGTTCACCGCGACGCTCTATGCTGAGCGTAAAGAGGGAGAACGATCGTGAACATAAGCAGAGGTGCGTCGATCGCGACGATCGCAACGGCAATAGCCGGCGGTATCGCGGCCGACGCCTTTTCATTGGAGATCGGCGAGGCGGCTTCGCCGGCGATGCCGCGTCGGCGTATCGGCACGCTCGAAGAGTTGAAGAAACGCGGCGCGATCGATTTCACATACCCCGATAAATCCTCGCCGGCGCGCGCGGTTTTACTGCGAAACGGTGAGGTCGTCGCGTTTAGTCTGATCTGCACGCATATGGGTTGTGAGGTCGCCTATTCGCGCGAGACGGAGAGTTTTGACTGTCCGTGTCACGGAAGCGTCTTCGATGCGGCGCGCTCCGGTGCAGTCGAGCGCGGCCCGGCGCCGAGAGCGTTGCCGGAGATTCAAGTGACGAGTACCAAGGACGACGTCCTCTATGCGGTCGGGCTCTCCGCGCCGATTTTCGGAGCCTCCGAGAGCCTCCGAGAGAACCAGACGATCTACGGAACCGAGGGCGACCGATGAAACGCGCGGGCTTGCTCGATCGCCTTCTGGCGACCTCCGATATCGTCGATCTCCGCACCAGTGCGACGAGCTGTCGATTTTGCAACGTCGGGTGCGGCTACTGCGTGCTTTCCGCTCGCGCATTCAAGTCGACGTTGCCCGACCTGCCGATCGTTCGCATGGAGAACGGCCGCTACGTTCAGCTCGTTCCCGACGCGAAGTGTCCGGTCAATGCGGGCGACTACTCGGTTCGCGGAGGCTTTCTCTCCGAGACGCTCTACCGCAGCAACGCGCCGACCCGCGACCGCCTTCGTTACCCGCTCGTGCGCGTCGGGACGCGCATGCTGCGATCGACGTGGCGGAGCGCGCTCGATCACGTCGCCGAGCGACTCAAAGCCTATCTCGACCGACATGGGCCGGCGAGCATCGGCATCTACCACGCCGACTGGTTCGGCGGCGAAAACGCCTACGCGTATATGAAACTCGCGTCGGCGCTGAAGGTGACGAATTACGATCTCAACGGGCGGCTCTGCGCCGCAACCGGATCCGCGGGCCTTTCGCGCTCGTTGGGCAACGGTGCGCACCCGTGGGCGCTCGCCGATATCGAAGCCGCCGAGACGATCGTGCTCGCCGGCGCGAATGCATCGGCGACACTCTCGGTCGTGTACGATCGTATCGCCGCGCGGGCGCAAAGCGGCGCAAAACTCATCGTCGTCGACGTTCGCCGCACCGAGGCGGCGCGTGCGGCCGAACGATACGGAACCTTCGTTCGCATCAACCCCGGCACCGACGTCGCGTTTTACAATGCCGTCGGGCACGTGCTGCTCCAAGAAGGGCTCGATGACGAGGCGTTCGTGCGCGCTCATACCAACGGGATCGACGAATACCGCGAGCTCGTGCTCGCGCGCTACTCACCCGAAAGCGTGGAGAAGCTCGTCGGCGTCTCGGCCGCGACGATCCGCACGGTCGCAAAGAGCATCGGCGGATCGAAGCGCACGCTCTTTCTTTCCGGCAAAGGGCTCGAACACCAGGCGCACGGGACCGACATGATCTGTTCGTTGATCGATCTCGCGTTGCTGACGGGAAACATGGGGCGCGTCGGCGGCTCCTACTCTCCGCTCGGCGGACATCAAGGATCGATCGTGAACCCGCCGATCGTTTCCGGTTCGCTCGGCCACGTCGGCATTCCGAACAGAACGATCTTCGAACAGCTCGACGCGATCGAGGCGGGCACGCAGAAAGCACTTCTCTGCGCGAGCGTCCAACCGCTCGTCACGCTTCCAAACGCTCGCAGAACGCGAAGCATTTTCAGCGAACGGCTCGAATTTCTCGTGGTCACCGACATCTATCCCAACGAAACGACCGCGCTCGCGCACGTCGTCTTTCCGGCAGCATCGTGGGGCGAGAGCACCTTCGTGTCGACGAATACCGAACGTCGTGCGCGTTTTTACGATGCATTCGCACCACCGCCCGGCGAGAGCAAGCCCGATTGGTACGTGCCGGCCGAACTCGGGAAACGGCTCGCCGATCCGAAAGACTTTGCGTGGAGTTCGGCTGAAGAACTCTTCGATGAGTTCAAAGCCGGTTCGCCGTTCGCCGGCTTGAGTTACGAACGGCTCCGCGCTGCGGGCTCCGCCGGATATCAAATTCCGGTGCCGAACCCGCAATCCGAGGGCACCGAGCGGCTCTATACCGACGGCAAATTCCCAACTCCCGATGGGCGCGCGCAAATCTGGGCGCTGGAATACGCGCCGCAGCCCGAACCCCCCGACGAGCGCTACCCGTACACCTTGGTAACCGGGCGCGAGAACGACCTCTGGCAGAGCGGATATACGTTCCGCCGCATTCCGCAACTCGTCGCGCGCTCTCCGCGCAACGTGCTCTCGATCCATCCCGAGGATGCTCGCCGCGCCTCGGTTCGCGATGGCGACGAGGTACGCGTGCTTTCGAGGCGCGGTGCCATCGATCTCGTCGCGCGGGTGACCGAGGACGTCCCGCCGGGAGTGCTGTTCACGCTCTGGGGGTATCCCGGGAGTTTGGTGAACGAGGTGACGCTCGATGTGCGCGATCCGATCTCGCAGGAGCCCGGCTTTAAAGCGTGCGCGGTAGCGGTTCGTCCGTCGGTCGGCTAGCGTCGGCGGGCGAGGATACGGCGATACCACCGTTCGAGTTGCGCGTGGAAATCACCGAACGCCGCAACGTTTAAGTAGATCATGTGCCCCGACGGATAGAACCCGTACGTGATGTGCGATTGGAGTGCGGGGGCGAGTTGCAGGTGCTCGAGCGTGTAGACCGTTGCGAGCCACGGAGTCACCGAATCGAAGTACCCGTTCGCGGAAAAAACGCGGAGATGGGGATTATAGGTCATGGCGCGCGCGAGGTCGGGTGCGGTGTTGAGCGGCAACCAGCCATCGTGCATGAAGTTCCACGGACCGCTCTTTGCGATGGCCGAATACGCGCCCATGCGATAGCGTAGTGGGGTGACGTAGTGCAAATCGTTGCGCAGGTAGACGTTCGACATCGAATAAAAGGCGGAGTCGATCGAGGCGTCGCTCGCTTCGAGGGCGGGCTGCATCTCGGCGCGGTCGAGGGTGTAGAGCTGGTACCGTGAGTCGTAGATCCCTTCGGTCTTGCCTTGCGAGCGGCGGAACTCCGCGATATAGCGTTGCGCGGGAATGCGTAAGTTGGAATGGCGGATATAGGACGCCGGTATCGCCAGGTAGTGCGAGAGCTGGGTCGCCATCGAAGCGTACGCAGCCGGCGCGAGGCTCGCTCCGCGATTCAGCGCCTCGCGATAGGGGCCCATTGCGAATCGCTTGACCTGCTGCATGTAGGCGTTGAGGTTGGGGTTCGCTCCGGGGACGGCGTGATAGTACCAGGCCGTCGCCGCCTCGGTTGCAAAATCAAAGACGTACTGCCAGTCGTCGGTGTCGGCGCCGCCGTAGATATCGGTCGCGGCGAGATTGTAATTGAGAATCGACGACTGCAGGACGATCCCGTCGATCGAGACGGCATGATTCTGCAGGTAATTCACCAGCATCGCGGTCCGCGGCGTGCCGTAGGACTCTCCGTAGAGAAAACGCGGGGAGTTCCAACGATTGAATTTCGTCAAGTAACGCTCGATAAACTGCGCGAACATTTTGACGTCGTTATCGGAACCAAATACTTTTTTCGCATCGGCCCCCGGCCAGATGCGGCCGTAGCCGCTCGCCGGCATATCGACGAAAACCAGGTCGGTCGTATCGAGAAGGGTATCGGGGTTGGAGACGAGGTGGTAGGGCGGTGGAGCGGTGATCCCCCCATTCGCGGCGATTGCCGCGCGTATCGGCCCCCACGAGCCCATCCGCAGCCAGATCGTCGAGCTACCCGGGCCGCCGTTATAAAGAAAAGTAATCGCTCGTCGATTTGGGTTTTCACCGTTGCGCGTGTATGCGGTGTAAAACATCGTAGCCAGCGGTTTACGCCCCGCGCCGCGTACGACGATCGTTCCCGCGCGAGCGGTGTAGGCGAGGCGTTTGCCGCCGAGCACAATGCTGTGCTGGGTTACGGCATCGGGAACGCGGGTCCACGCCGGGGCCGAGACTGCTTTCTTCGGAGCGGCGGCGAGCGCGCTGCCGGAGAGGAGGAGAACGGTTGCGGCCGCGCTTCGGAGCAGAAGGAGGCTGCGGTTCCAGCGGTTGTGCATCACGAGCGGTCTCCCAGCGTTGCGGCATACCAACGTTCGAGGTCGGCATGATAGTGAGCGAGTGCTTTGGGCGCGAGATAGATCATATGTCCCGATTTATAGAAGCCGTAGGTAATATTGCGGAGCAATGAGGGGCGTACGTCGAGGTGATCGAGCGCGAATTCCGTCTCTAAGAACGGCGTCGCGAAATCGTAGTAGCCGTTTGCCGAAAATATTTTCAGGTGGGGATCGTAACTCATGGCATCGGCGAGATCCGGAGTGACGTCGGTCGTCGGATTCCCGCGATGCGTGTTATCCCAGCCACCGTCGGGTATATCGTCGCGTGCGATGATGTTATAAATCTGCGTCCGATATTGAAGCGACGGATCGTACTTGAGGTTGACTCGGAGATATTGGTTGATCGCCGTCGTATAGGGATAATCGATTGCGGCATCGGTAGGATCCCATCGCGGTTGGTTTTCGGCCCCGTCGGTCGTATCGGTAGCGAATCGGCCGTCGAGCCGCCCCGTTTCGAGCCCCTTGTCGCGCAAGAGTTCGCTCTCGAATCGCCAGTAGGGAACGCGGAGATTGTTGTTTCGAATGAAGCGTTCCGAGAGCCCGGTATAGGCGTGAAGTTCCTTTACGATCGCGTTGCGGCGGGCGCGCGATAGTTGCGAGCCGCGCGCGAGGGCGTCCAGATACGCGCCGGAGGCAAATGCGCTCACTTTAGCGACGAAGGGGCGCAAATGTGCGGGGCGATTGGGGAGCGCGTGGTGGTACCAGGCGGTTGCCGCTTCGGTTGGAAGATAGAACGCGTAGGCCCAGTCGCTTCCGCCGATCGGAGTCGCGCCGGTGACGTCGAGTCCGAAATTGAGAATCGAGGATTGCAGCACGACGCCGTTGATGCCGACGCCTTTTTGCTGCAGATAGTGAACCAGCGCCGCCGAGCGCGTGGTTCCGTACGATTCGCCATACAGAAACTTCGGCGAATTCCAGCGTCCGAACGCGCTGGCGTAGCGTTCGATAAATTGCCCGAAAGCGGCGACGTCTTTATCGACGCCGAAAAACATTTTCGGTGTTCCGACGCCGACGATGCGGCCGAATCCACTATCGGGCATATCGATGAATACGAGATCGGTGGTGTCGAGTAAACTATATGTATTGGGAACGATACGGAACGGCGGCCCGCCGGTGATAGTGCCGTCGCCGACTTCGACGCGAACCGGCCCCCACGAGCCCATATGGAGCCACATCGACGAGCTTCCCGGGCCGCCGTTATAGAGGAACGTGATCGGCCGTCGCTCGGGGTTCGCCCCGTTCTCCGTGTACGCGACGTAAAACATGCGCAACGTTGGTTGGTGCTTCTCGTTGCGAAGCACGATCGTTCCGGCGCGCGCCGTATACGCGATCGTCTTTCCGCCGAGCACGATGGTGTGCTCGGTGACCGAGTCGGGATAGAAATGCGCGTTCCGCGCGGCGGCGGGTTTGGGATGCGTGGCGGTCGTTGCGGCGAGCGACGAGATCGGTACGGTAACGGCGATCGCCGCACTCAGCAATGCACTCGGTACGGAGAGCGTGAGTTTCACATCGATTCCTCTGGCGTAAAGCGGCTCGAAAGTCTCGTCGACCTTCGAAAGCGATTCACGCGCACCCTTTCCCCTCGCCCGAAGAGGCGCGCGCTTGCTTCGCCGGAGGGAGCGGGCGCGATGCAGCGAATGGGCCACCCGATGAATGCACCGATCGTTGCGACGGCGATGTGGGGGATCGCGCTCCCGCTGCTCTTCGTGCTCGTCGCGACGCTTCGGCGTAAAAAATGGCGGCTCGATATCGCGCAAGGTGCGCTCGGAGGGCTGGCGACGATCGCTATCGTCAAAATTGCCGCGGCGTTCTTCTACGAACGGCGGCCCTTTCTCGTCGAGCATCTCCACCCGCTCGTCGCACATGCGGCCGACAATGCATTCCCCTCCGATCATCTAGCCGCGTGTGGCCTCGCCGTCGGTTATCTCTGGCCGCGCTCGAGAACGCTCGCCGTATTGGCGAGCGTCGTCGCGCTCGCGATCGCCATCGCGCGCGTGCTGGCGCGCCTGCACTATCCGCAAGATGTGATCGCGGGATTTGCCTTCGGCCTCGTCGGCGCGTTTCTGGGAGCCTCGGCAGCTCGCTCGCTGCCGTTTATTCGAAGCGGAGCGCCTCGATCGGGCTAAGGTGCGCGGCCTTTTGGGCCGGGTAATAGCCGAAGAAAATTCCGACCATCGCTGAAAACCCGACGGAGGCAAAGATCCAGCCGGGCGGGATGAGGGTTGGCCACTTTGCGAGCAGGGCGACGAGGATCGTTCCGAGCACGCCGACGACGACGCCGATCAATCCGCCGATAGTCGAAAGGACGATCGACTCGGTGAGAAACTGGTTGAGAATGCTCCGTGCGCGAGCGCCGACCGCCATGCGTAGCCCGATTTCGCGCGTGCGTTCGGTAACGGAGACCATCATGATATTCATGATGCCGATGCCGCCGACGAGGAGCGAAACGGCGGCGACGCCGGCGAGGAGGAGCTCCATGACCGTACCGGTGGAAGAAGCCGCCTGCGCGAATGCTTGAAGATTGCGAACCTGGAAATCGTAGGGCTGGGGCGGCGTAATGCGATGGCGACGTGCGAGGAGCGAAACGACCTCGCTCTGGACGGGATTCACCTGCGCTGCCGTCGCGGCGGAGATCATCAAGAGATTGACGGTGGTGAGCCCGGTGAGTCGCTCCATCGCTGAGGAATATGGGACGAGCACCACGTCATCTTGATCCTGTCCCATGCCGCTCTGCCCGAGTACCGTCATCGTTCCGATGACGGTAAACGGCGAGCCTTTAATAATCACGGTTTTTCCGATCGGCGATTCACCGCCGGGGAAGAGTTGGGTCACCACGGTCTGCCCGAGCACCGCGACTTTTGCGATCGAGGCGACGTCGCTCTCCGATAGAAAACGCCCGCTCGCCAACGCCCACGCTTTGATGAAGGTGTATGTCGGTGCGACGCCGGTGATCTGCGTCTGCCAATTGTTTCCGCCGGCGACGACTTGGGAGCGGACGCTCACGATCGGCGAGACCGCGGCGACACCCGGGAGTTGGGCGATCGCGAGGCCGTCTTGCGGTGTCAGCGAGGAGGCGCCGCCGAAGCCGGTACGCACGCCGCCCTGAGTGACGCTGCCGGGCTGGACGACGATGAGGTTGGAGCCGAGGCTTGCGATACTTTGCTGAACGGAGACGCGAGCCCCCGCTCCGATCGCGACCGTTACGATCACGGCGGCGACGCCGATAACGATGCCCAGCATCGTCAGCAGCGAGCGAGCTTTATTGCGAACCAGAGCTTGTATTGCAAGCCGGAGCGTCGCGCGGAGATTCATGCCGCTCGTTTCACATTTGGGACGTCGGAGAGAATGTGCCCGTCGCGGAAGGTGACGATTCGTTTGGCGAATGCCGCAATATCGGGTTCGTGGGTCACCAGCATAATCGTAATATCTCGCGTCGCATTCAGATCGGAAAAAATACGCATGACGTCTCTCGAAGTCTTCGTATCGAGCGCGCCGGTCGGCTCGTCGGCGAGGATGAGGGCCGGGTCGTTTACCAGCGAGCGTGCGATCGCGATCCGCTGTTGCTGTCCGCCGGACATTTGATTCGGCATGTGGTCGGCGAGCGACTTGATGCCGACGATATCCATTTTTTCCAGTGCGATATCGAGGCGACGGGCCTCGGGTACCCCCGCATAGACCATCGGCAATTCGACGTTTTCCAGCGCGCTCGTTCTCGGTAAGAGATTGTAGGATTGAAAGACGAAGCCGAGGCGCCGGCTGCGAATATCGGCCCGTTCGTCGTCGGTAAGGGCGGCGACGTCGCGCCCCTCGAACGAATAACTGCCGGAGGTCGCTCGATCGAGCATGCCGACGATCTGCATGAAGGTCGATTTTCCCGAACCCGAAGGGCCCATAACGGCGATGAACTCGCCGCGCTCGATGGAGAGATCGACGCCGCCGAGTGCGACGACCTCGTCGTCACCCATCGGATAGATCTTGCGTAGATTTCGCACCTCGACGACGCCGCCCATTAGTGCATCACTCGCATAGCGCCGCTCACCGGCGAGCGGGCGGCGCCCTTGCGGACGCTCGGCGACGCGCCCGTCGCGGCGGTAATAGCTTCCTCGCCAGCGCGTAAGGTGTTGGGAGGGAGCGCGGTAACGGCGGCCTCAGTGCTCGTCGCGAGGACAACGTGCACCGCGACGTGCCGCGGCCGTCCGCCGGACAAGATGTAGAGCGAGCCGAGGGTTCCCGGTGTCGATGCAACGTCGCCGCTCCCGCTCGCGAGCCGGCCCCAGGGCGAGGACCCGTTCGCTGAGGCCGCGCCGGAGCTCGGCTTCCAGGAGAGAGCGGCGAGCGGAACCACCAACGCATTTTTTGCGCTTGCGATGTCGATGGTGGCGTTTGCCGTCATACCGGGAAGCAACGCTCCGTCGGGGTTGGGAACGTCGACGACGACGTCGTAGGTCACCACGTTATCGAGCGTCTGCGGATTGATGCGAACCTGAGCGACGCGACCGTGGAAGGTACGCGATGGATAGGCGAGGACGGAGAACGCAACGGGGTTGCCGGCACGAACGTTGCCGATATCGGGTTCGCCGACGTTAATGTCGACTTCCATCTTTTTCAAGTTTTGCGCGATGGTGAAGAGCGTCGGCGTACTAAAGGATGCGGCGACGGTCTGCCCGACCGAGACCGATCGAGCGATGACGGTGCCGTCGACCGGCGACGTAATGACCGTATGCGAGAGATTCAAGCGGTCTTGTTGCACCGATGCTTGCGCTAATTGTACCGCAGCGGCGGCGGCCTGCGCGTTTGCGTTCTGCCCCTGCGCGGTCGACGAACTCAACGCGATGCTGGCGCTACTCGCTTGGGCTTGCGCTCGTGCCTGCGCGAGGGCCGCCTGCCCCGCCGCCAGTGCGGCCTGGTCCTGTGCGGTCGTCGAGCGATCGGCGTCGAGCTGGCTCTGAGCGAGGTATCCCTGCGCGGAGAGCGAGGCATCGCGCTTCTCTTGCAGTTGCGCGAGGACGAGTGCCGACGCGGATTTTGCAATGTTGGCCTGCGCGGCGCCGATCGCGGCATCCTGTGCGGCGTTATTCGCGGTGGCAATCGTTATGCTGCTGAGTCCGCCGGCCGCCGTCGAACCCGCCGCCGCGGCCTGCGCCTCGGCCTGTGCGAGGCTCGCTTGTGCCTGGTCGAGTTGCGCCTGAAAGGTGCTCGGATCGATGCGTGCGAGAACTTCGCCCTTGCGCACCTTGCTATTGAAGTCGACATCGATCGATGCGATCGTTCCCGAAACCTGGGTGCCGACGGAGATGCTGTTCTGCGGATTCACCGTCCCCGAGGCCGTGACGCTCTGCGTGAGGGTTTGAACGACAACGGGCGCCGTAGCATAGGAAACCGCCGGGTGAGCCCGCTCGATGGCGAAGGCAACGACCAGCGCTAGAACGAGCAGCGCGGCGGCGCCTCCCAGAAGCAATTGCCGGCGCGGGATCCTCGGAACCCAACGGGCGAGCGCGTCGTACCCCCAGGGATGCGGCAGCGTGCTAGATGACATGGTCGATCCTCCATGCTCATTCTGACTGCATCGCCTGGTAAACCGTTGTGAAACCGGTGAGAATTACGTGAAAGGCATTGCGCGCCCGGCTTTTACCTGAGTAGGTGTTTGACCGCTCGCGCGAGCGCGGAGTAGGTTCGCTGACCGCTCTTGAGATAAACGATGTGCTTCGACCGGTCGATCATCGCGATCGTCGGGTACCCGCCTTGAAGATATAACTTGGAGATCGAAAGGCTCGGATCGTACATCGCAACGGGATAGCGCACGCCAAATCGGTCGATAAAGCCCTGGACGTCCTCCTGCGATGAGGCTCCCGTGCCGGTAATATCGGTCGTGCTTCCCGGTATGGCGATGAATGCAACCCGCTTGCCGTACCGCGTGTAGAGCCGATCGAGCACGCCGGTCTCGTACTGGCAGTGCGGGCACCACGTGGCGAAGACCTCGAGGAGTACCGGGCGTTTCACCGTCGCGAGATCGAAATCGCCCTGCGTCGTGGGCGTCGAGAAGGTCGGTGCGATCGATCCAACGCTGGCGGGCGCGACGATCGGCGCCGTCGATGCATTTTGCAACTGTTGCGTCGGCTGGAGTTTGACGACCAAGATCGCGACGATGGCGATAAGAACGAGCGCGACGATACTGAAGGTCAGAAGCGTGCGACGATTCATTTTGAAGAGATCCTCCGATCGAGAGCGAGCGAACCGGGTGCATAGATGGCGACGAGCGTCGCGCAAAGCGCGAGCGCGAAATCAAATGCCGCGTGCGGCCAATCGGCGGTAGCGCGATCGTTCGGACCGAAGCAACCACAATCGGGGGCGAGGCCGCGTAGCACTGCCGAGGCAACAGCAACGCCGTAGAGTGCGAATTGCAACGCCGCGAGAATAGCCGCCCAACGCGTGAAAAGGCCGATCGTGAGATAGAGGCCAACGAAGATCTCTACGAACGGTAAGGCGACGGCGAGCGGCGCGATGACTGTCGGCGGGAGCAGACGGAACGAGGCGATCGACGCCGCAAGGTCGAGCGAGTGGCCGACTTTCAGCGCTCCGGCGACGATCAGGAGCACTCCGAGTGCGATGCGAAGGATCGTGACGACCGCTATGCGGATGTTCATTGTGGCTTTCGTTCGTGCCGTCGCATAAGGCGCCTGTAGCACGCGCGAAATATCTTTGATTCTTCTCAGCTTGCTCGAGATATTCTCAAAAACCAGAGCGTTGGCGTGCGATCGGCACGCGAACCGGCGCTGCGCCCGCGACGAACGGTTCGCTCCCGCTCGATTGCGGCGCACCCGACGAGCGCTTAAGCGAGCGGCGAGGACCCTGACATTGCTTGTCCGAGCCGCGAGCGTCTAGCGAGAAGCGGTGCGGCGCATGTCGAGTGGGAGCGATGTCGGACAATGCGCGGGCGCAGCGCTAACGCATTAGCGTCGCTGCGGCGAATTCGCGCAGCTGTAATCCAGGGCAACGTTGCAGACGACGAAATCGCGTCGTTGCGTTCGAGCGGTCAGCGAGATCGTTGCGCGTACCGTCGGTACGCCTTTCCCTCGGACGACGATGGTGTAACGGCCGGGACGCAAATCACGTAACACGTAGCGTCCGTCGGCATCGGTACGAACGGTCGTTCTCGTCGGGCCGATCGCCGAGACGCGAAGCCCGGCGAGGGACTGACCGGTCGTTTGGTCGGTAATGTGCCCCACGAGCACTGCGAGAACCAGCGCCGCGAGCGACGCGAGAAAACGGTGGGGAAACGCACGGGTACTCATCGCCGTACGGCTACCTATCGATAATGGGCAATTCCTGCGCGTCGCTTTCGAATGCCGCCCAGAGGTCGCCGTGGCGGCCGAGTCGCGCGCGAACGGCAGCGATATTATAACGCGCGAACGTCGCCGAGGGCTCCCCGCGCAGGCGCATGCCGGCAAACTCTTCTACTTCGCCCCAATAGAGCGGCGTCGAGACCGGTGCGCCGTCGCGCAATCGCACGGAATACGGAAGCACGATCGTCTTTCCGCGCCCGATCTGCCGATAGTCGATATAAACCGCGCGTCGATCGCGTTCGTTCAAGGAGCGTTCGAGCGTCACATCCTTCGGGCGCTCGGCGGCGACGAGGCGCGCGATATCGAAGGTGAGCGATTTGACTGCCGCATAACTGCGCGCGCCCCTGAGAGGAGCGAGAACGTGGAGCCCGGTCGCCCCGGAGGTTTTCACGAGCGCCGTGAGCCCCGCGCTTTCGAGCTCTTTGCGAAGCGCGAGGGCGACGCGTGCGAGCGTGGCGAGGGAGCAAGTTTCACCGGGATCGAGATCGAAAAAAGCGAAATCCGGACGCGAGAGGCTGCCGACGCGCGAGATCCATCCGTGAAAGGCGATGGTGCCGAGGTTGACGAGATAGAGCAGCGTAGCGCGGTTCTCGCAGAGCGGATAGGTGACGCGCTTGCTCCCTCTGAGCGCCGGAAGCGCGATGCGACGCACCCATGCCGGGGAACCGCGGGGCGTCTGCTTTTCGATAAACCGCTCGCCGTCGATGCCGTCGGGAGCGCGCTCTAAGGTGAGCGGCCGACGCCGTCCGTGTGTGAGAAAATAGTCCGCGACCGTATCGTAGTAGGCGATCAACGCGCCCTTCGTAATTCCGTCGCGCGGGAAATAGAGCTTGGTGAGGTGCGAGAGCCCGAGCGTGCGATCGTCGACACGAATTTCGATTGGCGATTGCGTGGTCACGTCGCCCACCGAACGGGAAATTCGAACCTCATCGCGGCTGCCGATCTCCACGCGCGGAGATCGTGCAGAGCGCGCGAAAACCATCCCACTTCGTTTCGAAGAGCCAATCGTCGTCGTCGAATGGGGCGTCGATGAGCGTCGCCAACATCGGCGAGCGGATCACCGGAAACGGATCGCTCATAGCTCGTCGATCCGCCGTCCCGTCTTCACCGATGAGGGAAAATTCGCAGGGTCGAAGCGCGCGTCGGCTGCGTCGTCGCGGTCTTTCATAAGGAGCCAGGGTTCGTCGCTCTCGTTCGGGCGCCGGTGAATTTTGAGAAGCGTAAAACGACCGTGCAGCTTTTCTCCACGAAGATCGAACGTCAGTTTTCCTTTGGCGATCGCTTTGCTCGGGTCTTCGCCCGGGGTCGTGCGGTAGGTGCCGCGATCCCATACGATGACGCGCCCGGCGCCGTAATGACCGGCGGGAATGATCCCCTCAAAATCGCGATACGAGAGCGGGTGGTTATCCACGTGGACGGCGAGGCGCGGCTTCCCAACGGCGAGCGAGGGGCCCTTGGGAATCGCCCACGAGGCCAATACGCCGTCGACTTCGAGGCGAAGATCGTAGTGAAGGTGAGATGCCTGATGCATCTGCACCACGAACCGATTTCGTTTGTGATTCGGCATCCGTTCCCCCTCATGATCTGGACTCTCCGTTGATGCAAAATCGAAAAGAAACCGTGAGGAAGGCGCTTTCACAAGGGGCGCGCCCCTCGCGCATGCGTGGGTCGTGCGAGCCGGGCCCCCGTGGGCCGGTGCCCGGAATTATGTGGACGCGGCTCGCGGTCGCGCTGCCGTTCGGACTGGTCGGCGCCTATCTCGCTCGGAGATTGATGCCCTAGCGCCTGAGTTTAGGACGGGGTTCCCGCTTGGAGCCATCGCCAGTGCCGCGCGAAGATGATGCCCGCCAGGACGAGCATCGCTAGCGCTATCGTCATTCGTCGAATCGCCGCGTAGCGCGCGTTTGCAAGCATCGATGCGCGACGAGCGGCCGTAGGGATCGCCGCTTGCGGCATTATTCCGGACCCCATCGCTCCAGCGTGCATGGTTCCCGCGTGCATGGTTCCCGCGTGCATAGCACCGGTCGGCATCGTTCCGGGGCGTCCTCTCCACATCATGCCGCCGGGGAACGGCCCTCGCTCGATACGCATGGTGCGCGCCATAAACGGGTGAAACGACATCGGGTGGACGGCGACGAACGCACCGCCGATAAAGGCAGCGGTGCCGGCGAAAAAAACGACGACCGCGATCAAGCAGACGGTGTATCCGTAGATGTTCGCGATGATGGGAATGCGTTGCATGGTGCCCTCCTTTGGAATCGACGGCGATAGCGTACGCTACGGCTCTGAGAGCGCGCTGAACGATCTCGGACGAGGGAGGGGCGAGCGAGAGGCGGAAAAAGGCCCACCGTGAGCATGCATGTCGCCATCGTCGGCAGCGGGCCGTCGGGGCTCTATACCGCCGATGCACTAGCGCGCCTTTGGCCCGACGTCGAGATCGACGTCTTCGACCGTTTGCCGACACCCTACGGGCTCGTGCGCGGCGGCATCGCTCCCGATCACCAGAGTACCAAAGCCGTCGCGCGAGCCTTCGAACGCACACTCTCTCGGAGCGGGACCCGATTTCTCGGAAACGTTGAAATCGGACGCGACCTGAGCTACGAGGAATTGAAAGCGGCGTACGATCTGGTCGTGTTCAGTATTGGAGCGGAGATCGATCGGCCGTTGGGAATTCCGGGCGAACACCTTCGCGGCGTCTACGGTGCGGCCGCATTCGTGGGTTGGTATAACGGACATCCGCGACATCGAGATCTCGATCCATTGCTCGATGGGAAAGCCCTCGCCGTGATCGGTAACGGAAACGTCGCACTCGACGTCGTCCGCGTCCTCGCGAAAACGCTCGCCGAACTCGCCGACTCCGATATTTGCGCGCACGCGGCGGAGCGCATCGGCGCCGCCCACCTGCGAGACCTCTACCTTATCGGTCGTCGCGGTCCGGTCGAAGCGAGTTTTACGCCGATCGAACTCGCCGAACTCGGAGAGTTACAGCGCTGCGATATTATCGTCGATCCGGCCGCAGTCTCCGCCGAGGTCGGCCCCGAGGTGCCTGAAAAAGAAGTCAAAGTACGGCAACGGAATCTCGAGATTCTCCGATCGTTTGCAGCGCGCGTCGGCGATCCGAAACCGATGCGCGTTCATATTTTGTTTAATGCCGCGCCGGTTGCGGTGCTCGGCGAAGAGCGCGTTACCGGGCTGATGTTCGAACGGACGCGCGTCGTCGAAGGACGCGCCGAACCCA
The DNA here is from genome assembly GCA_021794205.1 of bacterium. Classification (GTDB taxonomy): domain Bacteria; phylum Vulcanimicrobiota; class Vulcanimicrobiia; order Vulcanimicrobiales; family Vulcanimicrobiaceae; genus JABEUX01. Next base: position 25,158 of record JAJYRH010000008.1, read on the forward strand.
CGGGCGAGCGTTTCGAACTCCCCGTCGACACCGCGATCGCTGCGATCGGATACCTCACCGGTCCGCTCCCGGGCGTTCCCTTCGATGAAAAGCGCGGCCGCTTCGCCAACGATGAAGGGGCGATCGAGCCGGGCGTCTACGCCGCGGGTTGGTGCAAGCACGGTCCGCGCGGCGTCGTCGGAACCAATCGCACCGATGCCGGCGTACTGGTCAAACGCATCGCCGAGGATTTTGCCGCCAATCCGCCTGCCGGCGGTAAGCCCGGCTCGCGCGAGATCGATCTGCTCCTGCGAAAACGCAACGTTCGCGTGGTGGAGTTTGCGGCGTGGAAGCGCATCGATGCCGCCGAGATCGCCCGAGCGCTTCCGCCGAAACCCCGCGAGAAATTCGTTACAGCCGAGGAGCTGCTTGCGGCTGCCGGCGATTGACGACCCACCCGTTGACGGCTTGAAGTGCCTGAAGGGCGTCGCGATAGAACGCATCGGCATACTGCGTGTGCCCTAGCGCGTAGGAGCGCTCGACGAGGTTGATTTCAGCGAGAACGCGCCGCGCACCGACCGTGGTGGAGATCTCTCGAATGCGCTCGCAGTGCTCGGCGACCTCCTCGCGCACTCCGCGCCGCATCGCCGAACGTAGATCGAGAAATAGTCGCTGCAATTCGGGCAGCGCTCGATCCTTCACGAAGCCGTAGGCGGCATCGGCATCCCCGCGAAAACGCTCTACGAAGCGATGGATGTCCGCCGTGAAGAGGCGATGCGGCAGGACGCCGGTAACCGCTTGCGTGCGTTGGTAGGCGGAGGCGGCGCGCGAAATTTGAACGATGTGGCGGTCGATCGAACTTATCGCTCGTTGTAACCGGTCCTCGATATCCTGCGCGAGCTCGAGTGCACTCTTCGTGTCTTTCGTATCGTAGAAACGTTTGACGTCGTTGATGAGCGGCGCCAGCGCCTGCGATCCGAGACTCTTCCCCTCATCCTCGATCGCGCGGCAGAGCGCATGAACGCGCGCTCCTTCGTGCCGGAGAATCGCGCGCTCGAGGTTCGCGACATCGGCTTTTATGAATGGAAGTTTGCGGTTCCGGGCGTCGACCGCTGCGTTGAGTTCGATCGTTTCGCGCTCGGCCTGGCTCTCGTCGGTCTGCTGGAACATCACGATGGGTTCCCTCTGGTCGCTATCATGGGCGCACGGCGGATACGCGGGCGATCCGGGCGGCGCGTATCTCGCCAGCGGCGGCGCGTATCTCGCCAGCGGCGGCGCGTATCTCGCCAGTGGCGGCGCGTATCGACCCTTCTGAGTGCTTCTCAAAAACGAGCGAAAGGAGGCGTTGAATGAGCGATAGGGGGGTACGCTATCGTCGCGAGGGTGCGATGCAGAAACCTAATTCCGCCGCAAGCGAGCTGCGGCGCGAGGATCGTGAAAAAGTCCTCGTCGTGGCAGCACCCGCCGGGTTTGGAAAGAAGCGATTTGCTCGGGAGCGGGCAACGATCTCGTCACGTTCGCTCCTCCTTCGCTGCGCGCGCGGCGAACGCACCAAAGAGGTCCTCGCGCAGCTTCAAGAGGGGATTGCGAAGCTGCAGCCGGGCGGAAACTGGACGATCGTCCTCGAGGAAGCCGAACGCCTCGAGGGCGCGGGGCTCGCCGATGTGATTCGCGAGGTGCTTCCGCATCTCCATGCGGGAGCGCTCATCGTTACGACCGCACGCGCCTCTCCCGCGGAGTTCTCGGCGTTCGCTCCGACCGAAGTGCGCGTCCTCCGCCGCTCGCGGCTGGTGGTTCAGGTCGAGGATTTTCCGCTCTTCCCCGCTTTCGCGGGGCTCGATGCGTCGACGCAATTTCGTATCGCAATGTTCGCGCACGGATGGAGCTACCCGATGAAGATCCTCGCCGAGAAAATCGCGAACGAGACCGCACTGCCCTATCCCGCCGATTTCGGCGACGAGATGTGGCGCGAGGTCTTTGACTGGCTCGAGGCTGCGGTGCTCGCACCCTTGCCGGAAGATATTCGCTCGACTCTTTTAGCGGCAACGACGTTCGGAGATCTTACCGTTCGCGATTTCGGCGACTTCGATGGAAGGTCGTCCGAAACCGTGACGCGCGTATGCCATGAATATCAGCTCGCCGACGACGTTCATGAAAGCGTACAGGTGTTGCCGCTGCTGCGTCGTCTCTTTCATCGGCGATACGGTGCCGAAATGCGCGAAATTGCAAACAGTACGCTCGGAACGACGGCGTCGCTTCGCGATGAATTACGGGCGATTCGCGGATTCATCGCAAGCGAGCAACTGGTCAAAGCGGGAGCGCTCGCCGGCGAGCGACACGTGCCGGATTTATCGGATTACGCATATCCGGGGCTCGTACTCGAAAGCATGGAGGGAGCGACGCCGAATTTCGCTGGCTTTCCGTGGCTTTGGCTCGCCATGGTACCCGCGCGCCGTTCATTTTGCGCCCCCGAGCAGCTCGCCGCCGAAGGGCTCGCAGTGCTGGAAAACGCCGAGAACGACGCGCGTCTGAACGTCGGCTTGCGGGCGGCGACTGCGGGCCTGCTCGCCGAATCGGGAAAACTCGATCGATCGTGCGAGCTGCTCGGCGAGATTCCTGAAGGTCGATGGGGCGAAGGCGCGCGCCGATACGTCGAACTCTTTATTGCGGTTCACGAAAAGCGCTACGACGATGCCTTGGTGTGGTACCGAAAAGGGAGAGCGTTCTTCGGCCGCTCTCCGGCATGGTTCGCGCATATGCAACGAATCGTGCTTCGCGCGCAAGAGGGCCGAGCGTTAGTCGGCGGGGAGGATCTGTTACTTGAGGATATGCTCGCATCGGCGCGATCCGGACATCTTCCGTACGCGGCGGGTGGGGCGATCGCTCACGCGTATTATCTCGCGTGGTTGCAGGGCAATATCGGCGATGAGGCGGCATACCACGCGGCACTCATGCGACAACTCTATTGCGGTGGATCGCCGATGCTCTGGCGCGCCGCTGCCGGAAGCTATGGGATCGAGCTCGACGGCTCGGTAAAAAGCGAACCGATCGATGCGATTTTTGCGCTGCTGTTTGCAGCGGAACGCTCCGAATCGCAGAGAGATCGATGCGCCCTTATCGATCGGGCGATCGCACTCGCCGGCGAACGAGAGCTCTTTCGGCTGCAAGCCGCTTCCTATATCGCGCGCGCCCTTTGCGACCCGGAGAGCGCTTCTGGGGCACTCGCCGAGGCCGCACGACTGGCAGAGCGCGAAGGCTTTGAAGATCTGCGTCGTGGCATTGCGGTCTTCGCGCACGAGCGATGGGCGGAGCGTCCGCGATATATCCGTACCTTCGTCGAGCGCTTCGCACCGACGAAGCCGAAGCCGCGCGACGAAACGCGGCTGAACTTCGATATCGTGTCCGGACGACTCGCTTCACCCGACGGCACGACGATTCGAACGGCGGAGGGTACGGCGGCGCTCTTGGCGTTGCTCGCATCCGAAGGCGGCTCGGTTCGCCGCGAGCGCGCGATCGATTTGCTGTGGCCCGATCTCGATCCAGCAGCGGGATCGAATGCGCTTAAAGCGTCCTTACACCGGCTCCGTCGGCAACTCGGGGACGCCGGGGCCGTGACGCTGCGAGCGGGTGCGTTGTATCTTGGTGCGAACCTCCACGCGAATTTCGCGGATATTCTCGATTTGGCGGAATGCCGCGATCCGGCTCGCGATGGCGCGGCGATGGCTGCGACACTCGCGAAAATCTCCGAAGAGTCGTGGTCGTGGGCGCCGTGGGAGTGGTTTGAAGAACGCGCGCGGCGCATCCGCGACGCGGCGCGAGCGATGGGAACGATGCTGATCGCCGCGCAGAGCGCCGCCAAGGATTGGAATGCTGTCATGACGACCGCCCACGCGATGGTGAAGATCGAACCCTTCGATGAATTTCCGCACGAAGCGCTCGCCCGAGCGTACCTAGCGACGGGGAACGCTCCGCTCGCAGCCGAGGAGGTGCGTGGGTATGAACGGCTCCTAAAAGACGAACTCGGCCTCGAGTTGTCGGCGACTATGCGCGCGCTGCTCCATGCGGAGGGCTAGGGAGCGCGAGGAATTTGTTTGGAGAGCTGCAAAGGGAATCGAATGGTTGATTTTCTGTTTAGCGGCACTGCCCGCGTCATTCGCGCCGTCATCGGCGCACTGCTGATTTTTTGGGCCTATCACTCGCTCGCGGGAATCGGGCGCGACATCATCGGCATCGTCGGCCTTATTTTCGTTCTCTCCGGGCTCGTCAATTTTTGCGGACTCGCACCGCTATTCGGGGGTCCGTTCATGAGGCGCGCCTCCAAATAACGGTTCGAGTTTCCTGACGACGACGGCACCGAGCAGCCGCTCTACCTCGAGCGGATCGCGGAGTTGCGTTCCGTGCGTCATCGCGGTCGCCGCACCATCGGTGCTTCCGAGCCGAAGCCCTTCGGCAAACGGCAGGCCTTCGTTGAAGGCGATCGCCAGCGCTGCGACCATGGAATCGCCCGAACCGACGGTGCTGCATGCCGCGACCGCCGGTGGGCGCGCCTCCCAGGCTCCCTCGGCATCGAGGCCGATCGCCCCATCCTCACCGCGCGAGATCACCACGAAAGCCGCGCCGCGTTCTTGAAGTTCGTGTGCGGCAGCGACAACGCTCGCGGTGTCGGGTAGAGGTCGCCCCAGCAGTTTCTCCGCCTCTTCGAGGCTCGGGTTCACCAGAAGTGGGCGGGCGGCGAGTGCGTGGGCGAGCGGCGTGCCGGAGGTATCGACGATCGTGCGCATGTCGTGCGTGTGGAGCCATGCCACGAGTTCGCCGTCGAGTGCCCGAGGCGATGGATCACACGGCTCGCGTTCGCGCCCTTTCCTCCCGGATCGACGGCATCGAGCGCGCAGCGATTGATGCCGTCGATCCGGGAGGAGCGACTCCGCAGGGATTGCTGCGTCGATTGCCGGGTTTAAAGTGACGGTTCGAATGGTCGGGGCGCCGTTCACGCGTCGATCTCATTCTTCCGAACGCGTCCCCCGATGAGCGTTCCAAGAAGAATCGGCGAATGCTCGGTGCTGTTTGCTCGGCCAAGTGATCAGCAGTTGAATGCGCGGAGCATCGGGTGCTCGCATAAACGAAATGAGGACGCGTTCGAGGCCCCACGGAAAGCGGAAGCGGTAATCGAATTCGACGGTTCCATGGCCGCCCGGTGCGGCGAGCTCTGCAAACCGCCCGTGGAACTCCGCATCCTGCGTGCACGGTGCGACGTCGCGAAAGAAGTTGCGCCCGATCTGTGCTGGGGCGAGGCGTCGCGAATAGCCTGCTTCCGTTCGGTTGTAGCGAAGAATCGTCCCATCGAGATCGAGCGTGATGATCCCAACGGGCAGCGCGTCGATCTCCTCGCGCCCCATCTCCTCGATCCGCTCGAGCAGAGCCCGGCGCTCGCTCTCCGATGTGGGAAGCATGATGTCGCTCTCTATCTGCCTCCGTTCGACGTATTCCTGGATGCAGGGGTTCGCTTAAATTCGAACGCGCTTGGCCTTCACGATCGAAGGACAGGGCGGGGGCGTCCAAGAAGGCGGCGTGTGATGCGCACGTTAGCGTTGCTGCTGCTCGTCGTCGCCTTTTTCGTTCGAACGGGCGCTCTCTCGCTTGCGGCCTCCGCCGCCCCCGCCCCGCCGCACCTTTCATGCGCGGCCGTCATCGCTCGCTTGAAGGATCCCCGATTTGCCGCCCAGGCGAAGGGTGCCGGTGACCTTTTATGCATCGACGGCCCGATCGCCGATGTAAAGTTCGCGCCGCCACACGGACGCGGTACGAACGCCGGGAACGAGCACTACTTTCTGAACTACGGCGACAGCGTCTCGATCCGAGGATGTTCGCGTCCCGGGCCTCATCCTGTGGTGACCGTGCTGTCGATCGAGAACGTCCTTGCCGGAAAAGCTCCGGAGCCCAGCGACGAAGTCTCCTGCGCGTCCAAAACGTTCACCGCCCACAGACCCGAGAGTCCGCCATCGCCCTTCGTGGCTATGTTTAAGCGTTTTGCCGCGGTCATTTTAGGGCTTTTCAACGACCACACGCTCTCGCTTACGACCGACGTTTCCCGTGGAGCAGAAGCGGCTCGACTTCGCTCGTCCTCGCTTTCAAATCCACAGTTCATACCTCAAACGCTCGACCGGATTTCCATCGGTTGGGCGGGAGGCACGCCGCCCTTTCGGGTCGTTCTTTCCAGCCCTCGTGGAGCCGTCGCTACGCAGGTCGTCACCTCCGGGCGGTCGCTTATGAATATCCCGGTAGGGCTGTCGGCAAAGCGCATCGAGGTAACGATCGTCGATGGATCGGGTTCTCGCATCGATTGTGCGATCGAACGCTCGAAAGAGCCGCCGCACGTGCCATGGGCGTCGAGTTCCGAATGGAACGCCGCGTCGCTACTCCGTTATAAAAATCGCCATTGGCGCCTGTATGCATACACCTTAATCGCGCCCGATCGAGCGACGAATGTCGTGGCATCGCTATTGGCAGGGCGCTTGAGCGGTGAATATTAAATCCATAACGGCGGCGCGGAAACGTCTAATCGGTCGATTGAAAAAAATCGTTACGGCGGCGTCGAAGCGCCTAATCCATCTATTGAAAAAAAAAGCCAGCGCTATTTGGCGCGACGCTCTCGGAATTTTACGCGACTTTAAAAAACTGGTCGCAATCCTAGCGATGCTCTTTTTTTTCGCCCTATGGATTTCTCCTTTGCACAACGACGGGCCGTTATACTCGATTACCCAATCGAATCAAAGCTTCTATGACTCGGCGAGCCAGCAAAATGAATGCAAGCATGTCCGTTTCACGAACGTTCAAAACGACAGGGCGTGCGAATTCAGAAAAACCATTTGGGTACGCCTCGATCCAAACTTCTACAAGTACGGCGCGCTCTATCGTCGCTCCGTAGGCCATCGCAGGCTCGCCCGGCTTCTGACGTTATTGGCTCGAAGAAATCCCAAAGTCGTCATAGTCGATGTTGGCTTAACGATGCCTCGTGGCGGCGGTCGACGCGACGCGGTGCGTTCGTTTTTCGATCGAGTAGCTCGGACGCCGTGTCGAAAAGGCGTATGCACTAGGTGGATTTTAGCGTCGACCGTTCGGACGAGGGGCAAGCCCGCCCATTCCTGCGTGTGGGGCGCTTCTCCGCTTAGCGCTGCGACGCTCAGCCGATCGGCGAACAAAATATTTATGGCAAGCTCGGTAGGCGAGGTTGGGGAATCGAGCGGCTACGAACGTTTTGTTGGAATTGCGACCACGTGTAAGAACGCACGAAATTCGGGATCGAGTGTTCGATTGAACGCCGCGGTTTTGGCGGCGGAGATTATGGGAACCAACCGTCGAGCGCCGAATCCAACCGACCCTACAATCATTCGAAACGAGCGGGCGAGGTGGGGCGACAAGCAGCGCATATTTTATCGATGGCGGGAAAAATACGTCTGTCATCAGAGCGACGCGTGCCTCAGCGCGACCGGAATTCTCGAAATGGGCGCTTCGAGCGCTCCCTACGCGTCCCTGAAAAATGCGGCCGTTTTCGTCGGTCCGGGGCGCCGGTCGGCGGGTGCCATCAGCGATATTCACATAACTCCGTTAGGACTCATGCCCGGAACCTTGGTGTTAATAAATGCATATCGAACCCTACTGAGGGGCGGGGTGTACGTGGTGCCGCTTCAAAAAATCCTCATCGTCATTATTGGTCTCGCTATAGCGGTTTCCGCGGAAATGAAGCATTCGGAAAATATTGTGCTGCTTCTCGGGTGGTTATTTAGCATTTCAATCGCGTTGTCGATCGGGTTTCTATTCGAACATCAAACATATATCGAGTTTGGGTTCCTCTTCGCGACCGTCTCGATTAGCAGTGCGTTGACCGTATTCATTGGGGCGATGGAACCGCTGTTCCGTGAGCACGTCCCTCGACTTATGGGAAGGAATAAAAGTGCGAATGCGACTTCCGACTAGCTTCCGGTGCCGAGCGTTCGCGCTCGTTCTGCTAGCGCTATCGGCCGGCTCCTCGCGGGCGGCCCTTTCGAAGAACGCTCCCCCGGCGTTTTCGGCAGAACGCGTGCAAAGCGCCGAGATCTTTCAGGACCTTTTGCTCAAACATCAAGTCGTGATGCACTCTCGGTACTACCCGCTATTGCGACACATACGGCAAAAGTTGCTTCGCGCCGCGGACGTGCGCGCGTCGATGGACAAATTCGGTTATACCTTTAATTACGTTATCGTGCGCGACCCGGAGCCGAATGCTTTCGCCTCTCCCGGAGGCATTATATTCATCACGGATTCTCTCTTGCATCTCTTGCATAACGATCAGGAGTTATACGGAGTGCTGGCCCACGAAACGTCGCACGTATTGCTTTCTCATGCGGTCGAGCGTCAACGCGAGCAGAATTTACTGGCGGCTGCGGCGATTACGGCAATGATGTTTGAAAAGTCGAAAGCGTTGCAGTTTGCGACGGGTATGCTCGGGAGTTATGCGTTTTTAAATTACGATCGGCAGCAGGAACTCGCTGCGGATCACGAAGGAACCAAGATTCTCTCGGAGATCGGCGTGAACCCCTGGGGGTTGAGTTGGGCCCTCGAAGCGCTGAAGGCAAAGACCGGGGGATTGGGTTTTGAGTCGTACTTAAGCGATCACCCGTCTTTTCGGCAACGTCAGGAAAAGATAAAGTCGTTTATCGAAGATTCTCCAAAATTACGGAGAGCGAACGAGCGCGAACCGTCCTCCCACGGTCTCCGGACGAATTATCCCGGAACTACGTTTCTCGTTATGTTCCCGCCGGGCTCGAATTAAATCCATCGCCGAACACGATATACGGCCCCCAGTTCACGGGGTTCGAGGCGATCGCCGCGCTTCCGCCATTGGGGTCGCCGCGTCGAGGGTGGCTGATCATTTCGATTTGGGTGCGACGAAGCGCAACTGCGGGCGGCTCTCCCTTGGCCAAGCGGCGAAATAGCAATCCCGATGCGACGCTTCCGCGAAGATCGGTAATTTGCCAGAGCGTGAGAGCTACCGAACGAGCTCCCGCCCCCATAAATGCACGTCCGAATTCGGCCTCTCCCTCGTGGGCGCTCGTGTACGAAAACCCGCTGTCGCAGGTGGAGAGCATGACCATTCGCGCGTTGAGGCGGAGCTTCATGACGTCGCTCACTCCGAGAAGCCCGGATCCCGTGCTGAGGTTCGGATGAGAGAGCACGATATATGGGCGCGGGCCCCGGTTCGGTCTCGCCGCCACCACGCCGTGGGTGGCAAATAATATATAACGGTATCGTGCGAGTAAGCCATCCTCGTTTAAATGCATAAGAGATGCGTCGCTTGCTTTGGCTCGCGATAAAATCCGAAAATTCCCTCGAGAGGGGAAATAGTGCGCCGCGCGGCGGGCCTCAATTGCCGTATCCGGAAGGGGTGGCAGCCGAAGGGTTAGGGCGTTGCCGCTTCGGGTTGGGTCGTTCGTGCGCCCGGACGCCGAAAGAAGCGGATCGGCGAACGCGACGAACCAGGATCGATCCCGCTTGGCCTTTTCGGCGAGCTCCGCTCGCCGTATGAGGGGAAGGAGAGAAGGGGAAGAGAGATAGGCCAGATCGATGCTCTGCGCGAGGTACCGATGTCGCCAACGTAGCGTCGCATAACTGATACGATAGAGAAAACCCGTTGGAATTACGAAGACGTGGCGATACCGCGCGAGCGAGCCGGCAATCGACGGCGGCAATAGGAGCCGCGCGAGCGCTTGCGCCGCTTCGTCGTAACCGGCGCGCTCCTTCGCCTCGACCCGACGGCGGGCTCGCCCGGAGCGTTCGATGCGACGTACGATGGTATTTATCGCATCTACCCGGCGACGGAGGGTTGGAACGATATCGGTCATCCGTACGCCGCGTATTGACCTTGGAGTGATGATCCACACGTTTAGGGAGTTTCCCGATATATCGTCGACGAGCATCGCTTCGTCCGACGTTAAGCTTCGTTGCCAACTGCCTGGATGGGAAAACGCTTGGGGGAGCATTATTGCCGAAAGCTGAGGAAATCGAACCGAGAGCGCGCTCTCCTCGCGATGCAGCTGCACCCGCACGGCGGCAGCGTCGACGGCATTTTTCGCGTTAATATATCGTTCGGCGAGCGAGCGCAAACGATCGAGCGTCGTATTGGGGACCCCCGCAATGTGGAGGGCTCCGCTCCGCGATATGGCATCGAACGCACGCCGTCCCACATTGTCGTTGAATAATTGGACGGCGAGTCGCTCGAAATCGGGATCCGCACGGTGGCCGATCATGAGCTGAGATTCGCAGTCGGAATAAATGGCGTTCAAGCTCGAGACCCCAAGGTCGATCGAATCGATTCGTAACTGTGGGTTCCACCGCGCATAAAATGCGGCTCGAGAGCGCTCTTTTTCTAAGCGAAGCAGCGAAGAGGCACAGGTGCGTGCTGCCGCGACGGGAGAATCAGCGGCCTCGTCGGCGAGGACTTCGACGCGCGCGGCGATCCAGCGCGATCTCCAATCGATGTTTGCCGCCCAGCGCACGGCGCTCCTCGCATCCCGAAGCGCTCCACGAACGTCGCGACGAGCCAGGCGTTCGCGGGCTCCTTCGGTAAAGGAAACGACAGCCGCCTGGAGATCGCCGTTACGTGCCTCTCGGAGGGCGGCACGCTCGAAACGCGAGGCGCGACGATCCGCTCTCCCCCCGCGATCGACTTGTGCGTCGAGAAGCGCCGCGCTGTCGAATGCATCGACCGAGGCCAATAACCGTCGGTAACGGCGCACCTTCGTGAAATTCAGCAACTTCCATTGAGTTAATGCACTGCGATAGTAGCCCCTCGCGCAACGCGGCATGTTGCCGCATAAAAGCGGTCGTACCGTGCGTGCGGTCACGTAGGCGGTAAAGTATCCGAGGGCCCTCCAAAACGGCGTTACCGAGCGGCCTTTCAATTGAAAGAGTGCTTGGCGGCTTGCGGAGGCCGCCCCAATTCCATCGCCGGTGTCGAGCGAGGCCATGGCCGTGAGATAATCCAGCCAGATGCGTTCGTCCGTCGGTAATCCGCTTCGGGCCGATTGCAGGCTGGTGAAGATCGCCGCAGAGGCGCGAGCGTGTCCGCCTTCAAGTAATGCCTCGCCGGCATCCAAATTGCAAAGGCGACGAACGGAAGTTCGTGACGCTTGACGACAATCGGCGAGAGTCGTTAAGGCGGCGGTGGCGCGGCGGAGTTGAAGGTTCGCATCGCCGGAGGCATAGGCCAAGCGTTCGACGACCGAAGATTCTTCGAGACGGTCGACCGGGCGCACCCGAAAGCGCGGATTCTTCAGTACCCCGTAGGCCTGGGAGAACGTCGACAGAGCCGACACGTAGTGATGAAAGCCCCACGCGACTTCCCCCGAATTTTCCAAAACGGAGAGTTCGGCGACGTTCAATTGGGGGTCTTTGAGGATCATTGCCGCCGCCGTCGCTGCGTGCGGGGCGGCCTTGGAGTACTCGTGCAGGTCGAGAAATGCGCGAGCGATGCCGTTCTGCAAGCGGCCCTGCCAGTAATAATCTATGGCGTGCCCATTACCGGAGACGAACGAGAGGCCCCTGGTAAATATGCCGACGGCTTCTTTCGCGCGGCCGGCCCGGAGCAGCGTCGCTCCGGCCCCGTAGGAGATCGAAGCCGCGGAAATATCGGGCGTCCCCGATGAAAGGAGAGCGAGGGCGCGCACGGCATACGGAACGGCGTCGGCGATGCGTCGGCCGGCGATCTCGACCCGGGCCATGCCGATATCGCAGCGAGCCTCGTCCAAACGGTCGTTTTGTCCGTCGGCGTCCCGAATGCAGGAGCGAAAGCCGGTCGCGGCACGCTGCAGGTGATTGTCGGAATAGGCGGCCAGCGCGGCGAGTCGCTCGGCTCGCGGCGACCCCAAGAGGGTAGCGTCGTCGAGCGGAATCGGTTGGGCAGATCGCGTCAATAAGAAAATAGCGAGGCACGTTGCAGCGACTGCTACAAACCGACGGTGCATTACGTTTTAATAATTTTCGTCGATGATGCCTTGATGGGAAGGCAGGGGTGATCCGCCGCATCGTTCCAAATGAGGTTGCCGATGGTAGGGGTATAGTGCACGAAGGGAAGTAGCGGGAACGTGATTACCCAAATATATTTCGCTCCCGGCCCGGCCGGAAGACCGGTAATATAGTTTAATCCAAGATCTTCCGACCGGCTCACGGAGGATACGTCCGTTCGTTTGCCGGTAAAATCGCGAACGTCCGGTGCTTCGGCATCGATACCGGATTCATCGACGAATCCACCTCGTCTATATGAGAGGTGAACGAGAAATTGATCGGGGCGGATCGCGATCGGCCGGCGAACGGATATCAAGAGACGTACGTGCAAATACGGCTGGTAATTGACGGTTTCGCCGGTCCCCGTCATCCACGTTCGTTCAATTCTACAAACCAATGGGAAAACGTGTCGATCGTTCCGGTTCGGCCAGACCTCGACGGCGCCGCCGCGGGCTTCCGGGCCCGCGTACGCGGCAAAACGCTGCATGACGGCGGCGACGGCATCGCTCCGAAAATTGAGTCGTTCCGGCTTTACGATCGCGCGAATGGTGACGAGCCGCGCGTCGCCCATTCTTTTTGCGACGGCAGCCGCGCGATCGCGCGCGACGGGCAGAAGCGAGAGCGTTCCGGTGTTGTCGATATAAATGGTTGCCGACTTCGGTAACGCCGAGTCTCGCCAATTCGGAACGCCGCAATTCGGCCAGGGCGCCCCGCCCGTAATATCTCCCGTCGTGAGGGAGTAGACGCTCTGGTGGGAGAGCGATGCAACGGCCATCGCAAATGGGAACCCGCCTTGTTGCGGATCGTACGACAGGGCTGGAATAGTGAACGTTATCGTCAACCTGCGACGCTGTTCGGTTGCGGCCTGACGTTCGAGCTCGCGACGCCATTGGGCGATAAATCGATCCGCATGCCGTTTTTGATATTTCGAGCGACAGAACATTAAAAGTCCGTAATCGCGCACGAAGCGGTCGTCCTGAAGGATGAGTGGAAGTTGTCGGACCTCCAAACTGACGTAGGTCGCATACGTTTGCCGCAAGGTCTGCGCGTCGGCCACCTGCGCGCTCGAAGTTGCGCTCGCGGCGAGCATTAAAAGTAGCGATAACGTTAATGTTTTGGCAAGCACGTTGTAAAGTTACCCCAGCGTAGCGTTAAAAGGTGGGCGCTTCGGTGAACTCCATGAACTTGGAATGAAATAATCCAGCGAGCGCTCTGACCTTTGTCTAGTTCGATCAACTGAACGAAGCCGAAGTCCTGTCCGAGTTTGATCTGTGGAATCGAGGTTGTGCTTTGGCCTGGATCGTTGGGGGTGAGCGACTGAAGGGCTGCGTCGATGGCATCGCGACCGCTCATAAGGTCGTGGCCGAGATTATCGTAAAATGGAAGCAGTTTCGAATATCCGAAGGAGGTAAATGTGGCTTTGTTCGTATGAATAATTGCGTCGAACTCCTCGGGATCGAGGAGCAGTCGTTCGTTCGCCGTCATGACGATGCGCGCGTGCACGTACGAGTTCCCATCTAAGGCGACCGGAGTCAGCCATGGGGCTCCCTTTATGAAGCACGTTAACGGTGAGGATTTGGCGACGGCAAAAGCCCCGGATGCGGTCCAATGTTGGAGCGCGACGGTGTGTCGATTCCCACCGAGGACGGTAAAGGCGTCGAGCATGGCGTGCGCCACGACGTCCTGGGGGTCGGATGCATCGACGGAGACGATCTTTGCGCGAATGCGAAGCTGCGTGTTCTTTGCGAGTCGGGCTTTGCTTATAGGCACGTTGACGGCGCGCAGCGACTGAGGGTTGTCGACGACGAGGGTCACGTCTTGCGGGAACGCTCCGTCTTTCCAATCGATCGGTCCGCACGTGTGCCACGGAGTTTTTTCGTCGAGGCCGCTGAGGTCGGTGCCGAGCAGAACCGAGGACTCGTCGTAGGCGAGGGTCGGCCCCACGGTCAGGCGATTCCCCTCTCGCTCCAGATGGATGTTCCGCGAATACGTGACGAATGAGGGGGCTCTTTTTAGGGTTTCGACGAGCGCAGCGGGGGATGTCGTTTTGGCGGATGGGTTTGCGGGCGTTGCCTTCGAGCAGCCGAAGAGCGAGGCGTAGTCCGCGGTGAAGGTTTTATTCGAAGCGATATTTGGGTTTTCGGAAAGCTCGGCGGCGACGATCCGGTGGTAGAACCGTTGTGGATCGAAGGACACACGAGAATGCGCGGTTACGTCAGTCGTAGTCGCGAACACGGCGATAAGAAGGCAAAGCACAACCTTTCGCACCGCGAAATAGTACCCGCGCCGCGATTTATTTTCCTCTAACCGTCGGCACCATAGTATTAGGGGCGCCTACGACGGATATCCGGTAATGCGTCGGATAGCGCGATAGAGCGGCGCTAAACGACCGTATAAGCGTCGGTAGACGCTCTCGTAGAGCTCGTTGTAGAGTTCGTGCGTTTTCCGATCCGGCTCGAACGTGCGCGCGCTGCGGGTCATCGTTGCCGCCGCCGTCGCAAAATCGGCGTGCCAGCCAAGGGCAACGGAGGCGTCGATCGCCGCCCCGAGTCCCGACGTTTCGTAGAGATGCGGGCGGGACGTAGGAAGCCCGAAGACGTCGGCGGTGAGTTGTAGCGCGGCATCGCTCTGGGAGCCGCCGCCCGCGACGCGCAGGCTCGTAACCGATACGCCGCTCCGGCGTTCGATACGTTCGAGCCCGTCGCGTAACGCGAATGCGAGCCCTTCGAGAATCGCGCGATAGAGGTGCGCCCGTGTGTGCACGTCGCCGAAGCCGACGATCGCGCCCTTCGCTTCGGGCATGCGAATGCCGGGGGTCCAATAGGGCTGGAGCATCAGGCCCATCGAGCCGGGCGGAACCGACTCCACTAGTGCATCGAAATAACTCTCGACTGGAGCCCCGCTCTCAGCTGCCGCTCGTTGTTCGAGATGGCCGAACTGTTCTTTAAACCAGTTCACCATCCAATAACCGCGAAAAATTTGCACTTCGGTTGTATACGCGTGCGGTACCGCCGCCGGATAGGGTGGAACGAACGGCGTGGCCTCAAGATAGCGGTGCGAGAGCGTATTGATCGTTGCGGTGGTTCCATAACTGAGCGCGCCGAGCGTCGGCACGTTACAACCCGCACCGAGCACTTCGCAGGCCTTATCGGCGGCGGCCATAACGACCGGCGTTCCGCGCGGAATTCCGGTTGCGGCGGAGGCCGCATCGTGAATCGCTCCGCCGATCGCTCCGGGCTCGAGCAATTGCGGCAACATCGACGGGCGTATCGGCATCGCGTTCCATTTCCAATCGCTCGGCTTCGCCCACGTGAGCGCGCGAAAATCAAAGGGCAGATAGCCGACTTGCGAACCGACGGAATCGATGAATTCGCCGGTGAGCCGATAGAGCAGGTAGCCGGAGAGGAGAAGATATTTATCGGTCCGTTCCCAAATCTCCGGTTCGCACTGTGCGATCCAGTTCGCCTCGGCTTCGCGTTGAAAATACCGCACCGTGTCGCCGACGCCCGCGAGCCCGAATGCAATGCGCCAATGCAGCGGTAGCGCCGGTATCTGCGGGCTCTTCCGTTGATCGAGCCAGGTGATCGCCGGGCGCAGCGGCCGCCCGGAACGATCGAGATTCACCACGGTGCCGCGCTGCGTCGTCACGGCGACGGCGGCGATACGCTGCGCGAATGAAGCTTGCTCGGCGAGCAGTTCCCGGCACGCTTGCGAGAGGCTCTCCCAAAATGCGTTGGGATCGTGTTCGTGCCACCCGGGCGCCGAGATCGTGTAATCGTCGAGCGGTACGCGCGCCTTGGCGACGAGCGTACCGCGCGCGTCGAAAAGTAACGCACGCACGCTCTGCGTGCCGTTATCGATCGCGAGAACGAGATCGCGATTCATGCCGGCGCTCCGTAATAGGCGGCGTGGAGGGCTCGGTAGGCGTGCGTTTCACGTTCGAAGCGCGCGTCGTCCCAGCCGAGTTCTTGCATGCAGAGGTTGCGAAGACGCGCCGACCACCGTTGCTCGCAATGTGGGGCGACGAGCCCGAGCCGCGTGCGCCGCAGCAGCAGGTCATCGAGATGCTCCACGCTTTCATTGCGGGCGGCCCATCGCAGTTCGGCCCAGAGCGTCGAGGTGCCGTCGATACTTTCGCGATCTCCCTGCGGAGCGAAATCCAGCAGAGACTGCGCCGCATTACCGTAGCAGCCGGCGAGCCGTCGCCGCTGGGCGAGCGAGAGCTCGGGCGCGTGCGGGAACTCGCAGCGTTCGAACGCCGGGCGCATGGCGAGATCGAAGGAGTCGAGCCGGTCGGCAACCGCGCGTAGTGCCGCGAGTGCCATTGGCCGGAAGGTGGTGAGTTTGCCGCCCGTGACGGTGAGGAGGCCGCGTTCGCTCCAAATCGCACTATCGCGAGGCTCTTTCGACGGATCGCGCTCTCCGCTATGAATGACGGGGCGCACGCCTGCGAACGTCGCGATCGCGTCTTCGCGTTGGATGGCGCTGTGGGGAAACTGATAGGCGAGTGCTTCGAGAAGATAGCGCGTTTCGTCCTCGGAGATCGAGGGTTCGCTGCCTCGATCGGTGGTATGGTCGACATCGGTCGTGCCGACGAGCGTTACGCCGAGCCACGGATAGGCGAAAACGGGGCGACGGTCGCGGGGATGCGCGAACGCGATCGCCTGCGCGAGCGGCAAACGCCAATCGGGGAGAATGAGATGGCTACCGCGGAGCGGGCGCAATTTCGCCGCGACCCCCAACGTCGATCGTAGCGCATCGGCGTTCGCGCCCCCGGCATTGATCACTGCGCGCGCGCGCACCTCCGCGCTTCCGCCGCCGATCGTGTCGGTCGCGCGCACGCCGACCGCGCGTCCGTCGCGTTCGAGCAGCTCGCGTGCGTCGATATAATTGAGCGCCGTCGCGCCGGCGGCACGCGCTTCCTGAATGAGTCGGAGCACGAGGCGCGCGTCGTCGGTGGTCGCGTCGAGATAGTCATGTGCTCCGAGCAGCCCGGCGCTCTCGATCGTCGGAGCGAGAAACAGCGTTTCGGCGGCATCGAGTCGGCGGTGCGTTTTTCGCCCGGCGAAGAGATCGTAGAGCGCGAGCCCGAGGCCCAAGGTTCGCGGGCTCGGCGTGCCGCCGGGGTAGTGCGGCATGAGAAAGTGCATCGGGTCGACGAGGCCGGGCGCATCACGCAGCAACGCTTCCCGTTCGCGCACCGATTCACGCGTGAGCGCGAATTTGCCCTCTTTGAGATAGCGCAATCCGCCGTGCACGAGTTTTGAAGAACGACTCGATGCACCCGAAGCGAAGTCGCTGCGCTCGAGAAGGACGGCGCGGAGCCCGCGCCGCGCGGCTTCGAAGAGAATGGCGGCGCCGGTAATGCCGCCGCCGATGACGAGGATGTCCCACGGTTCGTCGAGCCGCGCGATCGCGGCGGCGCGCGCGCTTGTGGGCGTTAACACAATTTTCCCGGATTCATGATCGCTTCGGGATCGAAATCGCGAAAGAGCGCGCGCATCGCAGCGATGCCGAGCGGTCCCTTCTCCGCAACGAGGTAGGGACGATGGTCGGTGCCGACGCCGTGTTGGTGGCTGATCGTGCCGCCGTTGGCGACGATCGCTTCGCTGACCGCCGCCTTTAGCCGTTGCCAGCGCTGCAGGTTCTCTTCGTATGTCGGCGCGATGCGAAAAATAAAGGTGCTGTACACGCTCGATCCTTGAGCGTAGACGTGCGAGAGATGCGTGTAGCCGTGCATCGCTTCTCCCCCGAACGAGGACGAGGCCGCGCCCTCGATCGCGGCGACCATCGCCCGAACGCGCGGCCAGTCGACCGCGGTCTCGACGGTATCGACCGCGTAGCCGCGCTCCCATAAGGCATTGCGAAGGTAGACGCCGCGAAAACGATTCTTTTGCCAACGCCTTCCGAGTTGCGTGCCGAAATAGAGGCCGCCGCAATCGCCGGCGATATCGCGCGCCGCGGCGAGCGCGGAGCGGGCGCCGTCGGGATCTCCGGTAACGCCGACGATGAGCAGCGTGCGTTCGTCGCCGTAGCCGCGGAGCTTCAAATAGCGCTCCAGCAGCGCGAGCGCGGCGCCGCCGTTTGCGAGCCGCAAGGTGGTGAGCGTCTCTGCGGCGTTGGCGAGACGGATCATCGAGAGCGCGAGCCCCGCACGTGCAAGCGAGCGTGCTGCCGCTTCGGCGCGCTCCCATTGCGGAAAGAACCAGCCGTGAAAGGATTCGGATTTCGGAAGCGGGCGCACGCGGACGCTCGCCTCGGTGAGGATGCCGATGCGACCTTCGGAGCCGAGAACGAGTTCGCGCAGATCGATACCGGCAGCGGAGGCGGGAACGGTGGGAATCGCGAGCGTGCCGCTCGGCGTTTCGATGCGCCCACCCGCGAAGAGTTGCTCGATCCGGCCATAGCCGAGCGACTGTTGCCCGGAGGATCGCGTGACCACCCAGCCTCCGAGCGTCGAGTATTCGAAGGACTGCGGAAAATGCCCGAGCGTGTAGCCGCGGACCCGGAGCTGCGCCTCGAGGTCGGGGCCGGCGACGCCGGCACCGAAGGTGGCGAGCCGACTCTCCTCGTCGAGATCGAGCAATCGGCGCATGTGCGCCAGCGAAACGGTCAGGACCGGACGATCCGTGCGCTCCGGAGGATTGATATGGCCGACGACGCTCGTTCCACCGCCGTAGGGAATGACGCACGCACCGGCATGGCGCGCGTAGTCGAGGAGCTCGCGGACGTCGTGCGACGATTCCGGAAAGGCGACGCCGTCGGGAAGCCGGTCGATGCGCCCGAAGCGAAGCGCGAGCCAATCGGGGAGGCTCTGGCCGCGCGCGTGGAGGACGCGCGTCGCCGCCGAGCTATCGATCGCTGGGTGCGGCGGCAAACGCGAGGGCTCGGCGTTTGCGACGAGATGTTCGAAGTGCGCGTCGCGCGGAGGCACGCCCTCGCCGAGGCGCTCGCGGAGATACGCAAGCGCGCTCTCGGGAAGATCCAGGCGGACGGCCTCGTCACCCCACCCGTTCCATCGACGCACGCTCGCAGTATCGGCGTTTATCCTCGGCGAGACCTGCCGTTCGAGGACGAAATGCATGCTTGCCGTGGAAAGGGGAATGCTTGAAGCATGAACCTTCTTATTAACGTTGTGGTGGAACTCGTCGTCATCGGCGTCATTTTATGGCTGATCAATCGATTTTTGCCGATGGCGTCATCGATTCGGTCGATTCTCAATTTCGTCGTCGTGATCGCCGTGATCGTTTGGTTGCTTCGCGTTTTTGGTATTTGGAACGTTTCGAGTCTTCATCTCTAGAAACGTCCCCTATTGGATCGCGGGACGCGCCGCCGAGCGAACCGAGCCACGGGGGCTCGCCGATGCTGCTATGCGCGAGCCCCAAGGGTGCCACGCAAAGAGCGAGATCACCGCAACCACCAGCGCGAGAAACGCCATCCGAAGCATCGAACGATCTTCACGGGTGCTGTCGGAGGGAGAGGGGCTGCGACCGTTCATGTGCGGCGCTCCTAGTTGCGCATGAACGGAGCGTTCCCAAATCGACCGATTCCAAAACAATGTGGAACGCTGTTTGCTCGATGCGCGCTCTGGTAGAATCGTCCGGGAGTAAAGAGTATGAACGATCGTAACGCAGGGGACGAGATGGTCTCCGAATTGGGGATCGACCCCGCCCTTGATATCGATACCGATCAGCGCGCGGAGTTGCTCCGCCGTTGGCACGAGGAGGACGCGCGGGGCGCGGAGGAGAGCGATAAGGATGGATCGGAGAAGCACGATCGCGATTCGCCCCGCAAGGGGTAAGGATATCGACGGGGTGCTCGCGCTCTTCGAAGCGGTAGCCGCCGAAGGCCGATGGATCGGAACCGAGCCGGGTTTCGATAAGGATCGCTACCGGCGCAGCTGGGAGGAGCGAATCGCGTCGGGCTCCGATGCGCTCATCGTCGCAGCCGATGCCGACGATATCGTCGGCGCAATCGATCTTCGCGAAGGTGAACGCGGCCTCTGGAGTTTCGGGATGCTCGTCGCGCCCGAGCGGCGCCGACAGGGTGTTGGAACGGCCTTGCTCGACGCGGCCATCGTTTGGGCTCGTAAACGCGGCGTTCGTGCGTTAACGCTCGGCGTCTTTCCGCATAACGAAGCGGCGATACGGCTCTACGAAAATAACGAATTCGTTCGTACCGAAGTCGTCGAGAGATCGCCACGACGACAGAACGGAGAAATCTGGGATATCGTGATTATGGAGCGCCGTATCGAAACGAGATGAAAAAAGAGAGATCGGCGGGAAGCGCGATCTCTACAAGTAGTGGTAGCCCCAGCGGGATTCGAACCCGCGTTACCGCCGTGAGAGGGCGGCGTCCTAGGCCTCTAGACGATAGGGCCGTGGCTCCCGGTCATGGACTCGAACCACGAATACCTGGTTCAGAGCCAGGCGTGATACCATTTCACCAACCGGGAACGGCAGCGACCGATATACTACACGACCCCTGGAGAACCTGGCAAGGATTTCCGTGTTTTCGCGTTGCGCCCGCCAAAAGTAGGCAGGAGGCGATTGTCGCTATTATTCCCGTTGATGTGGTCGATCTGCGTGGATAAACTTCTCCCTCGCCACTCACGTAATCCGCACTCGTAGCACTCATTCCGAAGGAGGCCTTCTACGAGGAGGCGGCGCTTGAGGTTCGTGCGCGACGTACTCGATGCAAGCATTTGTTGGATCGGCTTTCCTCGCGAGCGAGCGTGTAGCTCGCCTCGATCGACCGCCTTCGTCCATGCCCCGGCTGAAAAGCCGAAAAATGAACGGCATGCGCGGTAGGAGTTCCCGGCGTCGTAATAGCTCTGGATCGCCGCCCAGTCGTAGCGTCTATTCGCCATAGGCTTCATTCTACGCGAACGAGCGTTCGATGGCGATGCTGCTCTCGTGCTCGCCCGCAACCCTTAACCTGTTCGTCGCGGGGATGAACCTCGCACCTCAACCGCCAACCACAATCAGCGATGCAAGCAATCGTTCTCGTCGGCGGCGAAGGCACGCGCCTGCGCCCGCTTACCTACGGTACCCCCAAACCGATGGTCCCGATCCTCGGCGTGCCCTTCCTCGCGCGCACCGTCGAGCGGCTCTATAAGGCTGGCATCCGCGACGTCATCTTTCCGGCGGGCTATCTGCCCCAGCCCATTTTGGACTATTTCGGGGATGGCTCGCGTTTCGATATGCGTTTTACCTACGTGATCGAAGAGTCGCCGCTCGGCACCGCAGGGGCGCTCAAGAACGTCGAACGCTACATCACCGGGGCCTTTTTCGTCCTCAACGGCGACATTCTCACCAGCCTCGACCTGCGCGCGATGCTCGCCGCCCATCAGGCGCGCGGCGGCATCGGTACGCTCCATCTGATCCACGTCGCCGATCCCTCGGCGTTCGGCTGCGTCGCCCACGATGCGAACGGACGCATCGAAGCCTTTATCGAAAAGCCGGCCCCGGGTACCGCACCGACCGATGAGATCAACGCCGGAACCTATTTGCTCGAGCCCGAGGTGCTCGCGGCGATCCCCGCCGGGCGCCCGGTCTCCATCGAGCGCGAGACCTTCCCGGCGCTCATCTCAGGGGAGCGCCCGCTCTATGCGTTCACGACCTCCGACTACTGGCTCGATCTCGGGCGCCCGGAGGCCTATCTCGCCGCCCATCGGGATATCCTCGCCGGTACGATGCCGCTCGTCCTCGAGCCGGGGATCAGCGGGGCCGGCTCCGCCGCCCTGCGCGGCCATCCCGGGGTCGCCCAGCCCGTCCACGCCGACGAGGGCGTCGTCGTCGCGCCGACCGCCCGGATCGGTCCCAATGTCGTGCTCGGCGCCGGTACCCACGTCGGCGAGCGAGCGCTCATTCGCGACTCCGTGCTCTGGGATGGGGTTATAGTGGGGGATGACGTACGAATCGAAGAGTCCATCGTTGCGAGTCGCACGCGTATCGGGGCGCGCGCTACCGTTGGGAGCGGTAGCGTGATCGGCCACGACGTCGTGATTGAATCGGGTCGCACGCTCGAGCCGGGCGCCCGCGTCGGCGCGCAGACGGCGATGCGGTAGAACGCCGTGCCGAGCGTTCTCTTCCTCAGTTCCTTTCCGCCGCGCGAGTGCGGCATCGCGACCTTTACCTCCGATCTGGTGAGTGCGATCGATCGCGAAGAAGGCACGAGCAGCGAGGTGATCGCGGTGAACGAACCGGGCGGGGATCTCCGCCGGTATCCGGCGCGCGTCTACGCGCGCTTCGACGAGCGCGATCGGCAGGCGTACTCCGAGATCGCCGCGCGTATCGACGCGCACCCCGCGACGATTCTCAATATCCAGCACGAATACGGCCTCTTCGGCGGCGAGCGCGGCGAGTGGCTCGTCGATCTCGTGCGTCAAGTCGCGAAGCCGACCGTCATCACGATGCACACCGTGTTGCCGGAGCCCGATCCGGTGATGCTGCGCGTCGCGCGATCGCTCTGCGATTTCGCGAGTGCCGTCGTCTCGCTCTCCGATACCGGGCGCGATCTGCTCGAGCACGTCTACGGCGTCAATCCGGTAAAGCTGCACGTCATTCCGCACGGCGTTCCCGACGTGCCCTTCCGCGATACCGCTGCGGCGAAAGCGAGTTTCGGCATCGGGCAGCGCACCGTGATCTCGACGTTCGGCCTGATCAATCGCGGTAAAGGGCTCGAATACGCCATCGATGCGATGGCTGCGGTGGTGCGCCGCCATCCCGAAGCGCTCTATCTCATTCTCGGCGAGACGCACCCGGTCGTCCGAAGGCAAGAAGGCGAATCGTATCGCGAATCGCTCCAAGATCTCGTCGTCGCCAAGGGGCTGCGCAATAACGTACAACTCATCGATAAATACCTCACCATGTCCGAATTGCTCGCCTATCTCGAAGCGACCGATATCTATCTCACGCCCTATCTCAACCTCACGCAAATCGTCTCCGGGACGCTCGCGTACGCGCTGGGATGCGGCAAAGCGATCGTATCGACGCCCTATCTCTACGCGCAAGAATTGCTGGCGTTCGGGCGCGGGAGGCTCGCGGAGGTACGCGATGCCTCGTCGATCGCCGCGCAGCTCACCGCACTCCTCGACGATCCAAGCCTGCGCCGAGCGACCGAGCGCCGAGCGTATCGGTACGCCCGCGCGATGACGTGGCACGCCGTCGCCACCGCCTACGAACGGCTCTTCAGCGAACTCACCGAGCCTCGCCCGGCGACGCTGGCACACACCGCCTAAGCGCATGTTCCCATCGCTCGCCCATCTCGCATCGCTCACCGACGATGTCGGCACCATCCAACACGCCTTCGGAACGCTGCCCAATCGCGCGACCGGATACTGCACCGACGATCTCGCGCGCTCGTCGATCGTTGCGATCCAGCACCAAGCCCTCGATCCGTCGAGCGCCGACGCCGAACGCATCGCTCATACCGCGCTCGCGTTTCTTCTCCACGCGCAACTGCCCGACGGTCGTTTCCATAACTTCATGAGTTACGGCCGCGAGTGGCTCGACGACGTCGGCACCGAAGATAGCTGCGGCCGGGCGATCTGGGCACTCGGCCACGCCAGCGCGCACGCGCGTCGCGACGATTGGCGCGATCGCAGCGCCGCGGCGTTCGAGCGTGCGCTTCCTACGATCGAGGCGTTTACGTTTCTGCGCCCGCTCGCGTACGCCGCGCTCGGGCTCTCCGCAGCGGGCGAACGCGGTGCGGTCGCCGTCGCGATTTTGGGGCGGCTCCGAGCGGCGTTCGCCGAAAATTCCGTCGGCGATTGGCACTGGTACGAATCGCGCATGACCTACGATAACGCGCGGCTACCGCAGGCCCAATTGCTCCTCGCCGATCTTCTCGGCGACGCCGAGGCTCGCGATGAGGCGCTGCGCGCCCTCGCTTTTTATCGCACGCAGAATCTCGAAGGAGCGCTCTTTTCCCCGGTCGGCAACCGCGGTTGGCTCTCACGCGGCGGCGAAAAAGCGCGTTTCGACCAGCAACCCCTCGAAGCGGCGGCGGCGGTCGACGCGTTTCTAGCGGCCGATCGGGCCGGGCTGCGGGGCGCTCGCGCCGATGCCGAGCGGGCTCTGCAATGGTTTTACGGGCAAAACGTGCTGGGAATTCCGCTGGTCGACGAGCGCGGCGGTTGCTCCGACGGCGTCGATGCCGACGGACTCAACGCCAACCGCGGCGCCGAATCGACGCTGGCATACCTCATGGCGGCTCAAGCCTGGGAATTATCGTAAAAATCGCTCCACACCGAGGCCTTTTGCTCGCAGGCGTCGAAACCAGAACAATGCTCCAACAACGTGATGCTCTCAACGCCGTGCAAACGGCGGCTGTATCGCACGGGGACGGCCCGTGTTTGATCTTCGCCGGCGCCGGGAGCGGCAAAACCCGCGTTCTGACGCACCGTATCGCCTATCTGCTTGAAGAGCATGGTGTGGCGCCGGATTCTATTTTAGCGGTCACATTCACCAACAAAGCTGCCGGCGAGATGAAAACTCGCCTCGAGCGCATGATCGGTGCGACCGCTCGCGAGCTTTGGGTCGGCACGTTCCACGCGATGTGCGTGCGCATTCTGCGCCGCGACGGCTCGAAAATAGGCATCGAGAGCAATTTTGCGATCGTCGACGACGGCGACCAACGGTCGCTGGTCAAAGAGATTCTCGACGAACTCGATTACGACGAACGTCAGCTCGGTACCGGGTTCTGCCTCAGCGAAATTTCGAAGGCGAAGAACGCGTTGGTGTGGCCAGATGCGTTTGCGAAAAAGCAAAAGAATGCGCTCGGCGAGCGCCTCGCAAACGTGTATCGCGAATACGATCGCAAGCTGCGTGAAGCGAACTCGCTCGATTTCGACGATCTCATCGTGCGCGCCATCGATCTCTTGCAGCGCGACGAAAAAACGCTTGCGAAATACCGCGCGCGTTTCTCGTATATCCTGGTCGACGAGTACCAAGATGTCAACATGGCGCAGTATACGCTCGTCTCGATGCTCGCCGGAGAACATCGCAATATCACCGTCGTCGGCGACGACGACCAGTCGATCTATTCGTGGCGCGGCAGCGACCACCGAATGATCTTGCGTTTCGAGGAAGATTTTCCGGGCGCGAAAGTGTTCAAGCTCGAAGAAAACTATCGCAGCACGCAGCACATTCTCGAAGCGGCCAATGCTTTGGTCGCCAACAATAAGACGCGGGCGAAGAAGAAGCTCTTCACCAAGCGGGCCGAGGGCGAGCCGGTCGTTGCGTACCGCGCGCCGACCGAGCGCGACGAAGGCCGCTTCGTCGTCGAAAAAGTGAAAGAACTCGTGCGCGACGGGCTCGCCTATCGCGATTTTCTCGTGCTCTATCGCACGAACGCGCAGTCGCGCATTTTCGAAGAAGCCCTGATCGCGGAGGGCATTCCCTATCGCGTCGTCGGCGGCGTCGGCTTCTACGCGCGTTCGGAGATTAAAGACGCGGTTGCCTATTTACGGTACCTCGCCAACCCGCGCGATTCGATTGCGTTCAAGCGCATTATTAACGTGCCGCGTCGCGGGATCGGTTCGCAGACGCTCGGCGCGTTAGTTGCCGAAGCGACGCGAGCAAAAGTCGCCGTCGGCGAAGGGCTCTTCGATGCGGCGCTGCTCAAGCGCGCGGTACCGAAGAAACTCAAGGAGATGGAGCGCTTCGCCGATCTCATGCGCTCGCTCATCGAAAAGCAACGTACGCTCGGCATCGCCGATCTGTTGTTGGCCGTGCTCGAAGATTCCGGTTACGCCCGGGAGCTGCAGAGCGAAGAGACCAACGATGCGCGCGCGCGCCTCGATAACCTGCGCGAACTCGTCGGCGTCGCTCGCGAGTACGAAGAACGTGAAGAAGAGCCGTCGCTCGACGGTTTCCTTGCGAATATTGCGCTCATCAGCGATCTCGACGCTCTCGATCCCGAATCGTCATACGTGACGCTGATGACGCTCCACGGAGCGAAGGGCCTGGAATTCCCGGTCGTCTTTCTGACCGGCCTGGAAGAAGGCGTCTTCCCGCATACCCGCGCGCTGAGCGATACCGGCGAGCTCGAAGAAGAGCGGCGTCTCGCCTACGTCGGCGTCACCCGCGCGATGGATCGCCTCTATCTCACGCACGCACAACGGCGCATGATCTACGGCAACACCTACTCCTACCCGAAATCGCGTTTTCTCGAAGAGATTCCCAATCTCGAAACGATCGACGGTGAGGGTGCGGTCGCTCCCCGGCCCGCCGGTGGGCGTTGGCGTGAGGTGGCGATTCACGAGACCGCGGGCGCGGGCTTGGAACTCAATCTCGGGCCCGGCGATAAGGTTCGTCATCCCAAGTGGGGCGAGGGAACGATCCGGGATCTCGTCGGCGCCGGCGGCGACGGCTTGGTCACGATCGATTTTCCGAACGTCGGCGAAAAGATGCTGATGCTCAAATACGCTCCGCTCGAACGTGTCTGAGGCACGGGCGCCGCTGCGCGTCGGCATCGCGGGCATCGCCGGCCGGCTCGGCCGCATCGCCGCCGACGCCGTCCGCGAGACCGACGCGCTCGAACTCGTTGGTGGTGTGGTAAGCGAACGGACGGCGCTCGATGAAGCGGCCTACGTTCGCTCGCTCGACGATTTACTCGCGCGGGGATCGATCGACGTTCTCCTCGACGTCGCAACCCAACCGGGCAGCGAGCGTTGGACGCGTGAAGCCGTTTCGCACGGCATTCCCGTGGTCAGCGGCAGCAGCGGCTGGAACGAGGCGACGCTCGACGAGATCGGCGGGATCGCCGCCGAAAAACGCGTCCCTGCGCTCTTTGTGCCGAACTTTGCTATCGGTGCGGTTGTGATGATGCGCGTCGCGGCAGAGATCGCGCGGACGTTCCCGCACGCCGAAATCGTCGAGATGCATCACGATACCAAACGCGACGCGCCCTCCGGAACGGCGAAGGTGACGGCGAAGAGAATGGAGGCGGCCGGAGCGGCGCCGGTCGTCATTCACAGCGTGCGCCTTCCCGGACTCGTCGCCCATCAGGAGGTTATTTTCGGGAGTCGCGGCGAGGTGCTGACGGTGCGTCACGATTCGCTCTCGCGGGAATCTTTCGCCGATGGTATCGTCGCGGCGTTGCGCGGCGTGCGCCGTCTTCCGCCGGGGCTGCACGTCGGCCTCGAACTGGTCCTGTGAGCGCGCTTCGCGTCGGCATCGTCGGTGCGACCGGCGCGGTCGGCGAGACCTTGTTGCGGGTGCTCGAAGAGCGGCGTCTGCCGCTCGCGCACGTCGCGGCATTCGGCTCGCGCGAGCGCAGTGCGGCGGTTCGTTACGCCGGCGATTTGCTCGACGTGCGTGCGACCACCGGTGAAGCGCTCGCCGATCGCGACGTCGTGTTCTTCGCCGGGGGCGAATCGCTCGGCGAGGCATTCGTCGCCGATCTCGCTGCGCGCGGCATCTATTGTATCGACAATAACGCGACGTTTCGCCTGCACGACGATATTCCGTTGATCGTTCCCGAGATCAACGCCGCAGCCCTCGAGCGTCGGCACCATATCCTACCCGTCGGCAATTGCACCGCAATCTTGCTCGCGCTCGCACTCGCACCGATTCGCGACGTTGCCGGGCTGCGCGAGGTAATCGTCTCGACCTACCAGGCCGCGAGCGGCGCGGGGCGCGCCGGTCTCGACGAACTCGATGCCGCGCAGCGCGCGCTCGCCCTTGGCGAGCCCGAAACGCCCGCGCTCGTTTTCCCGGCGCCGCTCGCGCGCAACGTGGTTCCGCAGATCGGAACGTTCGACGCCGACGGGTGGAGCGGTGAGGAACGGAAGGTCGCCGCCGAGACGCGCAAGATGCTCGGATTGCCGGATTTGCACGTGAGCGCGACCTGCGTGCGCGTTCCGGTCCGTACCGCGCATGCCGAGTCGATCGTCGTACGCACGGAGCGCCCGACCGATATCTCCGCGCTCCGCGCCGCCTTCGAACGCGCGCCGGGGCTGCGGTTTCATGCCGAGGGGATCGTGACGCCGCGCGAGGTGGAAGGGGGCGACGCGGTTCACGTCGCGCGGCTCCGTGCCGACGGCGCGGAAGGCACGCGATTCGCGCTCTGGTGCGTCGGCGATCAACTCCGCAAGGGTGCGGCGACGAACGCCGTGCAGTTGTTAGAACTTTTGCTCGCGCGAGGATTTCTTGGATGAGTGCCGCTCCGCGCATCGCCGTCATGAAGTTCGGCGGCACCTCGGTCGCAACGTCCGAACAACGCGCGCACGTGGTGGAGCGCGTTCGCGATGCATTGTCGGCGAACTTCGCTCCCGTGCTGGTGGTTTCGGCGATGGGACGCGCACCCGCGCCCTACTCCACCGACGCGCTGCTCGCGCTGCTCGACGGCGAGAGCGCGACGCCCGAAAGCGATCTGCTGCTTTCGTGCGGTGAAAATATCGCCGCCGCGGTGGTGGCGAAGCATCTTCGCGACAACGGCATCGTCGCGCGAGCGTTCACCGGGCGCGAAGCGGGGATCCTCACCGACGCACGTTACGGGAACGCACGCATCGGTGCGGTCGATCCGACCGCGCTCCTCGGAGCGATCGCGGCGGGATACGTGCCCGTCGTCACCGGGTTTCAAGGCGCGAGCGCGGACGGTTCGACGACGACGCTCGGGCGCGGGGGGAGCGACCTGACCGCCGTAGCGATCGGCGACGCACTCGATGCCGAACGAATCGATATCTACACCGACGTCAGCGGCGCGATGACCGCAGATCCTCGCCGCATCGAGCGCGCGCGCACGATCGCTCGCGCTTCGCTGGAAGAGATGGCCGAGCTCGCGACCCACGGAGCGAAAGTGATGCACGCGGTCGCCGCCGAGTACGCGCGGGAGCGGGAGCGCACCTATGCCATCAAAGGCCTTACCAGCGATCGAGGAACCCTCGTCGTCGAAAGCCTGCGTCACGACGCGCCGGTGACCGGCGTTGCGGTGAGCGACCGGCTGACGTGGGTGCGCGTCATTCGCGGTGATATCGAATCGCCGAAACGGCGCATGCAGGTCGAACTCGAAATGTTTGCTCGCGTCGCGGATGCCGGTATTTCGATCGATCAGGTCGCGATCAATCAATCGGGCGTCTCGTTCGTCGTCGAAGGTGACCGCGGAAGCGAATTGCGGGCGTTGCTCGGCGATCTCAACCTCGCCGTTCGCGTGCGCGAGGGCTGCGCCAAACTCTCCATCGTCGGTGCGGGCATGCGCGAACTGCCCGGAGTCGTTTTGCGGGTCGTCGAAGCTTTGAGCGCCGAAAACGTCGAGGTCATTCACCTCACCGACAGCAACGTCACGATTTCGGTCCTCGTTCCGGCGTCGGACGCGGCACGTGCCGAACGCGCGGTCTTCGATGCATTCGAGCTCGCAGAGCAGAAAGTGATGAGCGGTGAAACTCGGTAGCATACTCACGGCGATGATCACGCCGTTCGATAGTAGCGGCGCGCTCGACGTCGCGGAAGCGAAGCGTTTGGCGCGCTGGCTCGTCGATCGTGGAAACGACGGATTGGTCGTTGCGGGATCGACCGGCGAAGGGATGGCGCTCGACGAAGGCGAGCGCTTGGAACTCGTCGCCGCCGTGAAAGAGAGCGTCGGAAACGATGCCTGCGTCATCGCCAATGCCGGCACGAACGAAACCCGCGGATCGGTCGAGGCGGCGCGCGGCATGCAGGCGGCGGGAGCCGATGCGTTACTCGCCGTCGTTCCCTATTACAACAAGCCGACGCAGAGCGGTTTGCTCGCGCATTTCGGTGCGATCGCCGAGGCGACCGATCTTCCGATTGCGATCTATAATATTCCCGGCCGTACGGCGACCAATATGCTTCCGGCCACGCTCGTCGAACTCGCGCGCCGACACGCCAACATCGTCGGCGTGAAAGAGTCGAGCGGCGATCTCAAACAATTCGCGACGATCCTCCGCGACCGCCCCGAGGGCTTCCAGTTTCTCGTCGGCGACGATCACCTCTATCTGCCGGGGCTCGCGCTCGGGGCCGACGGCATCGTCGGCGTGGCGACGCACCTGTGCTCGCGCGAATTTCGCGCGATGCGCGATGCATTTCGCGCGGGCCGGGTTGAAGAAGCCGCGCGCATTCACACCTCGCTGCTCGAACTCTTCGAGTTGCTCTTCACGGTGAGCAATCCGATTCCGGTGAAATGGGCGATGGGCGAACTCGGCTTTGCCGTCGGATCCTGCCGCCTCCCGCTCGATGCGATGCCCGCGGATCTCGCACGGCGCCTGAAGCCGTTGCTCGCCGCATACGCCGCGTGACGGGGGCCCTCGCATCGGTCGAGGTGCTCGGGTGTCGCCTCGATTGCGTCGATATCGATGAGGCGACCGCGCGTATCCTCGCGTTCGCGCACGGCGATCGCCCCGCGCAGGTCGTCACGCTCGGAACCGAGATGGTCGTCGCGGCGCAACGCGATGCGCGTTTTCGGGCGACGCTCGGCGCGAGCGCGCTCAACGTCTGCGACACGGTCGGCGTGCTCGCCGCCGCTCGTCGGCGCGGCGCACGCATTTCGGCGCGCGTGACCGGCGTCGAACTGCTCGAACGCCTCTGTGCCGCAGCAGCAAACGAGGCGCTTCCGATCTATCTCCTCGGCGGGGCGCCCGGCGTCGCGATCGAGGCGGCACAACGGTTGGCGGAGCGCTTTCCGGGTCTGCGCGTCGCCGGCGCCGCCGATGGATATTTTCCCGTCGATCGCTCCGCAGCGGTCGCCGAAGCGATCGCGCGAAGCGGCGCGCGGCTGCTCTTCGTCGGGTTGGGCTCGCCGCGCCAAGAGCTCTGGCTCGCCGATTACCTCGCCGCAAGCGGCGCCGGGGCGGGGATCGGAGTCGGCGGGGCCTTCGACGCCATCGTCGGGCGGGTACCGCGCGCGCCGGAGCGCTGGCAGCGCCTCAATTTCGAATGGCTCTATCGCCTGCTTCGAGAACCCCATCGGTGGCGGCGCCAGCTCGCGCTGCCGCAATTTCTCGCTCTCGTTCTCATCGACGAAGTGCGTGCATCATTAGGAGGACGGCGAAGACCATGAAGGCGATGATTCTCGCGGGCGGGCTCTCGACGCGGCTCTATCCGCTCACCCGCCAGGTCCCCAAACCCTTGGTTCCCGTCGCCGGCGAACCGAACGCCGCGCATGTGATTCGGTATCTCAAGCGCTACGGTTTTAATGAAATTGCGATCAATATTTTCTATCTTCCCGATGCGATCCGCGAAGCGCTCGGTGATGGCTCGCGATTCGGCGTCCATCTGGAGTACCTGCACGAACGCGAGCTGATGGGGAGTGCTGGCGCGCTCAAGCAGATGGAGTCCTATTTTTCCGATAGCGATGATTTTATTGTCGTCGGCTGCGACGACCTCACCGATCTTCCCCTCGACGCGTTGCTCGCGCGGCACCGCGCAAACCGAGCGATCGCCACGATTGGCCTCGTACCGCGCGAACGTGTCGATCAGTACGGCGTCGTCGTGCTCGACGACGACGAACGCATCGTCGGCTTTCAGGAAAAGCCCGCGCTCGGAACCGAGCGTAGCCGGCTGGTCAACACCGGAATCTACGCCTTTTCACGGTCGATCTTCAATGAGATTCCGGCGGCGACGTTCTACGATTTCGGCAAGCAAGTCTTCCCGGCGCTGGAGGCCGCGCGCGCGGCATTCTTTGGTTTTCGCGCGCCCGAAGCGTATTGGTCGGATATCGGTACGCCCGAGGAATATCGGCGCGCGACCTACGACGTGCTCGAAGGGCGTTTCGTGCCCATCGGCGCGCGCCCCGTCGGCGTCGCCGAGGATGCCGAGATCGCCACGGGGGCGCGTATCGAGGGGAAGGTGTGGATCGGTGCTGGAGCGCGGATCGAGCGCGGTGCGCACGTCGTCGGCCCGAGCGTCGTCGGGGTCGGCGCGAGCGTCGGGCGCGATGCGCTCGTCGAACGCAGCGTGCTCTGGGATCGCGCCGAGATCGGCGCCGGTTCGCGGCTGCGCGACGCGCTCGTCGGGCTCGACTATCGCGTCGAAGCGGGTAGCGAGCTGATCGCGTGTTCGGTCGCAAATGAATGATCGGCACGCCCTTGACGCGTTCGTGCGAGCGCGTGAAGGACGGGTATGTTCGACCGCGCCCTCGATCTGCTCTTTCCGCCGCGTTGCCTTCTCTGTGGGCGAATCGGCGAAGCGCTCTGCATGGACTGCGCGCCGAATCGCGCGCCGTTGCGCCGCACGCTCGGTGATATCGAGGTTCGCGCGCTCGGTCCGTACGACGGCGCGTGGAGGCGAGCGGTGCTTGCATTGAAGGAAGGGCGCCGCGATCTCGCCGCAGTCCTCGGCGCGCGTTTGGGCGCCGCGCTCGCTAGCGACGACGTCCATTTGGTCGGCATTCCTACCAGCGCATCGCGCCGCATGCGCCGCGGTTTCGATGGCGGGGAGTGCCTTGCGTCGCTTGCGGCCCACGCCGACGGACGGATGGCGAGCCGCGCATTGATCTTCGCCGCGCGCGATCGGCAGCGCGGCCGCTCGCGCGCCGAACGGCTCGAAGCGCGCGGCCGCTTTCGTGCGAGCGAGATGCTCGCAGCGGGAACGCGCGTGACCCTGATCGACGACGTCTGTACCACCGGGGCGACGCTCGCAGATGCCGCATTCGCGCTGCGCGCTCGGGGTGCGATCGTCGAACGCGCCGTGGTCGTCGCACTTACCGATGCGAGCCGAAAGCGCCCGCGATGAAAGCGATCGCCCTCTCCGCTGCGATATCCCTCGACGGCTTTCTCGATGACGATCGTACGGAGCGGCTCGTACTCTCGAGCCCGGAAGATTTTGCGGAAGTGCGGAGCCTCCGCTCGGAGCACGATGCCATTTTGGTGGGGGCGGAGACGATCCGCCGCGACGATCCATCCTTGCGGGGGAGCGGCGTGCAACCGCGCCGCGTGACCCTAACGCGCAGCGGTGCGATTCCGCAGGAGGCGCGCTTCTTCGCTGCCGAGGGTGGCGATCGCAGCATCGTGCTCGCGCCGCGCGATGCGTTCGCCGCGGTGCGCGAACGGATCGGCGAACGCGCGGAGGTGATCTCCCTCGAACGCGAGGATGCGCGGGGTATCGTTGCGGCGCTGGAACGCCGAGGTATCTCGAGCCTCTTCGTCGAGGGCGGGACGCGCGTGTTGACGATGTTTCTCTCGGCGGGGCTCTTCACGCGCCTGCGCCTTTCGATCGCGCCGTTCTTTCTCGGCGCGCATGGCCGGGCGCACTTCGTCGAGCCGGCGAGCTTTCCGCACGACAAAGATCGTCGTCTGCATCTGCTCGCGGTGCGTACTCTGGGGAACTGTGCCGTCCTCGACTTTGAGAATACTGACGATGTCCTCCGTTGAGGCGCGCGACCGCGCGTGGTTACGCGAGGCGGTCGAGCTATCGCGCTCCGCGCCGCCGTCGGACCGTGCATTCTCCGTCGGATGTGCGATCGTCGACGCCGAAGGCCGTTGCGTCGCGACGGGGTACAGCCGCGAGAACGACGATCTCGTCCACGCAGAAGAAGTGGCGATCGAGAAAGCCGAAGCGGCGGGCGTCGACCTGCGCGCCTGCACGCTCTATAGTTCGCTCGAACCCTGCGGTGCGCGTCTCTCGCCGCGCCGTTCGTGCGTGACGCGGATTCTCGAGGTCGGTATTCCGCGCGTCGTCTTTGCTTTCGCCGAACCCGCGCTCTTCGTTGAAGCGCACGGCGAACGGCTGCTCCGTGCGGCGGGCGTCGAGGTACGCGCGTTTCCGGAACTCGCCGACGAGGTCGTCGCGATCAACGCGCATCTGCTCGGCCCGGTCGCTACGCGTAGGAACGGAAGCGAGCATGTTTAGCGGACTCGTCGCCTACGGCGGCCGCATCGTCGAGATCGAGCGCGACGAACGCGGGGGCATGCGTCTCGTCGTTGCGTGCGAGGGCGTCGAGCAAGAGCGGCCCGAGGTGAAGGATTCGATCGCCATCGACGGCGTCTGCCTCACGGCGACCGAGCTCTCCGGGGAGCGCATCACCTTCGACGTGATTCCCGAGACGATCGAACGGAGTACCCTGGGTGCTCGCACCCAGGGAGAGCGCGTCAACGTCGAATATAGCCTGCGCGTCGGCGACCGCATGGGCGGTCATTTTGTTTACGCACACGTGGATGCGCGGGCGCGCGTGATCGCACGGACGCCCGAAGGGCAAGGAGAACGCATGCGCATCGAGCGTCCGGCACGAATTGCCGAAGGCATCGTCGAGAAGGGCTACGTCGCGGTCGACGGCGTCAGTCTCACCGTTGCCGCGACCGGGCCGGATTGGTTCGAACTCGCCCTCATTCCCGAAACCATCCGGCGGACGACGCTCGGGGCGCGCCCCGTCGGCAGCGAAGTCAACCTCGAGATCGACCCGCTCGCGCGCTACGTCGCGGCCGCGCTCGGTACGCGCCGATGAGTCGTTTTATCGACACGCGTCCGCCCGGCGCAAGGCTTTTTCGCACGCGCGTTCGCGTTCAGTGGGCCGATATCGACGCCGCCGGTATCATGTATTTTGCCGCCTACTGGCGCTACATCGAGCGTGCCGAGATGGAATTTTTTCGCGATCTTGGATTTGCGTACGAGAAAATATTCGAGGAATACGATTTCTGGTTGCCGCGCGTGAAGACCGATGCCGAATATTTCGGCCCCGCATTGATGGACGATTGGCTGGAGCTACAGACCTCGATCGAACACGTCGGTACCGCGAGCATCCGTTGGCAGACCGTCGTGATGAACGAGCGACTCGGAGAGCCCGGGGCGCGGTTCACGCTGACCTGCGCGTGCATGGATCGCGTGAAACGCACGAGCAAGCCGCTCGCTCCAGCCTTGCGCGACGCGCTGCGCTCCGCCCTCGCGCCGGAGCGGTAACCGGTGCGCGTCGCGATGTTGGTGGCGCCGCGCAACATCGAATTGCGCGAGGTCGCGATGCCCGATCCGCCGCCGGGTGGAGCGGTCGTCGCCGTGCGCGCCGCGTTGACCGACGGCACCGATTTGAAGGCCTATCGTCGCGGGCACCCGCAGATGCCCTTTCCGACGTCGTTCGG
The DNA here is from genome assembly GCA_021794205.1 of bacterium. Classification (GTDB taxonomy): domain Bacteria; phylum Vulcanimicrobiota; class Vulcanimicrobiia; order Vulcanimicrobiales; family Vulcanimicrobiaceae; genus JABEUX01. The sequence continues at coordinate 60,208 of JAJYRH010000008.1, forward strand.
GCATGAATTTTCCGGCGAGATTCTCGCGCTCGGCTCGGGCGTGAGCGATTGGCGCGTCGGTGAGGCGATCGCCTGCGTGCACTCGGCCCCCTGTGGGAGGTGCTACTGGTGTGCCGCCGGAGAAGAAGAGCTCTGCGAGAGCGTGATGGAGCGGAAAATTCTCGGCGCCTACGCCGATGCCATCGTGGTGCCTCAGCACATTCTCGCGCGCAACGCCTTCCATAAGCCCGAGGCGATGACGTTTGCCGAGGCCGCGTTCCTCGAGCCGCTCTCGTGCGTGGTGCATTCGCGCAACGTGCTCGCTCCGCGCCCTCGCAGCAGCGTCGCGGTCTTTGGCGACGGCGGCTTCGGCATGCTCCACGCCTTGCTGTTCGCACGCGACGGGCACGAGTGCGTGCTCGTCGGGCGTCGCCCCGAACGGCTCGCGCTCGCCGCCTCGCTCGGGCTCGCGACGATCGACGCGAGCGCGAACGACGTCGGCGCGTCCTTGCGCGAGCGAACCGGCGGGCGTGGCGCCGACGCGCTGGTCGAATGTACCGGCACGGCCGAGGTGTGGGAACTCGCTCCATCGTTGGTGCGTCGCGGCGGCACCGTGTCGTTCTTCGGCGGGTTGCCCGCCGATGCAATCGTTTCGTTTCGCGCGGCGCGACTTCATTACGATGAAGTGCGCCTGATTTCGCCGTTTCACTTTACGCCGCGCGCGGTCGCCGAAGCGTTCGCATTATTGCGCGAGCGCGCGTTCGATTGCACGCGCCTGATCTCGCACCGCTATCCGCTCGAGCGCATCGTCGACGCCTTCACCGCGCTCGATTCCGGGCTCGGGCTCAAAGCGGCGATCGAGACGTAACGTGGCAACGTATCCCGAGCGCATGCGCGCGGCGATGCTGCGCAGCGTCGACGATATCGCGATCGAACGCGTCGCCGTGCCCGAACTCGCCGAAGGTGAACTGCTCGTGCGCACGCGCGCTGCGGGGATCTGCAGTGGCGATATTATGGCCTGGTACGTCGCGCGCAAGGCCCCGATGGTGCTCGGGCACGAGCCCGCCGGAGAGATCGCGGCGGTCGGCCCGGGAACACCACCCTGCGACGACGACGGGCGCCCGTTTGCGCCCGGGGATCGCGTCTTCGTTCACCACCACGCGCCGTGTTTCGCGTGTGCGGCCTGCGCGCGCGGCGACTACGTGCAGTGCGCGACCTGGCGTGCGACGCGCATCGACCCCGGTGCGATCGCCGAATACTTTCGCGTTCCGCGCGAAAACGTGCGTGATACGTTACGGATTCCCGACGGCATGTCGTACGTCGACGCCTCGCTCGCCGAACCGTTCGCCTGCGTCGTGAAATCGCTGCGACGCGGCGCGCTGCAATCGCGCGACCGCGTGCTCTGCATCGGTTTAGGGGTGATGGGGCTCATGCACGTCGCGCTCGCGCGCCATCGCGGTGCCGAGGTGCTCGGGAGCGACCCGCTTCCGCAACGCCGAGAAGCTGCGCGGGGGCTCGGGGCGCGCGCCGTCGCTCCCGAGGAGCTTGGGGCGGCGCTCGCGGCCTGGGGCGATGGAACCGGCGCCGATCTCGCGATCTGCGGGCCCGGGCATCCCGCGGCGCTGCGCGCGGCGCTCGATGCCTGCGCACCCGGGGGGCGCGTCGTCATGTTCACGCCGCTCGAACCTGGGGCCGCGATCGACCTCGATCCGGCGGCGTTCTACTTCGGAGATCGACGGCTCATCGCCAGCTATTCATGCGGCCCCGACGATACCCGCGAGGCGCTCGCCTTGCTCGCCGCCGGAGTCGCGAGCGCCGATCTGCTCGGCGCCACCGTACGCCCCTTCGAGGAGGTCGGCGCCGCCTACGCCGATCTCCGCGCGGCGCGGTGCATCAAGCCGATCCTGACGTTTGGTGAGGGGCGCGGCTAGGCCTTGCCCATAAACTCGACGTGATTTCCTAGCGCAGGGGATAACGCCGGGTGTTGTGGGCATGCGATCGGGGAGCTAAAAGCGGGAGGCCAGGGATTGCTCCCCGGCCTCACCTGCTTGCTTGATACGCGGCCCGATTGTAGCACAAGAGGCTCGCCTTCGCGAGCCTCTTTGCGGAAGTTGGAGGCGGTGGGATTCGAACCCACGTCTCGGCATATATCAAGCAGGCATCTTTACCGCTAGACCACGCCCCCGGCGTTGGCCGGGCTTCAAATGAGCGTATCGCGATAGAGTGCCGCCTGCATGGCATAGCGTTGAATCCGTTCTTCGGCATTTGGTATGTCGGAGCACTCCAAAGTCGCTTGACAACTGAAAAGACTGGGCGTAGCGTTCGCTCATGCCGAGCTTTGCCGAACGGCTGAATGCCGCCCTCGAGAAAAGCCGTTTGACCGCCGCCGAGCTCGCCGCGCGCTCCGGGGTGACCGAATCGGCGATCTCGCTCCTGCGCGCCGGACGGCGCCAGCCCTCCTATCAAACCTTCGAACGTCTCTCGAGCGTGCTCCCCGAGCTCGCCGCTCCCAAGATCGAGCGTGCGTCGGTAACCGACCCCATCGAGGAGGCGATCGCCGATATTCGCGCCGGGAAGATGGTGGTCGTCCTCGACGACGAGGACCGCGAGAATGAGGGCGATCTCGTCATGGCTGCCGAGAAAGTCGATGCCGAAGCGATCAATTTCATGCGTCGCGAGGCGGGCGGATTGATCTGTATCGCGATGACCGGTGCGCGGCTCGACGAGCTCGAGATTCCCATGATGGTGAGCGATAATACGGCGGTACACGAGACCGCATTCACCGTCTCGGTCGAAGCGCGCGGGGTGACGACGACGGGGATCTCCGCACACGACCGCGCCGCGACGATTCAAAAGTTGCTCGATCCTCAGGCGACGCCCGCGGATTTTCTGCGGCCGGGACATATGTTTCCGTTGCGCGCGCGCGAGGGCGGCGTCTTGGTACGGGCGGGGCAGACCGAGGCGTCGGTCGATCTCGCGCGCCTCGCCGGACTCGCTCCGGCCGGCGTCATCTGCGAGATCATGGCCGAAGATGGAACGATGGAGCGGCGCGACGGGTTACGAGCTTTTGCCGATCACCACGGCATGAAACTCGTCACCGTCAGGGAGCTGATCGCTTACCGTATGAAAACCGAACAACTCGTCACGCGCGTCGCGGAATTTTCGCTTCCGACGACCTACGGTCTCTGGAGCGGTATCGCTTACGAGACCTCCGTCGATGAGAACACGCACGTCGCACTGGTTATGGGAGAGATCGGCGACGGCAAAGATCTTCTCGTCCGCGTGCACAGCGAGTGCCTCACCGGGGATGCCCTGCATTCGATTCGCTGCGACTGCGCGGCGCAACGCGACGGCGCGATGCGCATGATCGCCGACGCGGGGCGCGGCGTCCTCCTTTACTTGCGCCAAGAAGGGCGCGGAATCGGACTAGCCAACAAATTGCGCGCCTATGAACTCCAGGATAACGGCGCCGACACCGTCGAGGCGAATCTCGCCCTCGGCCTCCCCGTCGACAAGCGCGATTACGGCATCGGTTCGCAGATTCTCGTCGATCTCGGTATTAAAGAGCTCAAACTCATTACCAATAATCCGCGCAAGATCTTCGGCCTCGAGGGCTACGGGTTGAAGATCGTCGAGCGCGTTCCGATGGAGACGACCCCGACGCCGTTCAATCGACGCTACATGGGCACCAAGCGCTCGAAGCTCGGCCATCTCTTCGACGAATCGGTACAGAACGCACCCGCGTCGTGAAGCCAACCGATCGCTCCGCCAAGCGCCGTTTGCCCGTGCCTTCGTGCGCGGGCAAACGTTTTGCCGTTATATCGGCGCGATTTTACGACGATTTGGCCGAGTGGATGATCGACGGGGCGAAACGCGCACTGCGCGACTGCGGCGTTGACGATAAGGACGTGCTGCTTTTCGACGTTCCCGGTTGCTTCGAACTCCCGCTCGCGGCGCTGAAAGTGCTGCGGGACGGCGAGGTCGACGCCGTCGTCGCGCTCGGCGTCGTCGTGCGCGGCGAAACGCCGCACTTCGATTTCGTCGCCGGCGAATGCGCGCGCGGCCTGATGGAGGTGCAGATGCGCACCGGAGCTCCGGTCGGGTTCGGCGTGCTGACCACCGATACGCTCGCCCAGGCGGAGGAGCGTGCCGACCCGGCGCGCGGCGATAAAGGGTACGATGCGGCGTTCGCCGCGGCGTGCGTGCTCGCGTTGTGAGCGAGGCGCTCGAAGCGGTTCGCTACGAGAACGGGCAGCTGCAGTACCTCGACCAACGCTTGCTCCCGGCGGAGATCCGCTACGAGCGCGCGCGCACGTGCGACGACATCGTCGCAGCGATCGCGACGTTAGCGGTGCGTGGGGCGCCGTGCATCGGCGTCTTTGCGGCGTACGGAATCGCCGTGCTGCGCGCAGACGAACGTGACGACCGCGCGTTTGCCGCCGCCGCCGCACGGGTTCGTTCGGCGCGCCCGACTGCGGTAAACCTGGCGTGGGCGGTCGATCGGGTGCTCGCCGCGCCGGATATGGAGCGCGAGGCGATCGCCATTCACGAAGAACAGCGATCGATCGACGCGGCGATCGGCAGCAACGGCGTACCGCTCTTCGGCAAAGGCGCGCGCGTGCTCACCCATTGCAACACCGGACCGATCGCGACCGCGGGATATGGGAGCGCGCTCGGCGTGTTGATCGCGGCACAGCGCGCGGGGCTCGCACCGCACGCGATCGTCGACGAAACGCGTCCGCTCTTACAGGGCGCTCGGCTCACCTATCTCGAGTGTCAACGCGCGGGTATCGATGCGACGCTGCAGGTCGATGGGGCGGCGGCGATCGCGATGGCGCGCGGCCGCGTCGATGCGGTGATCGTCGGCGCCGATCGCATCGCGCGCAACGGCGATACGGCGAATAAGATCGGTACCTACGCGCTCGCGATTCTCGCCGCGCATCACGCCATTCCGTTCTACGTCGCCGCACCGCGTTCGACGTTCGATTTTACCATCGCGTCGGGCGCCGAAATTCCCATCGAAGAACGCGAAGCGGCGGAGGTGCGTTCGTTCGCCGGCAGAGCGGTCGCACCGGAGGACGCGCGGGTCTATAACCCCGCCTTCGACGTAACGCCGGGACATCTCGTCGCCGCCTTTATCACCGAGTACGGTCTCCTCCGCCCTCCCTATCTCGAAAGCATCGCGACCCTCGCCGGCCGCCCCGCTTGGTCGGTGTTGCGGAACGCCGAAGAGTTGCGCGCGTGAAAGCCTACGATTTTCTCGATACCGCTCCGAAGATCGGCGCGCTCGTCGCGATCGAGGGAACCGATCGACTGCTCGCAGAGCGCGTGCGCGACGCCATCGTCGCACGAGAACTCCCCGAGGATATTCGCGCGCTGAACTGCAGTAGCGTGACCATCGAGAGCGTCGACGATTGCGCGCAGATCGAAGAAGCGATTTCGGCGATGCCCTTTCTCGCCACGCGGCGCGTCGTCATCGTCAACGACGCGCAGAATGCGAAAGCGGCACCGCGCCGCGCGCTCCTCGAACTCGCGCAACGCTGCGCCGAGGGCGAGAATCTGTTGGTGCTCTGCGATCTCGTCGCACCCCGCTCGACGCGCCCTGTCTCGCTGGGCTCCCAACTCGGCCGGAGCGCGCAGCGCATCGACTGCTCGGTGAACGAGGACGTTCGCGCGCGTTTCGTGAGCGAAGAATTGGCGGCCGCCGGAGCGGAGGCCGAACGCCAGGTGCTCGCCCACCTCTCGCGCTCCGAAAGCGACCTCGCGAGCATCCGCAACGATCTCGCGAAGCTCTCGTTGCTGGGACGTACGATACGGCTCGCCGACCTGGAGCAGGAGAGCCTCGCCGTCGACGACCCCAAGCCCTATCGCTTCGCCGGAGCACTCGTCGAAGGGCGTCTCGCCGAGGCGTTCACGATCCTCGGCGACTGCTTCGAGCACGATCCGCGGAACGCCGCGATGCCCCTGCTCTCGGCGCTCGCCAACGAATACGCACTCCTCTGGGAGATGGCGCGCCCGGGCGGCACCCTGCCCGCCCGGATGGCCTGGCGGGAGCGGGTGCTCCGGCCGATCGCGCGCCGCGTCGGGGAGCGGCGGGCGCGGGCGGGCTACGAGCGAGCCCTGCGTGGGATCGAGAGCATCGTGACCGGGCGAGCCGGCAGCGATCTGGAGGATCTCCGCCTCCTCGTCGAGCGGACCAGCCTCGAGCTCGCGCTTCGCTAGTCGCGCCCCCCGCGGCGAGGCCGAAAACTCGCGCCGCGAACGAGGCCGCGGCTACGCGCGGAGCGAACAGCGGCGAGCACCCATGGATCACTCCAGTTATGCTTCGCCGTTCTCTTGGAGGTACGGTCGCAAGGACGTGCGCTCGCTCTTCTCGGAGCGAACGCGGCGGCGGCTCTGGCGCGAGGTTTGGATCGCGCTCGCCCAAGCCCAATCGAAGCACGGATTCGTCAGCGAGGCGGAGCTCGCCGACCTGCGCGCGCATGCCGACGAGATCGATATCGAGGCGGCATTAGAGATCGAGCGCTCGATCCACCACGATCTCATGGCCGAGATCCGCGTCTACGCGTCGCAGGCGCGTATCGGCGGCGGCAAGCTCCATCTCGGCGCGACCTCGATGGACATCGAGGATACGGTCGAAACCTATCGCATCCGCCGCGCGCTCTCCAGTATCGGGGAACGCTTACACGAGTTGCTCGCGGCGTTCGCCGAACGGATTGAGGCGCAGGCCGATCGCCTCTGCATGGCGTTCACGCACTTGCAGCCGGCGGAGCCGACGACGCTGGGCTACCGCTTTGCGATCTACGCCCAAGATCTCCTTATCGACGACGCGAACCTTCGCCACGTCTTCGCGCAGATGACGACGAAGGGATTGCGCGGCGCCGTCGGGACCTCCGCGTCCTACGAACAATTGCTCGGCGGTACCGGCGCGTCGATCGATCTCGAGCGCGAGGTGCTCGAGCATTTCGGGCTCGAAGCGCGAGCGGCGAGCACGCAAACCTACACGCGCAAACTCGATTACCTGTTGCTCGCCGCCCTCGCCGGCATCGGCACATCGCTCTCGAAGTTCGCTGCCGATATTCGCATTCTCAGCGCGCCGCCGTTCGGCGAGCTCGCCGAACCCTTCGGAAGCGCGCAGGTCGGCAGCAGCGCGATGCCGTTCAAACGCAATCCGATTCTCTGCGAACGGATCGATTCGCTCGCGCGGCTCTTGCCGGCATACGCCGACGTCGCGTGGCAGAACGCCGCGACGAATTACCTCGAGCGCACGCTCGACGATAGTGCGAACCGACGCACCACGATCCCCGAAGCGCTGCTCTGCGTCGACGAGTTGCTCTCGCTCGCGCTGCGCGTGGTGCGCGGGCTGCGCATCGACGAACGGCGCATCGCACAGAACGTCCGTACCTATGGTCCGTTTGCGGGTACCGAGCGGGTGATGATGGAAGCCGCGCGCGCCGGCGGCGACCGTCAGGAGTTGCACGAAACGCTTCGCGGACGCGCGATGGAGGCGTGGGACGCACTCGCCCGAGGCGAGGATAATCCGCTCGCGGGGGTACTCGCCGGCGACCCGGCGTTGACCGCGCTGATCGATCCCGCCGAGATCCGTCGCTCGCTCGATCCCACGGGACACGTCGGGCTCGCGGCGCGACGCGCGCGCATGGTTGCGGCGCAGATCGCCGCATTGCCGGATTTCCCGAAACAACGCATCGTCGCCGAACATCGGGCGGAGGAAGAACGTGGATAAAGGGATTGAGATCGCACGGGGCAAGACCAAAGTTCTCTACGAAGTCCCGAGTTCTCCCGACCAACTCGTCGTCGCGCAGGGCGATGCGATTACCGCCGGCGACGGCGCGCGGCGCGACGAAATCCCCGGCAAAGGGCGGCTCGCCGCTCAGACCACCTCGCGCGTCTTTCGGTTGCTCAATCTCTGCGGATTGCCGACCCATTTTCTCAACGGCGGTGAGGACGATGACGACAACGAAATGTTGGTGCGCCGCTGTTCGATGATTCCGTTGGAGGTCGTCGTGCGCGGCGTTGCGGCGGGCTCGTTCGCGCGCCGTCATACGGGGCTCCAGCGCGGGGCGATCTTGGTTCCGCGAGTGACGGAATTTTTCCTCAAGGACGACGCCAACCACGACCCGTTGATCGCTCCCGAGGAGATCGCCGCGCGTGGAATCGCTTCGCCGAACGAAATCGGCGCGATGAGCGAGATTGCCCGGCTGACCTTCGAGATTCTCGCCCACGCCTGGCGGCATCGCGACGTCTTGCTCGTCGATATGAAGGTGGAGTTCGGCCGCTTGATCGGTGGTGAGAACCAAGGGCAGCTCGTGATCGCCGACGTGATCGACAACGATTCGTGGCGCATCTGGCGGCACGGACGCGAAGATCAGATGCTCGATAAGCAGATCTATCGCAATCTCGATCCCGTCGATGCGGAGGCGCTCGCGCGCGTGAAAGCCGCCTACGAGCAGGTCGCCGACTACGTCGGCAATTTTCCGGCGATGCGTCCTGGGGTCGCGGCGATCTTCGTCGACGACGCACGGATGGTCGACCGGGCGAACGAGGTTGCCGCCGCGCTGCATACGTTCGGTATTCCGACGGCGCGCCATCTCGCCAGCGTCACGGTGACGCCGGGCTACGTGCTGCAGATCGTTTCGCAGATCGAGGCTGGCTTCGCCAGGCCGATCTTCGTGGCGATTGGCGACCAGACGCTGCGCGCCACCCTCGACGGCAGCGCGAGTTCTCCGGTGATCGATGGGAACGACGAGCCGCACCGCATCGCGCTCGCTTGTGCGAAATTGCTGGCGATCGACGACTCGGCGATGTTCGGACGCGTGATGCTCGCTCAGTCGAACGCCCGCTCCGAAATGCTGCGCGTCGACGCGCTCCTCCAACAACAATTGCCGCCGGGAGCCGTCATTGCGTGATTTAGCCGTCGCCGAACTCGACGACGAAACCTTGCGCGCGCGTGCCGATGCATTGGGGCTCGCCTTGCGCGTCGACGAACTGCGCGGCATCGCGGATCGCCTCGGGCGAGCGCCGAGTTTGGTCGAACTCTACGCGTTCGACGCTCAGTGGAGCGAGCATTGCTCCTATAAATCGAGTCGCGCGCTCTTATCCCAACTTCCAACGAAGGGCGCCGACGTCGTACTCGGCCCGGCGGAGGATGCGGGCATCTTGCATCTCGGCGAACACGAGGGCGAACGGTATGGAATCGTGATCGCCCACGAGTCGCACAATCACCCATCGCAGGTCGTGCCCTTCGAAGGAGCGGCGACCGGCATCGGCGGCATCGTGCGCGACGTCCTCTGCATGGGCGCGGAGGTCGTCGCCGTCGCCGATCCGCTGCGCTTCGGAAACGTCGATCCCGCTCGCCCGCATCAACGCGCGGTCGCGCGCGGAGTCGTCGACGGCATCGCCGCGTATGGAAACGCCATCGGCGTTCCCAATCTTGCCGGCGATTGTTATTTCGATCCGGAGTTCGACGATAACGTCCTCGTCAACGTGGTCGCGCTCGGTCTCGTAAAAGAGTCGCAGATCATCCATTCGCGCGTTCCGAAACATGGAGCGGATTTCGTGTTGCTGCTCGTCGGGAAGGCGACCGATGCGAGCGGTTTCGGGGGCGCTTCGTTCTCCTCGGTCGCGCTCGACGCGCGAGAGGCGGAGAGCAATAAAGGCGCGGTTCAGGTTCCCGACCCATTCCTGAAAAACGTCATCATGCGCGCCAGCTATCGCGTCTTTTCGATGCTCCGCGAGCGTGAGATCGAGGTCGGTTTTAAAGATCTCGGTGCCGGCGGCATTATGGGATGTTCGGCGGAATTATGCAGCACGGGCGGCTTCGGCGCGGAACTCGATCTCGATACCGTGAACGTCGCCGTCGACCATCTGCTTCCCGAAGTCATTGCCGTCGGCGAGACGCAGGAGCGGCTGCTCTGGGCGCTACCCGAAGAGACCGTCGACGAAGTCGAACGCATCTATAACGAAGAGTTCTCCTTGCCGCAGGTCGCGCAGAATGCGCGTGCCGTTCGCGTCGGCCGTGCGACCGCCGCGCAGCGGTATCGGTTGCGCCATCGCGGCGAGCTCGTAATGGACGTTCCGATCGATTTTCTGACCGGGACGGTGCGCGATACGCTTCCGGCGCAGCCGCCGGATCCTCCGAGGGCAGAACGTGCGCACGACCTGTCGTGCGCACGGATGCTCGACGACCTGCTCCATGCGACCCTCGCCCACCGCGACGTCTGCTCGCGGGCTCCGCTCTACCGTCATTACGACGCCGTCGTCCGCGGGCGCACCGTGATTCCGCGCGGCGAAGCGGACGCTGGCGTCCTCGCGCCGATACGAGGTTCGCGGCTGGCGTTTGCATTGAGCGTCGATGGTAATCCGCGCATCGGACGGATCGACCCGCAACGAGCCGCCGAACACGCGGTCTACGAATCGGTGCGCAACGTCGTCGCGGTCGGGGCCGAACCGATCGGTCTCACCGATTGTCTGAATTACGGAAGCCCGCGCGACGCGCGACAATTCGGCGAGCTCGTCGCCGGGGTCGATGGCCTCGCGCGATCCGCGCGCGCTTTGGGACTCGCCTTCGTATCGGGCAACGTGAGCCTCTATAATGCGGCGAGCGACGGACATGCGATCCCGGCCTCGCCGATCGTCGCTTGCCTCGGGCGCCTCACCGACGTTTCGCAGTGCGTGACGCTCGCGCTGAAAGAGGTCGGCTCGCGGCTCTATCTCGTCGGTGAAACGCAGCGCGCGCTCGGCGGCAGCGTGCTCGCCGCACTCCTGTCGTTGCACGACGAAGGAGTGCCCGGTATCGATTTCGAGCGCGTGCTCGCCGAGCACCGCTTCCTGCTCGCTGCGGCGCGTGCGGGGCTCCTGCGAAGCGCGCACGATATCTCCGACGGCGGTTTGCTCGTGACGCTCGCCGAGATGAGTTTTGGCTGCTATCCGGCGCATCGAGCGCCGATCGGCATCGAACTCGACGGCATTGCAGGGTGGTCGAACGTCGGACGCTACGAATCGCTCTTCGGCGAGTGGGGTGGTATCGTCGTCGAAGTCGCAGAACGCGACGTCGATCGCTTCGAAGAACTCGCGGGAGCGCTGGAGAGCGTGCGCGAGATCGGCACGACGATCCCGCAACCGATCCTCGCCTTCGACGAAGAGGCGTGGGATATTGACGACCTCCACCGCAGTTGGTCGCGCCCGCTCGAGGAGCTCTATCCATGACCGCACGCGTAGCGGTTCTCGTTTTTCCGGGAACCAATTCCGAAGAAGAGACTCGCGATCTGCTGCTCGATTGTGGGGCCGACGCGCGGATCGTGCACTGGAGCGAAGCGGCGAGCCTCGCGTATTACGATGCGTTCGTTCTTCCGGGCGGTTTCGCTTACGAAGACCGGATTCGTGCCGGTGCGATTGCGGCACACGACGCGATGCTCGACGTCGTGATCGAGGCGGCGCAGGCGGGAAAACTCGTGATGGGAATCTGCAACGGCGCACAAATATTGTTGGAGGCGGGGCTCGTACCGGGAAGCGGAGAGATTCGCCGACCGACGGCGGCCTTCACGCACAACGCGCAGGGACATTTCATCTGCGAACGCGTTCTCTTGCGACGGACCGTTGCGGCGGAACGCTGCGCGATCGCCGCCGCGCTGCCGGAGGACGCACTCATCCCGGCATGGGCGGCGCACGGGCAGGGACGGCTCGCCGCCTCGACCGCGCACCTCGAGGATATCGAGCGTGGCGGGCACGTCGTCTTTCGCTACGCCGACGCTCGTGGAGCGACCGACGCGCACCTCGCGCCGCAAGGATCGGCGCTCGGTGCGGCGGCGCTGACGAATCGCGAAGGCAACGTCTTGGCGATCATGCCGCACCCAGAACGCGACGCATGGAACTTCAACCACCTCGATCGGCGCGAAGGGGCGGATGTTCTCGCTCCTTCGGGGGGAAGCGTCCTGTTCGGAAGCTTCGTCACTGCATTGGAGCGTTGGTAATGGGCGAACGGGCATTTGCGGTCGCGTTGAAAATTCCCGATAACGAAGCATACACCGCGATGCGGGCGCTCCAACGCCTTGGTATCGCCGTCGCGCACGTTCGACGCGCCGACGTGCTCGTCTTTAACGGTGACGAAGGTGACGAGACCGTGCGCGAGCGCATCGAGCGCGACGAAACGCTTTTCAACCCCAACAAACATCGCCTCGAGCAGCTCGCGAGCACGCACCCGCGCGAGGGTGAAGTGTGGATCGAGATGCTCGACGCGCCGCGGTCGGCGCCGATGCGTCGCCTCGTCAGTTGGCGGCTCTTCGGCGGCGCCGACGAACCGCTCGGCGGCGACGAGCTCGATGCCGCATGCATTCGACTCCTTTGTAATCCCGCCATCGAAAGGGCGATCCGATGAATCGGCACTATACCATCGCGACCTTGGGCTCGCACTCCGCGCTTCAGATTCTGAAGGGGGCGCGCGACGAAGGCTTTCGCACGTTGGCGATCACCAATCCGCAGACCGAACGGCTCTACCGATCGTTTCGCTTCGTCGACGAGGTCATCGTCCTGCCCTCGTACTCGGCCTTCCCAACGCTCTTCGAGGAGTTGCAAGCGCGCAAGGCGATCGTCGTTCCGCACGGGTCGTTCGTCGCGTATCTCTCGCCCGAAGAGCATAAGAAGATGACGATTCCCTACTTCGGGAATAAAGCGGTACTCGATTGGGAGGCGAGCCGCGAGCTGCAGCGCGATTGGTTGACGCGCGCGGGGCTACGCCTGCCGAGACAATTCAAGAGCGGCGCGGAGATCGACCGCCCGGTCATCGTCAAATTGTACGGAGCCGCGGGCGGCAAGGGATATATGTTCATCCGCGACGCGGCGGATTTCGAAGAGCGAGCGGGTTCGCTCAAGGCTCAATATACGATCCAAGAATATATCATCGGCGTCCCGCTCTACATTCATTATTTCTATTCGCCGCTCTCCGGCGAACTCGAAATCATGTCGATGGACCGTCGCTACGAAACGAACGTCGATTCGCTCGGGCGCATTCCCGCAGCAGCGCAAGAAGGGATGGACGTCGATCCCTCCTACGTCGTCGTCGGCAATTCGCCGGTAAGTCTACGCGAGTCGATGCTCGCCGAGGCGCTCGAAATGGGCGACAACGTCGTTCGCGTCAGCAAAGAAATTTGCGGGCCGAAGGGGCTGTTTGGGGCATTCTGTATCGAGACCATCATCACGCCCGATATGCACTTTTACATCATGGAGATTTCGGCGCGGATCGTTGCGGGAAGTAACCTGTTTATCGATGGGTCTCCATACTCGTACCTCCATTACTCCGAACCGATGTCGACGGGGCGGCGCATCGCGCGCGAGATTAAAAACGCCTTGCTCTCTTCGAACCTGCGCGCGGTTCTCGACGACTCGAGCGTGCTCTAGCCGATGGCGAGCTTTACCTCGGTCGAAGAGACGCTGCGAGGCTACGATCTCGACGCGCTGACGATTTGCTCGATCGGGAGCCATTCGGCGCTCGAGGTCGCCGCGGGGGCGCGGATGCGCGGCTTTCGCAACTTGGTCGTTACCGCTAAGGGGCGCGAACGTACCTACACCGAGCACTTTCGGCGGCGCGAAGCGCCTATTCCGCGAGGCTGCGTTGACGAAACCATCGAACTCGATGCATTCGCCGATCTGCTTGACGAGCGCGTGCAGCGCGAGTTGTTGGCGCGCAACGTTATTTTTTGCGCGAATCGCTCGTTCGAAGTCTATTTGCACCAGCGCTATAGCTACGACGAGATCGAGAAGCGCATGCTGGTGCCGTTCTTTGGAAACCGTTACCTTCTCCGAGCCGAGGAGCGCGACGAAGCCGGAAACCAGTACGAACTGCTGGCGAAGGCCGGCATTCGGCATCCCCGCCAGTTTACGTCGCCGGAGGAGATCGATCGCCTCGTCATGGTGAAGGCACCGCACGCACGCGTGCGGTTCGAACGCGCCTTCTTTCTCTGCGCGAGCCCGAAACAGTATCGCGAGGTCAGCGCTCGTCTCATCGCCGAGGGCATTCTCGACGAGAGCGGGCTCGCCGGGGCGGTGATCGAGGAATTTGCGCTCGGTCCCTCGGTCAACCTGAATTTTTTCTATTCGCCGGTTCTCGGAGAATTGGAGTTGCTCGGTACCGATACGCGGCGACAGACCAATCTCGAAGGATTCCGGAACGTGCCGCCTTCGGTCTACGAGCAGTTGCGCGACGTACCGATGCGCCTGGAAGAGGCGGGACACATCGCCGCGACGCTCACCGAATCGACGCTCGAATCGGCATTCGGCATGGGCGAGCGCTTCGTCGCTGCGGCGCGCGAAGCGCTTCCTCCGGGTACCATCGGCCCCTTTGCGTTGCAGTGCGCCATCGTCGCCGGCCCGCCCAAAGAGTTCGTGTGTTACGACGTTTCGTTACGCATACCGGGTTCGCCGGGGACGCGTTTCACGCCGTATTCTTCTTATCGTTGGGGACGCGATCTCTCCGTCGGCGAGCGCATCGCCATGGAGATCGAGTTCGCTCGCGACGCCGGTCGTATGGCCGAGGTGCTAACATAACGCTATGAAAACCGTCGTCGTCCTCGACTTCGGGGCGCAATATAGCCAACTCATCGCGCGGCGCGTACGCGAGGCCGGCTTCTATTGCGAGATCGTTCCGTTCGATCGTCCCTGGAAGCAGATTCTCGAACTCGATCCCTCGGCGATCGTCCTCTCCGGGGGACCGGAGAGCACCCTCGCCCCGGGAGCGCCAGCCTGCGATCCGGCGGTGCTCGCGAGCGGCCTACCGATGCTCGGAATCTGTTACGGAATGCAGTTGCTCGCGCGGCAGGTCGGTGCGGAATTGGTCTCCGGCGGCGCACCCGAATATGGGCCGGCGACCCTGCGCGTGCTCGATCCCTCGCACCCGTTGCTCGCCAGCTTGCCGGAGCAATCGCGCGTGTGGATGTCGCATGGCGACTCGGTGCAGCGCCTTCCGGCCGATTTCACCGCTCTGGCGGCGACTCCGCGCTGTGCGATCGCCGCGATGGGCAGCACGAAGCGGCGGATGGTCGGCGTGCAATTTCACCCCGAAGTCGTGCATACGGAATACGGCAAGCAGTTAATCGAGAATTTTCTTCGCAACGTCGCCGGGATCGCGCCGAACTGGGCGATGGAGTCCTTTCTCGATCTCAGTATCGCCGATATCCGCGCCCGCGTCGGATCGCGACGCGTTATCTGCGCGCTCTCCGGCGGGGTCGATTCGGCGGTTGCGGCGACCTTGGTCGCGCGGGCGATCGGCGAGCAATTAACCTGCATTTTCGTCGATCACGGCCTCCTGCGGAAAAACGAAGCGAGCGAAGTGCTCGCGGCTTTTCGCGATGTGTTGCACCTCAACGTCATTCACGTCGATGCCTCGAAGCGGTTTTTAGCAAAACTCTCCGGCGTCGAAGATCCGGAGCGAAAACGCATTCTCATCGGGCACGAATTCATCGCGATCTTCGAAGAAGAGGCGGCGAAGCTTCACGATGTCGGCTTTCTGGTCCAGGGCACGCTCTATCCCGACGTCATCGAATCGAAGACGCCGCAGAGCAAAGCCGGGCATAAAATCAAGTCGCATCACAACGTCGGCGGCCTTCCCGAACATATGAACTTCGCGCTCGTCGAGCCGCTCCGCTCGCTCTTCAAAGATGAGGTGCGTGCGCTCGGCCGCGTGCTCGGGCTTCCCGAACATATCGTCGCGCGTCAGCCCTTCCCGGGGCCGGGGCTCGCGGTGCGCATCATCGGGGCGGTCGACGAGGAGCGTCTGACGATCGTGCGCGAGGCCGATGCGATCGTGCGCGACGAGATCGATCGCGCCGTGCTCGAACCGCATCCGTGGCAGTACTTCGCGGTACTCACGCCGGTGAAATCGGTCGGCGTGATGGGCGACGGACGTACCTACGCCAATCTCGTTGCGGTTCGCGCGATCGTGAGCGAAGACGGAATGACCGCGGACTGGGCGCGTTTGCCGCACGACCTGCTCGCCCGTATCTCGACGCGAATCGTGAATGAGGTGACCGGCGTTAACCGCATCGCCTACGATATTACCTCCAAACCTCCCGCAACGGTGGAGTGGGAATAATGCGCGTTCTTCTCGTCGGGAACGGAGCGCGCGAAGACGCCCTGGGCTGGCGCATCGCGACCTCGCCGTCGTGCGATGCGCTCTTTACGACGCCGGGGAATGCCGGCACGGCCCTGCACGGTACGAATTGGACCCTTGCGGTCACCGATGCGAAAGGCATCGCGCAACGCGCGCTCGAGGAACGGATCGATCTCGTGGTGATCGGGCCCGAAACGTCGATCGCTGCCGGCGTCGCCGATCGCGCGCGCGAGCTCGGGCTCGCCGTGTTCGGCCCGAATCGTTCGATCGGACGGTTGGAGAGTTCGAAGAGTTTTGCCAAGCGTTTTATGGAGCGCAACGGCGTTCCGAGCGCGCGGTATGCAGTCGTGCACGGGCTCGATCACGCGCGGAAAATTCTCGCGACCTGGGGCGAACGCGGAGTGGTGGTGAAGGCAGACGGTTTGGCCGCAGGCAAGGGCGTCGTCGTCACCTCGGGGCCTGCCGAGGCCGAGGCGCTGCTCGCGCATTGGTACGGCGAGCGCGCGATTCCCGGCGGCGGTAGCGACGTGGTGCTCGAAGAGCGGCTCGTCGGGCGGGAACTCTCCGTCTTTGCGCTCTGTGATGGGCGTGCGATGATGCCGTTTATCGCGGCGTGCGACTATAAGCGCGCGGGCGATGGGGATACCGGGCCCAACACCGGCGGCATGGGCGCCTACTCGCCGCCGCATGGTTTCCCCGATGGTTTCATGGATATCGTTCGCGAGCGCGTTTTTGCGCCGATGTTGCGCGGTTTAGCCGCCGAGAACGAGCGATATATCGGCGTTCTCTATGCCGGGCTCATGTGGTGCGCCGATGGCCCGCAGGTGATCGAGTTCAACGTGCGATTCGGCGATCCCGAAACGCAGGTGCTGATGCCGCGCATCGGCGGCGATTTCGCGGGGCTCTTGAAGTCGTGTGCCGATGGGACGATCGATCTCTCGCTCGCGCACGTCAATCCCGAACCGTGCGTCGGCGTCGTTTTGGCGAGTTCGAAATATCCAACCGAAAGCACGCCGGTCGCCGGCCTTCCGGCAGATCTCCGCTTGCCCGAGGGCGTGCGGGCGTTCTGGGGAAGCTCGCAGCTCGTCGACGGAAAAGTATCGAGCCCCGGCGGGCGGGTGTTGACGGTTGCCGCCGTTGCGGCGACGCTCCACGATGCGCGCGCGCGCGCGTACGAAGGCGTTCGCTCGCTGCGGGAACGCTTCGGCGACGCCGACCTTACGTTTCGCAGCGACATCGCGCTCTTTTAGGCGTACGCCGCTAGCCGCTTCCGGCGCTGCGATAGGCGAGAAGCAGATCGCGTCGCGTTAGGATACCGATCAGCGTTTCGCCCTCGCCTAAGACCGGGAGGAGCGGCGTATCGCTCTCGGCCATCAGCGCGGCGGCGCGGTCGAGCGTGTCGGTCGGTGCGAGCGAGCCGGGATGCAAGTGGAGGATCGAACGGAGCGGCTCCGCGCCGCGACGCTCTGCAACCGCGCGCGCGAGATCGAGCGCGGTGACGACACCGACGAATCGGTCACCGTCGCAGACGGGTATCGCCAACTCGTTCTCATCGCGTTCGTCGTCGATCGCGCCGGCAATCGGTTCGTCGATCTGCGCGACGACGGGAGCCTTGCGCGTATAGGCGGCGACGGTGAGGCGCGTGAAGAATCCCGGGTTGCGCGCCTTTCTCCAGTCGACGCCGCGTCGCAGCAGCTTCTGTTCGTAGACGGTCGCGCCGAGCAGACGCCGCCCCAGCAGCGAGGCGATCACGACGGTGACCATCAGCGGAAGAATAATCGTGTAATCGCTCGACATCTCGAAGACGATCATAATCGCGGTGATCGGTGCCTCCGCCGCGGCGGCGAAGAGCGCCGCCATCGCCACCAAACCGTAGGCGGCCGGTGGGCCGGTCCAGAGCGGAAAGAGCCCGTGGACGATCCGCCCATAGGCATCACCGAGAAAGGCGCCGGTGAAGAGCGAGGGCGCGAAGACGCCGCCCGAGCCGCCGCTCCCCAGTGTGAGCGAGGTTGCGAGCGGCTTGAGCGCGGCGAGCAGAAAGGCATGGGGTGCGGCGACGTGTTCGTAGAGCACCTGCTGAATCGAGGTGTATCCTACGCCGAAGACCTGCGGAAACCAGATGCCGATCGCCCCGACGGCCGCGAAACCGATGGCGCCTTTCGACCATGCCGGCAGCGCCAGCGCTTCGAAGCGATCCTCGACGGCATAGAGCAGTTTAACGAACCCGGTCGCCCAGATCGCCGCGAGCACGCCGAGGACGCCGTACAGCATGAGCTCCCAGGGCGACGCGAGTTGGAACGCCGCGGCGTTGAAGGAGGGGTGGTTTCCGAGGAACGCCCGCCCGATCACCGCCGAGATCACCGAGGCGACGACGATCGCCGCGAAGGAGCGCGGCGCAAACTCTCCGAGGATCACCTCGGCGGCGAAGAATACCCCGCCCGATCGGCGCGTTAAAGGTCGCCGAGATTCCCGCTGCAGCGCCGCAGGCGACCAGGGTGCGGACGACCGAGGCCGGGGCTTTCGTCGCCTGTCCGATCACCGAGCCGATCGCCGAGCCAATTTGGACGATGGGGCCTTCGCGCCCGCAACTACCGCCGAATCCGATCGAGGTCGCCGAGGCGATCGATTTAATCGCGATGATACGCGGGCGCATCACCCCGCCGCGTAGGGCGACCGATTCCATCACCTCGGGGACGCCATGCCCCTTCGCCTCGGGGGCGAAACGGACGGTGATAAAGGCGGCGATCGTGCCGCCGATCGCCAACAGCAAAATCAGGCCGATCGCTCCCAGATGCGACTCGAGCGCGGGAAGAAGGCGACCGAACGCCAGCCACCCGGCGCCGGCGATCATGCGACGAAAGACGACCGCACCGAGGCCTCCGCCGATGCCGACGAGCACCGCGGCGGCGATCATAAAGGCGCTCTGGGAAATCGAAAATCGACCCAGGCGCAAGACATATCCGGTTCCCTTGGGTTCGAACGAAAAATTCACAGAACGCTTTTCTTCGGGTGGAATCGATTTACTGCGGCCGACGCACCCTTCGAGGGAGCGGCGAGTGGTGCGAACGGCAGGGCGGAATCGTCGCGAAGGGAACCTAAGCGGCTCGATGAGCGATTATAGAGAGCGATGAGCTACCAGTTCCAACCTTCGCGCCCCTATGGTGCCACGGCGTCGACCTCCACGCTTCTGAGCCAGGTGCTCGGAATTACCGGCCTCGGCCTCTGCATCACCGCCCTCGCATCCTATCTGTTCCGCGATATGCCGCCGAGCTTCCTGAGCTTCGGGGCGTTGATCGGTGGATTCGTGTTGCTCTTTGCGATCGGGCGCATGCGGGCGAACGAGCCCGTCGCGCTGCTCCTGTTCTACACGTTTACCTTTCTCGAAGGCATCGGCATCGCGCCGACGATCGCCTATTACGCGCACATCGATGGGCCGAGCGTCGTCGTTAATGCCGCGCTGACAACCGGCGTCGGGATGCTCGGGCTCGCTTCGATCGTCTATGCGACGACCTTTGATTTCCGGCGGTTGTACGGCGTGCTGATGATGGCGCTGCTCGCGATCATCCTCGTCTCCATCGTTTCGATCTTCATTCACTTCGTCTCGCCGACCGCAATTTCGTGGGTCGTGCTCGTTATTTTCGCCGGTTTGACGCTCGCCGATTTCGCACGTATTCGCGCCGGCGGAGACGGGTTGGGGCCGGTCATGATGGCGGTGAGCATCTATCTCGACGCGATCAACATCTTCCTCGCGCTGCTGCAAATCTTCGGCGGCCGTCGCTCGAACGATTAGCGAACGAACGTGTGCGGGATCGTCGGTCTCTTCGCCCCCGGTCGTGACGCGGCGCGGCTCGCCTATTTTGGACTCTATGCGCTCCAACATCGCGGCCAGGAATCGGCGGGGATCGCCGCCGGCGATGGGGGAACGCTCCGCTCTCATAAAGAGATGGGGTTGCTCGGAGCGATCTTCGACGAAGAGATTCTCGCACAACTCAGCGGCCATCTCGCCGTCGGGCACACGCGCTATTCGACGACGGGTTCCTCGATCGTCGTAAACGCGCAGCCGTTGCTCGAACGCACCGATATCGGCGAGTTCGCACTGGCGCACAACGGGAACCTCACGAATACCGACGAGTTGCGCGCCGCATTGCCAGCCGGGACGATCATGCAGGCCTCGTCGGATACCGAAGTACTCGCGAAATTGATCGTCGAGGGTTCCGGTACGATGATCGAGCGCATCGAAGCCGCGATTCACCGGGCGCGCGGTGCCTATTCGATCGTTCTCTGTTCGGAGAGCGAACTCTACGCATTTCGCGATCCGTGGGGCGTCCGTCCGCTCTGCTTGGGCACCTTCGATGACGGCGGTTACGTCGTCGCGAGCGAATCCTGCGCGCTGGCGACCGTCGGCGCTCGTTATCTTCGCGAGATCGAAGCCGGCGAAGTGGTGCACGTAACGCGCGATGGGCTCACCTCGTATCACGTCCACGCGCCCGATGAGTTTCCCGCGCTCTGTATGTTCGAATACATTTATTTCGCGCGCCCCGATTCGAAACTCGACAATCGTTCGATCTATATGGCGCGCCACGAAATGGGGCGCGCTCTCGCGCGCGAGCATCCCGTCGATGCCGACTGCGTCATGGCCGTTCCCGATTCCGCAGTTCCCGGCGGCATCGGATATGCGACCGAGAGCGGGCTACCGTATATCGAAGGACTCATCAAGAATCGATATATCGGACGGACTTTCATTAGCCCCGATCAATCGATGCGTTCGCGCGGCGTCCATTTGAAATTCAATCCGGTCGTCGAGAACCTGCGCGGCCAACGCGTTGTGGTGGTCGACGATTCGATCGTTCGCGGAACGACCACGCCGCGCATCGTCGCGTTGTTACGCGAGGCGGGCGCGCGCGAGGTGCACTTGCGCATTACCTCGCCGCCGATCCTCCACCCGTGCTATCTCGGCGTCGATATGGCGACCTACGACGAACTCATCGCCGCAAATTATACCGTCGATGAAATCTGCGCGAAGACCGGCGCCGATTCGCTGGGGTACCTCTCGCTCGATGGCTTGATCGCCTCGACCGGGCGCAAGCGCGAAGAGATGTGTTTGGGGTGTCTCACCGGCGTCTATCCGACCGAGCCCGCGGTGCACGAACGCGGCCCGCACGCACTCACGCGCTCCTAACGGAGCGGCGAGTGCGGCAGAACTAACGCTCCGGCTGGAGTTTGCGCGCGATCGAACTCGCCGCCGGGATCTTGATGTGGTCGGCGAGCCGAAGGAAGGCAAGAAAGCGTACGTTGAGCCAGGTTGGGTCGAATTCGAACCAACGCAGACCGTGACGCGCGGAGAACGGGAAGGCGTGATGGTTGTTATGCCAGCCTTCGCCCCACGAGAGGAGCGCGACCCACCAGCAGTTGGTGGAGAGATCCTTCGTGCGATAGGTACGATAGCCTAGAGAATGTGCGGCGCTGTTGACCAGCCACGTCGTGTGGTAGCCGAGCACGAGCCGCACGAAGATTCCCCAGACGACCCAGGTCCATCCGCCGAGTGCGAAGAGCACGAGTGCGAGCGCGAGCTGCATATACACATGCGTGCGTTCGAGGAAGCGGTAGAAGCGTCTATCGCAAAGATCGGGCGCAAAACGCCGAATCTCCGCTTCGCTGGGGATCGCGTCGTTGTGCTTGTAGATCCAGCGAATATGCGCCCAGCGGAACCCGCGATCCATTCCGTGCGGGTCGTTCGCGGTATCGGCGTTGGCGTGATGTTTGCGGTGCGTGGCCACCCAGCGGATAGGGTCGCCCTGCAACGCGAGGGCACCAAAGATCGCCAAAACATATTCGAGCGGCTTGCGTAGACGCAATCCGCGATGCGTGAGCGTTCGGTGGTAGAAGAGGGTGACGCCGAGTGCGCCGGTAGCGTAGGCGATCCCTGCGGCGACAGCGAGTGCGCTCCATTGGAACGCACCCGGGATAAACACCGCGAGCGCGCCGATATGAATCGCTGCGAGACCGAAGCGATTCATACGGCGCCGAGCGAGGTCGGTCACATTGGCCTAACGGTAGCTGGGGCGCGACGCAAAGCAGTCGCGGCAGTATACCGGCTTGTCGCCACGCGGTTGGAACGGAACTTCCGCGACGCCGCCGCATTGGCTGCAGGTCGCTTTGAACATTTCACGGCGCGCACCACCGCCGCCGCCGCTTCCGCCGCGGCCGCCGCTCGCCTTACGGGCGGCGCGACAATCGGCACAACGGCTCGGCTTATTCGTGAAGCCCTTGCTCGCGTAGAACTGCTGTTCGTTTGCGGTAAAGGGAAACGGGCGTCCGCAATCGACGCAGGTGAGCGTTTCATCGGTGTACATTCGAGACATCTCCTTGGATGCGGGGCGCGTTTGCCTCGCATGGGGGTGGGTAGATCCGCAAGAGCGAGTAGCAGCTGCTCCCGAGGCCAAGAGCCCCAGCACGGTGCCGAAGATGTACTCTTCGAACCCGGCAGGTGACCGTAGGCGGTTGCTTCCACGGAGTCTCCCCCAAAGCCCGCTTTTTCTCGCAGCGATTTTCACACTTTTGGATCGCCGGACGGGGCGAGCAGGCAAGAGGGATTCGACGGAAGCGTCGGCAACGCACTTGGGCGCCATCGTCGCGGCGATGCGAGCGTCGGCAAAGGGGGATTACGGATGTTCCTCCGGTTTCGTGTTCGTCAGTTTAAGGAGATTTCGTGACGCAGGTCGATCGAGCGATCCACGCCGCCGTCGAGGCGAGGGACGAGCATACCGCCGTTCACGGACTCCAGGTGGCACGCCTCGCCGAGGAGTTGGGGCGCGCGATCGCACTCGATAGCGACGATATCGACGCGTTGCGCGAAGCGGCGCACATTCACGATGTCGGCAAAATCGGTATCCCGGATCGGATCTTGCTCAAGCCGGCTCCCCTATCGGTGCATGAGTGGGAGATCATGAAAAACCACAGCGAGCTCGGCGCGCGGATTATCGCGGCGCAGTCGTCGCCGCATTGGAAAGAGACGCACGCATCGGCGAACATCGTCAAGGCCGTCCGTCACCATCACGAACGAATCGACGGTCGAGGATATCCCGACGCTCTCGTCGGGGACGCGATTCCGCTCTGGTCGCGAATCATTCTCATCGCCGATTGTTACGACGCGCTTACCGAGACGCGTGCGTATCGGCCGCCGCTGACGCACGACGAAGCCTTAAATCTCATGTCCGAAGAGCGCGGGCGCGTTAGCGACCCCGAACTTTTCGATACGTTCGTGCGGGCGATCGAGCGGAGCCCGTGGAGAGCACGGGCAAACCGCATTTCGTAGGCCGATGGCCGCTTATCGGGCCGGGAACCCTCGCTCGCGCACCTCGCGCGCATACTCCGCCAACGCGTTCGTTGCTGCGGAGCCTAATTCGGCAAAGCGTTTTGCAAAGGGCGGCGACTGGGAATAGATTCCCAACGCGTCGTGAAGCACCAGCACTTGCGCGTCGCAGTGCGGCCCGGCGCCGATGCCGACCGTTGGAATCGCAATCGAGGCGGTAATCTCTTCGGCGATCTCGCTATCGACGACTTCGAGAACGATGGCGTACGCGCCGGCGGCTTCGACCTTTTTTGCTTGCTCCAACAGACGTTCGCGGTTCGCGCGCTTTTTGTACCCGGGGCCGAGCCCCGCGGTCTGCGGCATCACGCCGATATGCCCCATGACCGGGATTCCGGTCGCGGCAATCGCGGCGATGCGATCGGCTTCCATACCTCCGCCTTCGAGTTTGACGCTGCACGCGCCGCCCTCTTTGACTAAGCGGATGGCGTTGCGCACCGCATCTTCGTCGCTGACGTGATACGAACCGAACGGCATATCGACGACGATGTGCGCGCGCGAGGTGCCGCGCACCACCGCTTGCGCGTGATGGATCATCACTTCGACGGTGATCGGCGTCGTTTCGTCGTAGCCGAGCACCACGTTGGCGAGACTATCCCCGACGAGAAGAATGTCGATGCCCGCCGCTTCGGCGAAACCGGCGAACGGCGCGTCGTACGCCGTGACGATCGGAAACGGCGTGCCCTTCCGGCGCCGAACGGCGCCGGCGGTTAACCGGCGAACCGCGCGTCCGTGCGCCGGCTCGTACGGGCGGGCCTGATCGCTTCCGCCGTGCGCGGACATCGCTATCCCGCGATCTTCTCGGCGAGATGGACGAACGCGCGCACCGGCGTTCCGGTGGGGCCTTTCGCCGACCATGCGGTCTCGCCGTCAACGTATGCCGTGCCGGCGACGTCGAGGTGAATCCAGGGCGTTTTTTCGACGAAGGCTTTTAAGAACGCCGCTGCGGTCAGCGTTCCGGCGGGGCGGCCGCCGGTGTTTTTCAGATCGGCGATATCGCTCTTCATCGCGTTGCTGTAGTCTTCGTAGAGCGGCATACGCCAGTATCGTTCGCCGCAATCCTTCGTC
Organism: bacterium; assembly: GCA_021794205.1. Taxonomy (GTDB): domain Bacteria; phylum Vulcanimicrobiota; class Vulcanimicrobiia; order Vulcanimicrobiales; family Vulcanimicrobiaceae; genus JABEUX01. The sequence continues at coordinate 84,744 of JAJYRH010000008.1, forward strand.
GCATCGAGAAAGAGCGTTGCAAATGCGTCATCGTTACTGACCGCGGCGCTCGCGGCATGCCCGAGCGCGATAACGCAAGCGCCGGTGAGCGTCGCCGCATCGACGATTTGCGTTGCTTTGAGCGAGCGTGCGTATACGAGCGCATCGGCAAGGACGAGCCGGCCTTCGGCATCGGTGTTGATGACCTCGATCGTCGTGCCGTTGCTCGCACGCACGATATCGCCGGGCTTCGTGGCTTTTCCGCCCGGCATATTTTCGGTGGCGGGAACGATTCCGACGACATTGATTTTCGGTTTGAGGGCGGCGATCGCACCCATGGCGGCGATGACGCCCGCTCCGCCGGACATATCGTATTTCATCTCTTCCATCTTCTCGGGCGGCTTGAGCGATATGCCGCCGGTATCGAAGGTGATGCCTTTGCCGACGAGCGCGAGCAACTGGTCGCTGCCGGGCGCGCCGCGGTAGTGCATGACGATGAAGGCGGGCGGTTGCGCGCTGCCCTGTGCGACGGAGAGGAAGGACCCCATCTTTTTCTCCGCGGCCCACGCCGCGTCGTGCACTTCGATCTCCATGCCGTGCGCCTTGGCGACCGCGCTCGCTTCGGCGGCGAGATGGGTCGGCGTCATATCGTTTGCGGGCGTGAGTGCCAAGCGACGGGCGAGGTTGACCGCTTCACCGATAGCAACGCCGCGCTTGAGGCCGCGGGCGATCGCCTCGGCATTGAATCCTTGCGAGAGGAGGAGCACCTCGCCGACCGCGATCGTGCGTTCGGGAGCGCTTTGGTAGGTCGTCGTCTCGAAGCTGCCGGCGATCGCTCCTTCGGCGGCAAACGATGCGCAGCGCTCTTCGTCGCCGGCGGCCTGCTGCGGAAATGCGATTGCGAGTTTGGTCGCGCCGCGCTTGCCGAGCGCGCGGACCGCGCTCCCTGCGACTTTTGCGAGCATCGACGGGCTAAAGGTTGCGGCGTCGCCGAGGCCGACGAGAAGGACGCGCTTGAACGGGTGCGTGGCCGCGTGCAGCAGCGTGCTTTCGCCGAGCTTTCCCTTGAACTCGCCGGAGGCGAGAATATCGGCAATCGCCCCGCCGAGGAGGGTATCGAGCTCTTTTGCGACGCCGGCGAGCGGACTCTCCGAGGGAATCGGCACGGCAATCGCGCATGGCAGCGAACCGAGAGCATCAGATGATTGAAGAACGTGCATGGTCAACCTTTCCCGTGGGTGAAGAAGGCGAGGTGAAAACGCCTTCCATTGAACCCAACTTTCCGTCGTCGGGCTGCGATGCCCTTGCGGGGCTGCGCCGATGAGCGAGAGTAAGGACGCCTACGCGCTCGCGGGCGTCGATATCGCCGTCGGGAACGCCGCGGTCGCTCAGTATCGGGAGGTCCTCGGGCGCTGGCAACACCCCGACCAACTCGATGCGATCGGCGGCTTCGGCGGGCTCTTTGCGATGCCGGGAGATGCCGCGCGCGCGTTGGTCGCTTCGACCGACGGCGTTGGCACGAAGATTCTTATCGCTGCGGAGTTACAACGCTACGACGGCGTTGGACGCGATCTCGTCAACCACTGCGTGAACGATATTCTCGTCGTGAACGCATCGCCGCTCTTCTTTCTCGATTACTACGCGGTCGGCAAGCTCGATCCCGAGATCGCTGCGGCGGTGGTGCGCGGTTGTGCGAACGCTTGCCGCGCACACGGCTGCGCCTTGCTCGGCGGCGAGACCGCAGAGATGCCCGGGCTCTACGCACCGGGGCACTTCGACCTCGCCGGAACGATCGTCGGCGTCGTCGATCGCGCTGCGGTCCCCAACCCTGCAAGCGTCGAACCCGGCGATGCCGTCATCGGGCTTCCCGCCGTCGGCTTGCACACGAATGGCTACTCGCTCGCACGCGCGCTTATCGCGCGCGAGCAATGGCTCGAACCGTTCGGCGATGGAACCTACGCCGACGCGTTGCTCGCCGAACACCCATCGTATTTCGATGCCGTGCGCGCGATTCAAAAAGTCGCATCAGTGAAGGTGATGGCACATATTACCGGCGGTGGATTGCTGGAAAATCTGCCGCGCACGTTGCGCCCCGGAGTAAAAGCCGTCCTCGAACAATCGCGGTGGTCGGTTCCCGCGATACAACAGGTCTTAGTCGATCGTGGTGGGCTCACGCATGAAGAGCGGTACCGCACGCTTAATATGGGCATCGGCTACACGTTAGTCGTCCCGGTCGAGGATGCGGCGCGCGCCGTCGCCGCGGCGCCTGGGGCGACGACGATCGGTTGGATCGAAGCGCGTGCAGGAGAAGAAGCGCAAGTCGTGATCCATCCGGCGCGCAGCACCGATTGAGAGCGCTCGCCAATCTCGTCGTCGATCTTCATAGCGATGCGTGCGACGGGGAGCGTGCCGCCGAAGCGCGACGACGCATCGAGGCTCGAGGGTTAGAAATCGAAGAACGCGAGCGCGACGACGCGCTCTGTGCGTGGATCGATTTCGCGTTCGGCGGCGGATGGAGCGGCGAGTCGTATCGATCGACGAATCTCGTTCTCTCGCGCGGCGGGAAACGGCGCGCCTTCGTTGCGCTCGCCGCTCGAGGACTACGGTTTGCATGGCTACGCGGTGAAGGAGCGCGCCCGGGGACGGGAGTCTTCGGTCCGATCGGCGTCGCTGCCGATGCGCGCGGAGAGGGGATCGGTGCCGACCTCGCGGTGTTAGGATGCGCGCGGCTCCGCGAACTCGGGTACCGGCGCGCGCTGATTCCGGCGGTCGGCGGGCTGCAACTCGAACGATTTTACGAACGGGCGCTCGGCGCTCGCGTAGTGGAGCGTATCGATCCGATGCGTTGGTGGGAACCGCGCGCGCGGGTCGTTGCGATGGCCTCGGGAAACGGTAGCAACCTCCAAGCGGTCTTCGATGCTATCGCCAGGAATGAATTACCGATCGACGTCGCTGCGGTGGTGGTCAATCGGCGCAACGCCCTTGCCGCGCAGCGTGCGATCGCCGCCGGCGTGCGGCATGTCGAATGCGAACTCTGGCGACGCGATGCAGAATCGCGCGCGAGTTACGACGCACGACTTTTAAAAACGGTCGAGCGGTTCGAACCCGAATGCGTCGTATTGCTCGGATGGATGCATCTGCTCGACGCCGCATTCGTCGCGGGTTTTCGCGAACTCCTCAACTTGCATCCCGCCTATCTGCCGCACGATCCGCTCGCCGATTCGGTCGCGGTACCCGATGGAAGCACCATTCCCGCGTTTCGCGGCGCGCATGCGATTCGCGATGCGCTCGCCGCGGGGAGCGCGTGGGTTGGCGCGAGCGTTCACCGCGTGAGCGCGGAGACCGACCGCGGTGAGGTGCTGCTCCGTCGCCCGCTCGCGTGCGGCGAAGAACGAGACGAAACTCAGGTTCTTGCCGCCCTCCGTCCGATCGAACATCGCGTGACGGTGGAGGCGATGCGTTTGTGGTGCTTCATGCGCGAACGCATTCGCGTGGTGTAGCAAGCGACTGAACGGTTGCGAGAGAAATGTTTTCTTAATGTAAAGGGGGGCTTCAGGAGTTTGTGTGGGCTGGATATAGCTCCAAACCCCCACAATGAAAGAGGATGGCACGCATGAAGCGGGCCTCGCTTCGAAATCCACGTGCCTGGTACGTCATCCATTGGATCTTGCTG
>JAJYRH010000029.1 GCA_021794205.1 bacterium
GGACTCTGGAGCCCCGGCGTGAAGAGAAGGCGCCGCACCTTGGGGGCATAGCTCAGTTGGTAGAGCATCACGCTGGCAGCGTGAGGGTCAGGAGTTCGAGTCTCCTTGCCTCCACCAAGAAACGCCCATTTTCACGGGCGGTTTTCTTTTCAGCAGGCGATACAACGAAACGTCTTCGTCGCGCGTGCGTACCCGTGCAATCGCCGGTCGCGCGTGATGAGGCTCGCGCCGTACGCAATCGCGGTCGCCGCCAGGATGCGGTCGGCGGGATCGGCGTGCATCGGATGGGGCAGCGTCGCCGCCTCCGCGGCGATCGTCGGCGAGATCGCCGCCGTCACCACGCCGGGGAGTGCGAACATCTCTCGCACGTAGGCGTCGGTCGATACCGCAAGACGCAAGCGACCTTTGCCTACCAGCATCCCGATCTCCCAAGCCGAGATCGGCGAGAGCAAAAGGCGTCCGTCGTGCGCGGCAGCATCGATGCGCTGTTGAACCGCAGGTCGCAGCATTCCGGCGGTCGCCCACACCGCAGCGTGCGTATCAAGCAAAATTGGCGTCATCGTTCTCCCACGATCCTTCGACGGGCTCGACCATCTCGCCGACATCGACCAGCTTCTCGCGCAATGCGCCGCAGAACGCTCCACCGGGGGCGCGCGCCGGAACCAACCGCGCGACCGCTCTCCGATGTTTCGTGATAACCACTTCCGCACCGGAACGCTCTACATCATCCATGATTTCGAGGCAGTGCGTTTTAAAGGCAGCCGCACCAATCGTGCGCGACCCGAGCAACAAGAGGGAGATCGGCGGAGCGCCGCCCATGACTTTTTTTCTGGTCATAGTATCCGACCATATTATCGACATTCTGCGAGAAGAGCAAAGGCCGCGCGCGTGGGCGTGGCAGGCTGCAGTCGTGCCGGGCGCGTACCCCGCCGGGGCGGAGGGTGCCGGGCGATCGCGCCGTGGATGCGGCGAGGAAAGTCCGGGCTTCAGCGGGCAGGATGCAGGCTAACGGCCTGTCGGGGTAACTCGAAGGAAAGTGCCACAGAAACATACCGCCGTCGGCGCGAGCTGCCGGTAAGGGTGAAATCGTGAGGTAAGAGCTCACGGAGGACTACGGTGACGTAGCCTCGCGGTAAACCCCATCCGAAGCAAGACCGCTCGATACCTGTCGCTTGCGGCAGGCGGGTCGCCCACCCGGCTCGAGTTACGTTGCAACGAGGTGCGCGGTGACGTGCACCCCAGAGAGATGGTCGTCGCCCGCACACCGTGCGGGTACAGAATCCGGCTTATAGGCACGCCTCCGCATCTGCAACTTTCCAGGGCCGGCGCAGCGTTGCTACGAAAAGAACCTCATTCCCCGCCCAAGCCGTGTTAGGACCCATCAATGAGCGAGCAACCCTTCACTCCCGATATCACCGTCGACCAAGCCTTCAAAATGCACGCCGGTGCGCGCCGCGTCTTCGCGCGCTTCCACCTCGGCGGCTGCAGCAATTGTGCCATCAGCGAATCGCACACCATCGGCGCGGTCAGCGAAGATTACGGGATTCCGTTGCCGATGCTGCTCGATGCACTCAACGCGCTCTGGGATCAAGGCGCGCTCGCCATCGGCGATAAGGTGCGCATTCCCGACGAGCTTCGGGCGAAGATTCCGCAACTCGCGCAGGTCCCCGAGACCGGCACGATCGTCGGGGTCGAGAGCGGCGCTTATACCGCCGAGTTCGGCGAGGTGCGCCTGCAAGGGCTCGCCGAGGATTTCATTCCCTTCGAAGCGAGCGCCGAAGCAGCGAGAGCCTAAGAGCCTTCTCCGGGGCGCGCCTCGGATAACGGGTGCCGGCGTTCGAACCCCTCGTGCTCGCCGTGCCAGTGCGCGACGACCGGCTCGCCGAACTTCCAGCAGAGCCAGATCGATTCGCCGTTCCGTTCGCTGGGGAAATCGATCAGGCCGAGATCGATATCTTTCACCACGCAGCCGAAATGTTCGATGCGATGGATGAGCCGAATGATCTCGATCTTCATCTCGCCGAAACGCGGCGTCGGGAGCGTCGAATGCGGCCCAGCAAGCCGGCTGCGGCTGCGGCCGACTCGCAGCTCCGGGTTGATCGCAAGCAGGTTGATCGCCAGCTCGCGCCGCAAGCGCAAGAGTTCCTCAACCAGCGGCTCGATTTTAGCGATGAGGGCGTTTGCCTCGCGCGGAGAAAACAACGACATGCCGACTCCTGCCCCACGGTATCCCGAGATCCACCTGGTCATCGCCGCGGGCCTCTCCGGCGCGGGCGTCACCCAGACGCTCAAGATCCTGGAAGATATCGGCTTCGCCTGCGTGGCTCAACTTCCCGCCGAACTCCTCGACCCCACCCTCGAGCACTTTCACTCGCGCGGCGTCGCGCGTATCGCGCTCTCCTTCTCGCTCCCCGACGGAGAGGTTGCCGCCTTCGTCGCGCGCATCGATGCGCTCCGCAGCCAGGTCGCGCGCCTCGACGTGCTCTTCCTCGAAGCCGGTGAGAGCGCACTCGTCGGGCGCTTTAGCGAGACGCGTCGTCGCCATCGCTTGAGTCCCGGGGTGACGCTCACCGAAGCGATCGATCGCGAACGCACGGCGCTCGCGCCGATTCACGATCTCGCGACGACGACGATCGAAACCGATGCGATGACGCTCTCGCAGTTGCGCGCCCGCGTGGCGAGCGCGGTCGGGAGCGAGCTCTGCGGAACCTTGGAGCTCACATTTCTCGCCTTCGGGTTCAAATACGGCCTGCCGCCCGAACTCGATCTGCTTCTCGACGTTCGCTTTCTCGCCAATCCCAATTACGATCCCGAGCTCCGCGAGCGGCTCGGCAGCGACCCAGCGGTCGCCGCGTTTATCGAACGCGACGATACGTTGGAACCCTTTCTGGTGCGCGCCGGAGAGTTGATTCGCTTTCTTCTTCCGCTCTACATGCGCGAAGGCAAGACGCGCCTGACGATCGGCATCGGCTGTACCGGCGGGCGCCATCGCTCGCTCTACGTCGCACGCCGCCTGCGCGGCACCTGCGCCGATATCGCCGGCGTGGAGGCCAGCGTTGCTGCCCGGGATATCGGCCGCTGATGCGCTCGCGAATTCTCACCGGCGCGCAGTGGATTCTCCCCGGCTTCGGCATCAAGCGTTGGATGTTCGTCGCGTTGCTCGGCCTCTTTTTCATTCTCGATGCCGCGAACCGCATCGTCGTCGCATCGGGGTTTCATTTTCGCCTCGATGAAATGCTCGACGCATTCGTCGTCGACGTCATGCCGCCGTCCTTTCTCACCATCGCATTCACCGCGATCGGCGTTCTGCTCATGGCGCTCGGCCTCTATTTCAGCGTTCGCGCCGTCGCCCGTTCTGCGCGTGAACCGCGCACCGATCCCTTAGGGCGTCTCCGGCGATTTAAACTCGCTCAAGGCTACAAAATCGTTGCGATCGGCGGAGGAACCGGGCTCTCGACCCTGTTGCGCGGTCTCAAGGCGCACACCAGCAATCTCACGGCGGTCGTCACCGTCAGCGACGACGGCGGTTCGTCGGGGCGCCTGCAAAAAGAGCTCGGGGTTCTTCCACCCGGCGATATTCGCAACTGTCTCGTCGCGCTCGCCGACGATGAGGCGTTGGTCACCGATCTCTTCCGCTATCGGTTCTCCGACGGCGAAGGGCTCGAAGGGCATTCGTTCGGAAACCTGTTCATCGCCGCAATGACCGGTATCACCGGAAATTTCGATAGCGCGATTAAAGAATCGAGCCGCGTTTTGAGCGTGGTCGGCCGCGTTCTTCCATCGACGCTCCGTTTTGCAACGCTCTGCGCACGCCTCGACGACGGCAGCATCATGCGCGGAGAATCCGAGGTCGGTGCGAGCCCGCGCCCGATCGCGCAACTCTATCTCGAACCCGCCGACGTGAAACCGCTCGACGAGGTGATCGAGGCGATCCGCGATGCCGACGCCATCGTTCTGGGGCCGGGATCGCTCTTCACGTCGATTCTTCCGAACCTCCTCGTCGACCGCATCGCCGCCGAGATCTCCGCGGCGCACGCAGTGAAAATCTACGTTTGCAACGTGATGACGCAACCCGGCGAGACGACCGCGATGAGTGCGTCGCAGCACCTCGCGACGCTACAACGCTACGGTGGGCCGAAAATCTGCGACTACGCGCTCATCAACGCGCAGCGACCGCGGCGCCTCCTCGACGTCTATGCCGTCGAGGGACAACTTCCCGTCGAGAACGATGAATCGGCGATTCGCGCCCTCGGCGTCGAACCGATCGTTGCTGCGGTGATGAGCGAATCGGAGCACGTGCGCCACGATTCGGAGCGGCTCGCGCAGGCGGTTATTGAGACGATCGACCGGGTCGTGGCGAGGCGGGCGTCGCTGTTCCGGGGGCGTGAGCCGGTGGCCGAACCACGAGCCTAACGACGATCGCATTCGGTTTTCCGGGTGTCGCACTCCCGCTGGAACTATAGGTTTTATAGCCCGTCACCTGGACCGTGTAATCGTAATCGCCGGTCGGCACCTTCGCAAACGTAAAGTGCCCGTTCGCATCGCTCGTCGTCGTCAGCACGGTATCGAGGGTCACGATCGCTCCCGCGATCGGTTGGTTCGTCGTCGCATCGATCACCGTGCCCGAGAGCGAGGCATAGCTCGCGCCGGGCGGTAACGCCCCGTCGTTACATCCGGCGAGGATCGCCGTGAGGGCGAGCAGCGCGATTGCGCGCAGGAGAACCTTCATAACGTATAGGGATTATTGCGTCGCACGCCGCCCCCCTGCGGCCCACCCCGACGCAGGCAGCGGGCAACCGCGCTAAGAAGCCGGGGACGCTATGCAAAGCCCATCGATCGAACGTTCCGCCCAACCGGAGTACTGCCGGGATGCGCTCGCCGCCATCGGCAACACGCCGCTCGTCCGCCTCAACAGCGTCACTGACGGTGCGCGCTGCCTGGTTTTGGCGAAAGTCGAGTATATGAATCCCGGCGGGAGCATTAAAGATCGCCCCGCCGTGGCGATGCTCGAGGCCGCCGAGAAAGCAGGGCTGCTCAAGCCGGGCGGGACGATCGTCGAACCGACGAGCGGCAATACCGGGAGCGGCCTGGCCATGGCGGCGGCGATTCGCGGATATCGCTGCATTTTGGTGATGCCCGACAAAATGTCGCGCGAAAAGATCGATCTGCTCAAAGCCTACGGTGCCGAAGTCGTCGTCACGCCGACCAACGTGCCCTCGGACTCCCCCGAGTCGTACTACGGCGTCGCGAATCGGTTAGCCGCCGAGATCGCCGGCGCTTTCCAGCCGAATCAATTCCACAATCACCACAATCCCGACGCGCATTACGCAACGACGGGCCCGGAGATTTGGGAGCAAACGCACGGCACGTTGACGCATTTCGTCGCGGGCATCGGCACCGGCGGCACGATCTCGGGCACCGCACGCTACCTCAAAGAACAAAATCCGAAGATTCACGTCGTGGGGGCGGATCCCGAGGGATCGATCTACTCCGGCGATACGCCGCGTTCGTATGCAGTCGAAGGCATCGGGATGAATTATCTTCCCGAAACCGTCGATCTCAAGGTGATCGACGAGATGGTGCGCGTCTCCGATCGCGATTCATTTCTCATGGCGCGCCGCATTACGCGCGAGGAAGGGCTGCTGGTCGGCGGTTCCTCGGGCACTGCGGCAGTCGCGGCGATCCGGCTCGCGCAGACGTTGCCGGAGAGCGCCGTCGTAGTGGTGATTTTCCCCGATTCCGGGCGCGGTTATATGTCGAAGATTTTCAACGACGAATGGATGATCGCGAACGGCTTCCTCGCCGAAGGGAAGCGCCGAGCGACCGTCGCCGACGTCCTTCGCAGCAAGACGCCGCTTCCTCCGATGATCGTCCTCGATGAGAGCGAGACGGTGCAACGCGCGCTCGATATTCTGCGCACCTATGAAATTTCGCAGATACCGATCATGCGCGGAAAAGAACAGATCGGCAGCGTGAACGACGTCGCGGTCATGCAGGCGGTCTTCGACCGTAGCGATATCGTGCACCGGCAGGTCGGCGAAGTCATGGGGCGCCCCTTCCCCTCGCTCGATAGCGCCGAGCCTCTTGAGAGCGCGTATAAATTGCTGACGTTGGCAAATCACGCGATCGTCGTCACCGATGCCGACGAACCCGTCGGCGTGGTAACGCGGCAAGATATCATCACCTTTCTCTCGGGTAGCCCCGAGGCGGCGGGGTAACGCGCGCCGATGAAGTTCAGCACGCGGGCGATTCACGTCGGGCAAGAGGCCGATCCAACGACCGGCGCGACGATCGTTCCGATATACCAAACCTCCACCTATACGCAGAGCGCCGTCGGCGAACATAAGGGCTTCGATTATAGCCGCACCGTAAATCCGACGCGGAGCGCTCTAGAAGCGCAACTCGCCTCGCTGGAAAACGCGCAGTATTGCAGCGCCTTCTCGAGCGGAATGGCCGCTACGGCGGCGGTTTTGAATCTCTGCAGCGCCGGCGACCACATCGTGGTCACCGACGATCTCTACGGCGGAACGTACCGGCTCTTTTCGCGCGTGCTCAGCCGGTATGGAATGAGCTTTTCGTACGTCGACATGAGCGATCTCGCCGCCGTACGAGCGGCGATCCGGCCGGAGACGAAACTGATCTGGATCGAGACGCCGACTAACCCCTTGCTCAAGATCGTCGATATCGCCGCCGTCTGCGCGCTACGCGATCCGCAACGCACCACCGTCGTGGTCGACAATACTTTTGCATCGCCGTATTTCCAGCAGCCGCTCGCACTTGGAGCCGACGTGGTGGTTCACTCGACGACGAAATATATCGGCGGGCACTCCGACGTCGTGGGGGGCGCCGCGATCACCGATCGCGCGGAGATCTACGACATCATCAAGTTTCATCAAAATGCGGTCGGAGGGGTTCCCGGCCCGCACGACGCCTGGCTGACGATGCGCGGAGCGAAGACGCTCGCAATCCGTATGCGCGAACATGCGGCAAATGCCGCTCGCGTCGCCGAGTTTCTCGAAAAGCATGACGAGGTGGAGCGCGTCTATTACCCCGGCCTCGCGAGCCACCCGCAGCACGCCATCGCAAAGGCGCAGATGAGCGGATTCGGTGGAATGGTGAGCTTCGTACTTCGCGGCCCAGCCGAACGAGCTTTTGCCTTTGCCCGCGAGACGAAGCTCTTCAGCCTCGCCGAGTCGCTGGGGGGAGTAGAATCGCTGCTCTGCCACCCGGCGCGCATGACGCACGGCTCGATTCCCAAAGAGGATCGCGAGCGCCGCGGCGTGACCGACGGCTTGTTACGTCTCTCGGTCGGTATTGAAGACTGCGACGATCTACTCGCCGATTTGCGCCGCGCGATCGAGCGCAGCGCGCGCGCTCAGTAGGGGCGACCGACCGGATAGGCGACCGCGCTCGCGCCGGCGAGATCGATCTTGGCCTGATGTTCGCTCAGGTGGCCGACGCGCGCTTCCTCCGAGAGCACCACGCCGCGAACGCCGTCGTACCACATGTAGGCGTACGATCGCATTTGCGATAGGCCTTCGCCCGAACTGACCTTCAGCCAATATGCGGGCATACCGTTGATCAGCACGGCGTGCCTGCGTCGCACGAAGGTCCCCCCCGAAGAGGCAGCACGTAACTCGTTGATATATGTAGTGTAAAAGCCGCGCAGCGATCCGTGGGAAAAACGTTCGAACGAAAGCGTAATGACGCGAGCTCTGCTTTTCCCGACATCGATGCCCCAAATCGCAACCGGCGTCATGTGCGAGGCGGCTTGGTAGGGAACCTGACGCATGCCAATCAACACGACGCCCTCAGGCGCGACGTAATGCATCGCGGGATCGTTGTAGGTGCGCTGCGCCGGAGTTGCGGGCGGAGGTGCCGTCGCAGCACCAGCCGATGAAACGGCGAGCGCGACGAACGCAACGAGGGCGAGCATGACTTTTCGAACCATCAACGATCGAGTACCTCAAGAAGTGCGGAGATCGCGCCGATAGCGCGCTCCGTAGTGTTGCGGTGGCCACCGGCAAACTCCTCGCTCCGCACGCGCACGCCGGCCTCCCCGAATCGGCGGGCGAGCGCCCGGGCCGCGATATCGAGGCCGAATTCATCGCGCCTCCCCGCGTCGAGATAACAGAGCGAGAGCTGCGCGAGCGCGGCGAGGCGAGGCACGTCGTATTCGGCGGGGTCGAAGGCGAGCCAGCGAGCGAAGGTACCCTCGTCCATCTCACCGGTTCGGATATCGAAGGGGAGCGCGAAATCGAACTCCGTTGCCGAGCGCGGCGAATAGGCGGCAGCACACGCCAGAATAAAGAGCGCGGAGAAATCCTCCCCACGCCGCACGGGGTCGCGTTCGAACGCTGCAACGAACGCAGCCGGATCGCCGCCGAATCGTTCGAGCGCGCGCTGTGCCGCTGGAAAGAGCGCGGGCATCGTCATCTGGAAATAAGCGTCGCCAGCTATCGACCCGGCGGCAGAAAAACGCGTCGGATACCGAGCGGCGATATGAATGGCACCGAAGCCGCCCGACGATTTACCGACGATCGCGCGCGCGCTCGCACGCGCGATACTCCGATACCGGCGATCGACTTCGTCGACGATCTCGAAAGCGATATGTCGCGCCACCTTGCCATTTTGCAACGAATCGACGTACTGCGAGCCGCCGAGACGGGTCGCGCCGTCGAGGAGCACCAGAATCGCCGGGCGCATCGCGCCGCCGTACATTGCATCGTCGACCATCTGCACCAAGTTCCGCTCCCACGGTGCGGCCGCAAGCATTTTTGCGAGATTCGATCCGTGGCCATGCAGGTAGTAGATCGTATAGTAGCGCTGCGAGCCGTTTGGATCGTAGTTCGGCGGGAGGTAGACCGCGAGGAAGCGTTCGTTAGAGTCACCGAACGCATTCCCCGCCAGCGCCGCCGATCGCACCGTACGGAACTCGAGCGTGCCGCGCAGGCCGAGGAGATCGCTCCAAATTCGAAATGACACCCCCACTCCTTTCGCACGAGGGGGGTGGCTTCCTCACCAGAAGATCCGGCTATGGCCAGCCTCCGCCGCCTCGCACTCGTTTTCGCGCTCTTTGGGATGCTCGCCGCCGCGCCGAGAGCGTGGCACGCGGGCCGGGGCGGAATCCATCACTTTCTCTATGCCGCGTCCTTCTTCTACGAGCGCACCCCGCGCGCGCAGTGGGCCGCCGATCTCAAGGCCTACCGCGCGATGGGGATCAACACGATCGATCTCTATATTCCGTGGAATTTTCAGGAGCCGCGACCGGGGATGTTCGATTTCACCGGACGCACCAATCCACGCCGCGACGTTCGCGGGCTCTTCGCGCTCATCGCCGGCGATGGATTTCGCACGATCGTTCGGCCCGGTCCGGTGATTCGCAACGAATGGCGCAACGGCGGTTATCCCGCCTGGCTGCTCGTACGAAAGCCGTACGATATGCCGTTGCACGATGTTCTGCAAGGGCGTTATCCGGCGACGGCGACATTGCAGAACGCGCACGCCGACGCGGCCGCCGAAGAGTGGATGGCGAATCGAACGCACCGGCGCGCCGTGCGTCGCTGGTATCGCGCGCTCTTCACCGCCATCGCTCCCTGGTCGCGAATCGTCGAAGCGGTCGCGCTCGACGACGACCAAGGTGCCTACATCGATAACGACACGTGGCCCGCACCGCATTGGCACGCATATATTCAGTGGTTAAAAGGCGCGGTGCGCCGGGAGATCGGACCGACCGTACCGCTCTTCATCAATACCTACCAAACGAAGGTACCGGCGGCGACCGGCGTCTGGGCTTGGGGCAATTGGTACCAGAGCGATGCCTATCGCATCGGTACGCACGATCTCGCTCAATTAATCTTTTCTACCGCGCTCCTCCAGACGCAGCCGCATCGCGCGGTGATGCAGAGCGAATTTCAAGCCGGGTGGCTGCAAGGAGCGAACGAAACTGCGCCGCGTCCGGCCGCGCCGGAGAACACCACGATTGCGCTCCATCAGCTGCTTCAGCTCGGCGCGCACGCGATCGTCAACTTCCCGGTTCAGGACACCATGAACCCCGCCGGTTGGGAGGCGCCGTGGGCGAACGCGCTCTACGCTTGGGACGCGGCGCTCGCTCTCGACGGAGCGCACCAAGCGCGCTATGCGCCGACTGCGGAGTTCGGCGCGCTCGTACGGCAAGCGGGAGCGCGCTGGCTCGCGCGTCTCCATCCCGACGCAAACGTCGCCGTCGCGTGGCCTGTCAGTGCTTATCCCTCGAGCGCGGTCCATAACGCACGGATCGCTGCGTTTGCGGCGGCGACGATTCGTGCGTTCATGCGGTGCCGCGCGCTGGCGCTGACCTGTCGTGCCGTCGATCTGCGTTTCGCCGCGCCGGGAACGCTCTCGCGCTATCGCGCGCTCGTCCTTCCTCGCGTCGCCGACGAAGCGAGCATGCTTCCGGCGGTCCGCGCGCGGCTCGAGCGTTACCGCAGCCACGGTGCCGTTCTCGCATCGCCGCGTGCGGCGCTCGCGCGCGGCATCGCCCCGACAAACGGCGCGATCGAAGATGCGACGCTCCTCGTAAGCCCTCATAGGCACTCCGCATTGCTCGATCTCTTCAATCTCGCGATGACGCCGCGACGCATACCGGCGAGCGCGATTCGCCTCGGTTCTGCCACGGTGACTATCCCGGCCACGACGCTCGTTCCAGGAGCGGCGTGCGATTGGCGTATCGATCGCAGCGACGCGTCGACGGCACGCATTGCATGGATGCGCTGCACGCCTTCCGCGCCTCCCGCGCCGCCCGCGGCACCGATGAACGCCGACGACGATCTCCACGCGCTCGTCGCGGCGATCCGATCGGACGGAACGCCGACCTACGTGCTGCAAAATCGACGCCTGCGATTGATCGTCAGCGCCGACGCAGGAGCGCGTTCGTTCGTGCTCGAGGATCGCCGAACGCATGGCAATCTTGCAACGAGCATCGGCCTCTTTCGCGATGATATCGCGACGCCGCCGCGCCCGTCGGCGCGCGATTATATCGCGGCATTCACGCATCCGTTTGCAGCCGGCACCTTCAACCGTCCCTATCGCTGCATCGACCGAAGCAGTGCGACGGCAGAGGTGCTGCGTTGCCGCTACGTCGCACCGGATCTCGCAAAGCAGCCGATCGTTTTCACGAAGACGTTTGTTCTCGATCCGCGAGAGGGGCTGCTGCGCGTCCTGCTCCAATGCACGGAAACCTGTCGTTCGATCGATGCGTTCGCCGCCTCGGGCAACCAACGCGTGCGCGTCGTCGGCGGCAGCCTTCGATCGGCGACGAGCCCGCCCGGGAGCCGACTCGTCGTGCTGCAGTACCGAGGGCATGCCGAGATCGATATCGCCCTTCCAGGAGCGCCGTAGCGCGGCGCGAACCAAGGGCCCTGCCGATTCACGCGGGGAAGTGGCGGAATGGCAGACGCAGCCGCCTCAAAAGCGGCCGAGGCAACTCATGTGGGTTCGAGTCCCACCTTCCCCACCAACGCTCTTCGGACGCCTACCTGCCGGAACGCCGCGCGCGAACGTGGAAGGTAGTGCGTCCATGATCTTGCGCGCACCCCGCTTCGAACCCCGGTCCCTTCGCGGCGATATCTCGCTGCCCGGTGATAAATCGGTCTCGCATCGCGCGCTCATCATCGCCTCGGCATCCGCGGAGCCGACGCGTATCAGCCACCTCAATGCCGGGCGAGACGTTCACGCGACCGCCGAGGCGCTCCGAGCGCTCGGCGTCGATCTCGCGGCCGACGGGGATACGCTCGTCGTGTGCGGAGGCACGTTACACGATCCGGTCGCTGCGATCGATGCGATGAATTCGGGCTCGACCGTGCGCATGATGCTCGGCCTCTGTACGGGCGCGGGGCTCCGCGCGCAATTCATCGGCGATGCATCGCTCTCGCGTCGACCGATGGAGCCGGTCGCCGCACACCTCCGGGCGCTCGGCGCGCGCATTCACACCACCGAAGGCACCCTGCCCATCGCCATTGACGGTGCATCGGAGGATCGCTCCGCGCACCTGATTCTGGTTCACCCATCCGCGCAGATCAAATCGGCGCTGCTCTTTTCCGCACTCTTCTCCCGCCGCGCGCTCAAAATATCGGGGGATCGCGAAACGCGCGATCACACCGAGCGGCTGCTCGCATCGATGGGCGCCGGCATACGTTGGGACGGGCGCGAGATCGATCTCTATCGACCGAGCGTGCTCGGCGGCGGCGAGATCGTCGTTCCGGGTGACTTTTCTGCCGCGGCGTTTTTCGTCGTCGGCGCGACGCTCGCACCGGGAAGCGCGATAACGATTCGCGACGTCAATCTCAATTCGACGCGTACGGGGCTCCTCGACGTGCTCGACGCGATGGGCGCTCGCATCGAACGGCGGAACCTTCGCGAACGGAGCGGCGAACCTGTCGGCGATCTTTTTGTCGAACACGCAGCGCTGCGCGCGACGAGCGTCGATTCACAGAGCGCGCTCCGAGCGATCGACGAATTACCGTTACTAGCGATTGCGGCGGCGTTTGCGAGCGGTCGCAGCACGATCTCCGGCGTTCGCGATCTCCGCACCAAAGAATCCGATCGGCTCGCAGCGATCCATCGCTTATTGGCCGCGGTCGGCGTGAGCGCCGAAGATCTTCCCAACGGCATCGCGATCGAAGGCGGATCGCCCGCACCCTCGGGGATCGCCGTCGATTCGCGCGACGATCACCGCATCCAAATGGCCGCGGCGATGCTGGGTTGCGCGGCGGGCCCGGTGGAGATCGATTCCGTCAATGCCATCGATGTGAGCTTTCCCGACTTTTTCGAGCGACTCGAACGAGCGAGCGTGTAATGGAGATCTCCGATTTCGTCTACTCCGTCAAGGAGTTCGAAGCCGAAGCGCGTTACATCGAGGCGCTGATTTGGGATGCGCTCGCGGTTCGCGAAGGCGAGCGCGTTTTAATCTGCGGCTACGGCGACGAAGCGCGCGCGGTACGCGCCGCTCTGGAACGCGGAGCGATCGTCACCGTGATCGAATCGCGCGACGAGGCGATTGCCGCGTATGCCGAGATCGGCGCGACGCTGCTTCGCGGCAGCACCTCGGTGATACCGGCGCGCGATAGCAGCTTCGATCTTGGATTGGCGTACCATTATTTGCACGAGGTGGATCCGCTCTTCCATTCGCAGATTCTCGGCGAGCTCGCGCGCGTTGCGACTCGCGTCGCAATCGTCGAACCCGCGCCGCCCTCCGACCCGTTAGGGAAGCGCATCGCCTCGCTCTACTCGCAAGCGAAACGTTCGGCCGGGCTATTCGAACGCTATCAAAATATCGATCATTGGAAGCGATTGTTGCAGGGCGTCGAAGCCGAACTCTCCCAGCATACCTTCGCATTTGCAAAGGTTCCGCCGCCGCAGTATCTACGCGACACCGTCGCCCTGCTGATCGACACCATGAAGGCCGAAGCGACCCCCGACGATATCATCGAGGAACTCCGCGCGATCGCACGGCGCTCCGACGCGCAGATTCTGCCCCCGGTGCGCAACGTACTCGTCGGCGCAGCGGTCGGCGATCTTCCGGCACCGCTCTTTACCGCACGCCCGCCGTTGCTCGAAGAGCAGTTGGCGGCGGCGGCGAGCGCCTCGGCCGTTCGCGAGCAGCGCGTCGATGCGACGAGCGCGACCGTGGCGCGCGTTTCAGCTGAGAACGGTTACGAGTTCCCGCCACTTCCAGCGCCGCCCACGGCGGCAGATCCCGCGGCGATGCGCCCCCCCGGGGTTCCGCCCGGCTTCGCTCCGAACGCACCGGCCTTCGTGCCGCCGCCAAGCTTCGTGCCACCGCCAACCTTCGTACCGCCGCCGAATTTTGCGCCGCCTCCGGGGACCGGCTTCGGGCCGAGCGAGCCCCCCGCGGCTCAGCCGCCCTTCGGCGCGCCCTTCCCGCCGCCATTTGCCATGCCGCAACAGCCCGGAGATCCAGGAGCGCCGGGAACGGGGATTGGCTGGCAATGGGAGCCTCCCGATTCAGGGACGAGCGAACCGCCCGTCTAGGAGATCGCTCAGGCCGCGCTCTCGGAGGAGGCGCTCGACGAGCTGCTGCTCTCCGACGAACCGGTACTCTCCGAGCCGCCGCTCGACGGGCGCGAGTCGGTCACGTAAAATCCCGATCCCTTAAACAGAATCGGCGCGGGATTGAATACGCGCACGAGCTCCCCACCGCAGGCGGCGCACGGGTCGCTCACGCGCTCGTCGAAACCGTGGCGAACCTCGCGTACGGCGCCACAGGCGGAACAGCGGTAATCATAGAGCGGCATGCTTTGATTCTAGCGGCTTTGGCACTCCAGGTCAACGACTGCTAAGCGACGAGGTTCGCCTCGAGCAGCCCCCGAAACTGCATCGTCGCTCGCTCGAGCATCCCGGCGACCGCACGGCCTCGGAGCAGCCGATCGACCGCGCTGCCCATCGCCCCATGGTAGGTTGGATAGAGCCAGGCTACACGCAGCCGCGCCCGATTGCTCTGTCGTTCGAGGCGGAAATCGATCCGACGTCGCGTCGAATATGCGCCGACGAGCGTCAGGCAGTAATTGGTGACGAGGCGCCGCACCTCGAAGAGTTGCTCCTCGTCGCGGGGCTCGCCGAGGCGGAGCAGCACCTCGTCGCCGAGTGCGAGCGTGCCCTCGCGTTGGCGTTCGGCGCTGCGGACCAACGGGAGCCAGGCGGGCCATTTTTCGACCGTACAGAGCAGGGCAAAGGCTTCCTCAGGAATTGCCGGGAGATCGATCGCGGCCTCGAAGTGCGCGCAGCCCCTCGGCAGGTCTTCGCTCCGATAGACGTCCATGCGTGGCCGATTCGCAGGCACATTTTGTACTACCTGCTTTTGTCGCAGATACTACGGGTTGCGTTTTGCGGGAAGTGAAAGCGCACCGGAACCCATGGTCCGGGCGAAGGCGACGAGCGCGTCGACCCCGTGCGGAAGCGCGGCTTCGTCGAGGACGAACTCGGCGCTATGCCCCGAGCGCATCGCGCCGATGCCCTCGTTGCGGATACCGAGGCGCATCTGCAATGCCGGTACCGCGAGCGCGATGTAGGCGAAATCTTCGCCGCCCATCGTCGGCGCGGCCTCGACGACCGCGACGCCCGCCTCGCGGGCGAGGATCGGCGCGAATCCGCGCGCGATCTCGCTTTCATTCACGACCGGCGGATACCCGCGGCGCAGCTCGAGAATGCTGCGCGCGCCATAGCCCTCGGCGACCGAATGTGCGATGCGCTCGACGCGCGCTGCGAGCGCCTCGCGTATTGCGGGATCGTGGGCGCGTAGGGTTCCGGTCATCACCACTTCATCGGCGAGCGCGTTATTGCGATACCCGCCCGCAATCGTTCCGATCGTCACGACCGCGCTCGCGAGCGGATCGATCTCGCGCGACACGATACTCTGCAGTGCGCCCACCACCGCCGAAGCGGCCACGATGGCATCGACGCCGGTGTGCGGATAGGCGCCGTGCCCGCCGCGCCCGACGATGCGTAACGTAAACTCGTCGGCCGACGCATTCACCGGGCCGGGCGTTACCCCGATCGTGCCGGTCGGTAGACGGACGTCGACGTGCAACATCGCCGCGCACTCGACGCGAGGATTCTCCAGCGCGCCCTCCGCGATCATCGGCTCCGCTCCCCCGGGTCCTTCTTCGGCCGGCTGAAAGAGCAGCACGACGTTTCCATGTAGGCTCGCACGCTGCGCTTGCAACAGCGTCGCCGCACCGAGCAGCATCGCGACGTGGGCGTCGTGACCGCATGCATGCATCGTGTCGGGAACCTCCGATGCAAACGGGAGCCCGGTTCGTTCGGCGATCGGAAGTGCATCCATATCGGCGCGCAGCGCGACCGTACGCCCGGCGAGCGCTCCGCGAATCACGCCAACGACGCCGGTGCGCGCGGCACGTCGGTGTTCGATACCGAGTGCGTCGAGCTCGCGTTCGATCAACGCTTGCGTTTCTATCTCGTGAAAACCAAGCTCGGGGCGACGATGAATCGCCCTCCGCCATTCGATCACGCGACGGTCGAGGGCGCTTCGATCCTCTCTATCCACGAGGAGGGAAGTGCGGGACCGGAAGGCACGGCTCCTCTGCCGAAGAGCCGGGTGATGATCGGTGCCGACCTCGCGCTCGCGCTTCTCGTAAACCGCACGGCCGCCGCCTATAGCGCGCGGCCGCCGGCCTATATCACCTATCGCGAGCGAACCAGCGTCACCGTTCCCTCGCTGGGGCGTTCGCAGGAGATCGATCGGAGCGTCGAGGTCCGAAACGCCGATAATTACGCGATCATGCACGACCTTCCGCACGGCGCGACGCGCATCGGCGAGGCCTTCCCCATCATTCCCTATTTCGATCCGTTTTCGAGTTTCACGTTTTCGTACTACGCAAATCTGAAAGCCATCACGATCACGCTCAGACGCGGAACGCCGATCGTCTTTCCAATTCCGGCACCCGAACCCGGCGACGACCTCGTCGTACCGTATATTAGTTTTCTCGATCCCAGCTACGCTCCCGACTCGACGCCCAATGCGCTCCACATCCTCATCGCTCCGACGCCACTCGATACCGGGATGTATCCCAGCGAAGTGCAGGTCGATCCGGCGACCGGCCTCCCGCAGCACATCGTGCTGAGCGATAGCCGCAGCGATATGCGCATCGGCCTCACGTATCGGAGCGTCGACGGCTATTGGGTCGTCGTACGCGGCGTTTTTTCGGCGACCGAACACGCACTCGGGTTTTCGTTCAACGTTCGCGCGGTGACGCGCTACGACGAGTTCACGTTTCCGACGAGCGCGCCCGATCCCGCGCTTATGGGGACGCCGCGCCCGATAGCCACGCCATAACCGCACGGACGCGACGCGCCGTCACCTTCGCCAAGACGGCGTTCTCGCGCAACTGCTCCGCGGTTGGTGAGACCGGCGAACTCTGCAACGAACCGATCTCGGTTTGCACGCGCTCGCGAATCCGATCGCGCAAGAAATCGTCGTCCTGGTCGGCGTGCGGGCTCGAGGTCAGGCTCGCGCGCAAGAGCGCGATACGAGCGAGCAGTGCCGAACGCCGCGCGTTCGCCGGTTGCCGCCGAATCACCGCCTCCCGCGCGTCGAGCGCGTTGAGCGCCGTGTCGATCGACGAGAGCATCGCAAAGGCTAGGCGCGTCGCCCGTTGCGCCGCACGGTACGCGGCGATCGGTGCGTGCATCCGCGGATCGGCAGCGACGGTGAAACGGCGCGTGAAGCGCCGCCCGTCGAGGGCGATTTTCGCGGTGTAGATTCCCGGTACGACTGCGGCACCGCCGGGGTAGCCGCGATTCCAACGCGGTGCGCTCTTCCAGGGAATCGGCGGATCCTCGCTGAGATCCCAAACGACCCGGCCTATTCCAGCGCGATTGGGGAGATCGTGAAGATGTCGAACGATCCGTCCTCGCGCATCGAAAATCTCGATATGCGGGGCGACCCGACTCGGAAGCGCTTGGTAGTAGGAGAGAATCGCACCGTACGGCGCGGCCTCGCCGTCGGCGCGCGTGTTCCACCACGAATTTTGATTGAGGAGATACGCCGTACGTGGCGCAAAGAACGCCGCTCCCGCCCGTTGCGCGCGCGCGAGCCCCTGGAGCGCCGCAGCATCGTCGAGGATATAGAGTCCGCGGCCGTGCGTGGCGACGAGGAGATCGTTGCGTTGCGGTTGCAGCACGATCGCGCGCACCGATACCGGCGGCATTGCGTCGTTGATGCGCATCCATCGAGCACCTCGATCCCACGAGGCTTCGATTCCGCGCTCCATCCCGAGATAGAGCAAACCCGGCGTTCGCGGATCGACCGTAATACAGCGTGCGGATTCCAAGGGGAGGCCGCGATCGATGCGCCGCCAATGCGCGCCGTAATCGTCGGTTCTAAAGACGTAGGGGTGTATGTCGCCAACCATGTGCGCGTCTTCGATGGCATACGCCGCTCCCGGCCGACGCGGCGAGAGCGCGATCGACGCGAAGCGTCCGAAACGGATCGCATCGGGAGGCGTCACATTCTGCCAATGCTTTCCACCGTCGCGCGTGAGTTGAACGAGCCCGTCGTCGGTCCCAACCCATATTTCGCCGCGCCGCAGCGTCGACGGCGCGATCGTTAGAATCGTATCGGAGGTCTCCGCGCCGGTACCATCGAGGGTGATGCCGCCGGTCATTTTTTCGTGCGCGAGATCGTGTAACGTCAGATCGGGGCTCAACACGTGCCAATGCTGCCCGCGATCCGTCGTTGCAAAGAGCACGTCTCCCGCGGTGTAAAGGCGGTGCGGATCGAAGGGGTCGAAGGCGAGCGGCGTCTCCCAATTAAAGCGATAGCGCAGCTCCGAAGGCGGAACGACGTTTTGATCGCGGATGTATGGCGAGAGATCGCGCGTTTCACCGGTCGCGAGATCGACCGAGTTTAACGTGGTGTCGTAATTACCGCCGGCGGAGGTCGTCCAAATCAGCTTGGAATCGCTCGGGTCGGGATAGGCCGCCGTCCCGTCGCCGCCACCAACGCTACGCCACGCGCTCGCCGAAAATCCGGAGGGATCGGGCATCGCGACGTGCGCGCAATAGATGCCGTTATCTTGTAGCGGCACGCAGGCACGATAATTCCATCCCGCGCCGACGCCGACGCTATAGAGCTGCGAGATCGGCAGAACCTTACGCCACGTCCAGCGTTTGCCGCCGTCGTTGCTCATCGCGAGGCCACCGTCGTCGGCTTCGAGGATACGGGCTCCGTCTTTGGATATCCACATGTCGTGATGGTCGCCGTGCGTTCCACGACCCGTGATATGCCAGCGTACTCCGCCGTCGGTGCTCTCGGTAAGATGCACGGATACAGACCACAGGTGATTCTCGTTTCTCGGGTCGACGGTGAGATGCGTGAAATAGAATGGACGTTCGTCGATCGTCGAATCGTTGCTGACGTTGCGCCAATGCTTGCCGCCGTCGCTCGACCGCCACAGCAAACCGTGCTGCGATTGCAGCAAAGCGTAGATCCGCAACGGATTCGAAGGCGCGAAGGCAACGGCGATGCGGCCGAGCGGTCCTTTCGGGATCCCCGGGGCTTGGACGCGCTGCCAGGTCTCGCCGCCGTCGATCGAGCGATAGAGCCCGTCGAGCGGACCCCCGCTCTGCAGGCTCCAGCCCGTTCGTCGCATCGTCCAGGCTCCGGCGAGAATCTCGCGCGGGTTCTGCGGATTCATCGCCATATCGGAGATCCCGGTGCGCGAGTCGAGAAAGAACGTGTGACTCCACGTCGCACCGTCGTTCTCGGTGACGTAGATTCCGCGATCGGTCGTCGCCGCAAACGGGTCGCCGAGCACGCCGACGACGACGTGCGCCGGGTTCGTGGGATCGACGAGAATCGTCGAGATCGAACTCTGCGGAAGCGCGAGGGAACGGATCCAATGCTTTCCGCTATCGGTACTGCGGTAGAGCCCGTCGCCGAGGCTCACATCGTTGCGCGGATTCGCCTCACCGGTGCCGACCCAGATCGTCGCCGTATCGGCGGGATCGATCGCCAGGGCACCCATCGCGCTCACCGGTTCGCGGTCGAAGATCGGTCGGAAATGCAACCCTCCGTCGTCGCTGCGCCAAACGCCGCCGCCCGCACTCCCCACCAACACGAGCATGGGGTCGCGATCGCTCCCTGCAACGCTGCTCGCGCGGCCGCCCGAGATCGCCGGCCCAACCGAGCGCCACGGCACCGAGCCGAGCGGGGGATGCGGGCGACTCGCCCCAATCAGCACGGCGAGTATCGACAGGAGCAGCGCGATTCGAACGTTCATAGCGGCCGCGCTTGGCGATTACCATACGAAAACCATGCGGGGGGCGCGCCGACGACCTCCGAAATACCCGGAAGTACCATGAGTTGCGACTGTCGTCAACCGATCGAGCCGACGCTTCCCGCACGCGGCACGCTCTTTCTCCGAACGGAGATCGATCATCTTCGCGTGAAAATCGAAGGCGCGCTACCGAACCTCACGTTCGAGCGCTCGTGGATGCGCGTCGCCGGAAGCGCCGAAGAACTTCGAATGTATATCGCGCAACTCGCTGCGGCGATCACCTCGGTGGAGTCGGAGCGCCTCCAAGCGCTCGTGGTTCCGAACGACGAAACGCTCACCCTCGATCTCGCCTTCGAGAGCACGCCGTTCGCCGTCTTACAGCGCCGGATCGAATTCGACTGGCTTGGTGCCGCGATCGAGCGCCGCGCATTCACAACGCACTTTCAGCCCATCTTCGAGGCCGCGGAACCGACGCGCATCTTCGCGCGTGAAGCGCTGTTGCGCCTCGCCGATTCGAACCTCTCCATCGGACGCATCTTCAGCGTCGCCCAAGAAATTCGGCTCGCGCCGGCGCTCGATCGAGTCGCGCGCGAGAGCGCCATCGAAACCTTTGCGTCGGCGAAGTTCTCGGGCAAGCTCTTCATGAATTTCATTCCCTCTTCGATCTACGATCCGGTCACCTGTCTCGCCACCACTTTCGCCGCGTTGGAACGCAACGGCATTCCCTTCGATCGCGTCGTCATGGAAGTCGTTGAAAGCGAGCGCGTCGATGACGTCCCGCACCTGCTCCGCGTGCTCGACTTTTATCGCGAGCGCGGCGTCGCTATCGCCCTCGACGATCTCGGTTCGGGTTTCTCCTCGCTCAATATGCTCGGAATGCTCCGCCCCGATTACGTCAAGCTCGATATCGCGCTCATCGCCGGCATCCACCTCGACCCGTTTAAAGCGACGCTCGCGCGGCGCTTGATCGAACTCGCGAAGGAATTACAACTCGCCGTCATCGCCGAAGGAATCGAACGCCCCGAAGAGCTCGCGTGGGCCGCGGCGCAGGGCGTCGATTACGTACAAGGCTTCTTGTTGGCGCGACCCGCGGCGGCATAAAAACGCTCCCCGCCCACGAGGGGTGAGGAGCGTTTCGTACGTGGCGGAGAGGGAGAGATTCGAACTCTCGAGACGCTCATCACGTCTGCCCGCTTTCGAGGCGGGTGCCTTCAACCGCTCGACCACCTCTCCACGTTGCGACGCGGGTGCGACGCCCGTACTACCGCGGCGCTTCGCGATTCCCTTCCCGACGCGCGCGAAAAAATGCAACGAGTTGCTCGGAGCACTCCGCTTCGAGGATCCCGGCACGCACCTCCGGGCGATGATTCGTCTTTGGCGAGCGCAGGATCTCGAAGGCTCCGCCGTCGGCCCCGCCCTTGGGATCGGCGGCGCCATAGACGACACAGCCGACGCGCGCGGCGATCAGCGCCCCCGCACACATCA
Organism: bacterium; assembly: GCA_021794205.1. Lineage (GTDB taxonomy): Bacteria > Vulcanimicrobiota > Vulcanimicrobiia > Vulcanimicrobiales > Vulcanimicrobiaceae > JABEUX01. Next base: position 21,282 of record JAJYRH010000029.1, read on the forward strand.
CGCAGGGCTCCTTGGTGACGTAGAGGGTCGCATCGCTCAGGCGCCAACGCCCGAGCCGTCGCGAAGCTTCGGCGATGGCGAGCATCTCGGCGTGCGCGGTCGCATCGTGTTGCGACTCCTTGCGATTCCAGCTCTCGACGACGAGCCCGCCGACGCAAAGAACCGCGCCGATCGGCACGTCGCCTTCATCCTCGGCGCGTGCGGCGAGTTCGATCGCACGTCGGATATACGCGGTATCGGTCACGGGGATTCTCGCGCCCGGAGGGATTCGAACCCCCGGCCTCTGCCTTCGGAGGGCAGCGCTCTATCCAGCTGAGCTACGGGCGCAGGTTGCGTCGTGACTATCCCGGCTCCGGCGGCACGCCGGGGCTGGGAATGTGTTTGAATAAGTCCAGTTTATGGTCGACGAGGCCACGGTAGAATTTTCGTACGCAGTCGGGGTGGCCGAAGAAATACGTGCGGGCATAGGCAAGATCGTCGCCCGAGCTGTCGGGGACGTAGTGCGAAAGCTCGATCTCTTCCATCTGCGACCGGTCGACCGGATGCGGGCAAAAGTCGCAAGGAATCGTGGACATCGCTTAGCTCCCTTTCATACGAAGGCGCGGCCGCCGCTAGGGCGGCCGCTCCCCGTTTTCCTGACTCGGGGGTGATTTGAACACCCGACCAAGGGCTTATGAGTCCCCTGCTCTACCGCTGAGCTACCGAGCCATGGCCGGACCATATAGGCGAAGATACGACACCGTACTCTACCAGCCCCCCGCCCGAGGTTCAAGAGGGGGAGGCTGCGAACCGATGGCTTATGTCAAAATTACGCTTGCTTTTCGCATGTGCGCTGTTCGGCGCCGTCGCGCTTCTCTTCCCTCGGCCCGCCCAAGCCGACGGTGCCGCCTCGATTCTCGCCAAACATTTCGCCTACGTTGGCTGGCAGATCGAGGGAACGCCGTTTCGCTCGTTGATCACGAGTATAAAGATCGTCAGCAAAAAAGGAAAGATTCGCTATGCGGGAGAGATTCGTCGTCTCGGCCTCGCCTATCGCCAGGATCTTCGATCGGCTAAATACGGCGTCGAAAGTTCGGCGGGATTTACCGGAAGCATCGCCTGGCAATCCGACTCCAATGGATTTACGACGCCGATGATCGGCGCGTCCGGGCGCCTAATGATCGACCGAGATATCATTTTCAACGAGGCCTACGCAACGCTGCCGGCATCGGTTCGACCCTCGACGACGATCGACGGCGTCCGCTATCCCGTGGTGCGCATCGCCCCGAAACGTTTGCCGCCCTTCGATCTCGCGTTCGACCCGAAAACCGGCGCACTCGTGCAAGCGATTATCGATCCCGATACTCACGATACCGAAACGCTCAAGATCGACGCGTATAGCGACGGACTTCCCGGAAAACGCCTCATCACGCGCTATCATTTCGCAGGTTCCGACGCTCGCTACGAAATCTCCGAAATACGACCGAACGTGCCGGTCGCGCCGCCTCAGGTAGAACCGCCCGCGCAGACCGCAACTTGGTCGTTTCTCAATCCGAAACCCTTTCCGGTAAAAATTACACAATATCGCATCCTCGTCCATGCGAGCATCAACGGCGTACCAGGAAAGTTTATTCTCGATTCCGGTGCGGCCGGAATATTTCTCACGCGCTCCTACGCGAAGAAGGCGCGCCTCCAGACGATCGGTCACGGGGAGGCAACCGGCGTATCGGGATCGACGCACATTACCGTCATGCGAGCGAAAACACTCGACATCGGGGGGAACATCCTCAGCAACGTCATTGCGAGTTCGGGGAGAGGCGCAGGGCTTGGATCCGACGGTCTCATCGGTTTTCCCGTTCTCGCCGGCACGATAGCGACGGTCGATTTTGCAGACGGCACCTTACAACTTCAAGATCCGTCGACCGTAACGCCGCATACGATTCACGGGGTGCATGCGATCATCGACCTCGCCGATGAAACGCCGCAGGTGCCGATGAAAATCGACGGGCGCATCGACGTGAACGCCTTCCTCGATACCGGTGACCCGTACCAGGTGTTGATTCCTCATTCGATGGTGCTCGACGATAACCTGACGATGCTCGTCGACAATACACTCACCGGCTATTTCGCCTCGCATCTCGTCGTCGGCGGCGTGGGGGGGGGCTATCAAATAGGTGATTGCGGTCACGTCGATTCCATCGCCCTCGGCCGTATCATCTATCAAAACCCCACGACCTGCGAAACGACGTCGTTCATCGGCTATCGCGCGCTCGTCGGGCTCGACTTCTTGCGTCATTTCAAACGCATCATCTTCGACTATCCGCAGAGCCGGATGATCTTCGTTCCGAAAGTCTGATCGCATAAAAAACGGCGGCGAGCGTTTTCACACTCGCCGCCGTCGGTGATCTGCGGTCGGAGGGACTCGAACCCCCAACCTACAAGTTCGTAGCCTGTTGCTCTATCCAATTGAGCTACGACCGCACATCGTCGCTGAGACGACCGCCCATGATACGAGGCCGACCAATCGCATCCCTGCTACGGATGCAGAGCGCGGATTCGGAGAGAGAGGGATTCGAACCCTCGATACGACTTGACATCGTATAACGGTTTAGCAAACCGCCGCCTTCAGCCGCTCGGCCATCTCTCCATCGCGGCGCCGCAGACTATACCACGGGAGCGCACGGCTCACCTATCGATTTCGCAGAAACTCACTCGCGCGG
>JAJYRH010000040.1 GCA_021794205.1 bacterium
CTGTCGGTCGCCAATCTCGATAACGGGCTCGGAGCCCGAGGGCCGCCCGGCGTGGCCGACAGGTTCTTCACCCCAGATTCGAGGCGAAGCCGCCGGATCTCCCGGCCAGCCCAACATATCAGGGCCGTACGCGGTCGCCTCGATACGCCGCCTGCGGGCGGCTACTCGGCTTGAGAACGGTTTCGTCGGCTACTGCTTACCGATTCGCTCGTTCTCGTTGTTTAAGAGATAGATGGCGTCGGCGTGGCGCATCCCGAGCATGCTTTGGTCGTAGATGATTCCGACGTAGCGTCCCGGTTTCACAGCCTTCATTTGGTACGTCGTCTTACCGTTATCGGAGAAAATTCGGTCGAATTTGGGCAGGATCTCAAAACTCAGCACTTGCCCGGTATGAGGATTGCGCACTTTGATGTTCGTCGTCGAGACATGCAACGTGATACCGTAGAACGTCGACGTTCTCGCCGAAGCGATCGACGGAACTGCGATGGCGGATATCGCCAACGCGAGCGTTGCGAATATGTGGAATAGATATTTTTTCATGTAAAGCCTTCCTAATGCGAACGTCGGTGCGTACACGTACGTCGTTCCCGGACTATACCCGAATACAGCAACGCATAAACGGACCGAAAAGTCCTCGAGGGACCCCTCGATACGCCGCCGTGGGCGGCTACTCGGGGTGACACTGCGGCCCCTCGGGACGCCGCCGAGTTTACCCCGAGCTTGTCGAGGGGGACGGCTACTCGGGGTGACACTGGGGCCCCTCCCCTCGATACGCCGCCGAGTTTACCCCGAGCTTGTCGAGGGGGCGGCTACTCGGGGTGACAGGAATCGCCGCGCCTGCATTGACAACCATCGATGCAGGGCCTAGAATCGACCGATGTCGATGCAACGCTGCGCCCCGGAGACCCCGCTCTACGAGGGCGCCCTGCACGAGGAGAGCGCGCTCTTCCACGCCCTCGCCGATCCGGCGCGCCTGCGCATCCTCGCCACGCTCGCCCGCGCCGGCGACGAACTCTGCGTCTGCGATTTCACCGCCGGGCTCGCACTGAACCAGTCGACCGTCTCGCATCACCTCAAGATTCTCAAGGATGCGGGGCTCGTCGTCGGCGAGCGGCGCGGAACGTGGGGCTTCTATCGGCTCGCGCCCGGAACGCGCGAACGCATCGAAGTCGCCCTCGAACGCACGCTGCCCGCAGCGGTACGCGCGTGAAACGGCTCGCCTTCCTCGATCGCTACCTTACGATCTGGATTTTGGCCGCGATGGCGCTCGGCGTCGCGCTCGGCGCGTTCGGAATGCATCTTCCGGCGCTCGTCGTTCCCATCGGCCTCGTCGTGATGATGTATCCGCCGTTCGCGCGCGTGCGCTACGAATCGCTCCCCGCGGTCTTTAAGAATCTCCGCCTCTTCGCGCTCTCGCTCGTTCAAAACTGGGCGATCGCGCCGATATTGATGTTCGCACTCGCCGCACTCTTTCTCCATAACAAGCCGGCGTTTTTCGCCGGGCTCGTCATGGTTGGGCTCGCGCGTTGCATCGCGATGGTGATCGTGTGGAACGATCTTGCCGACGGCGACCGCGAATATGCAGCCGCGCTCGTCGCATTCAACTCGCTCTTTCAAATCTTCGGGTACGCCGCCTATGCGTGGCTCTTCATCACGGTGCTGCCGCCGCTCATCGGCATGCCCTCGCTCGCCGTGCATCTCTCCATGGCGCAGGTCGCCGAGAGCGTCGCGCTTTACCTCGGCCTTCCGTTTGCGGCGGGCGCGATTACGCGCGCGCTGCTTCGTCCGCGCATCGGAGCGCGGCGATACGACGAAGGCTTCGTGCCGCGCATCGCTCCGCTCACGCTCGTCGCCCTACTCGTGACGATCGTCGCGATGTTCGCGCTGCAAGGGCACCGTATCGTCGAACGCCCGCTCGACGTTTTGCAGATCGCACTTCCGTTGGTCATCTATTTCGTCGCGATGTTTTTCATCTCGTTTGCGATGGGCAAAAAAATGGGAGCGACGTACGGCGCGAGCACCGCGCTCTCGCTCACGGCCGCGAGCAATAATTTCGAACTCGCCATCGCGGTCTGCATCGCCGTCTTCGGCATTACCTCGGGCGAGGCGTTCGCCGCCGTCATCGGCCCGCTCGTCGAAGTCCCCGTCATGCTCGCGCTCGTCATCGTCGCCCGACGCATGGCAACAACGTAGTCCGCACCGCTGGAGGCACCCACACCATGACCGCTCCCCACCCCCGTCGCATCCGCGTGCTCTTTCTCTGCGTGCATAATAGCGCGCGCAGCCAGATGGCCGAAGCATTTGCAAACGCACGCTTCCCCGATCTGCTCGCCGCCGAAAGCGCCGGCTTGGAGGCGGGCACGCTCAATCCGCTTGCGGTCGAAGCGATGCGCGAACGCGGCATCGATATCTCGCAGCAACCGACGCGACGCGTTTTCGATCTCTACAACGCGGGCGACTTATTCGATTACGTCATTACCGTCTGCGACGAGAGCAACGCCGAACGTTGCCCCATCTTCCCCGGCGTCACGCAACGGCTCCATTGGAGTTTTCCCGATCCCTCCGCGCTCGCGGGCTCGCACGACGAACGACTCGCCGCAACGCGCGAGATTCGCGACGCGATCGAAGCGCGCGTCACCGCGTGGGGCGCCACGCTCGCCGCATAAGCGCGTAAGCGAGCAACCCTGCGAGCAACGTCGCGAGCCCGAAGAAGATCGCCGCGCCACCCGCGCTGCAGAATACGTAGATCCACCCCGCGAGCGCGAGCAACGCCGGCAGCGGAAAGAGCCACATCCGGTACGGCGCCGTCACGCCGCGCGCGCGAAGCACGAAGAGCGCGGCGATCTGCGCGATCGACTGAATCAACACGATCCCGGTTGTCAGTGCGTCGATCACTTGGTCGAGCGTAAAGAGCGAGGCGATCAGCGCGAGGAGGCCGATGGCGAGCAGCGCGACATCGGGAAAGCGGTGGCGCGCGTGGACGTGCGCGAAGGCCGGAAGAAAGTTCCCATCGCTCGCGGCGGCGTACGGAATGCGCGAGGCCCCGAGCAGGTTGCCGTAGACCGAAGCGAACGCGGTGACCAACACCAGCAGCGTCACGGCCCCGGCCGCGCCCGCCCCAAACGAATGCTCCACCATCGTCGATGCGAGGTGTTGGGCGATGGGCGGTAGCGACCCGTCGGCGAGCGGAACGATTCGCTGCCACGGAATCGCGCCGAGCACGCCCACTTGCAGCGCGATATAGAGCGTCGCTACCAACGCAATCGCAATGACGATTCCACGCGGTAGCGTTTTCGTCGGCGCGCGCACTTCGTCGCCGAGATAATTCGCTTGATTGTAGCCGAGATAATCGTACATCGCGATCACGAGCGCTTGCCCGAGCCCGGCGCGCAAACCGCTCCAGAACGAATCACCGGTGGGGAACGCGCCCGCGAGATGCACCGACCAATGCGCGAATCCCGCGGCGATGGTGACCAGCAACGTCAGCACGGCCGCGGCGGCGAGCCAGATACCCGTTCGCGCGATGGCGTTGATACCGCGGTAGAGCGCGACGAGCGTGACGACGCCGATGGCGAGCGCGACGGCTTTGAGCGCGAGCGGCGAGGCAGCGAGATGCGGGAAAAAATAGCCGGCGTAATTCGCGAAGCCGATATATCCGCTCGCGAGCGTGAGCGGCGCGACGAACATCATCTGCCAGACGAAGAGGAAGGCGAGGACGGGGCCGACGCGCAGCCCGCGAAACGTCTCGAGCAGATAGCCGTACGTGCCGCCGGAGCGGGGAAATGCCGAGCCCAATTCGGCCCAGACCAGCCCATCGCAGAGCGCGAGCAACGCGCCGAGGAGCCAGCCGACCAGCGAGAGCGGCCCATGCAACGCACCGAGCACCAGCGGAATCGTGATGAACGGCCCAATGCCGATCATCGTGATCGCGTTCATCGCAACCGCGCCGCGCAGCCCGATGCCGCGGACGAGCGCCGTCGGTGGGCTTTCGTTCACCCTGGCCGCGGTTGTAGCACCCAACCGGCCGGTTCCTCTTGGCCCACGATACGCCGCGGAGCCTGTCCGTGTCACGCCGAGTAGATTGCGAAGCAACCATATCGAGGCGCGCGCCGACCGAGGAATGCCCCCTCGATACGCCGCGGAGTCTACCCGTGTCACGCCGAGTAGGTTGCGAAGCAACCATATCGAGGCGCGCGCCGACCGAGGAATGCCCCCTCGATCCGCCGCGGAGTTTACCCCGAGCTTGTCGAGGGGTGGGCTTCCATGAGAAGGCCGGTATTGTCAAGTGGTTTCTTCGTCGTGCTCTCTACATATTTTGCGTTCTGGGTCTCCGCTGGTGAGCTTCCGTGGTGACGTCGTCGAAGAATTCGGTCCGCCCCGCTT
>JAJYRH010000041.1 GCA_021794205.1 bacterium
AATCGGTGACCGACGATCGCGCGCTGCTCTATTGGGATGCTTCGGCGATTCTCTCGTTGCTCTTCAACGACGTGCATGCGACGCTTGCAAAACGACAGTTTCGGCGAACGGGCAAGCATCTGCTCTCCTCGCTCGCTCGCGCCGAGTGCGCCTCGGTCATCGCGCGAGCCGTGAGGAGCGGTGAGATGGCGGTTGCACTCGGCGAACGTGCGATCGAGAGCATCGCGCGCACACCGTGGCTCGCACTCGCTGATGGGCCCGCGCCGGCAACGCTGCGAGTGCTCGCGCGTCGTTATCCGCTGCGCGGCGCGGATTTGTGGCACCTCGCGCTCGCCCTCGATCTTGGCGAAAGCCTTCCGGGGGTACGCTTGCTGACGTTCGACAGCGTGCTCGGCGCGGCGGCAGGCGCGGAGGGGCTCGCCGCCGAGTAGCGCCGGCGGGCGAGTTGCGCTGGAGGATAGTAAGGAAGTAAGATATCCTTGCTATGCTCGCTAAAATGACCTCGAAAAATCAGGTGACTCTGCCTAAAGCGGTGACGAACGCCGTCGGCTCCCCCGGCCTGTTTGAAGTGGAAGTGGAAGATGGGCGGATCGTATTAACGCCCGTTACGCTCGTGAACGCCGATGCGGTGCGTCGCAAACTCGCCGAGTTGGGAATAACGACGGACGATGTTTCCGACGCAGTGCGATTCGCGCGACGCGATCGCGCGTGATCGCGTGAAATTCAAGCGCGTCGTCTTCGATACGAACGTCGTGCTCTCAGCGCTCCTCTTTCGTTCGGGATCGCTCGCGCCGCTGCGCAGGATGTGGAGCTCTCACGCGTGTACGCCTCTCGTTTCCGCGGCGATGGCCGAAGAGCTCCTTCGCGCGCTCTCGTACCCGAAATTTCGATTGAACCAACACGAGCGCGATGCACTGCTGCTCGAATATTTACCGCACTGCGAAGCCGTAACGGTTCCAAGTGCGCTTCCCATTCTGCCGGAGTGTCGCGATGCGAATGACCGCATGGTGCTCGCCCTCGCGGTCGCCGCGAACGCCGATGCGCTCGTTACCGGCGATCGCGATCTTTTGGCGCTCGACGATCGCTTCGTTATCCCGATTATCGCGCCGGCGCGCTTTTTGAAGCGGTCGTAAGGGCAGCGCCGACCCCTCGATACGGGCGCTAAAGCGCCCTACTCGGGGTGACAAGAACGCCCTACTCGGGGTGACAGGGATTGTCACATCGAGTAGGCCCCGCAGGGGCCGTATCGAGATGCGCGTCGCCCCTCGAGTCGGCTCCGATGTGTCACATCGAGTAGGCCCCGCAGGGGCCGTATCGAGATGCGCGTCGCCCCCTCGATACGGGCGCTAAAGCGCCCGACTCGGGGTGACAAGAGCGCCCTACTCGGGGTGACAAGAACGCCCTACTCGGGGTGACAAGAACGCCCTACTCGGGGTGACAAAACCGCGTGCCCCTTACCGCGGCATCGGGGGGCCGCCGACCGGCGGCTGCGGCGGGGTGACGTTCGTCGGCCCGACGGGTGCCGCCGGCCCCATGTAGGGGCCGTTGAGCATCGTCGGCTGCGCGAGCGAGAGCAAGGTCGCGCCGACGCCGACGAGCAGCACCAGCATCGTAACGAGGAATCCCGCGATCGGCACCAACTCCGCGGCGGTGACCAGCACGAGCCCGACCACCAGCGCGAGCAGCGGCGAGGGATCGGCCTTCGCGTTCGTCATCGCCATCAAACGGTTCCCGATAATCAATGCGAGCGCCGCCTTACCGATCAACATCGCAACGACGATTGCGAGCAATTCGACGAGGATGAGCGGGCTCAACACGATCGTAATGAGCAACATGAAGCCGAGCGGCAGCACCGCAATCCATGCGCCCAAACCGACCGCCGTCGCCAGGCCGGGGTGGCGTTCCAAGCGTTCCATCGCCAAGCGCGCGCGCATCGGGAAGATGAGGAACGCGATGAGAACCAAGAAGTCGCCGAGGATTTTTCCGCCTGCGAGCCACGGCACGATCGATAACCCGAACGGGTTGAGCGTGTGCACCGTCGCGGTGCCGGTGCCCGAGCCGACGCCGATGCTGGGAAGAATGCGCATGATGCCGTGCCCGAGGCCGATCGTCGTAATGTGCCGGCCGACGTGCGCGCCCGGCATCTGCGTGAACGATCCGCCGAGCACCGTCACGTCGCGCCCGACGCTGCCTTCAATCGTCGCGCCGCCGCCGAGCACGGTGAGATCGCGTTCGACGGTGCCTTTGATATCGGCGTTGCCGCCGATTACCGTGAGATCGCCGTGGACCACTTGCCCCGGATAGATCGTTACGTCTTTACCGATGTAGACATTGCCGTTGTCGTCGGCGTAGGTGCTCGCGGCCGCAGCGTGCGGGGCGAGCAGTAGGCCGGCGGCGGCGACGATGCCGACGACGAGCGTGCGAACGAGACGCATGTTAGCGTTCCTCCCGGATGGCAATGGTGGCGAGCACGTGCGGCCGAATGCGCCGCTGGTAAAAGAAGATGGCGCCGAAGAATGCGGCGTCGATGGCCATAACGAGCAACACCGAAATCACCACGAAGGGTGCGTACGGCGCGAGCGCGTGCATGCCCGCGGTGAGCGCGGCGAAGGTGGAGCCCGTCGCGGCGATCGCGTTGTTCGAAGCCGAGGCGAGCGTCGCCGTCGCGGTTTCGCGGGCGAAGAGCCAGAACGCCACCAGCGCGACCCACGCGCCGATGGTATAGAACGTCAGCAATCCCCAGTGCGAGAAGCGGAACGCGCGCGGTTGCGGCAGCGTTCGCACCTCGGCCATAACGGCGTAGGTGAAGTTCGGAGCGAGATCGACGGGGGCGGTCGTCGCGAGCAAAGCGTCGATCACTTTGAGTTCGTCGAGCGTTGCGCGGCATTCGTCGCACGTACGCAGGTGCTCGGCCATGGCGCGCATGCGCGCCGGCGAGAGCGTCCCTTCCAGATAACGATCGAGATCGTTACTACACGAGGAGCAGCGCACGGTAGCCTCCTTTGGCTTTGACGGTGTCGAGAGCGACGTTTTCACGGTTGCGCATACGTTGCGCGAGCGCGATTTTTCCGCGATGGATGAGGGTTTTGACGTTTCCGAGTGAGAGCCCGAGCGCGCTGGCGATCGCGTGATATTCCAGGTTGTCGAAGTAGCGCAGTGCCAACACGGTCCTCGTTCTCTCCGGCAGCTCCGCTAGTGCCGCGCGCAATTCGCGCTCGGCCTCGCTGCGGAGGATGCCTTCGGCTGGATCGGATTCTCGCGAGGAGTCGGCGATAAAGTTCTCGAGCGTTTGGTCTTCGGGCATCTCCTGCGTGGCGGGGCGCCGCTGCTGTTTTCCCAGGTGCGTGCGCACGACGTTGCGGGCAATGTGGTAGAGCCAGGTCGAAAACTTGCCGAGGCTGGGGTTGAAGGATCCCAGGTGCGCGTACGCCCGCAGGAATGTCTCCTGCGTGAGATCGGCTGCATCTGACGGGTTGCGAACCGAGGCGCCGATGAAGTTGGCGATGCCGCGCTTGTAGCGCTCCACCAACCCCGCAAACGCTTCGCGGTCCCCCGCCCGAACGAGACCGACGAGTGCTTCGTCGCTCGTTGCCTCCGCCACCATCTACCTCGCAATGTTTCCTTTCGGGGGGTACTACCGCCCTCGTGCCCGAGTGTTACGCCTCGTCAGCCCGCTTGTCAGCCCGCTTGTCAGCCCGAGGTGGGCTTGCTTGTCAGCCCGAGTAGCCGCGAAGCGGCGTATCGAGGGGCGAGCCCTCTTGTCAGCCCGAGTAGCCGCGAAGCGGCGTATCGAGGGCGAGCCCGCTTGTCAGCCCGAGTAGCCGCGAAGCGGCGTATCGAGGGCGAGCCCGCTTGTCAGCTCGAGTAGCCGCGAAGCGGCGTATCGAGATTCCGTGATGAACGTCAAGCCATTTTGGGGTCAAAGGGGCGTTGGGACTTAAGGACCCCATAGGCGATGACCAACAGCTTATGCATGACCGCAACGACGATCGTAACCGTCTGTTGAGGACCGTCTTGCGCTGGGGATTGTCGTTCACGATGATGGAGGGAACGCGTCTTCCATCGTGAGGTCTTCATGGCATCAACCAAAGTCCCGAGTCCGCGCACGCCGGGTC
>JAJYRH010000042.1 GCA_021794205.1 bacterium
CGGGTCTACGGCAAGGTCGAACGCGTCGAACATTGGCCGAGCAGCGACATGCTCGTCGTCGCGGGGCGCATGGTGCCGATGGTACGAGCGATCGTTCGCAGTATCGATCTCGGCACCGGGATCGTCACCGTCGATCCGCCGATCGGCTTGCTCGACGGCGACGAGGCCTAACGATTGTTCGGGTGCAGCTCGACGTAATCGTCGACGGCCTTTTGAATCGCCGTCGGCGTATCGTCGGCGTCGGCATGTCCGTGATAGAGCAGCGCTCCGAAGCAGGCATACGCTTTTAGGTAGAATCGGCTGCTGCCACGATGCATGAAATGCCCGGGGATCAGGTCGATCGTCCCGGTAAGGATCGTCGCATCGCGATCGGTTCCGCAGATCGTATTGGCAATCGATGCCATCGCACCGACGGGCGCCGCGACGATTGAGGTATGAAAATGTTTGTGCAGGTCGGACGCGAGAAGATCGGTTGAGCTCGTGAGCACGCCGCCCGGAGCGTTTCCGCCGATACGCACCACCAGCGCGCGCCGCGAAGGTTTCGGCTCTGGGGTTGGCGAGGCCACTGCAGCGACCGTCGGCCGTTTGCCGAAGATATGCCCGAGAACGCCGGAGATTCCGGAGATTTTAATCGAGGCGGCTTGCCCGGCCGGACCGGTTGCGGTCGGCGCGGGGGTACTCGAGGGCGTGCTCGGTTGATAATCGCGCCCGACCCCTGCGTCGGCAAGGATCGCGCGGCGCGCGTTAAGAGCGAGCGCACCTGCGTCGCTCACCGAGAAGACCTGCGCCGTCTTCGAATAGATAATCACCCCGTTCGTAACGCTGATAACCTGCTCGAGGACCGAGACCCCCTGGCCGATCGGCGTGAGATATCCGGCGACGTAATAGCCCGCGCCGAGTTTAGCGGCGGTTTCGGGATAGAGCTTCGGAGCGGTCGGGGGCGGCGTCGGCAGGACATCGAGACCACCGCTCGCCTGGAACGCGTGCACGAAGATCGTGGCGACGGTGGCGCCTGCCTTTTTGGGAAGGCCACCCGAGGTCGCGGTGAAGGGGTAGACGATCACCTTCGGGCCGCTGGGGACCGGCGTACTCGTCGGAGTCGCTTTCGGCGCAGGCTTCGGAGCGGTCTTCGGAGCGGTCTTCGGAGCGGGGGTTGCCTTCGCTGCGGCCGATGCGGTGACCGTGCGTGGAGCGGCCACGGCGGTGAAGGCACTGAGGGCGAGCATCGAGAGTAAGAGTCGTCGCACGGACGGTCCTTTCGGGGGTTCGAAAACGTGCGGCCGTTAGCCGCTTATGGAATCAACGAAGCCGGCGAGGTGAACGTTCGTCGCCCCGGGGCCTTCGAGCATCGCAAGGTGCCCGAGTCCCGGCAATACTTCGACGCGCGCTCCGGCAATCCGGTCTGCGAGAAAGGTCGAACGATCCGGGGGGGTCATCACATCGCGGTCGCCGACGAGCATGAGGGCGGGAACGGCGATCGCTCCGAGCCGCTCGCGTGCGTCGAAGGCATCGCAGGCGCGAAAATCGGCGAGGCGTTGCGCGGGCGAGACCGATTCGAATTGCGCGATCATCGCCGCGCGCGTCTGCGCGGTGGGGGTGGCAAACATCGCATCGGCGAGCGTGGCGAGCACGGCCGCATCGCCGAGCCGTAAAGCTTCGAGAATCGCTGGCGCCACGCGTAATTTCGCGCCGCTACCGATCATCACCAAACCCGCGAGTGGAAGCGTGCCGCGGATGGCAATCTCCAGCGCGATCGCACCGCCCATCGAACTGCCGCAGAGCACGACGTCGCGCCATCCTTCGGTGCGGATGCGCGCTTCGACGGCGTCGGCGAAGCCCTCGATATCCTCGGCGCCGCCCGGCTCACCGTGCCCGGGAAGCGCGAGGGCGATCGCACCTGGGAACGCCGAGAGCTGATGGGTGAATACCGCGGGCGTACAAGCGGCACCGTGAATGAATACCAACATCACGAAGAGATCTCCATATGACGTGCTTCGACGGCGGCGTTGAGCGCACCACCGAAAAGAAAAATCGAACCGATCAGGTAGAACCACAGTAGCAGGACGATCGGCGCGGTGAGTGCTCCATAGATCGCGGTGTAGTTCATATGCAGCGTATAAATCGTAAATGCATACTGTACGAGCGGCCAGAGGGTCGCGCAGAGAATCGCCCCCGGCAGGGCGATCGTCCACGGAACGTCGCGATTGGGGAGCAGGCGATAGAGGAAGAGCGAAGCGCCAAAAACGAGCGCGAGCGATATCGCGTATGCGGCGAGATGCAACATATCGCGGCGATCGGGTATGTGCGCCATCGCGAAGGCGACCGAGAAGAGCACCGGCAGCACGAGCGCGATGAGTAATGCGAGGCCGAGAATCGGCAGCGCGACGACCGCGACGGCGATATGGGCGACAAGCGGCCGCCGTTCGTCAACCTTCATCGTGCGATCGAGCGCGAAGGCGAGCGACATGAAGAGATTTTTTGCCGACCAAATTAATACGACGAGCGCGATGACGCTGGTGATGCCCCGCCCGTAATAGTACGCGCTGAGGTTCGCCGCAACCACGTGGTGGAGCGTCGGCGCGAGCTCGTCGAAGAAGGCGAGCACGCGTTCGCGGCCGTTGTGAATGAAGATCGAAACGCCCCCGATCGCGAGTACCACGAGGGGAAAGAGCGAGAAGAGGGCGTTGAAAGCGACCGCCTGGGCGGCGAACGCACAGCCCTCGGAGGAGAAACGCGCGCCGGCATTCCTGAAGACCGCAAAGATTCGCGCCATCGCGTGCGGTATATCGCCGTATCGTGCCGTTTCTCCCACCGACGCGCGTGCTCCGGAACGGAGCGCCCATCCACTCGTATCGTCCGCTGGTGCTGCGGAGCGGGCACTTTTACGCGCCGGCCTGGCCGGTCGTGGCGGCGTTCGTCGATCGCATCATCCGCGTCGGGAACCGGCTCTTTATCTATCGCAGCGGGCGCTGCGTGGTGATTCGGGTGCCGCGCTCGGCGCATCGTCCCCTGGGGCAGCTCTATCTCCCGCTCGCCTCGACCCTACGCCCCCTCGGCGACGAGGTGCGTTACGCCGCAGCGACGCGCACCGTGGAGATCCGCACGCCGCTCGCCGAGCTGGCGCGGAGGCTCCCCAAACAACCCAACCCGCTACCGCAAGTGGTTTTCGCGCCGCGCGTGCCCCCGACGCCGCGCCCCCACTGGAACGGCATTCCGCTGCCGCGCCGGACGCCGCTCCCGGCGATCGCGCCGAGCGCCCCGCCTAACGCGCGAGTGCCGCGAGATCGGCCTTCGCCGCTCCCGTAGCGACGAGCTCGGCGAGCCGGGCGGCGATCGCGTCGATCACCGGCAACGCGCCGTCGTAGGCGGCCCCTTGCATGAGCCGCGCATCTTTGAGCGCCATCTCCACGCTCCAGGTCGCGCTCTCGTCGCCCGCGGCCATCCGCCGCCCTCGCCCCTCGATCTGTCCCTTGGGATCGTAGAAGTCGAAGATCTTGAAGCTTTCCGGGCCGGTGAGCCCCTGGGCGGCGCCGATATGCAGCACGTCGGCGATCCCACCAATCACCGCGAGAATCATCGCGTTGCCGAGCAATTTATAGATCGCGGCGGCTTCGGTGCGCTCGCCGAGGTCGCGAAGGGTCCCGGTCATCGCCGCGAGATGATCGTGCAGGGCCGCAATCTCGCTGCGATCGCCGCTTACCAACATCGAGCCGCTGCCGTCGAGGGCGTTCGGCGGCCCCATAAAGACCGGAGCGTGCAGATAGCGATAGCCCTTCGCATGGAGCGCGCGCGTGCGTTCGGCGACTCGCTGCGGCAAGCAGGTGGTGTGGTCGCAGATCGGTACGCGTTTGTCGAGCCGGGGAAGCACGCGTTCGAGCACGCTCTCAACGGCGGCGTCGTCGCTGAGACAGAGGTGGAGATAGTCGGCGCCGGAGGCGGCGTCTTCGGGCAGCGTGCAGATCTCCACGCCGATATCGGCGAGCGCTTGCGCACGTGCGGCGGTGCGATTCCAGAGCCGCACGGCATACCCGCGCCGGCGAAAAGCCCGAACGAAATTGGAGCCTAAGAGCCCCGCCCCGTAAAATGCGATCGTTTTCATGTGCGTGTGCTTTCCG
>JAJYRH010000030.1:0-2241 GCA_021794205.1 bacterium
TCGGTGACCTTCCACGAAACGAACTGTTCGATATCGGGGTGATCGGCGTTAAGCACCACCATCTTCGCCGCACGACGCGTCGTGCCGCCCGATTTAATCGCTCCCGCCGCGCGATCGCCGACGCGCAGAAAGGACATCAAACCACTCGACGAACCGCCGCCGGAGAGTTTTTCGCCCGAGCCGCGCACGTTGGAGAAATTGCTTCCCGAACCCGAACCGTATTTGAAGATACGCGCCTCGCGGACCCAGAGATCCATGATGCCGCCTTCGTTGACGAGATCGTCGGAGACGCTCTGAATGAAGCACGCGTGCGGTGCGGGATGTTCGTAGGCGCTCGTGCTGCGCGTCAGTTCCGCGCTGCGCGGATCGACGAAATAGTGCCCTTGTGCGGGGCCGCTGATGCCGTACGCCCAATGCAGACCGGTGTTGAACCACTGCGGCGAATTCGGCGCACCGACTTGGCGCGCGAGCATCGAGCACATCTCGTCGTAATAGGTGCGCGCGTCGGCTTCGCTATCGAAGTAGTCGTGCTTCCAGCCCCAATACGTCCAGCAGCCCGCGAGCCGGTTGAAAACGTCGCGCGCATCGAGTTCCGCCCCGAACTGTTCGTCGCGCGGCAATGCCGCGAGCGCGGCCTCGTCGGGGACGCTGCGCCAGAGCCACTCGGGCACGCCCTCCTCAGCGACGCGCTTGCGCCGCGTCGGCACGCCAGCCTTCCGGCAATATTTCTGGGCGAGCACGTCGACGGCGACCTGGCTCCAGGCTGCCGGCACCATGATGTCCTTTGCCTCGAAGATCACCGAGCCGTTCGGATTGACGATGCGCGAGGTGCGCGGTTCGAACGCCACCCCCGCATACGGCTCACCGGCGACGGAGTAGAGGCGAGCGAACTTCATGGTGATTCTCCTTGTTAAAAACGGCGGCAGCTGAGCAAAATACGGGCGACGGAGGCGGGCGAACAAACGTTCGATAGTTAATCGGCGAGGCAAGGTTTAGTGCTTTTGGGCACTGGGGACCTACTATATATGGTGGCAGCGTCAAAAGTCCCTCTGGAAAGGCTGTCCAAAAGCAGAAAAAGTCGTGGGTAAGCGTGGGCGCCGCTGTGGGCAACTCCGAGGATAGTGGGGATAGAGGTTACAAACCCTTGGCCCATGTCTCGCCCCTTCCAACAGGTGCCTCACCTGGCCGCCATTCGCCCCGAAAGCCTCGTCGCCGAGGGGGTGCGCGGGCTGATTTTGGACCTCGACAACACCCTGCTCGGCTTCGGAGCGAGCGCGCCGAGCCCCGAGAACCGGGCCTGGGTCGCCGCGGCGCGCGCCGCCGGCCTGGAGATCGTGCTGCTTTCGAATAACTTCGGCCCGCGCGTCGCCGAGATTGCCGCGCCCCTGGGGCTGCACGGCATCCCCAACGCGCTCAAGCCGCTGCCGCTGGGCTTTCTGCGGGCGAAGCGCGCGCTGGGCATGCGGGCGCGCGAGGTGGCGGTGATCGGCGACCAGCTCTTTACCGACGTGCTCGGCGCGACGCTCTGCGGCATGCGGGCGATCTTGGTGGAGCCGATCGAAGACCGCGATTTCCCGCTGACGCGCCTGTTCCGCCGCATCGAGCGGCTGGTGCTGCCGGAGCGCCGCGTATGAAACTCGCGCTGATCGGCGACCCCGTCGCCCATTCGCGCAGTCCGCAGTTGCACCGCGGATTTCTCCACGAAGCCGAGATCGACGGGAGCTACGTGGCGATCGAAGTGCCCGCCGGCAACGCGATTAACGTGCTGCGGCGCATGCGCCTCGATGGCTATACCGGTGCGAACGTCACGACGCCGCTGAAAGAAGAAGCGCTCGCCGCCTGCGACGTGCTCACCGATGAAGCGCGGCGCGCAAAAGCCGTCAACACGATCTATTTCGACATGCAGATTCGCGGCACCAACACCGACGGCATCGGCTGGCGCGTCGCGCTCGAAGCGATATTGGAAGATTCGATCGCGCTGCGCCGGATCGGCGTGCTCGGTACCGGCGCGACCGCGCGCGCGATATTAGCGCAGTGCCAAGAATACGACGCGCACGCGTACCTGTGGGGGCGTAACGCCGACCGCGTCGCGGAGTGTATCGTCGATTTCGACGCGCAGCCGTGGCCCGAATCGGTGCCGGAGATCGTGGTGAGCACGCTGCCGCCCGGGGCGATCTTACCGCACGATCTGGCGATAGAACTCGCGCAACCGGAGGTGGTGATGGATGTAAACTACGGGCC
>JAJYRH010000030.1:2341-21379 GCA_021794205.1 bacterium
AGCAATGCCTCGAATTCGTATGTTGATATATACGGCAGAAATCGACTGTTATTAATGTGCTCATTCAAAGCGTGTTCGAGCGTCGCAACCTTTGTTTTGGTATCCATAGTGAGGGCTTCTTCATATCCCGGAAAATCGCGCGGTAGGCGATAAAGATCGATCATGCACGTGACCAATGCTGACCCCGTGTCCTGTAGAGCGAGTCGTACATTATCTCGAAGTTGCCTAAACTTTGAAAGTCCTCCCGTCCATTTCTCGCCTGAGTTTACCCTCTTTGTTACAAGCACAATGGGGTGAATATAGGCCGTCGGGTCGACCGCAAGAATATATGGGTTTAAGACGGATTGGACAAAAGTTTCTTCAGTTTGGCCCTCGACGAGGACCGTAATCTTAGGCATGGGAGGGCCTTCCACCGATCACGTTTTTCTCCCAAAGGTCGCCCATTCCATAATCGTCGAGCCAGGCGGCCAAGGCTCCGGAATCGAGGCGGTTGAACATTGACTCAGCACCGATGCGATCAACCACGATTAAATCTTCGGGAGCAAATTGGTTTACGAGGGGCACAGATTGCGTTGAAACAATAACTTGCCGCCGCGCTGCCGTGCTCTGCATAATACCAGCGAGTAATGTAATGGCATAGGGATGAAGGCCAAGTTCGGGTTCGTCAATAACGATTGTGGGCGGAGGGGTGGGCTGGAGAAGCGCTACGGCAAGGCAGATAAAGCGAAGCGTCCCGTCGGAAAGCTGCCCAGGGCTGAGTACCGACTCACTTCCTTTCTGCCGCCACTCCAGTCTCGTTTTGTCGGCGTCATATGGATTTTGTCGAAGAATGAAATCGTCAAAGAACGGTGCGGCAAGGCGCACGGCGTCAAGTATTTCTTTATACGACTTTTCATGACGCTCCTTAATGAGCATTAGATATGCAGCGAGATTCCCCGCATCTCCACGCAGAGATAGATTATCGGCAATGCTGCACGGCTGCTTAACTGCTGCCTGAACGCCAGTGTCATGGAAGTGATAGAGCGTCCAGGCCGCCATCTTGTCGCGAGTGTACTTAGCAACTCTCGAGCTATCCTCAAAAAGTCGTGTTTCTTTGTGTCCTTGACCA
Source organism: bacterium (assembly GCA_021794205.1). Classification (GTDB taxonomy): domain Bacteria; phylum Vulcanimicrobiota; class Vulcanimicrobiia; order Vulcanimicrobiales; family Vulcanimicrobiaceae; genus JABEUX01. The sequence goes on from JAJYRH010000030.1 coordinate 3,450, forward strand.
AGTTTAACGTCATAGGGACGCGGGTATTTCGTGTCCCAAACATAGGCATATTCTTTGGAAAAAATTAAACTGCCTTCGCTATTTGGAACGAGTGAACACTCGTATTGATTTTCGCCAAATTCCAACTTGAAATGCACTTCGCGCGTAATTTTCGATCCTTGAAAAAGTATTGAATTTGCGCCACCACTACTGCCGACATAAAGTTGTAGTTCTCGCCGTACGATCGCAGACAACAGTCGAAACATGGAAATAAAATTCGATTTTCCCGCGCCATTGGCTCCGATTAGAACGTTGAGCGCTCGTAACTCAACCGTCGCGCTACGAATTGACTTGTACCCTTCGATTGTGACTTTATTGAGCGCCGCATCTGGTAGAGTCACTATCTTCGTCCCTTTTCCCGTCTTAAATATCGGCATGCCGGGTGTTGGCATTGCACTGTGTCAAGCAAATTGGCGCTTCCGCTACATTGCCTCGCTACACCTCTGTGAAGATTGACTCGAACGACAAGAGCGATCCTCAAATTACGCCGCGAACACGATTTTAGTGAATTCGGACTCAGCGGGGTCTCGTGCACTGGGCGATAAAGGGGTGCAAGAGACTGCGAGGCATTCGGAGAGGGGGAGATTCGAACTCCCGAGACCGGTAAAGGTCTGCTCGCTTTCCAAGCGAGTGCATTCGACCACTCTGCCACCTCTCCAGGGCGACGGCCAGCCTTGGCTGCCCGTCCGGGGGAAACCTCCGAGCGGCTATTCCCCGACCCTTCGCCGGAGGGACAACTTTCTTAACGATACTAGACAGCGCTCGCTTGCTACGCTACGCTCGCTCGACCCCCCTGCCACCGTAATGGCCGGGGGAACCTCGCTACAACACGTGGAGGGCGACCGTGAGTGCCGGAGTGATCGCGACCGAGGACCCGTCGGCGATTCGTGCCTGCGACGCCCTGATCGCCGAAGCGATCGAGCGAGGCGCCTCCGATATCCACCTCGAGCCGCGCCGCGACTGCGGTGTCGCGCGCTTGCGCATCGACGGCCTTCTACACGACGGAGCCACCTTCGAGAGCCTGCTCTTCGAGCGCGTCGTCATGCGGATGAAATTGCTCGGCGGTATCGATATCGCCGAGCGAAGGAAGCCTCAGGATGGCCGATTCAACTCCGGGACTTTCGACATCCGCGTCGCGACGATGCCCGTGCTGAATGGAGAGCGCATAACGGCGCGGCTGCAGGCGAACGACACACGTATGCCTGCAATTGAGGCGCTCGGATTCGCACCGTCGATGCTTGCGCGCTTCCGCTTTTTGATCGGATCGCCTCAGGGGTTGGTTATCGCATGCGGGCCGACCGGCAGCGGAAAGACTACGACGATGTACGCCGCGCTCGCCGAACGGCTCGGGCGGAACGAGAGCCTGTGCAGCATCGAAGATCCCGTCGAGATTCGTACGCCGGGAATCAATCAGGTGCAGATCCATGAAAAGGCCGGTCTCACGTTCGAGAGTGCGATGCGCGGCCTCTTACGCCACGATCCCGACGTCGTGTTTATCGGAGAGATTCGCGATCGCGCTACCGTCGAACTTGCTGCGAGCGCTGCGTTGTGCGGACGGCTCGTAGTGAGCACGTTACACGCGCCCGACGCATGGACGGCTCGGATGCGCATGCTCGATCTCGGGCTTTCGGAGCGCCTGGTCGACGGTGCCGTGACGGCGTATGTATCGCAGCGCCTGCTGCGCCGCATCGCCTCCGATGGATCGTTTGTCGGGCGGGTGGGAGCATTCGAACTGGCCGAGGGCGGTAGCCTGAGTCCACAATCGCTTGCGGACCCGTTACATCCGCTTCGTCTCGACGCGCAGCGCCACGTTCGCGAGGGGCGAACGAGTGCCGACGAAGTAGAGCGCGTGCTCGGGCCCTGTCGTTAATGCAGCCGGTTACGAGGTGCTACTTTGACGACGCATTTTATGAAGCGCGTCGACTGGGTGCATCCGATATCCATTTGGCTGCGCAACGTCCTGTCGTCGTACGCGTCGATGGTAAATTGCGCGAAATATTATCGCACCCCGTTCTCACGCCGATGCTCGAGGAGCTTTACGAAGAAACCACGGATCATGCGACCGATCGTTCGCACCTTGGTGGTGACTTCACTCGCGTTCTCGCCGAACCCCAATGGGGGCGGGTACGCCTTCATTGGACGCGTTCGCGCGCGACGCTTCACTGTTCGGTGCGGCTGTTTCAAACTGCGTGTCCCGATCCGGGAACGCTCGGCCTATCTCCGCGACTCTGCGAACTCGTTGGGTCGGCGCGTGGGCTTGTCTTAATCGTCGGCTCCACCGGGAGCGGAAAATCAACGACGTTGGCCGCGCTTCTGAGGCTCGCCGCCCAAACGCAATATCGAAAAATAATTACGTTGGAAGATCCGATCGAGTACGACCTTTCAGAACTTCCGGGAAGTATCGAACAGCGTGCGGTTGGGAGCGACATCGAATCTCTTCACGACGGGGTGCTCTCGGCTCTTCGAAGCGACCCGGATATCATCGCGATTGGTGAAGCGCGAAGCTCCGACGACTGCAACGCGCTTCTCCGAGCAGCAGAGACCGGGCACTTCGTTCTCGCCACGATGCATGCGGCGGATGCAGCCTCCGCTATCGACCGAATGCTGCGCGCCTTCCCATCGGGAGAGGCCGCGATTGCGCGCACCGTATTGGCCGACGTTCTCCTGGCAATCAGCGCGCAAAAGCTGGTCGCTAGGCCGACCGGCGGCCGCGCATTTGAAAGCGAGTTGCTCCTGGCTACCGATGCGGTGCGGGCGATCGTTCGCGACGGGAAATGCTATCAATTACGAAACGCGATGACCCTCGGGGGATCCGCAGGAATGAACCGATTCACGCGAGCCGGCTCAGTATGACCGAATCGTACCTTTATGTAGCAAAACGGATAGACGGCACCCGTTCGAGCGGTGTCTTGCGCGCGGAGTCCTGGCAAACCGCCGCAAACGAGCTGATAGAACGGGGCCTCACCCTGCTTTTTCTGGATCGCCGCCAAAGCGTTGCGTCGCTGTTTCGGCCATCCGAGCGATTTCGAATCGTCCACGAAAAGGCGCGCCGTTCGTTCTATCGGGCGCTCGGAACGCTCTTGTCTGCAGGATGCTCGTTCTCCCGTTCGCTCGATATTTGTATCGAGCGAGCGGAATCTCCGGCTCTTGGTGATGCATTACATGCCGTTCTCGCACGGGTTCGGACGGGAAGAGCACTGAGCGATGCACTCGAAGGACTGCCATGCGACTTCCCGGCAAGCGATGTCGCATTTATTCGAGCCGGAGAAACGACTGGAAGCCTCGATGCGGCCCTTTTACGGCTTGCCGACGCGCTTGAGAAGAAGGGCGAGCTTCGTGAGCGTATCGTAGCCTCAATCGCCTATCCCGCCTGGGTGTTCCTAACATCGGTGACGATTATGGCAATCCTCGCCGCTACGACGTTCCCATCCGTAATGTCACTCTTAAAGGAGTTAGGAGCTCGTCCAAGCGGTATTTTGGCTCTCTCGATCGCCATTTTGAGTAGCCTGGAACAGCGAAGTACATGGCTCTGGTTGGCGCCGACCATCCTCGCGGTGGCCTTTCTCACCGGGGCAGCTCAATATCGGCCGCGCGTTGTAAAATGGCGGGAACTGGCATTACTACGAATCCCTCTCGTTGGGAAAATCGTGGCCGATCGCTGCAGCGGTGACTTTTTTTCGACCGCCGGCGAGCTGCTCGGAGCCGGCGTTGGCGTCATCGAGGCCATCGCCTTAGGCGCCGCCGCAACCCAAAGTCGTCTGTTTACGGAGACCGCCCATGTATGGCTTACGAAAATAGAAGGTGGAGAAACGTGGTCCGCATCGATGGTCGAAGGTCCCTTTGTCGATCGATTTTCGAAAACGATGATCGAACTCGGCGAAGAAAGCGGTGCCCTCCCGCACCTCTTACGCGCCGTAGGCGCACATCGAATCGCCGAAGCCGGAAATCGTCTCCGGCTTCTTACGTCCTTTATCGAACCAGCAGCCATTCTTGTCGTCGGTTGCATGGTGGCAATATTTGTAAGTGGAGTGCTCATTCCAATCTATAACGCTATCGGAGGTATACGATGAACGGCCCGGCCATCGTCGATTGCGACGAACAGCACCGACTCGACTTATTTCAACGATTCGACTATCTCTGCTCCAACGCAGCGCTTCGCTATCGAGGCAATCCAATCGGTTACGACGATCTATTACAGATCGGCCGAATAGGATTACTAAAAGCTATCGACCGATACGACGGCGCCTTCGGCGTCCCTTTTGCCGCATATGCGTGGGCGAGCATTATCGGCGAGGTCCGTCACGCGTTCCGCGATCAGTCCGAACTCATACGAACACCGCGCCTCGCCAGGCACCGACAGCGCGAGGCACGTCACATTTCGGAGCGGTTGACCCATCAACTTGGCCGGTCGCCGACCTCGTATGAGTTGCAGCGGGCGGTATGCGACGTCGTAGGGAACGTTCCGCTTACGGAGCCCATTCGGATCGCCACACTCGATAGCGTCGAACGATCGGCGCCGGCGTTGGAACGCGAAATCGATCGCGTCGTCGACGCCGTAGCCCTCGAAGTATGCATGCGCGAGCTATCTCATTTGGAGAGAACGGTAATCGATCGCATTTACGTTGGAGGCGAGGACTTAGGATCGGTCGCTAACGACCTAGGCTATTCAACCAGACAGATATGTCGAATACGAAAACATGCATTGCAAAAAATTGCCGATCGCTATGTCCAACGGTGAGCGTTTCCGGGTACTCATCCGTGCATGGGTACGCTTCAGCGACAACGAGGATTTACGCTTATTGAAATGATGGTGGTCGTAGCGATTATCGCCATCCTCGTTACCTTGCTCGTTCCTAATTTTATGCGAGCTCGCGCCCAAGCCCAAACCACCGCGTGCGAAGCGAATATGAAAGAGATCGCGACGGGATTGGAAATGTATTATGCCGATAACCTCAGCTATCCCTCAGGAGCTGCGGCCGGTGCGGGCAACCCGGTCGACGCGGCCGATCCGCTCGTTAAATATTATTTGAAGCAGCCGCCGGTCGATCCGGCGGCCGGCCCGGGAAAGTACTATACCTATAGCATCTCGGGTTCGGGAACGGGCGACGCATCGTATACCATCGTTTGTCCGGGTTTGCACGCTGCTCTAACCTTGCAAACGCTCAACGGTGGGACGGCGCCCAGCAGCGACTCTGGAATTCAATACGATTCGAATACCGGGTTTGCCGTTCACTGACATGCTCGCCCCCATCATCTCGGCAGCCCTCATCGGCCTTATGGCAAGCGGTGGCCCTTGTACCGCAGCTCGTGCGATCGCCGGGTCGGCATTTTACAGCGGTCCTCGTCGGGTGTTTTCGCTTGCGACGTTCACGTTCGGAGCGTTCCTCACCGATCTCGCCCTCGTCAGCTCGCTCGGACTTTTTTTTCATGCGCTCGAGATATCTGCATTCTGTTACGGCGTTGCTGCTATCGCGTCGCTTATTGCGGGCGTTTGGACGATCGCCCGCAAGCCACCTGATACCTGCCTGCATGCGCTCCCTCCCCGCAATACGCAAAGCATTCCGACGCTCGCAATTCCCTTGGCGGCGGGCATGGGCAGTGCTCTTTTATTGGGTGCCTGCTGTGCTCCGTTCGTTCTTGCAGCGGCGGCGACTGCGGGACCGTCGGCGGACCCGCTCGTTATTTCCGTCGCTTACGCGGCCGCCCATGCCGGCATACCGTTGCTGTTGAGCCTCTGGTCCCGGCAACTCAAGCGCTTCCTGGCGCACGCCGGGGCACGCGAGGCCATTATCACAATCGAGGCCGGAATATTTATCGCCTGTGCGTTGTATTTTGGGGCATTGGTGTGAGCGCGCCCGCGTATACTCGTCGCTTGCTGCTTGTCGGGTGTGCATGCCTGCTCTCCCTCCCTTTCCTCAGAAAACCACTCTCCGAAGCGCTCCTAGCCCGTGGAGACGGCGCCTTAAGCATAGGGAGGCAACGCGAAGCGTGGCAATTCTACCAACGGGCAATGGCCGTCGATCGCTCGATTCGGCCGCTCGGTAGAATCGCGACCTTGGCTATCCTCTCTGACGATCCGAAGCTTATTCGAAAGGCCGTTAATGCCGAAGCTGCTCTCAAGCCAACGAGGCGTTTTGCATCGCTGATTTTCGAGCGCGCCCTATTGGAGTGGAGAGACCACCAATACGTTGCGGCCGAACGCGATTCGCGAACGTCGTGGGCATTAAAACATTCGGTGCGAGCGATAATGTTTGCGGGAATACTCGCGCGCCGGCGAGGTGCGTTGGAGACCGCATATCGTGATTTCGAGCGCGCTCATCTGCTTGCTCCGTGGGACCGTCGGCCGATCTTTGAACTTGCTAGGGCGGCGAAACGACATCGTGGTGCTTAATTTCCTTGTGCTGCTGTTTTTGGGGGCGATATCGTATGGAGCGACGACGTTATTGGCGTACCGATCGTTACCACCCATTCGGGCACGATCGTTGATCCCGACGATCGTACACGTGTCAATTCTTGGCGGAGTAGCCGGTTTCGTCACGATGCATGGATCGCTCGTCGATAACGCCGACGAACTCATCTTCGTAGGGGCATTGCTGAGCCTCGCTTCGATCGATCTTCAAACCGGCTACGTGCCGAATACAGCGCTCGTTCCCTTAGCCCTTCTCGCCGGTTTTCATGTAGTCTTCGGAGAGCATCGTTTTTCAGATATGTTTGCCGCAATGCTCCTGGGCGGCGCGGGAATCGCCCTGCATCTCATCGGCGAAGGAGCGAGCTTCGGTTTGGGCGATGTCAAGCTCTTGGGGCTGATAGGATGTGTTAGGGGAGCTGAACGCGGGCTCTCCGTCTTGGGCACGGCTTTTGTTATCGGCGCCCTCGTCGCGATAGCGCTCATCGCGGCGCGGCGGTGCTCTCGAAAAGATGCGGTTCCATTCGTCCCAATGATCTGTTTGGCCGTTCTCTGGCAGGTAGGCGTTCATGCGGTATAGCTTCGATCTCCGACGGGAGTTGCCATTAGGAATCGACATCGGCACGAGTAAGCTACGAATGACGTTCGCCCGGGCGCACGAAACCGGAGTTTGCGTCGAGGCGGTGACATCGCGCGACCGCGAGCACGGCTTCGACGACGATTGGCTCTGTGCGATGATCGAAGAAATGCGCGACGATCTGGGCGCTCGCACGCGCTCCTGCGCGATGGCCCTCACCTCCCAGGAGGCTACGGTCGACCTCCTATCGCTTCCCAACCTTTCGTATCGCGATCGCACTGCGGCGGCCCATATCGAAGCCCAACGGCGCCACAGCGACGGTCAGCGGCGACTCATCCGACTATTCTCCACGGGGCGGTCCGGCGCGTATCTTCTCGTCACCGCACCGTTGGCAAGCATCGAACTCCGCAAAACGATGGCTGCACGAGCCGGTCTGCGCTTGGTCTCGTTGTCCGTCGAAGGGCTCACATGGAATCGGTTCGCTTCCCAGGATGTGAGCGTCGTCGACGTTGGCGTAGAATCCACACGAATTCATGGAAGCCGAAACGGAACGCCGACGGTCGAGGTCTTTCCGCTCGGCGGGAAGGCCGTGACCATGGAGATGGCCGGAGCTCTCGGCATCGACGAGCGCGTAGCCGAAAAGCGAAAGCGAATACTCGGCTTGTCGGGCGTCGGCGAACGCCTCCTCGCATCGCTGGTGGAATGGATCTGCGAGAGGCTCGAAAAGACGGATGGGAATCGCCCAACGGGTGTGATGCTCGTTGGGAATGGGAGCCGTCTCCCGGAATTGCACCGACTCTTAGCGGAGCGGCTCTCTCAACGGACGTGGCGTACGGCATGCAGCCAACTCGAACGATCGCGATACCCCGAAGATATACGGCGCGCCGCCTTTGCTGATTGGGCGCTTTCCATCGCTCTTACCTCGAGCGCGGCCGGGACACTATGAACCTCCTTGCCGCTCCTTGGTCCGAATCCCTCGACCGTGCAACGGTTGTTCTAACCCATCGACGCTTGCGAATACCTATTATTTGCTTTGCGGCGAGTTTGCTGTTTATGGGCGTCGGCAGTGCCGTTCTTAGCTCGCAAGTTACCGTGGCCGAGAGCATGCGTGAGAAACTCGCGCAACGGCGAGCAGCCTTCGACCGCGCCATTATCGGTACCCACGTTCGCGAACGTCGTTTGCGCCGCGATTTAAAGGTCGCGCGTCGGATTGCCGCAGTTCGGCGAGACGCCAACGACATGGTGGCTGCGATTGCCGACATTGCAAACGCCGCTCCGCCATCGGTTTGGTTTGGTACCCTCACCATCGACCAACATGAGTTGAAGATCGATGCCAAGACCGACTCGCTCCTTGCAATATCCTCAATGTTACGCTCTTCGTCGCACTTGCTTCGAGGAAAGCGCTCCAGCGTACGAACGATAGCCCGGGCGCCCAGCGCAACGAACCCCGTGATCTCCTTTACGCTCGAGGTGCAACGTGGATCGTAGTAGTGGAGCACTTTATGCTCTCGCCGCGGGCATCGTGTTCCTTTTCTATGTTGGTCCGTATCGAACTGCCGCAACGCGCGTGCAGCTCGCCAAAGCCGACATGGCGCAAGATCGGTCGGTCGTAGCGGAGGATCGCGCCATTTTACAACGAGCGACAGCATTACAGGCGCTGCAAAAGCGAGTGAGCGACGCATTGCACTCGCCGGTACAGGCAGGGACCTTCGGATCCGACGAGGCGAGCTTTCTCGATCGACTCCGCCGACTTGCGAAGCGGAATAACGTTGCGATCGTTTCGCTCGTCCAGGGTGCGCGGAGCTCGGCCGGCACTGATTCCGCGGTTTTCAAAAGTCGCCCATTGCATATCTCGGCAACGGGAGGGTTTTCGTCTATTCTCCAGTTTCTTGGATCCCTCGGTTCTACGGTTGGGATCTTCGCTATCGAGCGTATCGATATGCAGCCGTTACCGACGGCGTCGCAAACGAAGGGCGGCGTTCGTATTCGCCTCGACGGGTCGGCGATACAGATCATGCATGGAAAAGAAAGGTAGTACGATCGTGCTGCAACGAGAACTCGACCGGCGTTCGATCCTCACGGGCATCGGCGCGATATGCTGTCTCAGTGCACTCTTCCTCGCCCCGCTTGCCGCGTCACCAGGCGTCCCATCGCGTGACGCCGATCGTGTCCTCTCCGACCTCCAACGGTTACCGCCGGCCCCGCCGACCCTACCAAGAGAACGGCGGCCCGTCGTTTCACGCGACCCCTTCGCGGAGCCGCCCGTAATAGCCGCGCGCTTAAATCGCCTTCGATCTTCGCAAGGGGCCGGTATGGTGATACGCGTCGAGGGAATCATCGGTGGCGACCGGCCTCGCGCGTTGGTCCGAGTCGGCGCGGACGACAGGATCGTGGCGGTCGGCGAATCGATCGACGGGATACGGATCGTGGGAATCGACGACGCCGGAGTTCGCCTTACATCGGGCGTACGTTTACCGCTCGACGCGGGAGACCGGCCCTAGTGCGTGCCATCGTCCTTGCGTGTGCGATCGCCTTGTTTTCAGCCGTCCCTATTTTCGCCGCAACCACGACGATCTCACTCGACATCTCCGGTGCTCCGTTGGTTCAGGTCCTTGCGATGTTCGGTGCGGTTGGCCATCGCAATATTATTGCCGATTCGAGCATTCCTAATCGTCGCATCAGCGTCCACCTTCGCAATCTTTCGTTCGAGCAGGCATTTCATGCCGTTCTCCAGGCGAACGCGTTGGCAGAACGCCGAATCGGAGCGGTGACGATTGTGGGAAGTGAAGAAGAGATGGCCCGACGCTATCCCGAGAGTGTCGATTCCCACCAACGTACGGTCGCGCTTTCGATGCGCAGCGCTGACGCAGAGCGCCTCGCCGCCTCGGTACGCCCGGCGCTCGATCCCCACCTCACCATCATCGCCGACGAGCGGGGCGGCCGTATTATCGTGGGGGGAAGCACCCCCTCCGTCGATCGCGCCGTCGCATTGATAGAGTTGCTCGACTCCCCGGGTCGCAGGCCCGGCGCCAGACGTATCGCCCTTCGTTACATTCGCGCCACCGACGCAAAAGCGACCTTGGCGATCGTCTTCGCGCGTGCCGTCGTCGCGGTCGACAGCATGCATAATGCACTCGTCGTTTCGGGAAACGCAACGCTACTAGCCCGCGTCGACCGTCTCATTTCGCGGCTCGATCGTCCGAGCCCACAGGTGCTCTTCGAGGTTCGGGTAATCGACTTAACACCGATCAACGATCAGAGCAATTTTGGACTCGAGTTCGGGGGCCTCGATTTCGGCGGTCAGCCGATCCCCGCGGCGGCAACCTACGCGTTCTCCGGCGGCAGCATACCGCTTAATGTCAAACTGAATGCGCTTCTCAGCGAAGGGCGCGCTCGAATTTTAGCGACTCCGAAAATTCTCACGCTTAGCGATCACATAGCGAAGCTACACATCGGGGCAACCTACCCGATCGCCACGAATGGCTCGGTCTTCGGATCGCAGAGCGTTCAATACATCGATATCGGCGTCAAGCTCAAGATTCGTGCGACGATCGGCCGCAGCGGGAGCGTCATCGCCGATATCCACCCACAGTATAGCGAGATCTTAGGATTTACCGCGCAGAATTTCCCGATCATCGCCAACCGTCGGCTCGATTCGACGCTCCGCGTTCGGAACGGTGAAACGATCGTGCTCGGGGGTCTCCTTCGCGATGTGAGTAGCGAAACGGTGCAACGCATTCCCTTTCTCTCGCAGATTCCGATTCTCGGATCGTTCTTCGCCAACAAGGCAAGCAGCCACGAGCGCGACGAGATCGTTTTCCTCATCACCCCGCACGTGATCGAACCCGGCGCGACGCCGCCCTCGCAGTAGCGGCAGGCGCCCCGAGTGCCGGGGCCGTAGCCTAGCCCTATGTTCCGCTACCTCACCGCCGGGGAATCGCATGGCCCGGCGCTCGTCGGCATCCTCGACGGGCTTCCCGCCGGTCTGCGCCTCGATGTCGAACGCATCGACGAGGAACTCCGCAAGCGCCAGGGTGGGCACGGGCGCGGCGGGCGCATGAAGATCGAGAGCGATCGCATCGAATTTCTCGCCGGGCTGCGCGGGGGCTTCACGCTCGGCTCGCCGCTCGCCGTCAGCATTCGCAATCGCGATTTCGAGAACGTGCGTGAGTTGATGGATCCGCTCACCGGTGCGGGCAAGCCGCTCACCAATCCTCGCCCCGGCCACGCCGATTACGCCGGTGCCCTGAAATACGGCCACCGCGATCTGCGCAACGTGCTCGAACGCGCGAGCGCCCGCGAGACCGCCATGCGCGTCGCGCTCGGCGCGATCTGCGCGCAGTTCCTCGAAGCGCTTGGCATCACCACCGCCTCCTACGTCGCGCAGATCGGCAGCGTCGTCGCCCCCGAGATCGAAGCGATCGATCGCGAGCGTATCGAAAGCAGCGCGGTGCGCTGCCACGATGCTGCCAGCAGCGAGCGCATGATCGCGCTGATCGATGCCGCGAAGGCCTCTGGGGATACGCTCGGCGGGCGCTACGCCGTCGTCGTGGAGGGCATGCCGGTCGGCATCGGCAGCAATCGCCAGCCCGGCAATCGGCTCGATGGCATTCTCGCGGGCGCCCTCATGTCGATGCAGACGGTCAAAGCGGTCGAAGTGGGGCTCGGCGCCGAGGTTGCGGGGCGTCCGGGTTCGCAAGCGCACGACACCTTCGAACTGCGCGAAGGCGACGTGGTGCGCGGCAGCAACCGCGCCGGCGGCATCGAGGGCGGTATGAGCAACGGGCAGCGCATCACGCTCGTGGCGAGCGTCAAGCCGATTCCCACGCTCATGCGCGCGCTGCCCTCGGTCGATCTGCACGCCGGCACCGAAGCGCCCGCGAGCATCGTGCGCAGCGATGTCTGCGTGGTTCCAGCCGCCGCAATCGTCGGCGAAGCGATGGTACGGTTGGCGCTGGTCGAACCGCTGCTCGAAAAATACGGCGGTGACAGCATGGAAGAGACGCTCGAAAATCTCTCGCGTTCGCGTGCCCGCGCGGCGCAGCTTTTTGCAAAGGAGCAGGTATGAAACGGCACCTCGCACTGATCGGCTTCATGGCGGCCGGAAAATCGACGATCGGCAAGCGCCTCGCGCGCAAGCTCGGGGTCGCGTTTTTCGATTCCGACGAACTGGTCGTGCGCGAACACGGGGCGATCAGCGATATTTTCTATAACGAAGGCGAGGCGGCGTTCCGCCGCTACGAACACGCCGCGATCGCGCACGCAATCGAAGAGGGCGAGCCCGGGGTGCTCTCGCTCGGCGGCGGCGCGACCACCTACGAGCCCACGCAGGTGCTGCTGAAGAAGCGCACCTTTCGCATCTTTATCAAGGTCACGCCCGAACTCGCCTTCGAACGGCTCCGCCACAGCCGCACCGTGCGCCCGCTGATCGGCCCCACGCCGACGCTCTCGCGCATCAAAGAGCTCTACGTAAAGCGGATGCCGCTCTACGCACACGCCGACCACGTCGTCGAAGCCGACCAGCTCTCGAGCGCGAAAGTCGTCGATAACATTCTCGAATGGATGCATAAGAAAAAAATCGAGTGGTAATCGGGAACGATACGCTCGGCTACCCGATTCTCGTCTGCGAGAATGCGGAGCCCTCGCTGCGCGCGTTCGTGCGCGCGCGCGGCAGGCGCTGCGTCGTGCTCGCCGACGCGCAGCCCGATGTCGCCGCGCGGGCGCGAGCGTTGGCCGCGCGCTTGCCGCGTTGCCTCGGCGTGCTGCCGATCGCTCTCGGCGAGCCGCGCAAACGCCTCGCGACGGTCGAAGCGATCGCCGACGCGCTGCTCGCGGCGGGCGCCGACCGTGCGACGTTAGCGATCGGCGTCGGCGGCGGCGTCGCGAACGATACCTTCGGGCTCGCCGCCGCACTCTTCATGCGCGGCGTCACCTACGCGCACGTCGCCACCAGCCTGCTCGCGATGCTCGATGCATCGATCGGGGGAAAGGTCGGCGTCGATACGCCTGCGGGGAAAAATCTCGTCGGGCGTTTTAGCGATCCGGTCGCCGTCTTCGCCGATCTGCAGGCATTGCGAACGCTGCCCTTCCGCGAGATTCGCGCCGGGCTCGCCGAAGCGGTGAAGCACGCCATCCTCGCCGGCGGCGAGAGTTTCGATATGCTCGAGATGCTCGCGCCGCATCGCTTCGAACGCTGGCCATGGGGCGAGGTGGTCGCGCGCTCGGTCGCCATTAAAGCCGCAGTCGTCCGCGCCGACCGCGAAGAGCGCGGCATTCGCGCGACGCTCAATCTCGGGCATACCTTCGCGCACGCGTATGAAAGCGCGAGCGGCTATCGTATCGCGCACGGAGCGGCGGTCGCGCTCGGCCTGCGCGCGGCGGGGCTGCTCGCGCTGCGCGGCGGGCTCTTCACGCGCGAAGCGCACCTGCGCGTGCTCGCGCTGCTGGCACTGCTCGGCATGCCGCTATCGACGCGCGTCCCCGCCGATGCCGCGCTCGCAGCGATGCGCGGCGATAAAAAGCGTCGTGACGGCTCGCTGCGCTTCGTGCTCCCCGACGAGATCGGCTTGGTGCATGCCGACGTGCGCGTTCCCGATGCGCGGGTGCGTTCGGTGCTGCACGCGATGGAAGCGCCCCCCGGCGACGCGGAGCACTAAGCGTGTTGCTCGTCGACGTGCTGCCGATGCTGCGGAGCACGCGCTTTGAGTTACCGCTCACCTATGCCGTCGGCGCGCAGAGCGTAGCGCTCGGCGATATCGTGCGCGTCCCGCTGGGGCGGCGCGAACTCTACGGCCTCGCACTCGGCGATGCCTACGAAGGCGAGCCGTTCGAGGGGCTGCGCGAAATCGTCGAACGCTGCGATCTCCCGCGCGCCTTCGATGCAACCGGGCTCGCACTCGCACGCTTCGTCGCGCGCCACGATCTTTCGACGCTCGGCGAAGCGCTGCGCTGCGTCGTGCTCGCAAGCGCGCTCCCGCGCATCGAAGAGCGGCTCGTCCCCGGCGAACGTACGCGCGAGATCGCGCGCGAACGCGGGCGCGCGTTGCTCGCCTTGATGCAGGACGAGTTTCCCGAAGGCGCTTCCCCGGAGAGCCTGTTGCGCCACCCCGCCGCGCGCCGGCTCGGTGCGCGCGCCGAACTGCTCGCCGAGATTACCGCGCTCGTTCGCGATGGGGCGCTCGCGCGCGAACGCCGCCGCGTCGAACCCACCTACACGCCCTACCGCGTGCGCGTACTCGTGCCCGGCGCGACGCCGATACGCGGGAAAAAGGCCGCGGCGTTGGCCGCGCTCGTACGCGCGCAACCCGGCATGCCGCTCGCCGATGCGCTGCTCGCGGGCTATTCGCGCGCGACGATCGCGCGGACGATTGCCGCCGGAGCGATTGCCGAAGAAGAACGCGCGCCCGCGCCGCGCGAAGCGCCGGGGCCAATCGCGCCGGCGGCGTTCGCCCCGACCGAGGAGCAACGCCGCGCGATCGAGCGGCTCGCAGAGTTGCAGGCGCCCGGTGCGTTCGCCGCAGTCCTTTTGCACGGCGTTACGGGAAGCGGAAAGACGTTTATCTATCTCGATCTCGTGCAACGCGTGCTCGCCGCGGGTGGGCGCGCGATCGTGCTCGTGCCCGAGATCGCGCTCACGCCGCAGACGGCGCGCCGCTTCGAAGAGCGCTTCGGCAGCCGCCTGGCGGTTCTGCATTCCGCGCTCTCCGAACGCGAACGCTACGACGCGTGGCAGGCCTGCGCGCGCGGCGATATCGATGTCGTCGTGGGGGCGCGCAGCGCGGTCTTCGCACCGTTGCCCGACGTTCGCGTGGTGATCGTCGACGAATCGCACGATCCGTCCTATCGGCAAGATACCTCGCCGCGCTATTCCGCGCTCACCGTCGCGCGCGAACGCATGCGTTTGGCCGATGGCCTGCTGGTGTTGGGGAGCGCGACGCCATCCTTCGAAAGCTTCGCCGCGGTGCGCGCCGGACAGCTCGAGGAGCTGCGCCTCTCGGCCCGCGCGACCGAGCAACCGATGCCCAGCGTGCGCATCGTCGATCTCGCGGCGGCCTTTCGCAGCGGCGAACGCCGGATGTTCAGCGCACCGCTGGTCGAAGCGCTCGCCGAACGCTTGGAGCGCGGCGAGAAAAGCTTGCTCTTCGTCAACCGGCGCGGGAGCGCGCGCGCCTGGCTCTGCCGCAGCTGCGGGAAAGCCCCGGAGTGCCCGCATTGCAGCGTCACGCTCACCGTGCACCGGCAAGATGGGCTTCTGCGCTGCCATTATTGCGATTATCGCAGCGCGATTCCCGAACGGTGCCCGCATTGCGGCGCGGATTCGCTCGCGGAGTTCGGCATCGGCACGCAACGCGTCGTCGAGGAAGTGGCGCGGCTCTTTCCGCAGGCTCGCGTGCTGCGCATGGATAGCGACACCACCACGCGCGTCGGCGAGCACGCCCGCATTATCGACCGGTTTATCGAGGCCGGCGATATTTTGGTCGGCACGCAGATGATCGCGAAGGGACACGATTTCGAACGCGTGACGCTGGTGGGCGTGATCGCCGCCGACCTCGGCCTGCACGCGCCGGATTTCCGCGCCGCCGAACGCACCTATCAGATGCTGGTGCAGGTCTGCGGGCGCAGCGGGCGTTCACAGGCCGGCGAAGCGATCGTACAGACCTATTCGCCCGAGCACCCGGCCATCGCGGCGTTACTGCAGAGCGACGCGCGGCAGTTCGTAGAAGAAGGGCTGCGCGAACGCGAAGAGCTCGGCTTCCCACCCGCGCGCCGCATGCTCTATTTGGGCGTGATCGGGCTCGATAAGGAGCGCACGCACGCGCTCGCGACGCATTATGCGACGGTGCTGCGCGAACGAACGACGATCGACGTGCGGGGGCCGGCGCCCTACCCGGTCGCGCGGCTGAACGATCGCTGGCGCTTTCGCATCGCGTTGCTCGCCGAATCGGGGCCGCTGCTGCGCAATGCGGTGCGCGATCTCATCCTGCCGATCGCGCGCGAGGATCGCTCGACGCAACTCGTCACCGTCGTCGACGCGTAAGGCGCTAGCGCAAGCGGCCGAGATTCTCGCTGGCGAGCAGCGGCGATGACGGAATGAGCAGCTGCGAGAGCAGCAGCCCGGCGACCAACAGGATGGCGGCGATCGCCGCGTTCGCCGCGGAGGTGACGGCGATATTCACTTGGCTGCGGAATGCGAAGAGCACGCTTTCGTAGCTGATGCTTCCCGGCACCAAGACCAGCAATGCGGGCACCAGCATGATCGGCTGCGGGACGCGCAGCCAGCGCGCGGCGAGGCTCGCGATGATTCCGCATGCGAAGGCCGCGATAAATGGGGCGATGGGGTGGAGCGGCGAGAGTGCGAGCACGTGCGAGACGAGCAGCGCGACCGCGCAGGCGGCGAAGACCCACGCGAAATCTTTAATGCGCGCATCGAGATCGATCGCGAGCCCGATCGACATCAGCGCGGCGGCGATGAACCACGTGTAGCCGGGGACCGGCGAGGTGGCGACGTTGCCGGTGTTGAGCAGCGACGGGCCGACCACCGCAAAGCCGAGCAGCGCTCCGCAGGCGAGGGCGAGCAGCGTCGAGAGCACTTTCCCCAAGCGCGCGGTGCCCGCGACGAGATTGGAGTTCGCGAGTTCGTAGAGCGCGAGCGTGAGGGAGTACCCCGGCAGCAGCACGACGACGCCCGCGACGATGGCGATGAGCACGTTGGTGGGGCCGAGCAGGTGCGTGCCGAGCGCGACGATGAGCGTGCTGACGAACGCCGCTATCACTTCAAAGAGGCGGCCGATGAGCGCGATGCGTCGCCCAAGCGCGGAGATCGCGCCGACGCAGGCACCGATGACGGTGGCGACGATCATCTCGCGCGTGCCGCCGCCGAGCAGCACCGCGACGCCGAGCGCGACCATCGCGAGCGCGGGAACGTCGTAACGGGCGCGATGGCGCGGCCAACGCTTATCGATATCGGAGAGCAGGGTGCTCGCTTGGCCAAAATCGATTTTGCCGGCGACGAGATCGTCGAAGATGAGGTTGAGAATCGCGATTTTGCGGAGATCGACGGTGCCCGGCGCCACGCGCAGCATCACCACGTGTTGGTGAAGGTTCGAACCGATCGCCAGCGTGATGTAGGTGGGGAGGGCAAAAATTTGCACCGGGAGGCCGATCGCTTGTGCGATACCGCCGACGGTGCTCTCTAAAATATCGGTCGCGACCCCGGCGCGGTGCAGTTCGCGCGCCATCGTGGTGAGGAAGATCGCTCGAGGATCATCGGGGATCGCGTCGCGACGATCTTCCGGCGGGGTGAGATCGATTCGTCGCGACACGATAAAGCTGCGTCGCGCCGATTAGGCGTTCGCGGCTTTGCTCTTCGCTGCAGCGGCGCGCTTGGCGGCCGTGCTCTTGGCGGGCTTTGCTTTCGCCTTCGTTGCCTTCACGGGCACGACGGCGGCGGCTTTCACCGCTTTGGCGAGGCGCGATTTCTTCCGAGCAGCCTTATTGGGGTGGATGATGCCGCGCTTGGCGGCCCGATCGAACTCGCCCTCAACCTCTCTGGTGAGAGCCTCGTCCTTCGTCGCCACGGCCTTCTTGTAGGCGCTCTTCAGGCGGGTCTTGGTATCTTTGTTGCGCGTCGTGCGGGTCGCCGACTGTCGGGTCCACTTTTCGGCCGCCTTGATGTTGGGCACTACGAAAACTCCTTAGGTTGAAACGGAAAAAGCGCGTGTGCGGGAACGCAGGGTAGCATACCACATGGGGGCGCCCCGGTCTAGGAGCGCCGGTGCGAGTGTAGGAGCAAAGCAGAGATGTCCCCGGTTTAGCAAAGCAGAGATGTCCCCTCGCTTCGGTCAAAGGCTCTCCCATGGAGCTGATCACATTGAATCAAAGGGAACTCCTTCGACTTCAGACGACGCA
>JAJYRH010000031.1 GCA_021794205.1 bacterium
TCGATTTCATCGACATGGGCTCGGAGACGGCACGGAACAAAGTGCTGAAAACGCTCGAAGACGGTCTGCGCCGCGACCGTACGCGCGCGACCATTCAATCGTTCTCGAACCTCGGCTTGCTCGAATTCACGCGCAAGCGCGTCGGGAAAGATCTCGCCGGCCAATTACGCGGCACCTGCCCCACCTGCGCGGGCCTGGGGACCGTCATGTCGCCGCAGTCCGTCGCCATCGAAGCGCTGCGTCACCTGCGCGCCCATACCGTCGACGACCGGCATCGCCACGCGGTGATCGAAGCGGCGCCGAGCGTTGCGGCGCAACTGGAGTTCTGGTACGAAGACGAGTGCGCGCAACTTGCGAAAGATCTCGGGGTTACGGTGCACGTCCGCGCGAGTGCGGCGATTCATCCGGAGCGCACGCGTACGGAATTCCGCGCCGCCGCGCCCGCCGCGGACGGCCGCCTTCGCGTCGGCGACGAAGTCGAAGTGCAATTGCTGCCGGGGCGTTTACCGAACGCCGCATCTGCAGCGGCGCTCGTCGGCGATCGGATCGTCGAAGTCGAGAACGCGGCGAACCATTCTGGGAATGCGGCGAAGATTCGCATTCTCGATATCGACGACGCCGAGGATTACGTGGTTGCCGATCTCATCTCCGCGGGGGCTGCTGCCGCCGCCGACGAGAGCGGAAAGCGTCGTCGTGCCGGCGCCGGGCGCGTGAAGAAACGCCGCGGGCCGCTGAGCGCCGCCGAACAGACCGCGCAACTCAAAGAACTCGCAGCCGAAGCGGCGTCGAGCGCTCAGGCGCGCCCGCCGATCGGCATCACCACGATCACCGAAGAAGAGGAAGCCGCCGATACGGCGCTCGCCGCCGAGGTCAAAGGCGAGCGCAGCGCTGCGGCGATCGTGATCGCCGAGGACGGAGATATTGCGGCCGGAACGCCGGAATCGCACGAAAAACGTCGTCGCCGCCGCCGCGGCCGCCGTGGCCGCGGGCGCGCCTCGGGCGCGGCCGAGAACATCCAGCCGCAGGCGATGCCGGTCGCCGGAGCGCCGCACCTCGCCGACGAGGACGAGGAGGACGAACTCCAGCCCGAGAGCATTCCGCCGATCGGCGGCGTGGGAACGGCAGCCGGAGTGCCGGGAGGCGAGGGCGGCCGTCGCCGTCGTCGTCGTCGCGGGCGCCGCGGCCGCGGTGGTGCCGGTGCGGGTGCGCCAGGTGTGGGAGCTCCGGTTCCCGACCGTTCGCTCTTCCGCGTCGGAAGCGATGGTGCCGCGCAGCCGACCGGGCGTATCGTGCCCCCCGAGCCTTCGCGAGCGATCGCGCGCTACTCGGCCCCGACCCCTCCGGCGGTCGAGCCGCCGCCGCCGCACCTGCGCGCCCCGCAGGAAGAACCGCAGCCGACCAAACCCGCGCGCGCACGGCGCCCGCGAGTAACGAAGCCCGCCGCGGAGATCCCCGCGATCTCGCGCGCCGCGCTTCCGGCACCGGCAGCCGAAGCGAAGCCCGCTCCGAAACGCACCGCTGCGAAGAAGGCGGCCGCGCCGAAAGCCGCGGCGGCAAAGAAGAGCGCGACCGGCGCGAAAAAGAGCCCCGCAAAAAAGACGGCGAGTACCGCAAAGAAAGCTCCGGCGAAAAAGGCCGGAGCGAAGAAAAGCCCCGCGGCAAGCGGGGCCAAGAAGAAGACGAGCGCTACGGCGGGGCGGAAGAAAAGCTCCTAGCCCCGCCGTCGCCGCGCGGTTAGAGTTTGGTCGTCGTTCCCGAGTTCTGGGCGGTGATTTCACCGTCCAGAACTTCTATCGCGCGCTGTAATTGCACGTCGTGCGCCGGACGTCCGAACTCCGCGTTCTTATTCTCCGCAACCACGATGTTGGGAATGATGCCCTTGTGGTTGATGTAGTGGTACTCCGGCGTCAGATATCGCGCGGTCGTTATTTTCACCGCGCCGCCGTCGCGCAGCGGGAAGAGCGTTTGCACGACGCCCTTGCCGAAGGTCTTCGTGCCGATCACCACCGCCGTTCCGCTCTCCTTGAGCGCGGCGGTCGTAATCTCCGAGGCCGAGGCCGTGTAGCCGTTCACCAACACCACCAGCGGCACCGGCGATATCGCCGTTCCGTTGGCCTCGAGCGTGTCGATGTGCTTGCCGCTCGTCTCGATGGAAACGATCGGGCCTTCGGCGATGAATTTCGAACTCACCGAAACGGCCGCTTGGAGATACCCGCCGCCGTTATTGCGCAAATCGAGCACGAACGCGCGCGCGCCTTCTTTGTGGAGCCGCGAGAGCGCGGTCGCTAATTCGGCGCCGGTCGTCTCGCCGAAGACCGTCAGGGCAACGTAGCCGATTTTGCCCGGAAGCATTTTATCGAAGACGGTAATTTGGTGGATCTTCGCGCGCGTCAGCACGATCGGCTTGGGCAGGAGTGCGCCGTCGCGTTCGACGGTGAGCGTTACTTGCGTGCCGATCTTTCCGCGCAGCTCTTTGCTCGCTTCGACCGTCGTAATTCCGTACGTCGATTTTCCGTTGACGGCGGTGATGAGGTCGTCCTGTTGGATGCCGGCTTTATCGGCCGGGCCCCCGGGGACGACTTGGTAGACGGAGATAAATTTCGTCTTATTATCGGGTTGAATGACGATCCCCGTACCGCCGAAATTCGTTCCGTCGAGCCCGTTGTTGAGCGCTTTGTAATCCTTGGGATCGAGAAAGACGGTCCAGCGATCGTGTGCCGAGTACATCATTCCCCAGAGTGCGGCGTAGACGTAAGGCTGCAGCGGGCGATTTTTGCCGCCGAGCGCGCGCGCCCGGTCGATTTCATATTCGATCGCACGCAGGTTTCCGGTCGTACTTCCCGTCGCGAGCAGCGGCGGCAGCGAACGTTTCGCGACGTGTTCGTGCGCGAGTTCGAGCACGAGGCCGTATCGCACGCCGTTGAGCACGCGTTGCAGCGGGAGTTTTTTGTAGAACGTCGTCGTCAGGCGCGTGTAGGCGGTCGAAAGGTCGGCGCGGTCGCCGGAGGGGAGCGCGTCGGTCGCCGCACCGGCGACGCGAAGCAGCGGGGAGGTGAGCGCGGCGATCGTGAGGGCGGCGACCGCGGTGAGAATCCGTCGTTTCATCGCTTGTTAGAACGCGTCAGCGCCTTCAAACGTGCCAGGGCCGCCTGCAATTGCTTGTCTTGCGGGCTGCCGAAGGGTATATCGACCGGCTGATCGACCACGATATCGGGCTGGAGCCCCTTGTGGTTGATATCCCGATTCAGGGGGGTAACGTAGCGGGCCACGGTGATTTTTAAGGCTCCTCCCTGCGGAAGTAGGTAGAGTTGCTGGACGACGCCCTTGCCGTAGGTGCGCGTTCCGATCGCGGTTGCGAGGTGGTAATCCTGGAGGGCGCCGGTGGTGATCTCGGCGGCGCTCGCGGTGAATTTGTTCACGAGGATGACGAGCGGGGTGAGGCCGGCGATCGCATCGCCGGTCGCTTCGCTCTCCACCTTGGTGCCGTTCCGATCGATCGTAAAGACGATGGGGCCGCTAGGAACGAAGTTGCTGACGATTTTCACCGCCTGCTCGACGAGTCCGCCGCCGTTATCGCGCAGATCGAGAATATAGCCCTTCACGTGCTTGGCCTTGAGGGCGAGCAACGCTTTGCGCATTTCGTGCGCCGAATTCGCACCGAATTCGCTGAGATGGATATAACCGAACCCGTCGATCGTCTGCGAATAGACGGTCGGAACGATGACGATATTGCGAACGATCGAGAGCTCGCGTTTTTGCGTCGGCTTGTTGAACGGCGCGATTTGCAGGCGCACCGTGCTGCCTTTCGGGCCGCGAATCCAGCGCTGCACGATATCGGTGGCGACGTGTGCGACCGATTTTCCATCGACCGAGGAGAGAATCGCAGGATAGGTGAGGCCCGCCTTCGATGCGGCGAGCCCGGGAAGCGGCTGCAATAAAATGCGCCCGTCGCGGAGCTGGAATATATAGACGCCGATACCGCCGAAATCGCCGCCGGAGAGGCTCTCGTCGAGTTGCTTCCACTGTCGCGGCGGGAGATAGACGGTGTATGGATCGTGCGGAGCGGCGAGAATCCCGCCCAACGCCGCATCGACCAATTCTCGTTGCGTCGCTTTCTTCAGATGCGGTGCGTCGAGGCGGAACGCCGTATCGAGCGCGTCGGCGAGATGCTCGCCGTCGAGCACCGGGTTGCCGGTCGGCGCGATCGCGATCGGCGCGGGCTTGGCGATCCCGTGCGCGTGCAGGTAAGCGGCCGCCCCCTTCTCTCCGCCGAGTAAGAGCGTCGCGGCCGATATCGGCTCGTAATAATTTCTCTCGACATCGCCGAAGCCGGTTGCGAGCGTCTGCGCTCCCGGAAGTGCGGCGAGCCGTGCCGCTTCGCGCGCGGAGCGGAGGCGAGCGAGGCCGACCCACGACACCGCAACGATGGCGATAACGGCGATGAGTGCGATCAGCAGGCGATGGGAGCGAGGGGTTGGCGCGTCGTTCAAGCGGAGACTCGGTTTCTGCAGGCGAGAGGGAAGAAAAGCCTTACGGAAGGCGCGGGGCGGGATCGACGGGTTTTCCGTTGATCCGGATCTCGAAGTGAAGATGCGGTCCGGTCGAATATCCGGTCGTACCGACCGCACCGATTGCTTGCCCCTGCTTCACATGCTGCCCCGCGGTCACGTAAAACGCCGAGAGATGGCCGTATGCAGTGGAATAACCGTCACCATTGTCGATGAGAATAAATTTACCATATCCGCCGTACCATTGCGCCATCATGACCGTCCCCGAGGCGGCGGCGGTGATCGTCGTACCCATCGGCGCGGCGATATCGAGCCCGGTATGGAACTCCGGCGCGCTTCCGAATGGATTTTTTCGCCAGCCGAACGGCGAGGTGATAATGCCGGTCACCGGCCAGGTAAAGTGGATCGGCCCGTGCGGTGCCACGGCGTTCCCGGCGATGCCCGCAGCGCGGCGCCGCGCCGCCTCTTCGGCGGCAATCTCGGCCTGCCGACGGCGAATGAGCGATTCGAGGCGCGCCTCTTCCGCCGCGGTCAGCTCTTCGTAGGTCGCTACTTGAACCGCCGCGCTACGGCGTTGCTGGTCGGCGACGGCGACGAGGTTGCTGCGTTCGGCGGCGAGGGCGGCGAGCCGATTCTGCGCGCGCTGTTGCGCTTGCTGCTGCTCTTGCAGGGCGATCTGCATGCGCTGGAGATCGCGTTGCACCGTGGCGACTTTGCGTTCGGCGTTGCGCCGAGCGATGACGGCCTTTTCGTTCGCTTTGATGAGCAACTGTAAGTCTTGCCAACGTTCGACGAAATCGCTAAACGAACTCGCCGAAAGCAGCACGCTTAAATAATCGGGCTCGCCGTATTCGTAGATGCCGACCAAGCGCTTGCGCAGGAGCCCGTCTTGAAAAGCGAGCGATTTTTGCGCCGCCGCGAGCTGAATGGAGTTCCAAGAAATACGCGCTTGCAGAGAGCGCGCCTGCGCCGAAAGCGTGCCGAGTTGCGACCGCACGGTCGACATTTCGGCGTTGGTTTGCGCGAGCTGCGATTTCAGGCTCTGCACGCGCGCCGCGACCGCGTTGAGGTGCGCGCGTTTCGCCTGGAGCTTCTTGGCGAGCCCGCCGGCTTTCATTCGTTCTTGCTGAATGCGCGTTTGAATCTGCGAGTGCCCCGCTCCGAGGAAGGAGAGCAGCATCGCTGCGGCAAGCGCGCACGAGGGGAGGCGCTTCACGTACGTCGTTTATCCTTCACGTAGGCCGAGCCTTCGATCGATTTCGCATAGGATTTCAATTCGGCGGCGATGAGGCCGATCTGGCCGTAATCGGTGAGTTTGCGGCGCTCGTTGGAAAGCGCGGCGATGGAGACCGACATTAGCGGAACGCGCACCGGCGACCCGCGCCGGTCGTGCGTCTCGACGAAACCGGAACGCCGATCTTTTTCGGAGTAGAGCGAGCCGACGCGCTCGTCGAACTCCTCGAGAATGACTTCCGCGATTTCGTCGCAGCGCTCCGCGGTGGTGAGAATGACGAAGTCGTCGCCGCCGATATGTCCGAGGAGGTCGCCGGGGCTCCCGCGTCGCCGCACGGCGTCGAGCGAGATGGAGGCGAGCATCACGATCGCGTCGTCGCCGCGGCCGAAGCCGTAGGCGTCGTTAAAGGCTTTGAAATTATCGAGGTCGAGATAGAGCACGGCGAACGGCCGCTCGGCGGCGATGCGGCGCCGCAGCTCCGCCTCGATGGAGATGTTTCCGGGCAATCGGGTGAGCGGCGAGAGCGAGGAATCGGCTTCGTGGCGCACGATGCGCGCGCGAACGCGCGCGAGCAATTCTGCCGGGCCGAAGGGCTTGGTGATGTAATCGTCGGCGCCCGCTTCGAAGCCGAGAATTTTGTCCTCGGGTTCTCCCCGCGCGGTAAGCATAACGATCGGCACCGAAGCGACCGTCGGGTTGGGATGGGCGCGCAGGCGGCGAGCGGTGGCGAAACCGTCGAGCACCGGCATGCGCACGTCGAGCAAGATGAGGTCGGGCAACGCATCTTCGACGCGTGAAAGAGCATCTTCACCGTCGGTGGAGATTTCGACGTTGTAGCCGGCGAGTTCGAGATTGGTCGAGATCACGCGACGGAGTTGCTCGTCGTCGTCAACGACCAGAATCGTGTGTCCGGGTGCTCCCGCCGTACGACTCATGTGCGTAGGTAACGGCCGATGGAAAACCAGGAAGAGAGTGCGCCGATCGCAATACCGACGGCGAGTAATTGGAGCGCGATCGGTGCCAAAGCCACGTGCGCGCTATTGAGTTCGAGCCAAGGCAACGCGAGCGCCAGCTTCGACCACAGCGCGGCCTTGCCGATGCCGAGAATCGCCAGAGCGACGAGCGAGCCTATCAACCCGTGCAACACGCCTTCGCAGACGAACGGCATGCGCACGTAGGTGGCGGTCGCCCCGACGAGTTGCATGATGGCGATTTCGCGGCGGCGCGCGAAGACCGTCAAGCGAATCGTATTCGAAATGATGATCGAAGCGACGAAGAGGAGCGCGACGATGAGCACGATGCTGATCCGGCGCAGCACGACACCGAGTTGCAACAATCTCCCGACGATCGTTTTACCGTAGACGACGTTCGCGACGCCGGGCTGCCCGCGCAGCGAATCGGCGACCGCAGCGACCTCCGATGGGTCGGTGACGCGAACGCGAAACTTATCGGGGAGTGGATTCTGCGTGAGAATCGAGACGTCGATAGAGCCTTGGGTCTGGCGGCGCAACTCCTTGAGCCCCTCCGCCTTCGGAACGAAGGTGAACGACGCAACGCGACGGTCGGCGCGGAGCGCGTCGCGTAAATGATTTTCTTGAGCGGTCGTCGCGGAGGTATGAAAATAGACCGAGATTTCGATCTGTTTGAGCAGGCGATCGCCTACCCCGGCGAGCGTGAGACGCACGAAGAGGAAGAGACCTAATAAAACGACGGTCACCGCGACGGTGCCGATCGCGGTGGCTTGCATGCCGGCGTTGCGCGTGAAGTTGCGCCCCACCTCACCCAGAAAGAACTTGACCTTGCCCCAGTCCAAGATAATAAAATCCCCGCTCTTCGTCGGTAAAAATGCGTCCGTCTTCGAGGCGGACGACGCGTTTGCGCATCCGGTCGACGACGGATTGGTTGTGCGTCGCTACCACGACCGTGGTGCCTTTGGTGTTGATGCGCAACAACAGATCCATAATTTCGGCCGTATTCTCAGGATCGAGGTTGCCGGTCGGTTCGTCGCAGAGTAGGAGTTTTGGATTGTTGACGATCGCGCGAGCGATGGCGGTGCGTTGTTGCTCGCCGCCGGAGAGTTCGCTTGGAAACATGCGACTTTTGTGCGCGAGGCCGACCAAATCCAACGTGCGCGGAACCTGTCGCTCGATCTCGCGCGTGTGCGCTCCCGTGACGTGCATCGCAAAAGCAACGTTTTCCCAGACCGTTTTGTCGTTGAGGAGCTTGAAATCTTGAAAGATGACGCCGAGGTGCCGCCGTAGCGAGGCGACGCGCGCGCCGCGGAGTTTATCGACGCGGATGCCGTCGACGACGATTTCGCCGTGGGTCGGGATCGCATCGTGATAGAGCAGCTTCAAGAGACTCGATTTGCCGGTTCCCGAACTCCCGACCAAAAAGAGGAAGTCCCCCTTCGCGATTTCGAGCGTGACGTTGTCGAGTGCGCGTACCCCGTTGGGATAGGTTAGGGAGACGTTGCGAATCGAGATCATTGCTGGGAGAGGGGTTTTCCGGCGTCGGCAGCCTATACCTCCGGCATGAACTTCGATTTAACCGACGAGCAGATTGCTATTTCGCGCCTGGCCCGCGAGTTCGCCACCGACGAGGTACGCCCGCGTGCCGAGGAGATGGACCGCGAGGAGGCCTTCCCCTACGACCTCGTCGCCAAGATGGCGGAGCTCGGCTTCCTGGGGCTTCCCTTTCCCGAGGCGTACGGTGGGGCGGGCGCCGATACCGTGAGCTACGCCCTGGCGATCATGGAGATCGCGCGCGCCGACGCCTCGACGGCGATTACGATGGCGGCGCACGTTTCACTCGGCGCGACGCCGTTCTACCTCTTCGGCACCGAGGAGCAGAAGCAGCGCTATCTCGTGCCGCTCGCTCAGGGCAAGATGCTCTGGGGCTTTGGGCTCACCGAGCCGGAGGCGGGGAGCGATGCGGGCAATTGCCGCACCACCGCGCAGCTGGAGAACGGGCACTGGCGGATCAACGGCACCAAGGCCTTCATCACCAACTCGGGGACCGATCTCACCGGCGGCACGACGATTACCGCGGTTACCGATAAGCGAGCCGACGGTCGCTCGGAGATTTCGAATATCATCGTGCCGCAAGCGACCCCCGGTTTTACGCGGAGCAAGAAGTACCGAAAAATGGGCTGGCGCGCCTCGGATACGCGCGAGCTCTCGTTCGTCGACGCGAGCGTTCCCGAAGAGAATCTTCTCGGCAAGCGCGGCGAAGGGCTCAAGCAATTTCTGACGATTCTCGACGGTGGCCGCATCTCGGTCGCGGCGTTGAGCGTCGGGCTCGCGATGGGCGCCTACGACGAAGCGCTCGCCTACGCCAAGGAGCGCCGCGCGTTCGGACAGACGATTTCGAAGTTCCAAGCGATTCAGTTCAAGCTCGTCGATATGCTCTGCGAGATCGAACATTCCAAACTCATGGTGCTCAAGGCGGCCTGGGAGAAAGATAACAAACGCGACTTCCTCCAGACGGCGAGCTTGGCAAAACTCTACGCCGGCGAAGTTTCGCGGCGAGTGGTCAACGAGGCGGTGCAGATTCACGGCGGGTACGGATTCATGGACGAGTACCCAGTCTCGCGGATGTATCGCGACCAGAAAATCAACGAGATCGGCGAGGGGACCAACGAGGTTCAGCGCGTCGTCATCGCTCGGCGGATGGGGCTCTAAGCGAGCAGTCGCCGACTTTCCGCTCCGTGCCGTGCAACCTCGTGCCCGCGGGCACCGTTACATGGCACGGAGGTAGTGACTATGCGTTCAACATTTTCTCGTTCACTCGCGCTCGGCGCGCTGCTGCTCGGTCTCCTGACTCCGGCCGCCCGGGCGGCGTTGCCGGTCGGTGCGAAGGCGCCGATGTTCACGTTGCAGGCGACCAAAGGCGGAAAGGTTTTCCCATTTTCGCTCGCCGCTGCATTAAAGAAGGGCCCCGTCGTGCTCTATTTCTATCCCGCGGCGTTCACGCCGGGGTGCACGATCGAAGCGCACGATTTCGCCGCCGCGATCGGTAAATACAAAGCGCTCCACGCGACCGTCATCGGCGTTTCGCACGATCCGCTCGCGAAGTTGCAGAAATTTTCGGTCAGCGCGTGCCGCAGCAAATTCGCCGTCGCCGCCGATACCAATCAAGCGGTGATGAAAGAATACGACGCGATTCTTACGGCGGCTCCCCAGTATGCCAACCGGACCTCGTACGTCATCTCGCCGCAGGGGCGCGTGATTTACACCTACACCAACTTACAGCCCGGCAAGCACGTCGCCAATACGCTCGCCGCGCTCAAGCGTTGGGAAGCGACCCACAAGATCTAGCCCGGTCATCCGAGCGAACCATCCTGGAGCGCGATTCGATCGCGCTCCATTTCGCGTTGGAGCGCCACCGCTGCTTCCTGCGCGCTCACCGCGGTAATCGTTCCGGCGTTCGCTTCGACGCGACCGATATCGCCTTGCGATGCGGCTTCGGGATTGGCCGCTAATTTCGCGAGCTCTCGGCTTCCTGGGAGCAAACGCGATTCGTACGAGCCGATGGCTTTGTTGAAGGCCGAGACCGAGGCGTTGAGGTTCTTTCCGAGGTCGTTCAAGTGATCGGAGAGGATGCGAACGCGGTCGAAAACGACGCGGCCCTGTGCGGCGATCTCGCGAACGTTCTGTTCCTGTTTGAGGCTCTGCCAGACCATGCCGTAGGATCGCAGCAGCGCCATAAACGTGAGCGGTCCCACGACGTAGACGGCCTTCTTCGCGGCAAATTCGATGATGTCGTCGTCTTGCGAATAGGCGGCGCTGAGAAAATTCTCGCCCGGAATAAACATGACGACGAAATCGACGCTGCCGGGAATCGTTTGATATTTCGCGGCTGCGAGAGCGTTGATGCGCGATTTCAGCGCATCGCCGTAGCGTTTGAAGTGCGCCGCCTTCGTCGCTTCGTCCGGGACGTCGATCGCGTCGAGATAGGCGTCGAGCGGAACCTTTGCGTCGACGCAAATAAAACGATCGTTCGGCAAGCGAACGATGAGATCGGGCTGCTGCGCCTTGTCGATGCCGGCGAAACGCTTTTGTTCCTCGAAATCGCAATGCTCGAGCATTCCGGCCAATTCGCAGACGCGACGGAGCTGCAGTTCGCCCCATCGCCCGCGCGTCTGCGGGTTGCGAAGCGCCGATGCGAGCTTCGTCGTTCCCTCCGAGAGCGTCGCCGTAGCGCGGGTTAAGTCGCCGCCGCTTTTCGCGAGTTGTTCGACTTCTTGGCGGAGTGCGGCGTACGCGGTAAGGCGCGCTTGTTCGAGTTCGCGAACGAAGGCGTCGACTTGCGTTAATTTCTCCCCGACCGGGGCGACGAGTTCGGAGAGCTTCGCGGCGATGCCGGCCTGCGTCGTTTCCAAGCGCTGCCCGGCGAGTGCGAGAAATTCCGTGCGCGACGATTCGACGAGCTCGCGTTGCGTTGCGGCGAGATCGTTCTTCGCGCGCTCGAGCAGCAATGCGAATTGCGCGACGGCATCGGGCGCGTCGCCGGCGCCCCTGCGCGCGAGCGCGAACGTGACCGCCGCCGTTACGGCGACGGCGACGGCGATGGCGAGAAGGACGAGCGAGGCGGGCATGGCGTCAGCGTTTCGGAACCAGATGGTTCTTGAAAAACTCGAGCGTGCGCTTCCACGCATCGCTCGCGGCGGCGGGCGCGAACGCCGATCTGCGGTCGTCGAAAAAATCGTGCCCGGCGGTTTGATAGACGCGAATATCGTTGGCTACGGTGAGGAGCGTGCGAAAGAAACGCACGTTATCGGTCGGGATGATGGAATCGTGTTCGCCGTAGCTGCCGCAGACCGGGATGTGAATTTGGTCGGGAGTGATCTGCTCGACCGATCCGTAAAACGGCGCGACGCACGTAAAAATGTCGTTGTTATCGGCGGCCTGCATCAGCGCGTAGCGCCCGCCGGTGGAGAGCCCGGTGATCCCGATGAGCCCTTGCGGGGATCGCGCTTGCAACCAGAGCGCCGCCGCGCGAATATCGCCGTCGGCCTGTCGCCGTTCGATACGCTTTGCGAAGGGATCGAATACCGCGCGATCGCAGCTATCGTCGCCGGAAGGTGCGTCGAAGCGCGCGTAGAGATCGGGCGAAGCGGCGGAAAAGCCGGCTTTTGCAAACCGGCGGACGATGTCGCGGATCGTTGCGTCGACGCCCCAAAGGTGCGGCACGATAACGATACCCGGTGTGTTCGCGCGAATCGCGCGGGGCCCCGCGGTATAAACGCGCATCGTTGTATCGAGCCGACGGAGCTCGACGACTTCGACGACGATCGAGGGATCGTTCTCGGCAACGTACGGAAGGTGCGGCGGGGCGAGGTGCAGGTCGCTATCGTTCGCGCTCGTCATACGACGGGGTGCGACGGCGTCGATCGCTTTGGCAAGCGCGGCTAAATCATCATCCTTCTTCAACGCCCACTCCTTCGACGTCGTTGTTTCATCACCGTGCTGCGCGACCCTTTGCTGCGCTCGTCGCCGCGCTCGCCTTCGCGGTCGCCGAGTAGCGAGGTAATAAATGCTTTTGCCAGTGGGGCGAGCGGACGGTCGCGACGCGAAAGGACGAAGAATTCGCGCTCGAGGACGAGATCGTCGATAGTGACGGCCGCGACGCGACGTAAAGAGATCGCTCGTTCGACGACGAGTTCGGAGAGGACGGCGACGCCGAGCCCCGCTTCGACCGCGCGGACGATGCCTTCACCGCTGGGGAGTTCGAGCGCGATCGGCGGCTCCACGCCGGCGGCGCGGAGCGCGTCGTATCCGTGGTCGCGGGTCCCCGAGCCGGGTTCCCGGCTCACAAAACGTTCGCGTGTGAGCTCGGCGGCGTGGATCGCCGAGCGTTCGGCAAAGAGATGCCCCGGAGGAACGATGAGGCGCATGCGGTCGTGCGCGAAGGGGCGCGTTTCGAGCCGCGGGTCTTCGATCGTTCCCTCGACTAGCCCGAAGAGGACTTCGCCGGAGAGAACGAGGCGCGCAACTTCGTGGGTGTTGGCGATCCGGACGCGCGGCTGCACCTCGGGGCGATCGCGCAGAAAGCCGGCGAGGAGCGTGGGCACCAGGTGGGTGCCGATCGTCCGCGTCGCGGCGAAATCGAGCCGACCGCTCCGCGCTTCGGCGTAGCCCTCGGCCTCGCGCAGCAGGGCCTCCGTCTCGCCGACGAGGGCGCGCGCGCGTTCGGCGACCATCCTGCCCGCTTCGGTGAGCACCGGGCGTCCGGCTTCGCGCTCGAAGAGCGCGAGACCGAGCGCGGAGGCGAGCGTAGCGAGCTGCTGGCTCACCGCCGGCTGGGAGATCCCCAGGGCGCGGGCGGCCTTCGAAAAGGAACCGCGCTCCGCGACCTCGCGGAGCGTTTCAAGTTGCGAGAGCGATATTGTCATAAGTATAAGTAATGGCCATGCGTCAAATATGTAATTTGACTTATGAATGGGCGGCTCCTATGCTCGCTTCATGAGTCGTCCTTTTCGTCTTCGCGCTACGATCGCCGCGGTTCTCGCGGCCGCCCTGTTGGGCGTAACGCCATACAATTTTACCGTCGCGAACGTCGACGTCGTTCCCGATCTTCACGGAAACCCGGCGAACGCTCAATTGGTCGTCTTTGCGGCCGGCAACCAATACATGGCGATGCACGCGCTCGTCGCAGCGTTTCAACGCGCGCACCCCGATGTGAAGCGCGTGTTCTACGAAACGCTTCCTCCGGGGATACTCGCCAAGCAGATCGAGGCGGGCGCGCTGCAAATAGGCAATCTCGTCATCGATCCGAAGCCCGACGTCTTTCTTTCCGGGAAAAAACGCATGACGATCGAGCGCGAGCGCGGTATCGTCGGCCCGGCGCACACCTACGCGACCAATACGCTGGCAATTTTGGTACGAAAGGGGAACCCGAAACACGTTTACGGCTTGCGCGACCTCGGCCGCGCCGACGTGCGCGTTGCGATGCCCAACCCCGCGTGGGAAGGCGTTTCGGGGCAAATTCAGGCGGCCTATCGGAAGGCGGGCGGCGAGGCGTTGGTTTCGACCATTATGGTGAGTAAACGCAAAGCCGGTACGACGCTGCTGACGAAAATCCATCACCGCCAGAGCCCGCGTTGGATTCTTTCCGGGCGCGCGGATGCCGGCGTCGTGTGGATCTCCGAAGCGCTCTATCAGGCGAAATTAACGGGGCGTCTCGCCGTCGTGAAAATCCCCGCCTCGGAGAACGCAACGGCGATCTATCAAGCGGCCGTCGTAACGAAGGCGCCGCACCCGGCGGCGGCTAAAGCGTTCGTTACGTTTCTGACCGGCGCGCGAGCGCGCGCCATCTATGCTTCCTATGGCTTCACAACTGGAGGGACCCATTCATGAAACGCACGGCCT
Source organism: bacterium (assembly GCA_021794205.1). GTDB lineage: Bacteria > Vulcanimicrobiota > Vulcanimicrobiia > Vulcanimicrobiales > Vulcanimicrobiaceae > JABEUX01. The sequence continues at coordinate 14,115 of JAJYRH010000031.1, forward strand.
TTCTCGCCACCTCGGCATCGCTCGTCGCCCTCGCGCCGACGATCGCCGAAGCCGCAACCGCAGTTCCCGGCGGCACCGCATTAGTCGAACGAAAAGCGAATTTCGACGAGGCGCACTTTAATAAAGTGCTCGGCCGCCCGGCGGAAATTCGCCAGATGTGGGAGATTCTCAATCCCAATCCCGTCGTTTGGAACAACATCAAAAACGCAATGAACGGTCTGCATTTCGGCTATGGATACCCGGCCGATAAGGTAGCGATGGCGTTCGCCGCGCACGGCCCGGCGTCGAGCTATAATTTCAGCGATTACGTGTGGGCGAAGTATCGCATCGGAGAATTTTTCAATATCAAAGGCCCCGACGGCGCCTTCGCGACGAAGAATTATCATTATCCCTCGCACGTCCCGTTCAATCTCTCGGCGAACCCCGACGACGAAAAATCGTCGTATCAGGATCGTTCGATTCAAACGTTGCAACGGCGCGGCTTGGTGATGTTGACCTGCCACACCGCCGTCGAAGAGCAGTCGCGCGCGATCGTGAAGCGCGGCTTCGCTCCGGCCGGCATGACGGGCTCGCAAGTCGCCGCCGACATTCTCACCCACCTCATCCCCGGCACGATCGTCGTGCCATCGATGGTGGCGACGGTCGCGGTTCTGCAGAAGCGCTTCGGATACGCCTACACGGCGTTGGCGTTTTAGGGCGCGCCCCGTGCGAGTTCTCTCTACGCTCGCGAGTGCGCTCGTCGCATTCGCCTTCGTCGGCTGCGCCGGCGGTACGCATCCGAGCGGCGGTGCGGCCGGGCGGCCACTCGCCGGAGCCGCGCTTTACGATCCGGCGAACCTTCCGCCGGGAAAGATGGGCGCGCTCGTTCGCGAGGGTTACGACATCATCACGCAGACGCACAAATTCGCGAAGCCCTACGTCGTCTCGCAGATGGAGTGTTCGTCGTGTCATGTCGCCGGCGGTACGGTGCCGCGCGGTGGCTATTTACGCATCGCCGGCCATTTTCCGCAGTGGAATAAACGTTCGCACCGTGCGATCGCCTTGCAAGATCGCATCGCCGAGTGTTTTCTCTATAGTATGAACGGGCGGCCGCCGGCGTACGACAGCCGCACGATGATTGCGGTGGTCGCATATATCAACTGGATATCGCGCGGCCAAAAAACATTCTCGCCGATCGATCCCAAGGTGCGGATCGCTCGCTTCAAGCCGCCGACACCGCCGAGCGTATCGCGCGGGGCGACGATCTATGCCGCGCAATGCTCGATGTGTCACCAGGCGAACGGCGCCGGAATTCCCGGGCAATTCCCCGCGCTCTGGGGCGCGACGTCGTTTAACAAAGGCGCAGGCATGGCGAAGGTAGCGATGATGGCGGGTTTCGTTCGGTACAACATGCCGTTAGGGAAAGCGGGCACGTTGAGCGACCAACAGGCGTACGACGTTGCGGCTTTCGTAGAGAGCCACAAACGCCCAGCATTCGATAAAAAAGCCTCGATTTCGTTCCCGCCCGAACCGGCGAGCTTTTTCTAGCGCGACGTGAAAATACTTCCCGGGCTCCTTCTGGCGATCGCGATTGCGGCCGTCGCAACCCTCGTCGGGCATCTCTTGCCCGTCGTCGGTTCTCCGGTAGTCGCAATCGCCTTGGGCCTGCTGATTGCGGCGGTGCGCACGCCGGGCGCGCGGCTGCACCCAGGAATTCTCTTTAGCACCAAGCAGGTGCTTGCGTGGTCGATCGTGCTGCTCGGAACGCAACTGCGCTTTACCGATATCGTTGCCGGAGGATTGAAATCGCTCCCGGTGATGTTGGGAACGCTCGTCGTCGTGCTCGCCCTCGCCTATATTTTCGGCAAAGTACTCGGGATCGATCGCGATCTACGCCGCCTTCTCGGCGTCGGCACCGCGATCTGCGGCGGCTCGGCGATTGCGGCCTTAGCGAGCGCCGTCGAATCGGATCGCGCCGACGTGGCGTACGCGCTATCGACGATTTTTTTCTTCAACGTCGCCGCGGTGCTGACGTTCCCGACGATCGGCCACCTAATGCATCTCTCGCAGCACGCCTTCGGGCTCTGGGCGGGAACGGCGATCAACGACACGTCCTCGGTCGTCGCTGCGGCGTTTGTGTACGGCCATGCCGCCGGGCAGCATGCGGTGATCGTCAAACTCACGCGAACGACGCTTATCATTCCCTTGGTTGCGTTTTACGCCGGCAAACGCGCGTTTGCGATGCGCGGCGGAGAGGCTGTGCCCTGGCGGTCGATTATTCCCTGGTTCGTGCTCTGGTTCGTCGTTGCGGCGGGAATCAATAGCTTCGGGTATATTCCCGCGGCGTGGCACGCACCGCTCGATCAGCTCGCGCTCTTCGCGATTACGGTCGCTCTCGCAGCGGTCGGCTTGAGCGCCGATTATGCACGCATTCGCTCGGCGGGCATACGCCCGCTGCTGCTCGGGGCGATTCTTTGGGTGGGGATATCGCTTACGAGCCTCGGTATCGCCCACGCGATGCACCTCAACTGAGTCTCATCCCGGTTGGCCCGCCGCAACTCCCTGTCATCCCGAGTAATGCGCCGCAACCCCCTTGTCATCCCGAGTAATGCGCCGCAACCCCCTTGTCATCCCGAGTAGATGGCGAAGGCGGCGCATCGAGGGATCTCCCCCGCCGCAACCCCCTGTCATCCCGAGTAGATGGCGAAGCAAAACTCTGTCATCCCGAGTAGATGGCGAAGCCATCGTATCGAGGGATCGCCCGCTGCAACCCCCCTTGTCATCCCGAGTAGATGGCGAAGCAACCCTTTGTCATCCCGAGTAGATGGCGGAGCAAAACTCTGTCATCCCGAGTAGATGGCGAAGCCATCGTATCGAGGGATCGCATCCCGCCTCGATACGCCCCCTCGATACGCCGCTTCGCGGCTACTCGGGATGACAGTGCCTACTCGGCGTGACAAGTTCAGCGCCTACTCGGCGTGACAACCGTAGCGGCTACTCCGGAGTTGCGGTTGCCTCAAGTTGTGCGTGCAGCTCTTCCCAACGCGCGAGCGCGCTTTCGCTGCGGACGGCGAGGCCCTCGATCTCCGCTTGGAGCGCTTTGACGCGCGCGCGATCCTCGTAGAGATCGGGTTGCGCGAAGAGCGCGTCGATCTCGGCCTTGCGGGCATCGAAGCCTGCGATCTCGCGTTCGGCCGTCGCAATCTGCACCATCAGCTTCGAGCGCACCTTAAGCGGCGTGAGCCGCGTGGTCTTCGGCCGATCGGCCTCCACAGGCGCGCCGGCGGCGCGATCTTCACGTTCGCGAACGGAGCGTTCGTAGGCGTCGTATCCTTCGAGAACGCCCCACTGCCCGTTCTCTATCCAGAGCACGCGCTCGGCGAGGCGTGCGAGGAGATACCGATCGTGCGATACGACGACCAACGTTCCGGCGTATTCGTCGAGCACCGATTCGAGCGCTTCGCGGCTGGCGATGTCGAGATCGTTCGTCGGTTCGTCGAGCAGTAACACGTCGGCGTTCTGCGCCATCAAGCGCGCGAGCATAATGCGTCGGCGTTCGCCTCCGGAGAACGAGCGTACCGGGCGTTCTTGCATCTCGCCGGAGATGCCGATGCGCCCGAGCAATCCGCGCGCCCGCTCCGGTGGAACGTTCCCCGCCGAGAGTACTGCGTCGATCGCGCTCGCGTCGGGATCGAGCTGCTCTTGTGCGTTCTGCGCGAAATAGGCGACGCGCGCGGCCGGATTGTAGCGTACCGTTCCCGCGTCGGGGGTGCGTTCGCCGGCAAGAATCGAGAGCAGCGTCGATTTTCCGGCGCCGTTGGGGCCGACGATCGCGATGCGTTCGCCTTGTTGCACGTCGATGGCGAGCCCGGTAAAGAGCGGCGCTGCATATCCCTTTGCGAGCCCGGCGAGTTCGAAGGCGAAGCCGCCGGTGACGCGGCGATGCGCGGCGAGTGCAACGTTGATGCGCGCGACTTCGGGGGGCGGCTCCGGCGCAACGAGTGCCGCTTCGGTCCGTGCGAGCTGACGTTCGCGGCTACGCACCTGTTTGTAATCCGATGACGTGTGCGTCGCGCGCAATCCGACGATCGTCGCGCGCCGCTTATCGCGCTCGGCGATATAGGTTTCGTACGCGCGGCGCTCGTTCTCGCGCCGTACCTCACGCGCTTCGAGGAAGGCGGTATAGGCGCGCGCGGCCGGTGGATAGACGTAGAGCGCACCGCGGTCGAGCTCCCAAATCTGGGTCGCGACGCGGTCGATAAAATAGCGGTCGTGCGAAACGATGAGGTAGGCGCGTTTATCGGCGGCGATCGTGTTTTCGAGCCAGCGGACGGTGCCGATATCGAGATGATTGGTCGGCTCGTCGAGAATCAGGTAATCGGGCTCGTCGATGAGCAGGTGCGCGAGCGCGCCCTTCGAGCGCTGTCCGCCGGAGAACTCGCGGAGCGGCCGCGCGTATTCCTCGGGGGCGAATCCGAACGCCGCGAGCATGGTGCGCAGGAGTTTACGCTTGCGATCGTAGTCATCGTCGGCGACGCGGGCGAGCGCGGCATCGACGAGTTCTTGCAACGTCGCCTCGGTTTCATCGGCGACCGATTGCGCGAGGTAGCCCATGCGCGCGTCCCGAGCGCGCACGATACGGCCGCCGTTTGGGGCATCGACGCCGGCGAGGAGACGGAGCAGCGAGGATTTCCCGGCGCCATTGGGGCCGACGAGTGCGATGCGCTCGCCGTCGCGCAGCACACCGCCGAGCCCCGCGAAGACCTCGCGCGCCCCGTAGCGGCATTCGAGATCGTCGAAGCGCAGCAGTTCCATCGTCCCCGGCGTTGCGGGGGAAGGGGCGGGCGCTCCTTCCCGGTTAATCGGCGAAAGAACAAGAAAACGCTTGATTGGTTATCGTGCCCGACTAGGAATTGCCCCTAGTTTCTTAATGCGTAGAGGTATTAAAGGAGCCAACTAAACTGAACGAAAGGGGATTTTGCGCGGGCCTTGTCGGCTCCGCGCTCCGAATTTTGAAAAGCTACTTGGTATTGCGAAAGCACGGTGGTGAAAAATGAAATTTATCCACACTGCGGATTGGCAAATTGGCATGCTGGCCGCCCAGTTCGGGACGGAGGCAGAGCGGGTGCGCGAAGCTCGCTTTGCACCCCTCGATTCTCTCGTATCGGTCGCACGCGAGCGGGCGGCTAAGGTCATCGGCTTCGAGGGATACGTGTTCGATGACCTCGCCCTTCCCAAGGCACTCGTGCAATGCGTAGCGCGGACGACTTCGTATCCGAGTTGCCGACGGTATTCCTTCCATGCGGGGGCTAGGCACCGAAACCTAAGCCAAACGCTTATCCTGCGAAGGAAAAGACGGGCCCGTCGCCTGCTGGCGCCGAGCTTGATCGCTATTGGTGCAACGAACGCTGCTGTGAGCATTCGCCACGTTGATTTGAGGCAAGGGTAAAGCATTATTCAACCGGTTCGATGGGTGTGCATACAGGGCAAGACGTTGAAGCTAGTCGACGGACTCGAGAATGCTAGTCTTATCTAATTATCATGTGGAGCAATAATGAAAATAGAATCAGTCCGCATAAAAAACTTACGTTCATTTCGTGATGAAACCATTAACTTCAATGATTATACTTGCCTAGTCGGCCCTAATGGCAGCGGAAAATCGACAGTTCTTTACGCATTGAATATTTTCTTCCATGAGAAATCAGGCGTCTCTACGGACACGGCAAATCTCGACAAAGAAGACTTTCACAATAAAAACACCGATGAACCCATAGAAATAACCATCACCTTTGTGGGTCTTAGCGAAGAAGCACAAATTGATTTTTCCAACTATTACCGACAGGGAAAACTTATTGTGTCGGCCGTTGCGGTATACGATCAGGCTATCGGGAAGGCGCCAGTTAGGCAAGTCGGAAAACGATTAGTGATGCCCGCGTTTAAAGAGTTCTTCAAGGCGCTTGGCAATAGCGCAAACGTACCTGAGCTAACGGAACTATACAATAATATTCGAGAACATATTAATCTTCCCATCCCCGGCACCAAAACAAAAATGATTGATGCATTGCATCAATACGAAAACGAACATCCCGAACTTTGTGAATTGTTGGATAGCGACGATCAATTTTACGGTGTAACAAAAGGGGCGAACAAGCTCGAAAAATATTTGCAGTGGGTCTATGTGCCAGCAGTAAAAGACGCGAGTGGCGAGCAAATCGAAACAAAAAACACGGCTCTGGGAAGGCTGTTGGCGCGTACCGTACGCTCAAAAGCAAATTTTTCTGACAGTGTTAGTCGTATAGAAGAAAATGCGCACTCGCAATATCAGCGTTTGCTTGACGAAAACCAGTATATATTAAATGATCTTTCACAGTCCTTAAAAAGACGCCTCTCGGATTGGGCTCATCCGGAGGCAATGGTGAAGCTCGAGTGGTGGCGGGATCCCGATAAGTCAGTTAAAATAGAGGAACCCTTTGCGAAAATCATTGCTGGTGAAGGGGCCTTTGAAGGAGAGCTGGCGAGATTTGGACACGGGCTACAACGATCGTATCTCCTTGCATTGCTTCATGAGTTGGCGTCAGTCGAAGACGTTGTAGATTCACAACTCATTTTAGGCTGTGAAGAGCCGGAGCTGTATCAGCACCCACCGCAGGCGCGCCATCTATCTACTGTGTTGCAAAAATTGAGTAATGGTAATGCCCAGATAATCGTTGCTACTCATAGTCCGGCATTTGTTTCCGGTGACGGTTTTGAAAACGTGCGTATGGTCCGCAAAAACACCGAAAATAGACGTTCCAACGTATTCGGCGCGAACTATTCGAATATTTGCGCAGATATTGCTGAAGCAACGGGTGAAACGCCAAGATCTGTTTCGGGGACGATCGCGAAAATTCATCAAGTATTACAGCCAGCACTTAATGAAATGTTTTTTACGTCGCGGCTTGTGCTTGTAGAAGGGTTGGAAGACGTTGCTTATCTTTCAGCTTACCTGCACTTGCTAGACAGATGGGAGGACTTTAGAAGAATCGGATGCCATTTCGTTCCGACGAACGGAAAAAGCGAACTAGTCCGCCCTCTGGTAATTGCTCGGCGATTAAAAATCCCAACCTACTGTCACGTTCCGTAAATGGTTTTACTCTTGTTGACGCGCCGGATGATCGTTGAAGCCGTCTTGGTCCAAACAAAGCGTTTCGGATTTCGGTTACGATCAGAGATATAGTCCATGATGGCTTTGGTGA
>JAJYRH010000043.1 GCA_021794205.1 bacterium
GGGCGTTTCTTGGTGGAGGCAAGGAGACTCGAACTCCTGACCCTCACGCTGCCAGCGTGATGCTCTACCAACTGAGCTATGCCCCCAAGGTGCGGCGCCTTCTCTTCACGCCGGGGCTCCAGAGTCCTTCGGGGCGGGGGGAAATCTTCTCGCCTCCGCACAGGATTTTCCGCCTATCGGAGCCAACCCACGAGCGCCGCAATGGGGACGTAGCTCAGTTGGTAGAGCGCCTGCTTTGCAAGCAGGATGTCGCAGGTTCGATTCCTGTCGTCTCCACCATTTCGCTCGAAGCGCCGCACGCAGTGCCCCAAAAAAACACCCCGCGATATCTTCGCGAGGTGCCTTTTTTTTGTAGTGTCGTTGCGGCCGCTAATCGACGATCGTCGTTACCGTCGCGTTCTGTCCTGCAGTAACCGTAACGCTCGTCGAAACGGTGAGCGAGAGACCGACCGTTGCGTCGTAGCCGGTCGCGGTTACCTGTGCTCCCGCTTGCGTCGTGTAGCTATTCTCGACGATCAGCGTATAGCTGCCCGCCGGGAGCGCATCGATGGTGAAGTTCCCGTTGGCGTCGGTCACACCCGCGTTGATAACCGTACCGTTCTGGGTGGCTTCGACCTCTGCACCGACGACGGGCGCGCCCGCCTGGTTGAGCACGGTGCCCGAGAGCGAACCGGATTGCGCGATCGCCGTGGCGACGATCACAGGCTTCATCATGAAATTGCCGCTCCCGGTTTCGACGATCGATTGCCCGGCGTTAAAATCGAGTACGAAGCCGTACGTATTGCCGGCCTGAGCGTTGAGCGCAACGTTGACTTTCACGCCCGCCGTCCCGGCGCCGTCACCGGGGTCGGTGGAGGTTGCGTTCCCGAAGCCTCCTTGCGTCGCGCTAGGAACGGTCAAGGGGACGTCGGTGTAGGCGGTGCCGTTCTGCGTGTACGAAATGGTAGTGGTCGCGGTATCGAGCAGCAAACGGATCTGTTGGTAATTCCCAGCCGGGATCGTGCCGGAAAAATTCAGCGCGTTTGCAGCCGATGTGTAATTCAGAATATTGACGACGTTCGGCGACGAGTACGCCTGCAGCACGGTAGCGGCGTTGCCGTTGCCGACAGCCTCGACTTTGTCGATTCCGAGATTGACTGCGGTGACGGTAATACCGTTCATTTGAATCGGCGCATCGAGTAGTGCGACCGAGAGCTGCGACGTGCCCGAGGTCGGCATCGCTCCGGTGCCGCCCCCGCCGCTCCCGCCTCCACAGGCGACGAGGGCAAAGGTGAGCGAAAGTGCGAGTGCTCCAAGTTTCATGCGTTCCTCCTGGCGGTGCGATCGGTCGCCGCGCAGTGGGGAGCATACCCGGCCCGCTTTGATTCAAACGTAAAAAAAAAGCGAGCGAAGGTTCGCTCGCTCGCAAGAAGATTCGATGGTGGGCCATCCTGGTCTCGAACCAGGGACCTCATGCTTATCAAGCATGCGCTCTAACCAACTGAGCTAATGGCCCGACGGTTGGGGAGTATAGCACACGATGCAACTCCCTCCCTCCCGATTTTCCGCTAGATCATCGCGATCCACTTCTTGAGCGTCTCGTCGGCGCTTTTCAGCTCGGCCATGAGTAGGCTCTGGAGCGCGTCACTCTCCCGCATCTGCTCGGAGCGAACGGCGGCGACGGCATCGAACTGCTCGTGCATCGCCAGCAGCGATGCCTGGTCGAGCACCGCCTGGTGCTCGGCGGCGATCGCATCGCCCTCCAGGGTGGGGGCGGCCGCGGGAGCCGGCGAGCCGACTCCGCGCGCCTGGGTCGGCGTCGCCTTCACGCCGAGATCGACTGGATGAATTTTTTGGTGATGCCGTTATCGGCCTTGATCTGTTCCATCTCGACGTTCCGCAGCGTGTTGATCTCGCGCATGTTTTCGGAGCGCTCGGCGGTCGCTTCGTCGAACATCGCCGACTGCATCGAGAGCTGCTCTTGGTGCTGCATCTGCGACGCGTAGAGGCCGAGCTGGAAGTTCTCGTCCCAAGAATTCATAGCGTTCATCGCGCCGTTCTGGGCGCCGCCGGCGATTGCGGAGGCGCCCATCGAGAGTAGAGCCGGGGCGGCGGCTTCGGCGAGTGCTGGAAGAAAGGCCACGAGTGTTCTCCTTTTAGGAAGCGGGGGTGGCGGCATTCGATTCGGCGGCGAGCTCGTCGAGCCAGGGCTGCTCGCCGTGCCGTGCCGCAGGCGGCGGGGCGAGAGGGATCGCGGGGGTGGGGGCGGCCTGCGGTGCGTACCCAGCGGTGTTGGCGGCGGCGTTGGGGAGCTCGGCGCGCGCGTCCTCGATCTGCGCTTGGTGGCGAAGCACCGAGTCGGCGTAGCCGAGTACGCTCCCATCGGCCCAGCGAGTCGTCGTTCCACGGGCGTTCGGCGAGCCGGCGTTATAGGCGGAGAGGGCGGCGCGTTCGTCGCCGCCGTAGCGCCCCAGGAGTCGATGGAGCATCTCGGCGGCTCGCTCGGCGTTCTGCCCGGGATCCATCGCCGCTGGGCTGCGAGCGAAGGCGTGATAGCGGTCGTCGATCTGGAAGAGGCCGTGCCCGTGCCCGCCATCACCGAGAATATTTCGCCCGGCGTTGAGCCCCGGGCCACCGGTCTCTTGGGCGGCGACCGCGGCGAGCAGCGTCGGGTCGAGGCCGTTTCGTGCTGCGGCACGGGCGATGGGGGCGGCATATGCGACGCCGTGTGCGGCGAGCGAGGCGGCTGAGGCGGAGAGTGCGGTCATAGCATCTCCCCTCTGCGACGAGGGAGTGGTTTGACAAGAGTCCGGCCCGCCTCTACAATGGCTTGGTTGTACCAAAGGGCCCCGCCTCGGCGGGGCCTTCCCAACGCAAGGCGCAGGTTTCTTTGGCTCGCTCGCACACCGTCGATCTCTCCGGCCTCCTCGCGGGAAGCCGCCAGCGGATCCTCATCGATGACGAGGTCGCCCTAGAACCCTTCGAGGATATCTCGTTCGTTGGGCCCGTTAGCGTTCACCTCGAGGTGCAGGCCACCGATGGCCTCCTCCACCTCGTCGGCGAAGCGGCGGGCACGGTGGGCGCTGCGTGCGTGGGGTGCCTGGAAGAAGTGGAGCGACCGATGGTGGTCGCGATCGACGAGCGCATCAACCCGCACGTCGGCCGCGAGGACGACCCCTTCGGCGAAGGAAACGTCCTTCTCGGCGGGCGATTGGATATCGCCGATCTAGCGCAGCAGGTGCTGCTCGGTGCGCTTCCGATGCGGATGCGCTGCTCCGAAGAGTGCCGCGGGCTTTGCGGGCTCTGCGGAACGAACAAGAACTCGGGCGCATGCTCGTGCGAAACTGGAGATAAACGTGGCGAACTTAAAATGGAAAACCCCTCGCAGCAAGACGCGTAGCCGTCGCGCCGCGAACTGGAAACTCAATCCCGTGACGACGACGGCCTGCTCGCAGTGCCGCCAGCCGAAGCGTCCGCATTTCATCTGCGAACATTGCGGTACCTACGATGGACGCACGGTGGTTGAAGTCCGCGACGAACACGCCGGCCACACGCACGACTAAGTGTCGTTGACCGGAGTTCGGATCGCGGGCGTCGGGCATTACGCGCCCGAGCGCGTCGTAACGAACGAAGATTTCGCTCGTTGGCTCGATACCTCCGACGAATGGATCGTCTCGCGCACCGGAATGAAGCGGCGCCATTGGGTCGCCCCCGGTGAAGCGACGAGCGATCTCGCCGTCGCTGCCGGGCGCAAAGCGCTCGCGCATGCCGGGCTCGAGGCGAGCGATATCGATTGCTTTATCGTCGC
>JAJYRH010000009.1 GCA_021794205.1 bacterium
TGCGTCGTCTGAAGTCGAAGGAGTTCCCTTTGATTCAATGTGATCAGCTCCATGGGAGAGCCTTTGACCGAAGCGAGGGGACATCTCTGCTTTGCTAAACCGGGGACATCTCTGCTTTGCTCCTACATCCCCGGGTCAATGGCTAGCCGTGCAGCCCCAAGCATGCTATACTGCGCGGGTTTTACCGCACTTGAGAGGTCGTTCATGGCGATACGTCGCTTCGTTGTTTCCATCGCGCTCCTGCTCGCGTTCGTGGCTCCGGGAACCCGGCACGCCGACGCCGCAACGAGTAATCCGAGGACGGCATGTGCTGGCCGAACGCTTCGCGCCGTAGCGAGTCGCACGCACGGAAAAGTGAATGCCTGCATCGCGACCCTACACCGCTTTATTCTCGAAACAACCTATTACCAGAACGCGTCGCGCCTTGGAGGGACCGCCCTTGCGGCCTTTCCCGAGGCGCGCATTCGCTACGGCCTCGCTCCGCGTATCGAGGCCTACATCGATTACCCCTCGGAGATCGCCAAATCCGGCAATCGCGGAACCGGCGTCTATTTCATGACCGGCGCGGGCGTCGGAGGGAAGGTCGGGCTCGGGGAATTTCATGGCGCCTATTTCTCGCTCTCCGGCGAGGAGCATCCGCCGCTCTCGGCATTAGCGAATACCGCGATCGTTCCCGATTCGCTCTATAACCTCTATGGCAATTGGTCGCCGAAGCGTTCGTGGTTACTCGGCGCCTCGATCGGAAGTTATTCCTACACGCAGAGCAACAATGCGTTGGCCCATGTCGTCACACCAACCGCCGCGTTCTCCATCAGTCACGATTTGAACGCTCGCTATGGTATTACTGCAGAAATTGCGACACAATCGGTCGCCGCGTTCGGAGGAAGCGATCAGACATCGGGGACGCTGGCGATCCAACGCGTCATCAATCCGCGTTTAATTTTCTCTTTCGAACTCGGCACGGCGTTCAACGCGAGCGCCGGGAGCAAACCGCACTACTTAGGCTTCGGCTTCACTTTTCGGTAGAGCCCCTCGGACATCAGGCGATCTCGATGCCCGCTCCCGCAACCAGCGAACCGATGCGCGCCGCCATCGCGACGTTGCTTTCGCGCAGCGCGGCCAAGAGCGCATCGACGTCGCGTTCGGCAACGGCGATCAAGAGCCCGCCCGAGGTCTGTGCGTCGGCGAGCACCAAACGCAACTCCTTGGGAACGCTCTCGTTAAACCGCGCGCCATCGTCGATCGCGGCGTCGAGATTCGTTCTCGTTCCGCCGGGAACGAGGTTCTCGCGCGCGAGATCGAGCGCGCCGGGCAGCACCGGAACGGCGCGCGCGTCGATTCGCGCGCCGAGTCCCTCGCCGAGCATTTCGTGAAGGTGCCCGAGCAGCCCGAAGCCCGTAACGTCGGTCATCGCCGCGATATCGAAGCGTAACGCACATTCGGCGGCCGCGCGATTGAGCGTCGCCATCGAGGCGACCGCCGGGGCGAGCGCCTCCGCACCGATCGCGTCGGAGCGGCGCGCGGTGGTGAGAATTCCCGTTCCGATCGCCTTCGTTACGACCAACGCATCGCCGACGCGCCCGGAATTGTTTCGCACGATCCGCTGTGGGTGCACGATTCCAGTCACGGCGAGCCCGTATTTTGGCTCGTCGTCTTTGATGGTATGCCCGCCGATAACGGCGATCCCTGCGGCGGCGGCGCTATCGACGCCACCGCGCAAGATGGCGCCGACGACCTCCGGCTCCATTTCTTCGGGGAACGCGGCGATCGCCAGCGCGAAGAGCGGGGTCGCACCCATGGCGTAGATATCCGAGAGCGCGTTCGCCGCTGCAATACGACCGAAATCGTACGGATCGTCGACGATCGGCGTAAAAAAATCGAGCGTCGAGACGATGGCATGCTCGTCGTCGAGCAAATAGACGCCCGCATCGTCGGCACTCGCCGTACCGACGAGCACCTTCGGATCGAGAATCGGGGGTAGGGCGCGCAGAACCTGCGCGAGCGCACGTGCGTCGAGCTTCGAGGCTCAACCGGCGCAGCTCGACATGTGGGTCAGCCGCACGATCTCGGTTTTCGTCACCGTCCCGCCTTCTCTATTAGCGAACGAAGAGCGAGGCGATGCTTCCGATCGCCACTCCCCCGACGAAAATAATGCCGAAAGTCGCCGCCAGAACCTTCGGCGGGAAGACCTTGCGAACGATATAGAGCGACGGAAGACTGATCGCCGGAAGCGTGATGATCAGCGCGATCGCCGCGCCGACGCTCATTCCGTGCGCGAGCAAGGTCTGCACGATCGGCACTTCGCCCGCGGTCGGCACGACGAAAAACGTTCCGAAGAGCGCGACGAGCGAAGTTGGGAGGATGCCGTTTGTATGGAGCGTCAGCCCCGGCGGGAAGAGAAACGCGCGCGCCGCTCCGAGAAGAAAGACGATGACGATGTACCCGGGGAGAATCGCGACGATCTCGTTCCACATCTCCTTCAGCCACGCGATGGAGAGCGTACGGAAATTCGCGTCGGGGCGTTCGATGGGGGCGAGTTCGAAACTCGGCGCCTCGACCTCACCGCTCGGAAGCGCGGCTCCCATGCGGTGTGCGACGGCGACGACCACCGCGATTAAAAGAACCGCCGAGGCCAAGCGAATCGCCGCGAACTGCCATCCGAGAACGAAGCCCATGAATATCAGAACCGCCGGATTGAGCAATGGATTCCCGAGGAAAAACGCGAGCGCCCCCTCCATGCTCGTCCGCTGTTTGCGCATGCCGACGACGATCGGAGCGGTGCAGCAGGTGCACATCATTCCAGCGAGCGAGATCGCTCCGGCGATCGCGGCGGAGCGCGCGTTCGCCGCACCGACGAGTTGGAGCAACCATTTGCGGGGAACGAAGACCTGGATCGTCGCGCCGAGGAGGAGCGCGAGAACGACTGCCGTCCAGACCGCGTTAAAGTAGGCGAACGCGTATCCTCTCGCAGCGGACCAGCCCGCCGCCGGGGGCGTCGCGCTCGTGCCGCTCACGATCGACGATCCGATCGAATGCGTCGCCGCCGCGATATGCGCCTTCCCCCAGTAGGGCGACCACTTCACGATGTAGAGCCCGACGATCGCCATCGCTACGAAAAGCAGCGTGCCGAGAATCCATGCGCGCGTATTGGGACGGTTCGCCGCCGGTGCCGATACAGACATAGGTTCCCTTTCCTTCTAGGAAGAGCGCGTTCGCTTTAGAGCGCGCAGGTACGGAATCCGGTAATGATATCCCGCCGATGCGGGAGATAAAAGTTGCGCCAGCGCGTGGAGAGCATCCGCGCCCGCGTGCTCCACGCCCCTCCTCGCAGAGAACGCTGAACGCCGAACCAAGGTTGCGAGTATTCCGCGTAGGGATCGGGCGAAAAACCGGGATAGGGAAGAAACGGCGATGCCGTCCACTCCCAGACGTTGCCGATCATCTGCACGCAGCCCCACGGCGAGGCGGCATCGGCGAACGCATCGACGCTCGCGACGTCGCCGTACCAGCCGTCGAGATTCGCGCGATCGCGATCCGCCGAACTCTCGCCCCACGGATAGCGCCGACGTTGAGGCCCCGTCGCCGCGACCTCCCACTCTGCTTCACTGGGCAACCGTCGCTCGGCCCAGCGTGCGAAGGCCTCGGCTTCGTAGGCATTGACGTGGACGACGGGGTCGCGATCCCGTAGCGGAATGAGATTGCGAAAATGGCGCCGCTCCCAGCCGTCCTTCGTGCGTTGCCAGAGCGATGGATGCTCGGCACGCGCCTCACCGCGCCAGCGCCACCCGTCCTCGCTCCACAGCGACTCCCGGCGATACCCTCCATCTTCTACGAACGCGCGAAATTCGGCGCAGGTCACGCAGCGACGCGCGATTCGAAAGCCGTCGAGATCGACCTCGTGCTCCCACTTTTCGTTATCGAAGACGAAATCGTCATCACGGCGCGCGCCGATACGATAACGCCCTGCGGGGATCGAGGCATCGCCCTCGATCTCCACGCCGGCCGACGGCGTCGCGAACGTGGAGAGTCGCGGTGCGGCGTACGAGAGCGTTTGGCGCGTGTAGATCGTCGCTTCGCCATGCATGTCCTCGTGAAAGAGCACGAGCGATTGGAAGTACGAGCTCCGTTCGTCGACGTACGGTGCGTCGAGGGTCGCCTCGAGCTGCCGATCGAGATACGCGAGCGTCTCCGCGCGCGAGGGAAGCGGCAGCGTCCAGCGCGCGTCGTGTGCGATCTTCGCCGAATCGTAGAGTCGTTCGCTCCCCGGTAGGAGCGACGAGCGCCCGAGCATCGCGCCCAGCGTCCAGTGCTCGGCGAAGAAGGCAACGTGACCGAGCTCCCACAACAACGGGTTAATGGTGGGAAGCAAGGGAACCAGCAACTCCTCATCGCGCAAATCGGCGACGAGCGCCAAGGTGCGTTCGCGGGCATCGATGAGTTCGTCGGCACGAATTCGCGGCACCCGAGTCGCCATTCTCTCCCCGGCGCGAGGAACCTCGCGTTCCGGGAATGCCGTCACCGCGCGCCGATACGCGCGGCTCTTCCGTGCATTGGGATATCGCGTTCGCATCCTCGCCGCCGATGCGCCTTCGGTGGAGGCCGACCTCGTCGTCGCCTTACACGCCAAGAAGAGCGGCGCCGCAGCGCTTCGGTTTCGCCGAAACTCACACGATGGACGCCTCATCGTCGTACTTACCGGAACCGATATCTATCGCGATCTTCCGCGTAGCCGCATCGCGCTCCGAGCCCTCGAGGCTGCCGACGCGATCGTCGCCTTACAGCCGCTCGCGCTCGAACGGCTCGCTCCCGCGCTGCGCGCGAAGGCGCGCTCCATCGTTCAGTCGGTCGCGCTCCCCGCCGATATTCCGCGCGCGCGAGGAACCTCCGAGTCGTGTGAGATCGCGGTGCTCGGTCACCTACGAAACGAAAAAGATCCGCTCCGCGCGGCCTACGCCGCGCGCGCGCTGCCGCGCGCCCTTCGGGTTCGCGTCACGCTCGCCGGCGGGGCGATCGACGCGCGTTACCTTCGCCGCATCGCCGACGAAGTCGCCCGGAATCCACGCTTTCGCTATCGCGGCGAGATCGGTGCGCGCGCGGCGCTGACGTGCCTCGCCCGCAGCGACGCGCTCGTTCTTTCGTCGCGCATGGAGGGCGGCGCGAACGTCCTCGGCGAGGCGATCGCCCTGCGCGTTCCGGTGCTCGCGTCGCGCATCGATGGAAATATCGGCCTCCTCGGCGCGAACTATCCGGGCTATTACGATGTCGGATCGACCGCCTCACTGCGACGGCTGCTGCAGCGCTTTATCGAAGATCGCCGCTTCCGCCGCGCGCTGCGCGACGACATCGCGCGGCTCGCCCCGCTCGTTCGCCCCGCCCGCGAGCGCCGCGCTTGGGCGAAGCTCCTTAGCGAACTTCGAGCGAGCGCACCTCGATCGGCGTGCCGTTGAGCGCGGCGTTTCCGGTGAGGGCGTCGAGACGCGACGGATCGGTGAGGTCGTTGATGCTCGCGCCGGGATGAACCCTCGCAACACGAAGGCGAACTCCCGCGCGGTGATGTCCGAAGCCGTGCGGTAAGCTGGCGACACCGGGCATCATCGCGTCGTCGATGCGCGCCACGCTCTCGATCCTTCCGACCGCGCTGCACACCTCGACCGCGGCGCCGTCCGCGAGGCAGAAGCGCTCGGCATCGCGCGGATGCAGTAGGAGCGTACACCGTTCGGGACCGCGCATTAAGCGTGGTGCGTTATGCATCCACGAGTTATTATTTCGCAGCTCGCGCCGACCGATCAGCACGAGGTCGGGAATCGGTGCGGCGAACGCCGTTTCGAGCCGAGCGAGGTCGGCGAGCATCGCCACGGGTGCGATATCGATGCGTCCGTCGGCGGTGAGCAATCGCTGTGGGAACGAGGGCGTCAACGCGCCGAAATCGCGACCGTGCGGCGACTCGCGCAGCGCGGCGATCGAGGTTTTCCACGGCCCCGCCTGCAGCGCTCGATCGATTCGTTCGCGCGGCGAAGCCGACGGCGCGGCGCCGAGGCGACGAGAGAGCTCCTCGAAGATCTGCCAATCGTACCGTTGCTCGGCGTCGATGGGAAAGACGGGATCGTTCCAACGTGCGGTATTGCGCACGGTAAAATGGTGAAAGACGACATCGTAGTGCTCGGTCTCTAAGCCGATTGCGGGCGGCAGCACGATATCGGCGTGCCGCGTCGTTTCGTTGATATAGGGATCGATCGCGAGCATGAAATCCAAGCCCTCGAGCGCCCGGTCGAGCGCGCCTCCGTTCGGGGTGGAAAGAACGGGGTTCCCCGCGATCGTTATCAGCGCCCGAATCTTTCCGTCACCCGGTGTCGCGATCTCTTCGGCGAGCGCCGCGACGGGAAACTCGCCGTTAAACTCCGCCAAGCCGCGCACCCGCGTCCGACGCTGCGGCGCGTACGCCACGCCGCGCTTGGCGCCGAGTAAGAGATCGAACGCCGGGAGCGGGAACATCGCGCCGCCGATTTCATCGAGATTTCCGGTGAGGATATTGAGCGCCGCGAGCAACCATTGGCAGAGGCCGCCGAATTCTTGCGTGCTCGCCCCCATCCGTCCGTATGCGACCGCGGGCTTCGTCGTTGCGAACGCGATGGCGATGCGCTCGATCTCACCGGCGGTGATGCCGACGCGTTCGGCGACGCGTTCGGGCGGATACGCGGCCACCGCCGCACGCACGCTCTCGATCCCATCGAGCGACGCTTCGAGCCGCCCGCCGTTTGCGAGGCCGCGCGCGAAGATAACCTGCAGCATCGCGAGCATCACGAGCGCGTCGCTGCCCGGGCGGATGCGATGGTGTTCGTCGGCGAGAGCGGCACTCTCCGTACGTCGCGGGTCGAAGAGCAGAAAACGCCCGCCTCGCGCGCGCAACGCCCGCAGACGTTCGCGCATTCCGGGAGCGGTCATAATGCTGCCTTGCGACGCGAGCGGATTCGCGCCGAAGGCGAGAAAGAACATCGTGCGATCGATATCGGGAATCGGGAGCAACATCGGGTGGCCGAAGAGCGCCGCGGCGACGACGTGATGCGGCAATTGGTCGACGCTCGTGGCGCTATAGCGATTCCGCGCCTTCAGCGCGCGGAGCAAGGTTCCACCGCCGAGCGAGGTTCCGCTGTTATGGACGGTCGGGTTTCCGTGGTAACTCGCAATCGCGTCGGGGCCGAAGGCGTTGGCGATCGCGCCGAGTCGCTCGGCAGCGATTTCGAAGGCTTCATCCCAGGGAATCGCCTCCCATTGCGAGCCGACGCGGCGCATCGCGCTCTTCAATCGGTCGGGATCCTCGTGCAGATCGATCAACGCGCTGCCTTTCGGACAGATCGCACCGCGCGAGAGCGGGTCCTCCGGATCGCCGCGTAGATCGACGACGCGCCCGCCTTCCACGCGAATCTGCAATCCGCAGATCGCCTCGCACAGGTTGCACGCGCGAAAGTGGAGGGTGTCGGCGTCACGAGTCATGGGTCGAGCGTTGCGGCGCTGCGAAGGATGAATCCCGCCTCCAACAATCGCGCGCGAACCGCCCGCGCGAACGAGAGCGCGTGCGCGCCGTCGCCGTGCAGACAGATACTCTCTCCACGCCCGGAGCGGGCGAGCGCGAGGGCTTGATCGGCGGCCTCCTCCACGCTCTCGATCGAGGCACCCGGTTCTCCTCGCGGAATCAAGAAACCGTCCTCACCGTAGCGACGATCGGCAAAGAGTTCCTCGACGCTCCGCAAGCCGTATCGTCGCGCCATCGCCGTCGAGAACGAACCCGCGAGTCCGACGAGCGCGAGATTTCGGTCGAGTTCGGCGACCGCGCGCGCGATGGCATCGGCGGTGCTCTCGTCGACGGCGCTACGGTTGTAGAGAGCGCCGTGCGGTTTGACGTGCGTGAGTCGCGCGCCCTCTTCGCACGCGATCCGCGCGAGCGCGGAGACCTGGTCGATGACGAGCGCGACGAGATCCTCGCCGACGAGATCCATCGCTCGTCGTCCGAATCCTTCGCGATCGGGATACGACGGATGCGCGCCGATGGCGACGCCGTTGCGGCGCGCGGCACGAATCGTCTCGCGCATGGAGCGTTCGTCGCCCGCATGCCCGCCGCACGCAATATTCGCCGAGGTCACGATCTCCAGCAACGCCGCATCGTCGGCACAACCTTCGCCGAGATCCGCGTTGAGATCGATCGTACGCACGGGAACGAACGTTATCTCTTCACCGAGTCGAACCTGTCCGAGTTTCCAGAGATCCTCGGCGATGACCGAGGCGAGCACCGGATATCCGCCGGTCGTCTGCGCGTCGACGCCGAGAACGATCGGAAGGCCGCTCGGCGGTAGTTGTATCGCGCCGGGAAATACCGCGAGGGTTGCGACGGTCGGGCGCTCGCCGAGCAGCGGCTCGCCTTCGCAGCGAATACCCATGCGATCGCTCTGCGGGCTCGCCTTCCATCGTCGCGAACAGAGCTGCGAGAACGCAACGCCGTCGGGGAGATGGATGCGCTCGCGAACGACGCGCGGCCGCGCGTCGCTCTCGATCCGTTCGCGCGCGCGCGGCTGCAACGGGACGGCAGCGTCGAGCGCGAGGCGGTCGCCATCTCGAAGCGCGCGTCCGTGAAAGCCGCCGAAACGCGAGCGCAGATCGGTGCTGCGCGATCCGAGAATTGCGGGGACGGCGATCCCGCCGGCGATGGCGAGGATCGTTCGCGCACCCGCGCGCGGCGATCCCAATCGTAACGTCGAGCCTCGCGCCGCGGCGATCGAGCGATAGGGCGGGACGGGTACGCCGTCCAGCCGCGCGTCGGCATCGGCGCCTGCGAGCGCGAAGGTGCGCGCGCTCGTAAAACGCGCGGCAAAGTTGCCGTAGGCGATCTCGATCGCCGCGGCGGCGGGGTCGTTTCCGAGCAACGCATTTGCATCGTCGTACGCGCGCCCGTCGAAGGCACCGCACCACGCGATCGCTTCGTGACGATGCCCCAAGCGCGGGGCGGCGACGACGAGGCTCTGCACGCCGGCGCGCTCGACGATGAGTTCGTCGGTTACCATTCGCGCACGAAACGCACGCGATCGCCTGCGGCGAGCGTCGCCGGAGTGCGACGCTCCGGATCGAAGAGCGTGCCGTTCGTGTGTCCGAGCAACTGCCATCCTCCCGGAGACGCAACGGGATAGACCGCGGTAAAGCGATCGCCGACCGCGACCGCACCCGCAGGCACGAGCGCGCGCGGACGCTCGCGCCTCGGCGTTGCCAGCCGCGCGTCGAGGCCGAGCAGATACGCGAAGCCCGGTGAAAAGCCCAGAAAAGCAACCGTATAGAGCGGCGCGAGATGGAGGGCGATCGCCTCCTCCACCGAGAGCGAATGCAGCGCGGCGAGTGCGGCGAGATCCTCGCCATCGTAGCGCACCGGAATCTCGTGCGTCCGTCCGAGAACCGGATCGCCCCGCCCTTCATCGAGCCGCGCGAGCAAGCGCTCGGCGATCGAGTTCCGGCTTCCCCGCCGGAGCAGGAGCGAGAGGTTGCCGAGCCCGACCACCGCCTCTCGCACCTCGGGTTCGCCGCGCATCGAGGAGGCGAGCCTCTCGAGGCGCGCCTGTCGCTCGAATTCGCTGCCCTCCTCGAGTTCCAAGAGCAGCGCTTCCTCGCCGTACGGCTCGATTCTCGCTCGCATTCCGACTCCTGCGCGAGCGCGAGAGTAAAATCCTCGCCCGCGCGCGAACCTCCGGTGTTCCGTGAGTCAATATGTATTTAGCATGTACCGCTTGGGAAAGACCGTGCCGCCCAAGCGACGCATCCTCGACGATATCTCGTTGAGTTTTTTCCCGGGCGCGAAGATCGGCATTCTCGGCCTGAACGGTTCGGGGAAGTCCACGCTGCTGCGTATCATGGCCGGCGTCGATACCGAATTCGACGGCAGTGCCGAACCCGCACCGAATCTTCGCATCGGTTATCTGGAACAGGAGCCGAAACTCGATCCGACGCTCAGCGTGCGCGCCTGCGTCGAAGAAGGCATGGGCGAGGTGATGGATGCTCGCCGTCGGCTCGATGCCGTCTACGCCGCCTACGGCGATCCCGATGCCGATTTCGACCGGCTCGCTCGCGAACAATCGGAACTCGAAGCAATTATCGCCGCCGCGGGCGACGACAGCGATGCACAATTAGAGATCGCCGCCGACGCGCTGCGCCTTCCGCCGTGGGAGGCGATCGTCGGTACGCTCTCCGGCGGAGAGAAGCGTCGCGTCGCGCTCTGCCGGCTCTTGCTCTCACGCCCCGACATGCTGTTGCTCGACGAACCGACGAACCATCTCGACGCGGAGAGCGTGGAATGGCTCGAAGGTTTTCTGCAACGCTTTCCGGGCACGGTCGTCGCGATCACGCACGATCGTTACTTCCTCGACAACGCCGCCGAATGGATTCTCGAACTCGACCGCGGACGCGGCATCCCGTGGAAGGGCAACTATAGCTCCTGGCTCGAGCAAAAAGAACAGCGCCTCGCCGCCGAGGAGGCGCAGGAGAGCGCGCGTCGTCGCGCGCTCGCGCACGAATTGGAGTGGGCGCGAACCGCTCGCAAAGGGCGCCAATCGAAGGGCAAGAGCCGCCTCGTTCGCTATGAAGAGCTCGCGAGCTACGAATATCAAAAGCGCAACGAGACGCAAGAAATCTTCATCCCGCCCGGCGACCGACTCGGGACGAAGGTGATCGACCTTCTCGATCTCGCGAAAAGCTACGACGATCGCGTGCTCTTCGAGGGACTCAACGCATCGATTCCGGCGGGAGCGATCGTCGGCATCATCGGCGCCAACGGTGCGGGTAAATCGACGCTCTTCCGCATCATCGCCGGCTCCGAGAAGCCCGACGGCGGCACGGTCGATATCGGCGAGAGCGTGAAACTCGCCGTCGTCGACCAATCGCGCGCCTCCCTGCCCGACGACGCGACGGTCTTCGAAGCGATCGGCGGCGGCGCCGATATTCTCAACGTCGGGCGCTTCGAGATGCACGTGCGAGCGTATTTGGGACGCTTCAACTTCAAGGGCGGCGACCAACAGAAAAAAGTCGGCGTTCTCTCCGGTGGCGAGCGCGGCCGTTTGCACCTCGCAAAGGCCCTGCTCTCCGGCGCGAACGTCTTGCTGCTCGACGAGCCTTCGAACGATCTCGATGTCGAAACCCTGCGCGCGCTCGAAGAGGCGCTCTTAGAATTCGGCGGCACCGCGCTCGTGGTCAGCCACGACCGTTGGTTCCTCGACCGCATCGCGACCCATATTCTCGCCTTTGAAGGCGAGAGCAACGTCGCATTCTTCACCGGGAACTATCACGAGTACGAAGCCGATAAAATCCGTCGCCTTGGCGAAGAAGCGGCGCGTCCGAAACGCGTGCGCTTCCGGCCGCTCGTCAATCTCTAGTCGGCGATGCCACCCACGATGCCTCCGCACGCGTTCCTCTGCTGCCTCATCTCGATTCACGTCCGCGCCGCATCGGGGGCGCCGCTCCCCGACGCGCGGATCGCGCTCTCCCAAATCGGGAAGCATACGAGCTATCGCGCGAGCACCGATCTCCACGGCGATGCGCGGATCCGCGTTGCGAAAGCACGCTATCTCGTCGACGTCGCGCGCTCCGGTTATGCGGGTACGCGCGTCGGCCCGATCGACGTTCGCGGGGCGGAGCGTATCGCGGTCGCCTTGCAGCCCCTCGATTCCCGACAACTCCAGGTGATCGCGACCGTACGCGTCAACGGCAGAGAGCGGCCGGTGCGCACCGCGACGCCGCATATCTCGCTCTCGCGCCGCGCGATGGAGCGCGCCGGTCACGCGCAAGTACTCGGTGCGCTCACCGGGATACCCTCGATCACGATCGCCCGCCCGAACGGCGGCTCGCCGACCGCTTATGCGACGGTTGCACTACGCGGACCCGATCCCTCGGAGACGCTCGTAACCCTCGACGGACAGTTGCTCAACGACGGGAATACCGGGGATCTCGATCTCTCGCGCTTCCCCGTCGCGGCGTTCTCGGCGGTAGAGATCAGCGAAGGGCTCGGGCCTTTTAGCCGCGAGGGGAGCAACACGATCGGCGGTGCCGTCAATCTCGTCTCGCTGCATCCCACGCCCGTAGCGCACGACGCCTTCTCGCTCTCCACCGGCTCCTTCGGCCGCAACGAAGGCTGGTACAACACGACGGGAACGCGCGGAAAACTCGGCTACGCTGCGGCACTCGATCTCCAGAGCGAAATCGGACCCGCCAATGAAGCGGTCACGCTCTGCGCGGGCGGCTACGATCCGAAGCAAGCGCGGCCATGCCTCGGAGCACGGACGCAACAACTCGGCTCGCACCTTCTCGAGCGCTCGGCGTTGGTGAACCTTCGCTACACCATCGACACGCAGAGCGATCTCGCATTTCGCCTCTTTTCGATGGCCGATACGCGCGACATGAGCGCGGCCGACAACTCGCCGGTCTTCGCCTCCCAACAGGGCCCGGGTGCCTACTTCATCGGTCCCGGAAGCTCGAACGTCGCGCAGAATATTCGCGCCTACGATCTCCGCGCGCGCACCAAGCTCGGAGCGGGCTCGCTGCTCGCCGATGCGAGCGCCTCCGATAACAATCTCGCGCTCGTCGGTGGAGGGATCTCACCCTACGATCTCACGCACGCGGATCGTCGTTCGACGCTCGACCTGAGTTGGGAGCTGCCGCGCAATCGCAGCGATTTCGCGGTTGGAGGATACGCATCGAGCGAGTCGTTCCGCGCGACCGGAGTCGGCGGAACGCTGCAACAGCAGATTCTCTCCGGATTCCTTCGCGAGAGCGATCGCCTCACGCGCCGACTGCGCCTGCAAGGAGGCATCTTCCTGACGCATTATTCGAGTTTTGGTTCGAGCCTCGACGGCCGCATCGGAGCGGCGCTCGATCTCGGGCCGCACGATGCCGTTCGCGCCGCAATCGGCACCGGGTTTCGCGCCCCGTTACTGATCGAGCGCTATCAATTCCCGATCGTCGACCTCCCGATCGATGCCAATTGCGTGGCGACGGGGCAGGGCAATCCCAACGAACGCCCCGAGCATGCGACCGAGTACGAGCTCGGGTATTCGCATGTCGGCGCACCCGGCGACCGGTACGACGTCGCGCTCTACCGCACCAATCTTCGCGATCCCATCGAAACCTATTACCCGCTCGGTGCGAGCTGTCCGGCAAGCGTTCCACCGCCGACCTCCTATCCGATCAACGTGGGCACCGTCGTCTATCAAGGCGCGGAGATTCGGCTGCATCACCGCTTCGGCGTTTTCGATCTCGTCGCCCGATATGGCTTGAACGTTGCCTATCCCGGCCCACTGCCGGCGACGGTCAGCAACCCGACCTCCGGCGGTAGCCTCGTTGCGAACCAACAGTTTCTCAACATACCGCAACAGAGCGGATCGCTCGGCATCGATTGGGCGCATGACGGCTGGCACGCCCATCTGGACGGCTACGCGCAAGGAAGCAACAACGCGTACAATCAGGGCCCGTTTGCATTGCTCGACGCCGCAATCGGGCGCACGCTCGCCGATGGCGTCGATATCACGCTCGCCGCGACGAACCTCACCAACGCGATCGCCGGCCGCTATAGCCTCATCGGCGTCGGCGTTCCCTACCGCGGGATCGTCGGCAGCAATGCCGGAAACCCGGTCTACGGCCCCCTCCCCACGAATCGCTACTTTGCAGAGCCCTTCGGGTTGCGCTTGATCGTTACCATTCGCCGCTAGCGGGAATCGTGCGCTACACGCCAATGCAACGGGGAACGCGCAATGCCGCCGTCGTTTTCCGACCCCGGCATTCCGCGACGGAGGAGCATCGTGATTCCCGTCCATCTCAATGCCGTCGCCACGGCGGTGCCGCCGAACGTTTTGGAGCAGTCCGATGTCGAACGGCGCGTTCGCGCGCAATTCGCCGACTCCGCCGTCGTCACGCGTCTGCTTCCGGTCTTTGCAAATACCGGCATCGAACGCCGCTATTCGTGCGTTCCCGTCGAGTGGTATTACGAGGAACATCGCTGGGCCGACCGTAACGCGCTCTATCGCGAGAGCGCGCTGGAGCTCGTCGAAGAGGCGGCACGCGAAGCGCTCGCACGGGCGGCGATCGCGCCCGAAGCGATCGATGCTATCGTCAGCGTTTCGACGACCGGTCTCGCGACGCCCTCGCTCGAAGCATCCCTCATGGAACGGCTCCCCTTCGGAAGGCGTACCGCGCGCCTCCCGATCGTCGGGCTCGGCTGCGTCGGCGGAGCCCTCGGGCTCGCGCGCGCCGCCGATCTCGTGCGCGGCGGATCGTTTGCGAACGTGTTGTTGATCGGCGTCGAATGTTGCACGCTCTGGTTTCGTCGGAACGAAGTCACGAAGAGCAACATCGTCGCCACCGCGCTCTTCGGCGACGGTGCCGCCGCAGCGGTGCTCTCGCGTTCGGGAAGCGGAGCGCGCATCGCCGCTGTGGGTGAGTATACGTTCCCACGGAGCCTCGACATCATGGGATGGGATGTCGCCGACGATGGTTTGCAGGCGATTTTTTCGCGCGACATTCCCGCCCTCATCGCCCGCGAGCTGCGAGAGATCCTCGATGATTTTCTCGCTCGAAACGGCCTGACGATCGACGAGATCGATGCATTTCTCAGCCATCCCGGCGGGACGAAGGTACTCGACGCGCTCGAAGGCGCGTTCGCTCTCGCGCCGGGATCGCTCGTCGACTCGCGCGCGGTGCTACGCGACTACGGCAACATGTCCTCGGTGACCCTGCTCTTCGTTCTCGAACGCGCGCTGCGCGAGGGCGCGCTCGCGCGCGCGCGGAGCGGGCGCGCGCTGTTAAGTGCGATGGGCCCCGGCTTTACCGCCGCATTTCTCACGCTCGAACGATGACCTGGCTCTACGGCGCGCTGCTCTTCGTCGCCGCGCAACGGATCGCCGAACTGCTCTACGCGCGTGCGAACGAGCGCCGCGCGCTCGCCTCGGGCGCCATCGAGATCGCACCGGGGCAACACCCGTGGATCGTCGCGCTCCATACGACCTGGCTGCTCGCCATGCTGTTGTTCGTGCCGCCCGGCCGCGCGCCCGACGGCGCGCTCCTCGCACTCTACGCGCTCTTGCAACTCGCGCGCCTCTGGACGATCGCGTCGCTCGGCCCGTATTGGACGACGCGCGTCATTACTTTTCCGGAGCGCCCGCTCGTCCGTCGCGGACCCTATCGGTTTATGCGCCACCCGAACTATACGATCGTCGCCTGTGAAATTGCGATTCTCCCGCTCGCCTTCGGCGCCTGGCAGATCGCCGCGCTCTTTACCGCGCTTAACGCCATCGCACTCTTCGCGCGCATTCGCGTCGAAAATCGCGCGCTCGACGAGCGACGCCGATAACCGCAAGGTTCGGCGAACGGCGCGCTCGCTCGCGACGCCGTTGCAAGGTTAGCGCGTCGATCGAGAGAGATCGATGCTCCCCGCGCCGCTCGCGGCGATCGTTCGCGCGCGGCGAATCGCGCGCGTCGCATTCAGGCCGAACGTTACCGATCCCATCGCGCCGAGCATCGCGGCGGCGAGAAAAAGCCCGGGGACGCCTTGGAGCGAAAGGGCGAGGAGGAGCGCGAGAACTCCGAGTTGCGCGCTCGCCCAGGTCGTCGCACTCGTTCGCGCGTCGAGCAGTTCCCACGGGCGCGTTTCGTCATCCTCGCCGAGAACCGCCGTTGCGATGACCCGGATACCGATATGGTGAAGGTGCGCGTAAAGCATCTGCCCGAGCCAACCGGCGAGTGCGGCGACGACCGCAACGCGATCGAAGCCCAGCGTCGCGGCGACCGCCGCAACGAGCATCCAAACGAGCGACGACGCGACGAACGCGCGCGGCGCCCAATGCGGGATCGCTCCACGGCGGATGCGGTCGGCGACGTCGAAAATATACGGAATCGTTCCGAGTGCGCAGATCCCCAACGCGGCGCGAACGAATGCGGGATCGAGAGCGATGGCGAGGATCGTCGCCAGCAGGCCGCCCGCGAGCAACGAGCTCGCAACGATATGAAGGACGGGAAAGCGCGATGGCGCGCCGAGCATCGGGCGCAAGGTTCGCACCGAGACGCCGACGACGAGAAGCGTGAGCCATCCGACGAGGCCGAGCGCGACGTGAATGGGAGCGAGACGCAACGCGGCGGCGTCCCCATCCACCAGTGCGAGCGCCATGAGCGCGCCAACCGTCGCGGTCGCGCCGAGTGCCGTCAAGACGAACCCCAGCGCGCGCGCGACCGCGCGATCCGCGGGATCGGCGGCCGGCCTGGCGAGCGTCACGAGCGCGACGGCGACGTAGAGCACGACGGTCGCCGCAACGAACGCGGCAAAGAGCGCTATTCCCGCACTCCACCAAGCGACGAACGACACGATGAGCCCGATGGCGACGATGGGAAGGATGCTCGTCAACGCGCGGGCCAACCGTTCGAAGGGCCAACGGAGATCGGTAAAGCCCGGTACGACGTGAATCAGAACCGCAAGCGAAATCGTCGTAAGCGATCCTAACGCAAACGTGTGAATCCATGCGAGCTCGAGCCCCTGCGAGGGTGCGAGCGCGTAGGCGAACACGATCGCCCAACTCGCCGCATTGAGCGCGGCGCCGACGACGAGGGCGAACGGCGGTATCCAATGCTTTCGAACGATCGTCATAGCCCTACTCTACACGAAAAGAGAGCGGAGGGCGCGCGACCGCGTCCTCCGCTCTCCGAGAGGGCTGAGTGGATTAGGCGACTTCGAAGAGCCCCGCCGCGCCCATACCGCCGCCGACGCACATCGTGACGACGACGTATTTTGCACCGCGACGCTTGCCTTCGATGAGGGCGTGCATCGTCATCCGCGCGCCGCTCATCCCGTAGGGATGGCCGATCGAGATCGCGCCGCCGCTGACGTTGAAGCGTTCCTGCGGAATGCCCAACGTATCGCGACAGTAGACCGTCTGCACCGCGAACGCTTCGTTGAGCTCCCAGAGGCCGATATCGTCGACGGTGAGTCCGTGCGCTTTGAGCAATTTCGGAACGGCGTAGACCGGACCGATGCCCATCTCGCCGGGCTCGCAACCGGCGACGGCGAAACCGCGATAGAAACCGAGCGGAGTCAAGCCACGCTTGCTCGCCGTCTCGCCGTCCATCAACATCAGCGCCGCCGCTCCGTCGGAGAGTTGCGACGAGTTTCCGGCGGTAATCGAGGTCTCTTTAATTCCCGGTACGGCGCCCTTCAGTGCCGAGAGCCCTTCGAGCGTCGTATCGGGACGATTCCCTTCATCCTTCGCGAGCCGAACGTGCTTTTCGGTCACCACGCCGGTATCTTTATCGGCGACCGCCATCCAGGTCTCCATCGCGACGATTTCATCGTCGAATTTTCCCGCCGCTTGCGCCGCCGCCGTTCGTTGCTGGCTCGAAAGAGCGTACTCGTCTTGCGATTCGCGCGATACCTTGTATTTCTTCGCAACGTTGTCGGCGGTGTAGAGCATCGGCATATAGATATCCGGAGTATGGCGGAGTAGCCATTCCTCGGTGTAGAACTTCATGTTGAGTTCGTTCTGCACCATCGAGACCGACTCGACGCCGGCCGCGAGGACGATCTGCTCGCCTTCGACGATAATGCGGCGAGCGCTCGCAACGACCGCATCGAGCCCCGAGGCACAGTAGCGGCTCACCGTCGAGCCCGGAACGCTGACCGGGCAGCCGGCGCGCAGCGCGGTCGTACGCCCGATGTTGTTTCCGGTCGCACCTTCGGGCAGACCCGATCCGACGATCACTTCGGCGATCTCGGCGGGATCGACATTCGCGCGCGCGATCGCTTCGCGGGCGACGAAACCGGCGAGCGAGGCCCCCGGGGTTTGATTGAAAGCGCCGCGGAAGGCACGCCCGATCGGCGTCCGGGCGACCGAGACGATAGCCGCCTCACGCATGGATCAACTCTCCTTGCTTGTAGTTTGCAAACGTGCCGTTTTTCTCGGCGAGCGCCTTGAGGAGCGGCGCGGGTTCCCAGCCGAACGCGACCACGCGCTCGTAGACGTGTTTGACGCCGACTTCATCGGCATACCACATCGGGCCGCCGTGGTGAGGTGGGAAGCCGTATCCGTATACGTACACGATATCGATGTCGCCGGGGCGAAGCGCGACGCCCTCTTCGAGGAGAAACGCTCCGCGATTGATGAGGGCGAAGGCCAAACGTTCGAGGATCTCGCGATCGTCGACCGTCCGCGGTGCGATGCCCGCCTTCATCGCTTCTTCGGCGAAGAGCGCTTCGACCTCGGGATCGGCGATCGGCTCGCGTCCCTTGCCGACGCTCTTATCGTATTTGAAATATCCGGCCATCGTCTTCTGGCCGAGACGTTTCATCTCGACGAGACGGTCGATAACATTCGTTTTCCCTCTTGCGACATCGGGACGGGCCTTGGCGATATGCCAGGCGACGTCGATGCCGGAGAGATCGCCCATCGCAAAGGGACCCATCGGAAAACCGAATTTCTTCGCAACTTTATCGACGCGCATCGGTGAGACGCCCCACTCCGCGAGTTCGCCCGCCGCCTTCGCATAGTCGAAGACCATACGATTGCCGATAAATCCGAAGGCGTTCGTCGACAGCACTGCGGTCTTACGCAGCGTCTTTCCAAGTTTGAAGGCCGTCGCGAGGGTCTGCGGAGAGGTCGCCTTACCGCGTACGATCTCCAGCAACGGCATGATGTTTGCCGGAACGAAGAAATGGAGGCCGAGGAATCGCTCGGGGCGCTTCGTCACGCTCGCCATCGCATCGATATCGAGCGTCGACGTATTCGAAGCGAGAACGCACGAGGGCTTCGCGATCGCGTCGACCTTTGCGAAAACTTCCTTCTTGACGTCCATACTCTCGAAGACCGCTTCGACGACGACGTCGGCGTCGGCGAGTTCGCCATACTCTTCGGTAAATTGAATCGACTGGCCGAGCTTCCAGGCCTCTTCCTGCGTCATGCGTCCCTTTTGGACCTGGTACATGAACATGCCGAAGACGGTCTGCTTCGCTTTCTCTACGGCGGCATCGTTGGAATCGATGACGACGACCGGGATACCCGCTTGAGCGAAGGTGATCGCGATCCCCGTTCCCATCGTTCCGGCGCCGATCACCGCGGCTTTGGCGATGGGCAGCGGTTCGGCGGCGGGGAGTCCGGGAATCTTGCTGAGTTCGCGTTCGGCAAAGAAGACGTGCCGTAACGCGAACGACGGTGCGGAACGCGCGAGCTCTTCAAAGAGTCGCGCTTCGCGCGCGAGACCGTAAGCGAAGGGGAGTTCGACGGATGCCTCGACCGCGTCGATGAGTTTGTGCGCCGCGAGCCCGCCCGCATCTTCGGCCGGGACCATCTTATGCGCTTGAGAGACGACGAAGGCCGCCGCCTGCGCGCTGATGCCCTTGCCGAGTTCGACGCGCCGCTGCGAGATACGCCGCTTGCCCAACGGGGCGGCGTTTGCAATCTTCAGCGCGGCATCGAGGAGATGCTCGGGCGAATCGACGACTTCGTCGAGCAGCCCCTTCGCGGTCGCCTCGTCGCTCTTGACGTTGCGCCCCTTGAGCATCATATCGAGCGCATCTTGCGCCCCGATCGCTCGCGGAAGGCGTTGCGTGCCACCCGCTCCGGGTAGTAAGCCGAGCTTGATCTCCGGTAAGCCGAGTTTCGTGTCGGCGGTTGCAACGCGGTAATCGCAGGCGAGCGCGAGTTCGAGGCCGCCACCGAGCGCGTTTTTCTCGATTGCGGCGACGAAGATTTTATCGCTCCGTTCGATCGCCGCGATGACGTCGCGGACCGTCTTGGTCTCCGGCGTCGGCTCGGTCGCAAAATCGTTAATATCCGCTCCGGCGGAGAATTGACGATTCGCACCTTTGATGACGACGGCGCGAATGCTCTCGTCGGCGCTCGCCGCTTCGACGATCGGATAGAATTCGCCGGAAAGGGCGAAGGAGAGCGAGTTGACGGGGGGATTATCGAGGGTGATAATCCGCACGCCGTCGCGGTCTTCGGTGTGAACGAGCGCCATGATTACGCCGTCACCGCCATCTTGCGATCGAGTTCGAAGCCGTCCTCCGGAAGCGTCATCACGTCGCCCGCGCCATCGATGATCTGCCGTTTGTACCAGGCTCCTTGCGAGAGTACGTGGCTTGCATAGAACTTCGCGGTCGCGAGTTTCGCACTGTAGAACGGATCCTTATCGCCCGCCGCGATCTTCTCGGCCGCGACCTTCGCCGCGCGCCCCATCTGCCAACCGCCGGCGACGACGCCCCAGAGCTTGAGGTAAGGAACCGAACAGGCGAAGGCCTTTTTGAGATCGCCCATCGCATTCATGCCGATCCACTGCGAGACTTCGGCGAGCGAGGCGATGCTCTTGAGCAGCGCTTCGCCGACCGCCTTCACGTCGGCATTCGGATGAGCGGCGGCTTCCTTCGCGAACTTCTCCATCGTTTTAATGACGGTCGTTGCGGTCGCGCCCATATCGCGAATGAGCTTGCGGCCGACGAGGTCGAGTGCCTGAATGCCGGTCGTGCCTTCGTAGATCGTCGTGATGCGTACGTCGCGATACTGTTGGGCGATCCCGGTCTCTTCCACATAGCCCATGCCGCCGAAGATCTGCAAGGCGTTCGAGCAGAGCTCGACCGCGTTCTCCGTGCACCAGCCCTTCACGATGGGAATCATCAGTTCGATGAAGGCCTTGTGCTCTTTGCGCGTCTTCTCGTCGGGGCTCTTCTGCGCGAAATCGAGCGAGGCGGCGGTCACGTATGCGAGCGCGCGCATCGCTTCGATGTTCGCTTTCTGCCACATCAACATACGGCGCACGTCGGGGTGTTCGATGATGCGCACCGGCGCTTTGTTGCGCGTCGTCGCGTCGGACATTTGCACGCGCTCTTTGGCGTATGCGAGAGCGCTCTGATAGGCACGATCCGCGACCGCGTAGCCTTGAACGCCGACCGAGAAGCGCGCCGCGTTCATCATGATGAACATATATTCCAGGCCGCGGTTCGCTTCGCCGACGAGGAAGCCGATCGCCCCCTTGCCCTTTTCGCCAAACTTCATGGTGCAGGTCGGGTTTCCGTTGATGCCGAGCTTATGCTCGATGCCCGCGCAGACGACGTCGTTCTTCTCGCCGAGCGATCCATCGGGCTTCACGAGGAATTTCGGCACGATGAACATCGAGATGCCCTTGGTGCCCTCGGGCGCGTCGGGAAGCCGCGCGAGAACGAGATGGATGATATTTTCGGCCATGTCGTGTTCGCCGAAGGTGATGAAAATTTTCTCACCGGTAATGAGATAATGCTCGCCCTCGGGGACCGCCTTCGCACGCACTTGCGCAAGGTCCGATCCCGCCTGCGGCTCGGTGAGGTTCATCGTTCCGGTCCATTTTCCGGAGACGAGATTGGGAATGTAGGTTTTCTTTTGCTCGTGCGAACCGCAGAGTTCGACCGCTTCGATCGCGCCTTGATTGAGCAGCGGGCCGTTCGCGAAACCGATATTCGATCCGTTCCACATCTCGAGCGTCGGGCCGAGCAAGAGCTGCGGCAACCCCTGGCCGCCGTATTCGGCGGGAACGGGAAGCCCGATCCATCCGGCATCGGCGAATTTTTTATACGCCTCTTTGAAGCCTTTCGGCGTGGTCACGTTGCCGTTCGCATCGATCGAACAGCCTTCTTTATCCGCGGTGTGATTGAGCGGATCGAGCACGCCGGTCGCAAACGCACCGGCCTCTTCAAGAATCGAGTCGAGAACGTCGAGCGTGTCTTCGTTCCCGGGAAGCTTTGCGACCTCGTCGATACCGGCGAGTTCGCGAAGAACGAACTGCATATCGCGCAGTGGGGCTCGGTAGGTGCTCATGCTGATGTTTTCCTTACGGGCGTCAGAGTGGAATCGGTCGTGTAGAGTTCGCTGCGGAGCCGTTCGATCGAGTTCGCAAGCGAATCGAGATACGGGAGCATGCCGGCTTTAATGCGGGCGAGACGCTCGCGCCCGGCTGGAGTTATACGATAGAACCTTCGCGAGCGTTTGCTGGGATGCTCCCACTGGCCCACGACGAAGCCGCGCTCTTCTAAACGGCGCAGCAATGGATAGATCGTATTGGTATTCACGGCGAGCAAGCCTGAACAGAGCGTCTCGATGCGGGCCATCAGACCCGAACCGTGGTCATCACGCTCTTCGAGCAGATGGAGGATCAGCACGGGGAAGAGCGTCTTGCTCTTAATCGGCCCGCGTATGACCTCTTCTGCGCTGCGCTTGGCGAGGACTGCCATGGTAACTTCGCCTATTATTACTTTTAATAAGTTTTCCTGCCATGGGTGCCGTTTTACGAGAATTTTGCTAGACTGGAGAGTGCCATGAACCTCGAGGTTCTCCCACCGCTCCTCGGGGGCGGGACGTTTGGGAAGCCGACCGCCGCCGAGGGCGCGCTTCCCCTTCTGCCCGTCGCGGCGCCGGACGACGCGCCGGTCGCTTTTGCGCTCTCGGCGATCGTGCCGCCGGCGAATCTCTCCGTCGATCTCATCTCCGCGTCGGCGGTGAAGGTCGCGGCGATTCTCGCAAGAGCTTCCGCCAGAGTTTCCACCGCGAAACAGCAAGCGAGCGCTCCGGGAATTTTGCCGACGGGACACCTGCGCGACCACTCGCTCCACCGCGCGACGCTCGTCCAACTCAACATCGCTTCCATATATCCTCACGCCTTCTTCTCAGCTTACGCCTGAGGCTTCAGACTTTTCTCAGATTCTTCACGCCTCTCCGGTACGATTCGCGCATGAGTGCTTTGCACCAACAACGTTCTCTCCGGCTACCCTATCGAGCGGCTCGCGAAGCGTTGCATGCGAAGCTCGCACCGCTCGCCGCGAGCGCACGCAGCGCTCGCATCGAATTGCGGGCACCGCTCGTGGCGGTGAAAGCGACGCACGACGTCGAGGCCGTCTTCGAACTGAGCGAAGATCCATTGCGCTTCGATGAAGTCTGGAAGGTCTGCTGGCACCCGTACGGTGGCGGCCCCTATCCCGATTTCGAGGGGACGCTCGCAATACGTTCGCGCGACGGCGGTGGGTGTACGTTAGAGCTCGACGGCAACTACGAGCCTCCACTCGGGCAATTCGGGCGCGTCTTCGACGCCGTCCTCGGCGCACGCATCGCCTCGGCGACCGCGCGCGAACTTCTTTCCGATCTCGCCGAGGAGATCGAGGAGCGGACGGAAACGATCCAGGCGTCATGAAACCGGTCGAGATGCACGTCGATCTGCCGCTTCCGGCATCGGCTGCACGCGATGAAGCGCTCGAACTCTTCGCGGCGCTCGGTCGGCGCGAAGCGCCTTTCGACGATCTCGCACTCGCCGTCGGCCTACGCTCGCTCCACATTCCGGTCGGTGGTGAAGTGCGCATTCCCGTCTCGACGCAGGTCGAACTCGCACCGACGCGATGGGAGGCAACCATCGAATTAGCTGCCGCCGACCACCCGGGGCTCTTCCCGCGCTTTCAGGGAACGTTGACGCTCAACCCGGTCGGCGCGACGACCTCAGAGCTCTGGCTCCAGGGAACGTACCACGCTCCGCTCGGCGGCCTCGGCGAACGAATCGACGCAACGGTCTTACACGGAGCCGCCGAACGGAGCCTGCGCGAACTCCTCGACCGCATCGCCGCCGCGATCGTTGCAAAGATTCGCGAGCGGGAGGACGCCGCAGCCCGCCGCGCGCGCGGCCTCGCGTAGCGCGGGCGGCGAGCGCGTTTCAGGGCGAAGCGCTCACTTCGCTTCGAGGACGAACGCTATCGTCGGAGCGTCGCACGGCAATCCCATGTGCTGGTACGGAATGGCGATCTCCCGGTTGTATGGCAGATCGTTGCTCTCTGCAGCGCGCTCTTCGACGACTCCATCCCACGGGTACTGAATCGTTCCCCAAAGCGCCCACGAAAAGAGATCTTCTTCCCAATACTCTTTCGTGCCAGCGACGCGATCGAAGCGCGGCGGCGCGGGAAGCGCGTAAACCTCGGAGCGGAGCTCTTGCAACTCTTGACTATTGGGAGCGAGCGAGGCGACCATCCCCGAATCGAGGGCGTTATCGACTTGTTGCGGCGTCGCCAGCGTCACGGAGGCGAGCGAGAGCAAAATATCGCGAATCCAAGGGCTCGACACCAACGGCGAGCCGCGCAGAGGCAACGGGCCGCCGACGAGGACTGCGCGATGCGGTTGCGTATCGAGATCGTGGAGCGACCCGAGCGCGACGAGCGTGCCGTAACTGTGGGCTTCGATATCGTAATCGACTAGGTGTAGCCCGTTGATGAACGCCGCGAGTTTGGGAGCGTTGACGCTCGGGGGCTCGGTGTAATCGTAATCGAAGCCGACGACCTGCCGATATGCGCCCGGTTGCGAGGAAGCGCTCGTCATATAATCGTGAGCGCACGCAAAACTCGACTCAACGTCGCTGAAAATGCCGTGCACGACGACTAAGGTGCGCGCGTTCGGGTCGACGGGAACGGGGCTCGCGCTCCATTGCCCCGTCGCATCGTTCCAGTATCGTCCGCCCGTTTGAATCGCAATGCTTTCCACGCCGCGCCCGTTCGGCGCCGCAGCGTTCATGCCGAGCGCAAGATCGATCTCCGTGACGCCCTTGAGCATCGGCCGAGGTACCGTCACCGTCGCAATACGATCGACGGAATCGAAGCTCCCATCGAGTACGATGCGACGCGCCCCTTCGGCGGTTACCAAGGTCACCAATGGCGCACGAGCCTCTTGCACGCCCGCCGCATCCTCGGCGCCGTAAGGAATACTCAGCGTTATTCCGTTGGGAACATCGCTGCGCGAACGATAGATCGCCATAATGTGGCGACGGGTGTTCGTTCCTTGCGGCATCACCACCGAGAGCTCGCCGGAGGCGACCGCCCATCCCGGGTTCGGCGCGGCTTCACGCAACGTCGGAGAGAAACCGACGCTCACGGGTTGATCGACGGATAAGACATCCGGCTCGACGCGAACCGCAACGGTGTCGCCGATGCGAATCTCCCCGCCAAGCGAGGCCGAGAGCGTTTTCGTTGACGACGATACGGTTGGGAGCCCCGGAAGCGGAGCCGTTCCGGGAGCGCTCGACGACGCGGCATTACAGCCGGCGAGAACGAGCGAGAGCGATAGCGTAATAAGCGCGACTCGTTGCAGCATCCCACCACGGTAGGTCTTCGCACGTCGCGTGAATAGCGACGAAATGCACCTACCTGCGGACGGTCACGCGCGCCGTTCGAATCTTCTGAGATTTAAGACTTTAACGATACCATCGGCAGATCGATCCAGAACGTCGCGCCGCTTCCCGGCTTCGAGCGTACGTCCACATGGCCCCCAAGTTCTTCGGTCAATTGGCGAACCACCGCCAAGCCAAGTCCGCTTCCCGCGCTGCCGACGTTCGCACCGCGATACCCGGGTTCGAAAACGCGCTCGCGATCCTCGGGCGCGATCCCCGGGCCGCTGTCGTTGATACGCACGTGAAGCCGGCCGCCATCCTGGCTGCACTGCAGTTCGATCGTGCCGCCCGGCGGCGTATAACGTACCGCATTAATGAGCAGGTTCCGCAGAATTTGGCCGACGCGCATCGCGTCGCCGTAATAGTTCTCGCACGATTGCTTTCGCTCGCCGCACGTCTCGTAAACGATCGTGATCCCCTTCGCTTCGGCCATTCCCGCCGTCGCCGCGGCGTGCGCGCCGATTAACGCGCAGATATTGAGCGGGGCGAGCGAGATCGTGGTCGAGGGCGATTCGACGATGCTATTTTTCGGACGCTCGGCGATCAGGTGCCCAGCGCCGACGATTGCATCGCGAATGCCCGCTAAACGGGCGGGTTCGGGATCGAGAACGCCGTCGACGATCCCCTCGATATTCGATTGCGCGATCGAGAGCGCGTTCCCAACTTCGTGCCGCAACATCGCTCGCGCACGGCGCTCTTGTTGATCGCGATCTTCCAAGCCTTGAATAAAGAGAAGCAAGCGCCCTGAGATCGGATCGTCGAGCGGTTCGAGTTCGGCCTTCGCTCCGTCGTAATCACCGAGCGTCGCAAGGTCGAGCGCGTGAACGAGGCGCTGTCTCACGGCGTCGATCACTCGTGCGCGGCCTTATATCCCACTCCGAAAACGGTGAGCACGTACCGTGGGTGGAGAGGATCGATCTCGATTTTCCGCCGGAGATTATTGATATGGCGGTCGAGCGTGCGTTCGTAGATCGACCCGTCATCGCCGATCGCATCGAGTAACTGCACCCGCGAAAATACCTGTCCGGGGTGACGCGCCAATGCCGAGAGAATGCGGAACTCGGAGGGCGTGAGATCGATCTTTTCGCCGTCGCGGCGCACTTCGTGCGCGTCGCCGTCGATCGCAAGGTCGAGCACGTGAAGCCGATGGCGCCCGCCGGGGCGATCGCGCTCCTCGCTGCGGCGGAGCACCGCCCGCACGCGTGCGATTACTTCGCGCGGCGAGAACGGTTTGGTGATGTAATCGTCGGCGCCCATCTCCAGGCCGACGACGCGATCCACCTCGTCGCCGCGCGCCGTCAACATGATCGTTGGAATCGATTGTTCGTTGAGCGAACGTAAAAGGTCGAGGCCGCTCCCATCGGGCAGCGTGACGTCGAGCAGCAGCAGGTCGGGCAGCTGCCGCTCGATCTCGTTCATCGCCGCGGAGAGCGTCTCGGCCACGACCGGGATGTAGCCCTCCCGCTGTAAATACGCGGACAGGACATCCCCGATCTGGCGTTCATCGTCAACGACGAGCACCCGTTTGCTCACCGTCGGTGCTTCGTTCACCAGGTCCTCATTCCCGGCACGAGGTAGGCGTGCTCGCTAAAGTGCTGGTAGAACGGCCCCGCATAAGCCACGATGACCAGCGCGATCGCGACCAACGTCCAGAGTCCCAGGCGGTCGAAGGCCGAGGGGGCCTCGTCGCCCGGGCGCGCGAGCGCGAAGGTAAAGGCCCGCGCGCTCTCGGCCTCGGTCACCTCGGGCTTGGAGAAGATCGTCCCGAAGAGCACGATCGCAAACGCGATCACGCTGAGGAAGATCACCATCCCCCCGCCCGCCGCGAGTAACGAGTACGGCTGCCACGCGGCGGCGATCGCCGAGCCGCCGTAGGTGTAGTGCTCGACGCGGCGCGGAGCGCCCATCAGCCCCTCGGTGTGCATCGCGAACGACATCACGGCCATCCCGACGAACCAGAGCCAAACCTGCGCGCGGGCGAGCCCGATGCTGAAGAGCGGCTTGCCCGTGAGCGCTGGGAGCAAGCGCCACGTCGCCGCGAGTAAGGTCAACGCGACCGGGCCGCCGACGGTGATATGGAAATGCCCGACCACCCACATCGTGTTATGAATCGTGCTATCGAGCGTGTACGATGCGTTGAGAATGCCGCCGATGCCCCCGAAAATAAAGAGCAACATCGCGAGCGCGATCCCCGCAAAAGCGGGATCGCCCCAAGGCAGCGAGCCGACGATTCCGAAGAATCCGGTCTTCCCGAGTTTCGCGGCGTACTCTTCAAAGGTTGCGAAGAGCGCGAATGCCGTCATCAACGATGGAACGACGACCATCAGCGTCAGACCGGTCTGCAGTAATTTCCAGCGATCCGCGATTCCCGGATCGGAGAACTCGTGGTGGATACCGACCGGAAGCGAGAGGATGATGAAGAGAATAAACGCGAGCCTCGTGAGCGAGTCCGAGAAAATCGGAACCTTGAGAATCGCCGGGACGACGCCGTACCACACGAGGTAGGCGCCGAGCAGCCAAAAGTAGACCAACGGGTGCCCGAAGTACCAGAAGAGCATCCGCGTCAGGAGCACGTCGACTCCCGGAACCCAACCGAAGGCCCAAGGAATCAGCATGAAGATCACTTCGATCGCCACGCCGATCGTCGCGAGAAACCACATGATGTAATTGGCGAGCACCATGAATGCCGGCAGCGGCGTACGCTCGCCGGGATGGTCGCGACGCCACGCGCCCGTGACCAATAGCCACTCGAGCAATGCGACCCACGTGCCGACGATAAGCAGCGCCGCGCCGACGTAGAACCACGGGCTGGCCTTGAGCGGGGCGTAAAACGTGTAGAGCACCGAGGCATTGCCGGCGAGGATTTCATAAGCGGCCATCACCGTGCCGACGGTCATGAGCCAGAAGGCGAGCCACCCCAATGCGATGCTTCGATGGGGATAGTTTTCGGTCTGATAGACCGCGAGATGCGAGAGACCGGTGATAAAGAAGGTCGTAAACACCAATGCCAGCAGAACGCCGTGCGTCGTGAGCATGCGGTAGTAATCGAACCAGGGCGGCATCTGTATGGCATTCGCGTGCGAGAGCGTTTGCAGGACGCCAAAAAACGTGCCGATGAAGAGCGCCGCGAAAGCGACCGTCAGATGCGCGAAAATCAACCGACGCTGCGCCGAGGTCGTGGCGGTATTCATCCGATCGAGAACAATCATGCTTCCTGACTCCTCACTTCACCACGATGTGCGCGAACATATCTGCGTGGCCGGCGCCGCAGTATTGATCGCAGACGATTAAATGGTCGCCGGGGTGGCGAAAAACGTGCGTCGCCGTGCTCACCCAGCCGGGCATCACTTCGAGATTCACATCGGTGTGCTCGATGAGAAAACCGTGCACGACGTCGGTC
The DNA here is from genome assembly GCA_021794205.1 of bacterium. Classification (GTDB taxonomy): domain Bacteria; phylum Vulcanimicrobiota; class Vulcanimicrobiia; order Vulcanimicrobiales; family Vulcanimicrobiaceae; genus JABEUX01. Next base: position 28,619 of record JAJYRH010000009.1, read on the forward strand.
GACGTAACGTAGAAACGCACTTTCGCGCCGACCGGAACCGTCAGCGTCGACGGCCGCCAAAAGAAGACCTGGCCGACGTAATAGGCCTCGTACGAGCCGTCGGCACGCTTGCGAAGACCGGGGTGATCGAAGGGCGGGGTCGACGCGACCTTCGTCGGGTCGATCGTCATGCTACTCGCCGGCGGTTTGAAGCTCTCCCCGACCTGCAGAGCGATGAGGATCAGGAAAAAGGCCGCGAGCGTGATAACGCCGAGGCCGAGAAATATCCGTTCGAGTCGATGGATGTGCATCGCCTACCACCTCGATTGGGAAAGCGCGAGCAACGCTACCCATGAGATGACGATCAAGCCGAGGATGACGAGCACAAACCCGAAGGTCGTACGGTAGCTTGGTTCGTTCATGCCCTTCAGTGTAATGATGGGCTGGGCGCCTGCTATGAAGAAAAAATCGGGCGGCCTTCTCGACTTCTTCTCAACTCGGACCGCGGGCGGTTACCCGACGCTCTCGAGGTGTTCCACGCGCGTTTCGAGGCGACCGAGCCGACGATCGAGCGTCTCGAGGCGAACGTCGATGCGGTCGAAGCGCCGGTCGTGTTCGTCGAAGCGCCGGTCGTGTTCGTCGAAGCGCCGGTCGTGTTCGTCGAAGCGCCGGTCGTGTTCGTCGAAGCGCCGGTCGATTGCGGCAAAATGCAGCTCGACCGCTTCGCGAAAGTCGATCAGTGCATCGAGGATATCTCGGGTCGTCGGTTCGTCGTTCATCGCGCTATCGTAGCCTATCATCGTTGCCGCAGTATTGCTATCCGCCTGCGACCCAGCGAGCGAAGAGAAAGGCGACTCCCGATGCGACGCCGCCGATCGCGAGCGTCTGAAGGGCGGCGAGCCAGGGAGCGATGCCGGTCAGTCGCCCCTTGACCGCGCCGAAGATCGCCAGCGCGATTCCGGTCAGCAACGCCGAGACGACGAACGCTTCGTTCGATTGGGCGATCAAGGCGTAGGGAGCGAGCGGGATCACGCCGCCGACGACGTACGAGAACCCGATCGTGATGCCGGAGAGAATGGCGCGATGCTTCTCCGGGCGCTCCAAGCCGAGTTCGAAGCGCATCATAAACTCGACCCAGCGCTCGCGATCCGAGCAGATGGTATCGACCGTTTGTTGCAAGAGCTCGTCGCTCAGACCGTAGTGGGAGAGTACCTCGGCGACTTCGGCTCGCTCGGTCTCGGGGAGATGCTCCGCTTCGTAATACTCGCGTGCCAGCTCGTTCTCGTAGTGATCTCGATCCGTTCGCGTGGCGAGATAGCCGCCGAGCCCCATCGAGATACCGCCGGCGGCGAGTTCGGCAACGCCGGCGGTAACGACGATATGCGACGCTGCCAGCGCTCCTGCAATGCCGGCGGCGAGCGCAAACGGCACCGTGAGGCCGTCGGACATCCCGATAACGACATCGCGCAACGTCGCGGTTGACGTGAGGTGACGCTCGGGGTGTTCGGGCTTAGAGAGCATGGCCGCCCGCTTGGCGTCGGCGTTCGCCGTCGCCTGCCGTTTAGTCGCGCCAAAATTTGTAGCGAGCAAAGCGATGACGCTCTGTCCTTTTCACGCTTGACGCCCGGGCAATACTGTGAGAGAAGCAGAACGAGAGGCTCGTGCCGCTCGAAGGATGACGCGAAGAATGACGGCTGCATTCCCCACCTACGATACGATGATCGCCGCACTCGAGCTTGTGCGCGCCGCGCCGCTTCCGCTCGCGGTCGCCGATGCAGGCGAACGCCACGTTCTTGAGGCCGCCTGTGCGGCGCGCCGCGCGGGGTTGATCGAACCGATCTTCGTCGGCAACCCCGCAGCGATCGAAGCGTTTTTACGCGAACGCGGCGAGCGCGACGCGCGCATCGTCCCCGCAGAAAGTGAGGCCGATGCCGCCGAGCGGAGCGTCGATGAGGTCGTTTCCGGGAGGGCTCGTGCGTTGATGAAGGGGCATCTCCATACCGACACGTTTTTGCACCCGATTCTCGCCGCCTTACGCACGACGCAACGGCTCTCGCACGTCTTCGTTATTGAAATGCAGCGCTACGGCAAGCCGCTCTTGCTCACCGACGGCGCGATCAACGTCGCGCCCGATCTCGCCACGAAGGCGGCACTGATCGAAAACGTCGTCGCATTTGCCGTCACGATGGGGCTCGCCGCGCCGAAGGTCGCGCTGCTCTCCGCCGTCGAGATCGTGAAAGCGACGATTCCCTCGACGCTCGATGCCGCAGCGCTGATGGAGATGGCCGCCGGAGGAGCCTTCGCTCCCGCAATCCTCGCCGGCCCCCTCGCCTTCGATTGCGTGCTCTCGCGCGAAGCGAGCGCCGTGAAGGGTTTGAGCGGGCCGGTCCCCGGCGATGCCGATATCGTCCTCGTCCCCGAGATCGTCGCCGGGAACGCGGTCGCCAAGGCGTTGGAGTACGGTGCCGGCGCGACGCTCGCTGGCATCGTCCTCGGCGCGCGCGTGCCCGTCGTGCTTACATCGCGCGCCGATTCGCTGCAGACGCGCATGCACTCGATCGCGTTGGCGGCCTATCACCACCATCGCTGCGGCGTGGGCGCGGAACGCGTGGAGAGCGCGCGGTGACGCAGTGGAGTGCGGGGCTCACCACGGTCGAGGCGCAGGCGCGCCTCGCTCGCGACGGCCCGAACGAGATCGCGCCGATTCGCTCGCACCCTTTCCTCGATCTCCTGCGAAAATTTTGGGCGCCAATTCCGTGGCTTCTCGAAGCAACCATTTTCCTCGCGCTCGCGACCGGACGTTCGAAGGACGCCGGCGCCGTCGCTCTTCTGCTCTTCTTTAACGTCCTTTTAGCCTTCGCGCAAGAACGCCGCGCGCAACACGCGCTCGATCTCCTGCGAGCGCGCATCGTCGTCCATGCCAAAGCGTTACGCGACGGCACATGGGGAAGGCTCGCATCGCGCGAGCTCGTCGTCGACGATCTCGTGCGACTCGTCGTCGGCGATGTCGTACCCGCCGATATGTGTATCGACGAAGGGGAGGTCCAGGTCGATCGTTCGGTGCTCACCGGCGAATCGGTCCCCGAAGAAGTGGTAGCGACGGAGTGCGTCTATGCAGGTTCGACGATCACGCGCGGCGATGCAACCGGGCACGTCGTCGCAACGGGCGAGCGCACGAAATTCGGAAAGACCGCCGGGCTCATGCGCGATATTCAGAGCATCGGCAGCGTGCAACGCCTGGTCTTGGGGATCGTCCGCTCGCTTGCGATCGCCGGAGCCATCGTCGTGCTCGGCGTCTCGGCATTCGCGCTCTCCCAGCAGATAGCACGACCGGAGATCGTCGTTTTCGCATTCGTCGTCATGCTCGCTGCAATACCGGTCGCATTACCCGCCGCCTTTACGCTCGCGACGGCGCTGGGGGCGCTCGAACTCTCGCGCAACGGCGTTCTCGTGACGCACCTTACGGCGATGGAGGATGCCGCATCGATGGACGTCCTCTGTTGCGATAAAACGGGGACGCTCACCCTCAATGCGATTCGCGTCGACCAGACGACGCCGTACGCACCGCACACCCGCGAGGAACTCTTGCGTTTTGCAGCTGCAACCTGCGACGCCGCCGGCCAGGATCCGATCGATCTGGCGATCCTCGCAGCCGCGCCCCCGCACGCGGCGAGCGATCCGCAGGTCGAACGCTTGATACCATTCGATCCGCAGACGAAGAGCGCGCAGGCAATCGTTCGGTTCCCCGACGGGACGCACGCGATCCTCGCGAAGGGTGCGCCGAGTTTTCTCGGCGTACCCTTCCCTTCGATCGACGACCTTGCGGCAAAGGGGGAGCGCGCGATCGGCGTCACGATCGCACGGAGCGCCGTCACGCTCGCCGTCGGTGCGATCGGTCTGGCCGACCCGCCGCGCCCCGATGCAGCGCAACTCGTCGCCGCCATCGCCGAGCGAGGCGTCGAGTTGCGCATGATCACCGGCGACGGCCCGGAAACCGCATTGCACGTAGCAGCGGAGATCGGCATCCCGTCGCTTTCGGTCGACGCCTCCGTTTTTCCCGATCAAAAACTTCAAATCGTGCAACGCGAACAGAAAAAGGGACGTATCGTCGGCATGACCGGCGACGGCGTGAATGACGCGCCTTCGTTGCGAGCGGCGAACGTCGGCATCGCGGTCTCTAACGCTACCGACGTTGCAAAGGCCGCTGCGAGCATTATTCTCACGCAGCCCGGCCTCGTGGGAGTGCTCTCCGCAATCGATACGAGCCGAAAAATATATCAGCGTATGCTGACGTACGTCGTGGCAAAAATCGTAAAATACTTTGAAATCGTTTTCGTCACCAGCGTAGGATTCTTCATTTTTCGGCATTTCGTTCTCTCGCCGACGCTCATGGTGGCACTCCTAATTCTCAACGACTTTGCATCGCTCTCCATTGCCACCGATCGCGTCGCCCCCTCGCGCGGCTTCGACGCTTGGCGCATCGGTCGTTTGATCGCCGCAGCGGCTTCGCTCGCGCTCTTTACCGCCGCAGCGATCGTCACGTTGACCATCTTCGAACGGAACACCGCCCATCTCGACCTCGCCCAGCTCCGGGGGCTTACCTTTTTCTCGATGGTGGGAATGGGACAGATTGCCTTGCTCGCTCTGCGAGAACGAGATGCGGTCTTTCACGAGCCTCCATCTCGCTTCTTGCTAGGAGCGGTCGGCTTTGCAATTTTCGCGGCGGCCGCGATGGCGTTTTTCGGCGTGCTCATGCCGCCGTTGCCGCCCGTTGTGGTCGGGGAGAGTCTCGCGCTCATCTTTATCGTAGGCTTCATCCTTCTCGCTATAAAACTGCCGATCTACCATGCTTTCGGCTTCGGTCGGGACGCCTCCGTACCGAGTCCGCTGAAAGGAACTTCATGAACTTCTCCAAGGCTTTTCTCGAGGACGCGCTCGACACTGCCGAGATCGCCGCCATCGACGCCTACTGGCGGGCGGCAAATTATCTGAGCATCGGGCAGATCTACCTCCTCGATAATCCGCTCCTACGCGAACCGCTACGCCTCGATCATATAAAAAAGCGACTGCTCGGCCATTGGGGAACCTCGCCAGGACTGAATTTCATCTACGCACACATGAATCGTCTTATTCGGCGACACGACCTCGACGCGATATATATTACGGGTCCGGGCCACGGCGGGCCGGCGGTCGTCGCCAACGCCTATCTCGAAGGAACCTATACGGAGCGCTATCCGGCAATTACCCGCGATACCGAGGGCCTGCGCAAGCTCTTTCGCCAGTTTTCTTTTCCCGGAGGGATCCCCAGCCACGCCTCACCGGATGCTCCCGGATCGATTCACGAAGGCGGCGAGCTCGGCTATAGCCTCCTCCACGCCTTCGGTGCCGCCTTCGACAACCCGAATCTCTTCGTCTGTTGCGTCATTGGCGACGGCGAGGCCGAGACCGGTGCGCTTGCCACGAGCTGGCACGGGAATAAATTCCTCAATCCCGTTCGCGACGGCGCCGTTCTTCCGATCCTTCACCTCAACGGCTATAAGCTTTCAGGGCCGACGGTGCTCGCGCGAATCGGCGATGACGAGCTGTGCATGCTGTTGCGCGGATATGGCTACGAACCAGAGATCGTCGCCGGCGACGACCCGCAGGTAATGCACGGCGAACTAGCGCGCGCTCTCGAACGCGCGCTCGCGCGGATCCGTCACATTCAAAGCGATGCTCGAAAGCACGGCTTCGCGGAGCGTTCCGCGTGGCCCGCGATCGTCCTGAAAACACCGAAGGGATGGACGGGGCCGAAATTCGTCGACGGCATTCCGATCGAAGGAACGCAGCGCGCGCACCAAATTCCCATCGGCGATTTCGAAAAGCGTCCCGAGCATCTCGCGCAATTCGAATCTTGGATGCGCTCGTATCGTCCCGAGGAACTCTTCGACGAATCGGGCGCGCTTCGCGCCGAGCTCGCGGCGCTCGCGCCACAGGGCGAGCGCCGCATGAGCGCAAATCCGCACGCGAACGGCGGAGAACTCCTTCGCCCGCTCATCGTCCCCGCTTTTCGCAGCTACGCAGTTTCGGTGCCTTCACCGGGGCGAGCGCTCGGCGAGGCGACGCGAACGATCGGCGGCTTCATACGCGACATCCTGCGCGCGAACCCCGCGACGATGCGCTTGTTCGCGCCCGATGAAACGGCCTCGAACCGACTCGAGGCGGCCTTTGAAACGACCGATCGCTGCTCGACCGCTCGCATCCTTCCCGGCGACGACCACGTAGCTCCCGACGGGCGCGTCATGGAGATCCTCAGCGAGCATGCATGCCAAGGTTGGTTGGAGGGATATCTCCTCACCGGGCGGCACGGACTCTTTACGAGCTACGAAGCGTTCGTTCACGTCATCGATTCGATGTTCAACCAACATGCGAAATGGATCGAAGCCTGTAAAGCGATTCCATGGCGACGTCCGATCGCCTCGCTCAATTATCTCATTACGTCGCACGTCTGGCGACAGGACCATAACGGCTTCACTCACCAGGACCCGGGCTTTCTCGATATCGTCATGAATAAATCGGGCACCGTAACGCGCGTCTATCTCCCGCCCGATGCAAACACGCTGCTCTCGGTGATGGATCACTGTTTGCGCAGCACGAATTATATCAACGTCGTCGTTGCCGGAAAGCAACCCGAGCCGCAATGGTTGGATATCGAGGCCGCCGTCACGCATTGCACGCAAGGGCTCGGCATCTGGGAGTGGGCGAGCAACGACGGCGGAGAGAACCCCGATGTCGTCATGGCCTGCGCGGGCGACGTCCCGACCCTCGAAACCCTAGCCGCGGTCGCCTTTCTTCGCGAACATCTTCCCGAGATGCGCGCACGCGTCGTCAACGTCGTCGATCTGATGCGGCTGGAAGCGCACGAAAAACACCCGCACGGCCTGACGGATGCCGCATTCGATGCGATCTTTACCACCGACCGTCCGGTCATCTTCGCGTTCCACGGATACCCGGGCTTGATCCATCGCCTGACCTACCGCCGAACGAACCATGCAAATTTCCACGTTCACGGCTACCAAGAGCGCGGCACGACGACCACCCCGTTCGATATGACCGTTCTCAACGAGCTCGACCGCTTCCACCTCGCCGGCGATGCGATCGACCGCGTCACGCGACTCCGCGAGCGTGCGGCGCACGTCCAACAATTCATACGAGACAAACTCGTCGAACATCGGCGCTATATCACCGAATACGGTGAAGATATGCCCGAAATTCGCGAATGGGAATGGCCGGGGCGCGCGACAACGTGAACGTCCTCACCTTTAACGCCGGGTCTTCCTCGCTCAAGGTCGGCATCTACGGCGTCGATGGCGAACGTGCACGCCCGCTCTTCGCGCGGACGCTCTCGATGGAGCCGACGGCCGCCGGCGCGACCGCCGCCGTCGATGCAACGCTCGAGAGCGGGCTCCCAAGCGAGATCGCATTCGATGCAGTCGGGCACCGCATGGTGTTCGGCGGACCCGAGGATGCGCCGGCGTTCGCATCGCCGGAGCTGTTCAATCGGCTTGCACGCTACGAGCGGCTCGATCCTCTGCACGCGCCCGCTGCGCTCGCGGCACTCCGCACGACGCATCAACGCCTCGCACACCTTCCCAACGTCCTTTGCTTCGATACCGCATTTTTTCTCGATCTTCCCGAACGCGCGCGCATCCTTCCGATCGAAAATCCCGAACCTCTTTTTTTGCGTCGCTATGGGTTTCACGGCCTCTCCTACGAGTACGTGCGCGCGACGTTAGGGCAGCGACTCGGCAGTCGCGCGATTCTCGCGCATCTCGGAAGCGGCGCGAGCTTGGCGGCGTTGCAGGATGGGAAGCCGATCGAGAGCACGATGGGCTTTAGCCCGCTCGGAGGGATTCTCATGGCAACGCGCCCCGGCGACCTCGACCCCGGCGTCCTACTCTACCTGTTGGAAGAACGACGGCAAAGCCCGGCGCATCTGCGAGAGCTGCTCGAAGAACACAGCGGGCTACGCGCACTCTCCGGTGGAGAACGAGATCTCCGACGCTTGCTCGAGCGCGCCGACGACCCACGCGCCGTTCTCGCCGTCGACGCATTTTGTTCGTCGGTGGTAAAAGCGGCCGGCGCGCTCGCGGCGCTCCTCGGTGGGCTCGATACCATGGTCTTTACCGGCGGCGTCGGCGAGCATCTGGCACCGATTCGTTCCTCCATCGCGGGCAGACTCGCGCTCTTCGGAATGAAGCTCGACGAGGATGCGAACGCGGTCCACGCCGACGTCATCTCCGCGCCCACATCCGCGGTTACCGTGCGCGTCGTCGCCACCGATGAAAACGCCACGATCGCGCGTGCGACCTCAGCACTCATACACTCCACGGCAGAAAGAACGGGATGAATCTCAAACACACGACGATCGCTCCCGGTGAATCGGTTGATTTGGAGCGCTACGATCCGGCGGATCGATGCGGCCTCAGTTCGAAGGAGGACTCCGAACAGCTTCTCCAAGCCAACATACGAGATCTCACCGCACTCCAGGAAATATTTGCCGCGCGCAAGGAGCGAGCGCTTTTAATCGTCTTGCAGGGAATGGATGCCGCCGGCAAAGATGGGATCATCAAGCACGTCATGTCCGGCATCAATCCGCAAGGCGTCGACGTGCACGGCTTTCGGCAGCCGTCGGCGATAGAGCTCGCCCACGACTTTCTCTGGCGCGAGAGCAAGGTTCTGCCGCAGTTCGGACGGATCGGCATCTTCAATCGCTCGTACTACGAAGAAGTATTGGTGGTTCGCGTGAACCGCGCAGCGCTCGAAGCCGAGGGCGCTCGAGAAGCCGCTGAATCCTGGCACGATCGCTATGAAGATATCAATGCCTTCGAACGCCACCTCGTACGCAACGGTACCATCATCTTGAAATTCTTTCTCCATCTCTCGAAGGGGGAGCAGCGAAAACGGCTGTTGGCCCGCCTCGACAATCTCGATAAACTCTGGAAGTTCTCCGATGCAGATCTCGACGCGCACATGCATTGGGATGCCTATCAACGTGCGTACAGCGAGATGCTCGCAGGTACCAGCACGACCTGGGCGCCGTGGCATATCGTTCCCGCCGACAGGAAATGGGTCTCCCGGGCCGTGGTGGGAGAGATCGTTCTCTCCGCGCTCCGAGATCTACCCGCGGAGTATCCGAAGCCCAGCAAGGAGCGCATCGAAAAATCCGCGCTGCTCGCGCGAGCGCTTGAGGGCGAGGCCGAGAAGCGCGAGAAACCTTCCGAATAGCTTCACGCGATCTTCCCGACGCCATTGCTACTCTAGAGGTACGAGGAGATACCAGCACCATGTTCACGCATATATTGATGGCTTACGACGGATCCCCCAATGCCGATCACGTTCTCGACGATGCGATCGATATCGCGGTCGAGCGCAAGGCCAAACTGCTTCTAGCGAACGTCATCGAGGTGCAGCGATATATCGCCCTCGCCGGATATGGAGGGGTCTACTCGCTCGATGCGATCGACTCCATGCGCGATGGGGCGCAAACGATCCTCAAACAAGCGGCGGCACGCGCCGTTGCTCGTGGCGTGGAAACCGAGACCATCGTCCTCGAAGGCGAGGCGGTCGATGAAATTCTTCGCGCCGCTCACGATTTCAAATGCGACCTCCTGGCGTTGGGTACGCAAGGGCGGAGCGGTTTGAGCCGGCTCATGCTCGGCAGCATCGCCGAAGGCGTGCTGCGGCGCTCCGACGTTCCGCTCTACATTCGGCGCGCCTCGCCAAAAGACACGAAGCAGAAATAACGCGGTAGTACCGCGTCGATCTTCATCGAGCACAATGGCTCGATGGACGACGCACTCGCTCTCGCTCGCCGCCTCTGCATCGCCGTCGGGGAACCGGAGAGCGAAGCGGAGATTGCGAGAACGCTCGCGCGCTTCGGCGCGCCGGCGCTGCGCTTCGCGCGCAAACACCGCATCGCCGTGCGGCCGCTAAGCCCGGGCGAGCGCTTCGATGCCGCCTCGGCTGCGTTGGTGCGGCTGCGCATCGATGTCGACGCCTGGCCCGCTCCGCCCGCGGGGCTCTTCGTCGTCGAGGAGCGTTGCGTCTATCTTCGTTCGCGCAGCCCGATGACCGTCGCGCATGAATTCGGCCACGCGCTCGATTGCGCGCTCGGCGGCGGCGTCTACCGGTCGGGAATCGCGCCGGCGGTGCGCGAGGCATTCGCGCGCGCGACGCGCTTCGTAACGCCGTACGCAGCGACCGGACTCGACGAATACTTCGCCGAGGGGCTACGTGCGTTCGTCGAGATCAACGATGCGGGGTCTCCCTGGCCACGCGCGACTCGCGCGCGCCTCGCTACGATCGATCCCGGGCTGCACGCCTATATCGCCGCGCTCTTTCGCGGCGGCTTCGAGGAAGAGGCTGCCTGAATCGGAGCGCTAGGCCGCGGCTTTGTCGCGACCGTTCGCGCGGATAAAGCGCCTGGTCGCGCTGCGACGGCGCGCGGAGACGAGGCGCATGCTGCGGCGGCCGGAGCGACGCGCCTGCTCCCACCACGCACCGATGGAGAGCGCGAGCAGACCGCCGGGTAACAGCATCGTCCAAAGCAACGCAGCGCTCTGCACTGCGTAGGGATGTGAGGGATGATGTCCGAGGCCGCCCATGACCGCTCCTTATGAATGCTTGGCGTATCAAGCGCATCGTAGCATAGGAGCGGCTCGCGTGTCAGCCCGCCCGCATGCTAAGAACCCGTTACGCCGCCCGCCGTTTCACCGGGCGCGGTGAGCGCCGTCCGCTCGAGATCGCGGCGCGTGCGGGCGAGATAGAGGACGAACCCGAGGATGCAGATCCCCCATCCGAGGCTCACCAGCCCTTCACCCCAGCCGAGTCCACCCCAACTCTTCGGCTTTCCCATCCAGTCGGCGAAGGATGCGCCGAGCGGACGCGTTACCACGTAGGCAAACCAGAACGCAAAAATCTCGCTCCAGCCGAACCACCGACGCCCGAAGGTCGGGAGCGCGATGAGCGCGGCGAAGAGCAGCCCCGAGGCGAGGTAGCCCCACCCAAGGGTCGTTGCGGTCATATCTCCGCCGGCGGTTCCGAGCGCGAACGTCGCCAGGATCGTCGCCCAATAAAAGAGTTCCCGCGAGCCGCCGGTGATGGAGTGAATCGAGAGCGTCCGCTCGCGGCGGTACCACGCGAAGAAGATCAGCGCGAGGATGACGGCATAGAAGGCCGTTGAAAAGAGATAGGGGATGCCGAGGACGACGTGGAGCACGTCGGCGGCCATCGTACCGAAGACGCTGACCATTAAGACGGCAAACCAATACGTCGTCGCAAGATATCGCCGTACGCGCAACTGCACGCCGAGCGCAAGAGCGAACGTTCCGGCAGCAAGGAGCACCGCAAGCACCGGGTTGAGATGATGGACCAAAAAGTCGGAGCTGGTCTCACCCATGCCCGTCGTAAGAACCTTGAGGATCCAGAAGTAGGGCGTGATCTCCGGAACCTTCGAGTTCGCGCGCGAGGCTTCACGCGGCGGTGCGGGTATCGCCATGGGGCGGGCCGATACCCCGCACCGTCGCGGGGCCCCTTTCGAGGCGCCGCATGCTTCTCAGTCCTCGTCCTCCTCCTCCTCGTCGTCGGAATCGGCGGGCAGGTCCTGGCCTTCGAGGATTGCTGCAACGTTTTCCAGCATCTCGGAGGTCTCGGCAAAAGTGTCGTTCATGGTGTCGTCCTCCTTACCCGCACGATACCGCTCGCAGATGAAGGTTAGGTAACGGTGGCATTAACAACGATGAACGCAGAAGAGAGCGAGAACAAATATCTCGGCATCATCACCTTCACGGTGATGCTCGGGCTCATCATGGCGATTATCGACACCACGATCGTCAACGTCGCCATCGATACCATCGGCGGCAACCTCGGCGCATCGGTCGATGAAGTCTCCTGGATTGCGACCGGGTACATTCTCGCCAACGTCATCGTCATGCCGCTCAACGGTTGGCTCACGGCGATGTTCGGGCGAAAGTTTTTTTATGCCGCTTCGCTCGGGATCTTTACGATCGCGTCGTTTCTCTGCGGCACCGCGCATAGCATCGACGTCCTCATCTTCTATCGCGTCCTTCAAGGGCTCGGCGGCGGCGCTTTACAACCGACCGCGCAGGCGATTCTTTTCGAATCCTATCCTCCGGCGCGTCGCGGCTTTGCGATGGCGATCTTCGGGCTCGGCGCTATGGTCGGCCCGGCGGTCGGGCCGACGCTGGGAGGCTATATCGTCGACAACGCGAGCTGGCCGCTGATTTTCTTCATCAATGTACCGATCGGCATTGCGGCGTTCATTCTGACGCTCGCGTACATTCCCGATTCTTCGCTGCACGAAAAGCCGAAGGGCGGCATCGATTTTCTCGGCCTCGGGCTGCTGACCGCCGGCCTCGCGTCGCTGCAATACGTTCTCGAACGCGGCGAACATGACGATTGGTTTTCATCGACGACCATCATCACGCTCTCCGCGGTGGCGGTCATCTCGCTCGCCGTCTTTATCTACAAATCGATACGCGATAAGTATCCACTCGTCGACGTGCACGTCTTCCGAATACCGAGCTTTACGATCGGGAGCATCATCGGCGTTATCAGCGGATTCGGTCTCTATGGGACGGCACTAATCTTGCCGCTCTTCTTCCAAACGATGCTGGGTTTCACCGCATTCGATACCGGGCTCGCACTGATGCCCGGCGCCTTCGCCACCGCGATCTCGATGATGATCGTCGGGCGAATGATCGGCAAGGTCGACCCACGCATCTTGGTCGCGTGCGGCCTGCTCGTCTTCGGCTATTCGACCTGGATGCTCGGCGATCTCAACGCGATGGCGGGATATTGGGATGTCTTTTGGCCGCGCGTCATCCAAGGCTTCGCGCTCGGCTTCCTCTTCGTGCCGCTCTCGACGACCTCGCTCGGCGATATTCCGCGACACGAACTCGCCGGCGCGACCGGCGTCTACACGCTCGTGCGCCAGCTGGGGGGAAGTTTCGGCATCGCGATTCTCACGACGTTGCTCGCGCACGAAGGCGCGATTGCGTGGAACGTGCTCGCAGCGGGCGTCACGCAAACGCACGGGCTCTCCCGCCTCGCGCTCACCGCGATGGTGGCCCAGCAGAGCACGATGATTGCCTACACCTATCTCTTCCGGCTCACCGCCATCGTCTTCGTCGTCGCAACGCCACTCGTGTTCTTTATGAAGGCGAATCCCCCGACCGGCGGCGTTCCGGTCGCCGCGCTCGCCGAGTAAGGAAGGCCGACAAACCGGGCTACTCCGACGAACGGCGTAGCCCGGTTTGCAAGAAACGCGTAAAGTTCGCGGGTATCCCAGCGCTTTCTCAGGATTCCCGGAGGTTTCATGCGTCTCTCTCGGCTTCTTTTTCCCGCGCTTGCAGCAAGCGCGGTTCTCGTCGCGGCCTGCGGCGGCGGCGGTGGCGGTGGTGGCTTCACGCCGCCGAGCGGTGGCTCCACCCCCATACCCGTCGTCACCTATCCCCCGAGCATCACGCAGAGCGTCACGCTCGGGGGAAATCCGCAGACGCTCACGTTTCCCGAGATTGCCTCCGGCGCATCCGGTACGGTAACGGTACCGGCGACCACCTCGGGCTCCGGCAACACGACCGTCACGGTGGAATCCTCGCTTCCCGTCGGCGCACCGGTGCCTCAGTCGACGAACGTTCGCCGCCCGAAATCGCTCGGTGCGACGGTCACGCCGCTGCTCTATGCCGTCGTCACGCCGAGTAGCGCGCTCACGTTCGGGAGCACGCCGGCGTTCACATATACATTCCCGGCGGGAACGCTGCAAGGCGACGTCTACGTCGCCTTCTTCGATCCAAGCAATGCCGCGGCGGGTTGGAACGCCGTGGCCGGGCCGATCGCCGCAAGCGGCAATACGATCTCGCTGCCCTCGCAGTCGATCGCGCCGCCGATCGTGCTCGCCGCGAACGTTTCGTACATCTTCGCGATCGTCGAGAACGGCACGCCGTTGCCGACGCCGCAACCGAGTACCCCGCCGACGCCCGTGGTAACCCCGACGCCGACGAGTACGGGAACGCCTTACGCGGGTCCGACGGCGACCGCATCGCCGATCGCCGGCCCCACCTTTGGGCCGAAACTCTATCCCGGCTGGGGACCGCGCGCGGTCGCCGATGGACTGCAATTCCCGGTACAGAGCGGTTTTAACGGCTCGGGGCAGACGGTCGCGGTCGTCATCGACTCCGCATTTTCTCCGAGCGATATCTCGTCCTACAATACCTACTTCCGAACCCCGACGACCGGCAGCACGATCTCCCAAGTGTCCGTCGACGGCGGCCCGGCCGCGAGCGCCGATAACGGCGAAGCGACGCTCGATATCGAGACGATCTCGGGGCTCGCACCCGGTGCGAATATCATCGTGTACGAAATTCCGAGCCTTACCGACCAACACATCGTCGATGCGTATAACCGGGCGATTAGCGATGCGAAGGCCTCGGTCGTGAACTCGTCGTTCTCGGGCTGCGAGGCAAGCGCGGTCTATAACCTCTACCATCCCGTCTTTCAAACCGGAGCGGATCAAGGGATCGCGTTCGTCGCCGCTGCCGGCGATACGGGCAACGAGTGCTACGACGGCATCGGGAATACCGTCGGCGTCGGATACCCGGCGAGCGACCCGAATGTTATCGGCGTCGGCGGTACGGAGACGAACCTAACCGTCCCCGATCCTATCACCAATGACGTCGCGTGGAACGACTATTCGTGCGGAAGCAGCGGAAGCAGCCAATGCGCGACTGGCGGCGGCGTCTCGGTAACAGCGACGATTCCGCCGTTCCAAGTCGGACTCACCGGCGAATCCTCGACGACTCAGCGCAACGTTCCCGATCTCGCTCTTCCCGCCGAAGACGTTGCAGTCTACGATAATGGAGCGTGGGGAGTTGCCGCCGGCACGTCGTGGAGCTCGCCGCAGTACGCGGCGTTGATGGCGGAGATCTACGAGTACTGCAACTTTTCGGTCTCCTCTGCAACCGTCTCGTTCGATCCCGTGGCACTGCCGTACGCCGCGTACAAGAGTTCGCCCTCGAACTTCATCGACGTCCTCACCGGCAACAACCAATTCGCCGGAACGACGCCGTACTTCAGCGCGGGGAGCGGCTACGACAACGTCAGCGGCCTCGGCATCCCGCTCGGCATGCCGATCGCGCATACGCTCTGCCCGAATCGCGCACCGCTCTCGGCGGGTGCGGGCTTCACGCAGCAGTCCGCTCCGCTCGCATCGCTCGCCACGACGGGTACACGCACGATCGATGCCGCACCCCATATCGTGGGCCTGATCGACCAGGGCGCACGCATGGCGAATGCGACGACGCGCATCCAACTCGTCCTGCGCCCAACCGGATCGCTCGCAAGCGATGAAGCGAACGTCGTGAACGCATTGCAACGTGCGGGATTCACGATCGTCCAGCGCTTCCCCGATCGTCTCGTCGTCGACGCAGAGGCGCCGACATCGACGGTCGACGCCTACTTTGCAACCTCGATCCACGATGTCATCGAAGGCGGCAACGGTGCGCGGTATACGCCGGTAACGAAAGTGACGCTTCCCGCCGAGATCGCACCCTACGTTTCGGGTGCGAGCCTCGACGATCTCGTCACGATGAAAACCCACTAAGCACTCGGCAGGGCGATCTCGCCGAGAATCCAGGAGGAAGAGGCGCCAGGGCGAATCCCAGGCGCCTCTCAGCTTTCCGTCGGAGGCTCCATGCGTTTCTCTCGGCTTCTCTTTCCCGCGCTCGCTGCGAGCGCGCTTTTCATCTCAGCCTGCGGCGGAGGCGGGGGTGGTAATCCCTCGCCCCCACCGACCGCGCCGCCGACGGTGACGCCGACGACTCCCCCGCCTCCGCCTCCGACATCCCCGCCGCCAAGCTCCCCGCCGGGGACGCCAGGCCCAGTTCTCGTGGTTTGGAGCGGCAATTGGCCGCCGACGGGAGGCGCAGTCAATAGTGGCTCGAGCGCGGGAACTCCCAGTGCGATCGTGCCACCGACGTTGCCCGCCACGATAACGGTCGAAGCAAGTGAGGCGAACTACAGCGGCGCCTTTACCGTAGCGCCCTCAGGATCGGGCTGCACCAATTTTAACGCCGCCTCGGCAACATTGGCCGCCGGCAGTACCGACACGATAACCGCTGCGACGGGTGCGGCGGGAAACACGTGCTCGTTCACCTTCACCGGCGCCACCGGCGTCGCGCCCGCGTCGATCACGATAGACGCAACCAACGCCACGCTCTCTGGAGGAGTGCAGTAAGATGAATCGCGCGACATTTCGCAATGCGTTGGCCGTAGCGCTGACGACCGCATTTCTCGCCGGATGCCACGGAGGCGGCAACTCGATACCGAGCGTCGCAGCCGCCAGCGGCCCGCGCCACGATATCTCCATCACGATAACACGAGGAAGTGCGACGGCGTCCTCGACCACGCGTGCACCACAAACGATTCCAAATAACGCGCAATCGGTCGACGCACGCATCTATTCGGGTAGCACCGCAACCGGTGCTCCCGTCTCAACGGCCTGCGTATCTTTTCCGGCTGGCACGACGAGTACCACGCTAACGATCGGTTCGCCGATCGGAGTACAAGAAACGATCGTCATTTCATCGTGGAGCGGCACGTGTTCGAACGACGAAGGCTCGGGGCAGTTACTCACTACCTTCACCGGCACGGGTACGGTGAGCGCAAGCAGCACGACCGTCGCGCAAGTGTTTAACAGCGGAAATCCGATCTCGTTACAGCCTCCCTCCGCCCCGGTCGCCGGAACGATTCCGGCGGTGCAGTTCACGAATCTCGGCCCGGTCTGGCAGAACGTCCTGAACAACGCGACGATCGGCGGCGATCTCGCCGGCTCGGGGAAGATTCAGAGCGTCGTGCCGGTCGGCCCGAGCACGCCGACGAGCCCGGCACGCATTATCTATATCGCGGGCGGCGACGGGAACGGCTTCGAAGTCAACGTTTCTTCCGGGATCTATAAAACCGTCGACGGTGGCCAAACCTGGTATCCGATCGGGTACGACAACGGGCTCACCGATACGCGCGTGAACGACATCTATGTCGATCAGAGCAACCCGAACGTCGTCCTCGCTGCGACCTACTTCGGCGGCGTCTTCCGTTCGACCGATGGTGGTTCGTCGTGGACGCAAGTCGACCAGAATGCGCCGGCAACACATTTCGCACAACTCGGCAGCACCATTTACGTCGCAGATGCAGTCGGAGTCGAACAGTCGACCGATGACGGCGCGACGTGGACAGCCGCCGGCACCGGCTTTGCCTCGGCGGGGAATGCGTATGGAACCGGTGCCGACAGCATCGCCGCCGCGCCTCCCAGCACGCTCATCGCCGGTGATTACAACGGCTATACGTGGAGTTTTAACGGCACGACCTGGACGAAGGGCGGGCAACTCGCCGCTACCGCACTTGGATGCGGAACCGGCGGCAATAGCGCTCCCGCCGCGGTGCACACGATTGCCATCGACCAGTCGACACCGAGCACCGTCTGGGCGACCGGCTTCTCTTGCACGATGGGCGGCAAAGCCGTCTCTCAGGAGCTCTACCTTTCGACGAATGGTGGGTCAACGTGGACCGATGTCGCGACGCAAGCGAGCAGCAAGGGAATTGGCGGAAATCCAGCCGGCTACTACGGCTCGCAGATGCTCGCGAATAGCATCAACGTCGCGCACACCGTTTACATGGGTGCGGAGTTCACCGAATGGACCGCGACGCCGAATACGACGACGACTCCGCCAAGCGCGACCTACACGGCGGTTAGCGGACAGCAATCGGGATATCAAGGCAATACTTACGGGGATATGCGCGGACTCACCGTCGTCTCCAACGGCGCCGGGGGCGACGCCTGCTACATCGCCTCGGATCAAGGACTCTACTACCAGGGAACGTGCGGGCAAACCCCGGGACTTCCCACTCCGCTCACTGGCGGACTCTCAACGAATTTCCTCTACGGTTTTGGCGTCGGCGGCACGGTCGGCAGCGAGACCATTATGACGACGATCCAAGATTTCGGCCCGGCTGCAGCTGCGGTTCCGGGAGGCGGACTCTCGGCATCGGATTGGACCGGCACCTTCGGCGGCACCTCGTCGCTCGCTGAAGGCGGCGATGCCGAGGTTAGCCCCTTCAAGGCGAGCGACTGCGTCGTCTCGCAAACGTCGGCACCCGCACTGAGCTACTCGACCGATGGTTGCCATTCGTTCAATCCCTCAAGCCCAAGCACGCTCGCCAGCGTCTCAAGCCTTTCGTTCTCACGAAAGACGGCAGGCTTGCTCTTCATCGCCGATGGGACCGGCGGACTCTATAAATCGACCGACGACGGGGCGGCGGCGACCGTCGTCACCGGAGCGAATGCACTGCTCGGAGCGAGCGGAAGCGGCATCAGCTTCATCCGCGTCGATCCGGAGAACGATAACAATCTTTTCGCCATCGTAACGAACGCATCGACCGGCGGCGGGACGATCGAATACTCGACCAACGGCGGGTCGACCTGGACGGCGTCGACGACGACCTTCACGACGGCGCCGGCGGCACTCGCCATTAATCCGCAGAACTCGCTAGACATCGTTGCGGTCGGCGGATCGGGAGCGCTCACCATCTACACGTCGACGAACGGCGGGGTGAGCTTTACCTCATCACCTCCGCCAGGGCTCTCCGTCGCGCGGCAAGCAATGTCGGTGCTGGCACGTCGCGCGCAGACCTTCCCGCTCCGCTTTGCGCCTCCGCGCCCTCCGTGGCGTTTCGACGGTATCAACGCCCGTCTCTCACCGCCGGTCGCACCCGAGGAATGGGTCAAAGCGGCGATCCAGCCGCAGTATGCGACGGCGCTCGAGTTTAACCCCAACGCCCCGGCGGGCCAGGATCCGATCCTTGCCCTCTCGACCGGCTTCGGCCTCTTCGCTTCGCCCGATCTGGGAACGAGCTGGACCCGCCTCGACAACCCAGGCTCGGGTGCGATCTCGCGTCGCTTCACCAAGGTGGAGTGGCTCGGCGGTTATCTCTACGCGTCGACCGACGGGCAGGGATTGCTGCGCTCTACCGCACCGCTGCAGTAAAACGCGACGACAGAACGTCGAGGAGGTTGCGCAGCAACCGTCGTGTCACATCGAGTAGGTTGCGCAGCAACCGTATCGAGATGCGTGTAAAGCACGCGCCGCCTCGATACGCCGCTTTCAGCGGCTACTCGGCGTGACAGCATTTGTTTCGCTGCGTGGAACTCGCGCACGCGTGCAGCGCGCACGCGGCGGTCGTGACGAGCGCTTAAGCGAGCGGCGAGGACCCTGACATTGCTTGTCCGAGCCGCGAGCGTCTAGCGAGTTACGAGCGGCGTGGCCGTCGATGCACGCACGTGCAGCGCGGGCGCGGCGTGCGGCGCCTCGATACGCCGCTTTCAGCGGCTACTCGGCGTGACAATGTTCGCTTGCTCGGCGTGAGGCTATCGCTCGAGCGCGCGTTCCATCTCGACGTGCACGATGCCGGCATCGAGAAATTCGGGGCCGTGCGCGGTGAACCCGGCTCGCTCGTAAAATCCGCGCGCGTGCGTCTGTGCGTGCAGTACGACGCGCGGATAGCCGCGTCGCTTCGCTTCATCGACGAGTGCGTCGAGAATCGCGCGCCCGTAGCCAAGCCCGCGAAACTCCGCGCGCACCGCCATGCGACCGATCTGCACGGCACCATCGGCGCGCGTGAAGAAACGCCCGGCTGCAGCGGGGCGCCCCTCCCGCAGGAGCAGGGCATGGCAGGCGGATGCGTCGGTACGGTCGTGCGCGTCGATCTCTTCCTCTTCGGGGACGCCCTGCTCGCGCACGAATACCTCGCGGCGCACCTCGAACGCTCGTTCCATCCGTGCGCCGTCATCGACGCCGAAGAGCTCTACCCTCATCGCGGCGAACTTCCGCTCTCATGGCCGAACTCTTCTCGCTTGCAGTCGACGCCCGGATCCTCGCGAGCGATACGCGCGGAATCGGGCGCTACGCCCGCGCGGTGCTCCGCCGCCTCGCCGAACGGAATGACCTGGCGATCACGCTGCTGCTCCCGGAGCACTTTCCATGGCTTCGGAAAGGCGCGCTCGCCCGCGCGATCGGTTCGGAGCGCTTTCGTGTCGCCGGCCGCCCCCCGCAGAAGACGCACCTACTCTGGCATCCTGCGAACGGCAGCTTCTTCTCGGTGCCACGCATCCCGTCGGTCGCGACGATCCACGACGCGGTGCCCTTTCGTTTTCCGAATCCCGATCGCAGCGCGAGCGAGCGCGAACGCGCACCTATCCTCCGTTCGGTGCGCGAAGCGACGCATATTATCGCCGTCTCGCAATTCGGCGCATCGGAGCTCTCCGAGGTCTTTGCCCTTCCCCACGAACGCATCACGGTGATCCCGCACGGCGTCGAGCCGAGTTTCACGCCCGGAGTCCCCGGCGAACTCCCGGCATCGTTACGCGCCGGCGAGTATCTGCTCTTCGTCGGCGATCCCGGAACCGAGAGGCGGAAAAACTTCTCGCTGCTCGCCGAGGCCCACGCTCGTGCCTTCCCATCTGGGTGGCCGCCGATTGCGATCGTCGGTCCTCGCGCGGCCGACTACGGCGCGAGCATCCACGTCGGTGAATTTCGCGACGACGTTGCCGGCCGCGAAAACACCGGGTTGCGCTCGCTCTACCGCGGCGCTCGCGCGCTCTGCGTTCCCTCGCTCCACGAAACCTTCGGCATGCCTGGCATCGAAGCGATGGCCTGCGGAACGCCGGTCCTCGCGTCGCAGGCGAGTTGTCTCCCAGAGATCTACGGTGAGGCGGCGCTCTTTTCGCAGCCCGACGATGCAGCGGCATGGAGCGCGAATCTCGCGCGCATCGTCGGCGACGACGCCTTCCATGCCGAGCGGCGCGAACGCGGCCTGCAACGTGCCGCTGCATACGATTGGGAACGCAGCGCAGCGGCGCACCTCGAGCTCTTCCAGCGCGTCGCCGCCGAGGCTGGCGCGCGCCGATGAGCGCGCGTATCGAGCGCGTCCATCTCGCAACCGGGCTCTTACGTCGCGGCGACCGCGTGCTGTTGGTCGCGTCGCAATATGCATTTCCACGCGATCCGCTCTGGGGGCTCCCCGGCGGGCACCAACGGGGGCGAGAATCGCTCGCGCGGTGTGCCGAGCGCGAATGTTTCGAAGAGACCGGGCTGCGCGCCCGCAGCGGCGAGTTGCTCTATGTGAGCGAGAGTTTCGACGGCAACACGCAGTATCTCAATAGCACGTTCGCGATCGAAACGGAGGGCGAGCCGCAGGTTCCGGAGCACGACCCGCGCGTCGTTGCCGTCGAATTCGTTCCGATCTCGGAAATCGCGGCGCGCATGGTCGCCGCCGTGGTGCGCGAACCGCTGCTCGCAACGCTCGCTAGCCCGGGCGAACGGCGCTACTTCTTCTTTCCGTCGGCCGATGTCAGCGTGCGCTTCGGGCGCTCCCGCCAATCGCGCGCCTCCAAGACGTAAGAGACGACATCGACGGGCTCTCCGCCGACCGTCGCACCGCGCGGCAACGTGATATCGCGGGTGAATCCCAAACGTTCGAGCACGGCGATCGAAGCGGAATTTTGGGGAACGCAGTACGCGCAGAGGCGCTGCAGATGAACCACGTTGAAGGCTTCGTCGATGAGCGCGCTCACCGCTTCGGTCGCGTAGCCGCGACCGCGAAAGCCGGCGAGCAGCGTATACCCGACTTCGGCGGCACCCGGATCGCGCTCGGGAATCCGTAACGAGATCCAGCCCGCATTCTCACCGCTCTCACGCGGGACGACGAGCCATTCGTAGCGCCCGTGCTGCCCCGAGCCGAGGTGGAGCGGTCGCCGCGAAACGCTCTCGACGAACGCCGCCAACCGCAACCCCGGGAGATCCTGATAGGCGCGGAGATCGGCAGCTTGAAGGATCTGCCAGAGTCGATCGGCATTCAGCGCGCTCACCGGTTCCAGTCGCAATCGTTCGGTCTGCATCACACGCATCGGCGAGCCCTCTTGTCGGCAGCAAGCGCGCGCGTGAAGGGAGCGATGGAGGGACCACGATGATACCGATTGCCGCCGCCTATCACGCCGACGGGCGTTGCGAAGTAGCTTTTTCGGGACGCGTCCTCGACGCGCCGCACTTTTTCTTCGGCACCAACACACAATGCGAACACGAGGCGTTCGATGCGAGTACTCTCGCCGGCCCGGTCGAGATCGTCGACAACGTCGGCCTCGCTCCGCGCATCCCGCTCCATCCCGGCGACCGTATCGAAGTTCGCGGCGAGATGGTCCACGATAGCGGTCGCCCCGAACCGATCGTGCATTGGACGCATCGAGATCCCGCGGGAAAGCATATCGACGGCTTCATTCGCGTTCACGGGCAAACCTATGCGTGAGTGGCGCGTTTGCGCGCGACAGCGACGTAGTGCCGGAATTCTTTAGGTCCGAAGCCTTCGAAGGCCCGCACGATCTCTTCGTAGCGCGGATCGAGGAGCGAACGGCTCTGCACTTCGAGAATACCGTTGGTCGAACGCGAAGCGTCGATATGCATGGAATGGTATTTCGCGGCGGCCGTCGCCCAAAAATGGGGATTGCTAAACACGACCGTGCGGCTTCCGCTCTTCCCTCCGACGCTCTGTTTGACGGCGAGGGTATAGATTGCATCGTCTTTCGAGCGCGGCGCCTTATCGGTCAGTTTCCAGAGCCCTTTCTGTTCGAGCGCCTCGAAGAAGAACGAAACGTTGTAGGTGCTATGCGGCGGTTGCGTGACCTTTACAAACAAGCCGTTGTAGCTGCGGACCCGATATCGATATTTTGAAATTCCGTTGATATCGGTAATGTGATACTGCTCTTCGTAAATCGGCGGCTTCGGGTAACGAATCGTCAGAGTCAGATCGATCGAGCTGGGAGCGTGGGCGACGCGAACGACGCCGTTCCATCGGTTGAGTTCGTCGGCAGCATAAAAATTCCAACCCCAGACGACCAAAATCACCGTAACGATGCCCATGAAGATGGCGAAACTATGGCGTCGCATCGGCTCGCTCGTTCTCCGACCGTTGTTGTGCATCGAGGACGCGGTTCACGAGCGCATCCGCAAGTTTATTGAGCTTGCGCGGAACGTGCCCGATATCTACGGATTCAAAGCCGCGTAATAGTTCCAGCGCCCTGCGGTGCAATGGCTGGAGCGCTGCATTTTTGACGCGATACTCGCCCGAGAGTTGTTTGACGACGAGTTCGGAATCGAGCCGCACGGTGAGCTCTCGCACGCCGAGACGTGCTGCGGCTTCGAGCCCGGCGAGCAGGCCGTTCCATTCTGCGACGTTGTTGGTCGCATGCCCCAGGTAGCGAAAGGCCTCCTCGATCACCATCCCCCCGTCGTCGACGAGCACCGCGGCGCCCGCCGCCGGGCCGGGATTACGTCGAGCACCGCCGTCGGCAAAGAGCGTTACGTGTCGGGGCCCCTGCATCTCCATCGCTCTTCGATTAGCCGTCGCGCACGTTTTCTCCGGCTACCAGGGCGCGCGCGGCGCGCCGAGAAACGTCGTATGCAGTGGAAGGCAACAGCGAGAGCAAGACCCTCGTCTTGCATATCGGTACGCACAAAACCGGCACGACGGCGCTTCAAAGCATGCTGATACTGAACCAGCAGGTCCTCGCTCGGCAGGGGATCGTCGTTCCCAATACGGGGCGCTTTCACCAGACCGAGGATTACGATACCCCGGGGCATCACGAACTCGCCTGGGCGATCGCAGGGCCGCCACCGTACGCGCTCGTCGCCCGCGTCATCGACGAATTGGAGGCGGCCGGGGCGCGCACCGCCGTCATCAGCAGCGAAGAGTTCCATGCGATCCACCACCGAGCCGAAAACATGGCCGCCCTCCGCTCCGCATTTGCCGCGCGCGGATATCGCACCGTCGTGGTGCTCTACCTGCGCGCTCAAGCCCGCTACGCCGAATCGGTGTTTCAGCAATACATTCGCGATAGCCAGAGCCCGTCGTTCGTCGACTTCATCGAAGGGATTCTAGGCCGAGGATGCATCGATAACGACGTTTCGCGGCTGGAATTTGAATACAGCCGGATGCTCGACGCCCTATCCATCTCATTCGGCGCCGAAAATATCGTCGTCCGCCCCTATCTACCCGACCGCGGTCCCGAACATATCCATCACGACTTTCTGCGCATCGTGGGCACCTTGCACGGCTCTTTGGAGATGGAATTCAAGATGACGATAGCAAACGAGAGCTACTCCTTGAGAACCTTGCTCCAGACGCTCCATCGCAACCTTCACGACGGCGCGTCGATCGAAGACGACGAACTGCTCGCATTCGGTCGCGCGATCTATCCACAGATCGACGAAGCGATCTTCGAGCATCGCTTTCTCCTTCTGCAATATGCCGAGACGCTCGCTTTTTTGCAACGCTTTGCTCCGGACAATGCCGTCGTCGCCGGACGTTCGGGGGCATTCATTCCGTTTCAATCGCCCGGAGATATCCCGCCTCCCGAGCATCCCATTTGGGGTGAGTCGGCGATACACCGGGCGATCTTCGATCGAGCCAACACGGCCTGGAGATAGATGCGAGGCGGGGACCGGCCGCCCCCCGCCTCTCCCTCGAAACCGATCTCGGCGACCTCAGCCCTCTTTGACCTCGATGCGCTTGGGCATGAGCGGCTTGATCGGCGTCAGCTCGACCTTGAGGATGCCCTTCTCGATGCTCGCCTTCACGGCATTCGCGTCGAGATCTTGCGGCAACGTCACGGTGCGAGAGAACGACCCGCTCCGAATCTCCCGCCGATGGTAGCGCGCGTCTTTGGTATCGCTCCGTTCGCTATGTACGCCCGAGAGCGAGACGGTATTCCCGCTTACCTCGACGTTGATGTCGCGCGGCTCGAAGCCGGGTGCGGCGAGTTCCACGACGTATTTTCCATCTTTTTCGTAGAGATCGAGCGGCGTGGCGCCGACATAGTTGAAGCGCGGGAACGTGAAATCTAGTAAGGGTTCGAAGACCTCGTCGATCGTCGCGATGTTCCCATTACGGATTTTCGTTATTGACATGATGGCTTTCCTTTCTCATTTTACTGTATTGAATTTGTGGTAAAGTCGATTATTGGTTTGACGACGCCCTCGGTTCTGTCGCGCATCATCGCAAAGGCGCGGTCGAGCTGCGAAAACGGGAAGCGGTGCGTCGTCATCAGCGTCGCGGCGACGATCTTTGCCGCAAAGACGTGAACGAGACGATCGAAGCGAAGGCTTCCGCTCGGGCAGAGCGCGCTCGTAGCCGATATCTTCGACCGCGCCGACCGCATCATGCCCGAGCGTCAAACCGACCCGTTTCATGCGCGCTTCGCCCCTTCTTTGGAGATCCGCCGTATCGTCTGCACGAGGCTATCGGGATTGACGGAGATCGAATCGATGCCAAGGCGGACGAGATAGGCCGCCAACTCGGGATAATCGGAGGGCGCTTGCCCGCAGATGCCGACATAGCGTCCGTTGCGTTTGGCGCCAACGACGGTCTGTCGCAGCATCTCCATCACGCCGGGATCGCGTTCGTCGAACTCGGCGGCGAGCAGATCGGAATCGCGATCGACACCCAACACGAGCTGCGTGAGATCGTTCGAACCGATGGAAAAACCGTCGAAACGAGTTGCGAAGGCGTCGATCTGAATGACGTTATTCGGTATTTCGCACATCACGTAGATCCGCAATCCCCGTTCGCCGCGACGGAGCCCGTGCTCCGCCATACGCTTCAGGACCAGGTCGGCTTCATCGGTGCGGCGACAGAACGGAATCATGAGAATGACGTTCTCGAAGCCCATCTTGTCGCGCACGCGGCGCATCGCCGCACACTCCAGAGCGAACCCATCGGCGTAGATGGGGTGCGTGTAGCGCGATGCGCCGCGTAATCCGAGCATGGGATTTGCCTCGGCGGGTTCGAAGGCCGATCCGCCGATGAGTTGCGCGTATTCGTTACTCTTGAAATCCGACATTCGAACGATCGTCGGTTTGGGATAGACCGCCGCGGCAATCGTAGCGACGCCTTCTGCGAGCTTCGAGATGAAGAATTCGCCCGGCGTCTCGTACGAAGCGGTCCGCTGCCGAATCAGCTCCGCGGCGGCGGTATCGGTCACGCGTTCGGGATGCGCGAGCGCCATCGGGTGAATGCCGATCTCGTCGGCAACGATGAACTCGATCCGTGCGAGCCCAACGCCGTCATTGGGAAGCATCGCTCGTGAAAACGCTTTGTCTGGATCCGCGAGCGTCAGCATGACGGCGGTGGAAGGTTTCGCGAGCGTTCCGATATCGATCCGCTCTACCTCGAAGGGAAGCCGCCCCGCGTAGACCGCTCCCTCGGTGCCGCTCGCACAGGAGACCGTGACGGTCGAGCCTGGCTGCAACGTCGAGCTCGCGTTCCCCGTCCCGACGATCGCCGGAATACCGAGTTCGCGGGCGACGATTGCCGCGTGGCACGTGCGCCCGCCCCGATCGGTCACGATCGCAGCGGCGTCTTTCATCACCGGTTCCCAATCGGGGGTCGTCGTTTGCGAAACCAAGACCTCGCCGGGGCGAAAGGCAGCAAGATCCGCGCGCGACGTCACGATGCGTATCGGACCGACGGCGACGCCGCTGCCGACCGCGCGCCCGCTCGCCAATGGCGTGCCCGCACCGTGGATGTGATACTCGTCGATGTGCTGCACGTCGCGCTGCGATGCGACGGTCTCGGGACGAGCCTGCACGAGATAGATGCGACCGTCGATGCCGTCCTTTGCCCACTCGATATCCATCGGCGTCGGGTGCCCCGCCAATGCGCTGTAGTGGCGCTCGACGATCGCGCACTGCTCGGCGATCGTCAACACTTCGTCATCGGTAATGCAATAGCGTCCGCGCGCGGCGCTCGGGCTCTCCAGGTCGATCGTCGTCCCGCGGAGTTGATCCCCGGGCGCATAAACGAGCATCCGCGCTTTCTCTCCGAGCCGATGGCGCAGCACTCGGCGAAATCCCTTCTCCAGCGTCGCTTTGAAGACGTAAAATTCATCGGGGTCGACCGCGCCCGAAACGATATTTTCACCGAGCCCGTAGGAGCCGGTGACGAACGTTACGCCGCGAAAGCCGCTTTCAGTATCGAGCGTAAAAGCGACGCCGCTCGCCGCCCGATCGGAACGCACCATCTTCACGACCCCGACCGAGAGCGCGATGCGAAAATGATCGAAACCGCCATCGATGCGATAGTGAATCGCTCGCTCTAGGAAAAGGCTCGCAAGAGCCTGCCGGTACGCCTCAAGCAGCATTTCCTCGCCGGCGACGTTGACGAAGCTCTCGTGCTGCCCGGCGAAGCTCGCGTTCGGAAGGTCCTCCGCCGTTGCCGAGGAGCGCACCGCAACGGTCATCGCGTCGCCGTACCGAGCGCGCAGCGCGCGGTACGCCGTCAGTATCTCTTCGCGGAGATCGTCGGGAATTTCGGCGTGGGCGACCGCACGGTGCGCCCGATGCGCGCGCTTGGTGAACTCCTCGGGCTTCGCCCAGTCGAGCCCATCGAGCGTTTCGTGGAGAAGGGGCAACAATGCATTGCGTTCGACGACGTACCGATAGGCATCGGCCGTCACGGCAAAGCCATTGGGAACGAGAATGCCCTTGGGGGTCAGGTGCGCGTACATCTCGCCGAGCGAGGCATTTTTGCCACCGACGATCGCGACATCCGCGTTGCCGATTGCGGAGAACGGGCGAATAAAGCGCGACGCGACGAGACGGTCCTCGCCCAGGCTCGGTTCGGTAATGCTCTGCATGGTGTTTTCACTCTAACGCCGGTCGGCGCACCTTTGGAGAACGAGCGTTCACGCGGCGTTCCTCGCGCTCCCAGGTTTGAGCGTCATGCTATCGGTGCCATGGAGAATTTGGGTTATACCGACCGTGCCGACGCCGGGCGCCGCCTGGCCGCGCTGCTCCGTGCCTACGCGCGAGAAAGCGAGGCGGTCGTTCTCGCGCTTCCTCGAGGCGGCGTCCCGATCGCGTACGAAATCGCTACTCGGCTCCAGCTGCCGCTCGATATTCTTGCGGTGCGAAAACTCGGTTTGCCCGGGCACGAAGAGCTGGCGATGGGTGCGATCGCCGCCGACGGGCGCCTCGTTCTCGACGATGCGTTGATCGCCGCGGCGCACGTCACGCAGCCGCAGATTGCGGCCGCGATCGCACGGGAAGGCACGGAACTTCAACGGCGCAGTCGACTCTATCGCGATGGCCGAACGGAACGATCGCTCGAAGGGAAGATCGTTCTTGTGGTCGACGACGGGCTGGCGACCGGAGCGACGATGGGCGTAGCGATTCAGGCGGTGCGCGCGCACGCTCCCGGGAGCGTCGTCGTAGCGGTGCCGGTCGGTTCGCGCGAGGCGTGCGATGCGATCGAAAGCCTTGCCGATCGACTTGTTTGCGGGATGACGCCGGAGCCCTTCGGAGCGGTCGGGCAATACTACGGCGATTTTTCGCAGATCGGCGACGAGGACGTGCGCCGTCTTCTTGCAAACGCGGCGGATTTTGCGCCGAGATTCCCCGGTCGTGGATATCGTGCCGCTAGACTCGATTCATGATGAATCCTCGTACGTTGAAAAACCTTGCAGTCGCGGCCGTGCTCGCGCTCGGCGCGCTTGCCGTAAGCTCCCCCACTCCTACCCCCGCCCCCACCATGATGCCGATGTCGGGCATGAACATGGGTATGGGTTCGAAAATGAATATGGGCTCGGGAATGACTGGCATGAGAGGAATGATGGGGACGGCGAAAACGCCGGCGGAGCGCGCGATGGTCCAGGCGATGATGACCGGGATGAACGGTTCCTCCACGATGGGCTCCGCCCCGATGGCGTGGTCGGGAAACCCCGACCTCGATTACGTTACGGTAGCGCTCCACCACGCAAGGGTGGCGCTCGCCCTTGCGAAGGTCGAGCTCACCTACGGGAAAGATGCTGCGGTTCGAACGCTCGCCGAATCGACGATCGACGCGCAGAACGCCGAGATCGCAAAGCTCCAAGCGCTCCTCGCGACCATCCACCGCTAAATCGCGCGCATTGACGCGCGAACGGAATGCCCACCGATACGATTGCTCGGTGGGCTTTTCTCATGCGCGGTCGGTGGCCGCACGCCCGATGCGCATCGCGGCGATCAGGGCTTGGAAGGCGAGGGTATAGCGCGGCGCCTGAAAGCGCAGCGAGCGCCCGCCTGGGCGCGTGAATCCCGGGATCAAGGCCATATAATCGGCGCACCCGACGCTCGCCGCTTCGATCTCCAGCGTTACCGAACCCTCGAAACGAAACGGACGCGCCTCTGCACGGGACAACACCGCTTCGCGCGCGGTCTCGGCGATCAGCTCGAGCGCGGCTCCCGGAGTCAAGGAATCCGCCGAATAGTAATCGATCGACCGCTTCACCTGCGCGCAACGCGCCCACGGAAGGTGCTTGCGCGTCGAGGTGCAGAGTGCTTCATCTCCCGATACCATCAGCAAGGGTACTCCAAATTCACCGAGATACGCTGCGTTGAGGAGCGTTTCATCGCATTCCGTACCGTCGATGCGAACGCCGTAGAGCACGTTGGGCGAATAGGTATGTGCGAGCACCGCGCGCTCGGCGCCGATTCCCGCATGGTACCCGGTAAAAAACGCACCGTCGAAGCCTTCGTCGCCGCCCTGCACCATCGAGAGCGCCTTCCGATAGCCGGAGAGCACGCGAATATCTTCGGGTAGTTCGTCGAATAAAAGATTGTGCATGCGCGAATGTGCGTCGTTGACCAACACCTCGCATGGCTCGCCGGCGCGCGCTCCGTCGATCGCGGCGCGCACCTCGCGCGACATGAGCCGACGGTAGATCGGATATTCGCTCGCGTTGTTCGGGTCGCATTGCTCCCACGAACAGACCCCCGCGGTGCCCTCCATGTCGCACGATATATAGAGTTTCATCGTCGGTGCGTTCGCGCAGGCGCGCCGGGGCGGCCTGCAGAGGCGATGCCGCAATCGCACGGGAATCCCCCAGCCCATGACGAGATCGATAGCGCGGAGTTCCGCGAGGACCTCCTTTTTTGCGGCGCTCCTGTTTCTTGCAAGCGCGTGTTTGCTACCACTTCGGGCCTCCGCCGTTCCCCTCTTCGCCAACGGCCAAGGCGGAGCGAATTGCGCGCTCTGCCACACGGTGGTGCCGCAGCTGAACCGATACGGGCGCTACGTCCTTATGACAAACTTTTCGCGGGGCCTCAATCGGCATTTGCAGATGATGCAGAATCGCTCGTTGCCGATCGCCCTCGAAGCGACCGCCAACGCATCGTACCCCGCACCGACGGGGCTTCCCGCGCTTTCGAGTTCGCTCGTACAGTGGATCTCGGCGGGCTTCCTCGGAAAAGAACTCTCCTACTTTGCCACCGTTCCGATGGTGAGCGGGGGCTTCCCCGCGACCTCGGTCGATCAACTCTGGGTCGCCGATAACGCGTTCGATCGCGGAAACGGAAGCCTGCAAATCGGGCGTTTCGCGACGCCGGTCTTCGCTCCGTGGATATCGCAGTCGCTCTCGCTCAGCGGCTACGGCATCGCGAGCATGCAGGTCGGTTCGAACGCGGCGACGCTCGCCGATAACCGCTGGGGAGCCTCCTATACGCAGGTGGGCGCGAACGGGTTGATCGGGAACGTCGCCTATCTCGCCGGAAACGCTCCGCTCGAAAACGCATTTTCGACGGCCGGCGAGGGGACGGCATGGAGCGCGTCGCTGCAATTTCTCTCTCCCGAAAAACATTGGTCGGGCGGCATCGCAACGCTCTTCGGTTCGAATCCCCAAACCGACGGCACGATCGATCGGTACTCGCGTGAGGCGGCGCTCGCATCGTACGATATCGGACGTTTCGATCTCCTCGCAATCGGAACGATCGGGCACGATACGCGGCCGTTGCCGCTTGCGAACGCCAGCAGTACCAGCAAAGCCTATTCGCTCGAAACGGTCTACGCCGCGCGCGCGTGGCTCCATCTCGATACGCGCTACGAACGCATCAACGACGGCCTCGGAAACGTCACCGCAAACTACATTTTCGACGTCGCGCTCGATCTGCGGCCGAATCTCGTACTTACCGTCGAAGACCTCGCTCGCCCCGGTGCGACACCGGTCACGCAATATCAACTACTCTGGGCCGGCCCGTGGTTCCGCAATCGCATGCCACCCGGAACGATGCAGCCGGCGCCCTCGCTACAGGGGCTCTCCGCCGCGCGCGCGCGAGCGATCGAAAATGGACGCTCGATTTTCTATACCGGAAAAGACCTCGCCGGCGTGCGCATTCACGGCCCCGATCCCTTGCGCATCTACCAGAGTTGCGCGGTCTGCCACCAACCCACCGGTGTCGGCGGCGTTCGTCTTCCCGACGGCGCGATCAGCGCGCAACTCGGCCCGCACGCCCATATGCGCGACAACATGGGAGTATCGAGCGAAGCCAATGCGATGGCCGGCATGCCCGGAATGGCGGGAATGCCCGGCATGAGCGCTCCGGCGAAACGCTGGAGCATCGCCGATTTCGAACGCGCGATCTCGCACGGCGTCGATAACACCGGCATGAAGTTGAGCCCGGTGATGCCGCGCTGGCAGATGTCGAAACGCGACCTCCACGATATCGCGCTCTACGTTCTCACGCAGCTCCACCCTCACGGTTGAGGGCTCGCCGGAGGCACGAACCCGGGCCCGACGGTCGGCGGCTGCCACCCGTTCGCGCGCCCGGGAACCAACACGAAGCGTACTTTTCGGCGGATCGTCGCGAAGCGTAAGTCTCCGGCGAAGTGCGCGACGAGTCGTTCGAAATCGCCGATCGTTTCGATCGATACACCGTCGACCGCCGTCACCACGTCGAGGGGACGGAAGCCTTGCGCGGCGGCCCATCCGCCGCTTCCGACATCGATAATCACGATCCCGCGAACCGCACGCATCGCCGAACTTGCGTGAACGAGATAGAGAAATCGTGGCGTGATTTGCATCGCGTTCATGCCGTACGTCGGCAAGGCGACGATATGCGCGCGCATGTAGCGTGCGAGTTCGACCGGCGGCCTCGCCGCGGCGCTCGGTGCGGGAGCGGGCGTATTCGCCGCGCGGCCGAACGGCGGTGCCGTAAGAACGACGCGGTAGGTGCGCCCCGGACGCCGCAATGTGACGCGCCCAACGGCAACTTTCGCACTGCCGGAATCGATGACGAGCCAATAGGTAAAGCCCGCGGGCGCGCAAA
This sequence comes from bacterium, assembly GCA_021794205.1. Taxonomy (GTDB): domain Bacteria; phylum Vulcanimicrobiota; class Vulcanimicrobiia; order Vulcanimicrobiales; family Vulcanimicrobiaceae; genus JABEUX01. The sequence continues at coordinate 60,838 of JAJYRH010000009.1, forward strand.
GAACGGTGTGGACGCTCCGCTCCGAGCCCGATGCGGTGCGATAGAACGGCCCGCCGCTATGGCTCTTCAGAAAGCCTGCGAGGTTGTCGCTCGCGGGGAGTAATTCGGCGATATTGACCCAAGCGCCGTATCCGCCGTACGAGATGGGCAAACGCACCGTCGCGTTCAGCACGGCCCATCCCCCGGGAAGCGGAGCGCAGCCACCGTGATTGCCGCCGTGTTGCAATGCGTCCATCATGACGCGCCGCGCCGCAGCAGAGGCATCGGCATCGAGCCCGGCTGCGGTTGCGGGGCCGAGTTGCTGCGCCGCGGCGGAGCCCGCCACGAGCAAGGTGAGTGCCGCAACGAGTGCGGACGAAGCAAGAGTACGCATACAAGCCTCCCACTCCCAATATCGGCGCACCGAACGCCGCGTTTATCGGCCGATTACCGAATCGTTAAATGGAGCCACAATCCGGGCCTACCATCGATGAGGTAGCGCCCTGGATGCCTTTTGACAATTTCCCAATCCTTCAACGCATACTTTTCCAGCTGGATCGCCCCGCCGGGGCCGCCGTCGAGGAGCAGCCAGAACGATGAAGGGACCTCATTGCTGTTACAGGGTTGTCCCTTGGTACCCGTCCCCAATATCGTCGTCACCATCGTGCCGTTCCAAACCTGATGCGGAGCGATTTCATAGCCGCCGGAATGCGCATTGATGCTCATGCACTCCAATTCGTGAAAGGCAATTCTCTGCGTGGTACTCGTTTCGTTTTTAATCGAGAGATGGTAGAGCATCGCGGATGCGCGCGCGCTCGCGGCGAGTCCCAAGAGCATCGCGAGCGAGAGAACGCCGAATGTGCGGAACATCTGTACGGAGCCTCCTGTCGATTCAATAGCAACCGCGCCCCATCTATATAACGAGGCGACGTTAGTGTGCGGCACGACGACGGGGCGTAGGCTCCCGCCGTCGGCTGCATATGGTCGGGCTGACTGGATTCGAACCAGCGACCTCTTGACCCCCAGTCAAGCGCGCTAACCAAGCTGCGCTACAGCCCGAAATTGCCCACCGAAGCGTGCGCTCCGGCTGGTGGCAATTAAGAGTTTCGGAGGGTTTTTCCTCTCCACACCGGCCCGAACGAGAAAAAAGGACCGCCGAAACGGCGGCCCTTCGAAGCGTACCGATCGCGTTTAGCGACGGCCTTTTTTCGCCGCTTTCTTCTTTGCGGGAGCGACTTTCTTGGCAGGGGCTTTCTTTGCGGCGACCTTCTTTGCTCCGCCGGAACGTCCGCCCGAGACGGCATCCTTCAGGCCCTTACCGGCAACGAACGCCGGAACCTTGCGCGCGGCGATTTTGATTTTCTCGCCGGTCTTGGGGTTGCGTCCCTCACGCGCCTTACGCGCGCGAACGACGAAGCTGCCGAACGGCGTCAGCGCAACGCGGTCGCCCTTCTGCAGTGCCTTTTCGATGTCGTCGAAAATCATGTTCACGATCTCGCCCGCCTGACGCTTCGAGAGCTCCGCGGATGAGGCGACATTTTCGATCAAATCGGCTTTGGTCAAACTCGTAATCTCCTATAAGCAACGGCGCGCCGGCAGCATCAAATGTGGGTTTCGAATGGCGCCGCTCGATGCCGTTCTATACGCACGTTATCGGGCGCATCCTCTCGGTTTTCTCCTGAAAAACCTCGATTTTTCAGGGTTTTTTCGCGAGTGCCGCGAGCGCGAGGCGGTAGGAATCGGCACCGAATCCGGCGACGACGCCCCGACATGCCGCCGCGGTGACGCTGCGCCGCCGGAATTCCTCGCGAGCCGCCGTATTGGAGAGGTGTACCTCGACGACGGGAATCGCGATGCTCGCGATAGCGTCGGCGATCGCATAGGAGTAATGCGCGTAGGCCCCGGGGTTCAGCACCACCCCATCGGCGTCTAGGCGCGCGCGGTGCAACGCGCGCACGATCTCCCCTTCCCCCTCGTACTGTTCGGTCGTGACCGTGAGCCCGAGTTCCCGAGCGGCACGCTCGATCTCGGCATCGAGCTGCGCGAGCGTCATCGTCCCATAGGTCGCCGGCTCGCGCTCGCCGAGCAGGCTTAAATTGACGCCGTGAATCACTGCGATACGCATAGCCGCGCGTTTCGGCAGGAAGTCGGCGCACCCTGGACGAGAGTCCACCAGCATATGCATCTCGATCGTGTCGTTTCCGCCGTCGCTCCGGGCTCCGGCCTCGCCTTTGCCGCCGTCGTCGCGACGCGCTCGGTCGCCGAAATGCGCGACCGGCACGATTCGAGCCCGACCGCAACGGCGGCGATGGGGCGCCTTCTCGCCGCAAGTGCGCTCTTCGGCATCTCGCTCGCTCCACGCGAATGGGTGACGTTGCGGATCTCCGGCGACGGAGCGTTGGGAACGCTCGGCGCCGACTGCCGCCTGCTCGATGAAGAAACGCTGGGAGCGCGGGGGTATGCCGCGCATCCGCTCGCAGATCTCCCGCCCAACGCGCTTGGGAAAGCCGACGTCGCCGGGATCGTCGGCAGCGGAACGCTGCACGTTACGAAATCGTATGCGATCGGTCAACCGTATAACGGCGTCGTTCCGCTCACCAGCGGCGAGATCGCCGAAGACGTCGCTTTCTATCTCGCCAACTCGGAGCAAATACCGTCGGTCGTCGCACTCGGCGTGCTGATGGGCCCCGAGGGCGTGCGTGCCGCAGGCGGACTGATGGCGCAGGTTTTACCGGGTGCCGACCCCGGAGCGGTCGATCGGCTTGAGGAACGGGCGCGCTCGCTACGACCGATCGCACGCAGCATCGCCGAGGGTACCGATGCGTGGGGATTGCTCGCATTGCTCGCCGGCGAGGAAACGCTACGTTCGAAGCACGAACTCGCGCTCCGGTTCGCCTGCCCCTGTACGCTGGAGCGCGTCGAGCGCGCGCTGGTCGGCCTAGGTGAAGAAACGCTCGCGGAGATCGCCGCCTCGGGCGAGAGCACCGAGGCATTCTGCGATTTCTGCCGCGAGCGGTACGTGATCGAAGCCAGCGCGATCGCGCGCTTGGTCAGCGAACGTTAATCGGTCGGGAAGAGGTGCCGGAGATCCGGGGGCACGCGATAGGGAGCGATGCGTTGCCAATAGGTCTCGCGAATCGCCACGCCGTCGTTGTAGTACCACCAGCCGCACTCGCAGCGAATCGGTCGCTCGCCGGGTTGCGGCGGATTGTATTCGCGCTTGCAGCGTTTGCAAACGAAACGCGATCCCCCTAACGGCGCTTGCGACGAAGTATAGGTCACCGGCGTAGACGACATCGTTCCTCCCTAAGAACTTTTCAACAGGCGCACGAATTTTCTCGATCCCACCGAGAGCACGGCGGGCTCGCCGTCCCAAGCGGCGTTCGGCTCCGCGATGACGATACCATCGAGCTTCACGCCGCTCCCCGTTAAAAGTCGCTCGGCCTCCCGCTTACTCGCCGCAAAACCGGCCGCAACGATGAGCGCGCTCAGGCGAGCCGGGGCGTGCCGTAATTCGGGCATCTCGGCGGGGACCTCGCGGCGCTGGACGGTCGCTTCGAAATGCTCCCGAGCCCGGCGTGCGCCCTCGGGGCCGTGGTAGCGCGACACGATCTCGGCAGCGAGCTCTTTTTTCAATTGCATCGGATTTGCGGTACCGTCGCGGAGCGCCGCGGCGAGCGCATCGGCGGCCTCGCGCGAACGAAAGGCGGCGAGCCGCGCGTAGACCGGCATGAGTTCGTCGGGGATCGACATGAGTTTTCCGAACTGCGTCTCGGGACTCTCCGCGATCCCCACGTAATTGCCGATCGACTTGCTCATTTTTTTTACGCCGTCGAGACCGACGAGTAACGGGACGGTCGCACAGATCTGCGGCGCTTGACCGAATTCACGCTGGTAATGGCGCCCGAGCAGCAGATTGAAAAGTTGATCGGTGCCGCCGAGTTCGAGATCGGCCTCGACCGCGATGGAATCGTATGCCTGAGCGACCGGATAGAGAAACTCGTGCAGCGAGATCGCGGTACCGGCGCGGTAGCGCTGGTCGAAGTCGTTCCGTTCGAGCATCTGCGCGACCGTCGTTTTCGAGAGCAATCCGATGAGATCGCTCAAACCGAGTTTTCCAAGCCATTCCGAGTTATAGCGAATGGCGACGCGCTCCAAATCGAGCACCTTCCCCGCTTGTTCGCGATAGGTGCGCATGTTGGCTTCGATCGCCTCGGAGCTCAGTTGCGGCCGCATCGCGTTCTTGCCGCTCGGGTCGCCGATGCGGGCGGTAAAATCGCCGATAATCAGCGTCACCGCATGCCCCGCCGCCGCAAAGCGTTGGAGCTTCTCCAGCACGACCATAAAGCCGAGGTGCAGATCGGGGCTGGTCGGGTCGATCCCGAGTTTTACGCGGAGCGGGCGCCCGAGCGCGAGCCGACTCCGGAATTCGGCGACCGATTCGACGTGCTCGAAACCGTCGAGGAGCGCCTCGACACTCTGTGCGTCCTTCATGTCGTCGCGAAAACTACGCGGTCGCGCTCGCGCTCACCCGCAATCGATCTCATAAATGCAACGTCACGATCGTGACGCCTCCGCCGCCTTCATCGGCATTCCCGTAGCGCACCGATGCTACGGCCGGGTGCTCGCGAAGATATTGCTGGAGGCCACGCCCCAGAAGCCCGCTTCCCTTGCCGTGGATCAAGCGCAGTTCGGTGAGCCCGGAGAGCGCCGCGTCGTCGAGCCACCGCTCCACCAACGGCTCGGCTTCGACGAAGCGCTTCCCGCGAACGTCGAGTTCGGCGCTGCTGCCGCTCGCGCGCTCGAGTTTCGCCGCCGCCGCGCCGCGCTCGCTCTTTCGCTTCGAGCCGGGGCGCCGTTCGAGATCGTCGCGCGCGACGATACTGCGCAGCGCACCGATCGCCACCTGCACGCGCTCGCCGTAATCCTCGACGACGCGCGCTTCCTGGCGCAGCGAGCGAACGAAGACGGTGCTATCGGGCTCGAAGGGGCCTCGTTCGGTTCGCGCGCTCTCCGCGGGTTCGTTCGGGCCGAGTTCGGTGCGAAGCGCATCGGAGGTTCGCGCGAGGGCACGCGTCTGCCCCGGCGTCACGCGCGCCCTCGCCGGAGAAGCTTCGGCGTTACGTGCGAGTTCGGCGGCAAACTCACGCAAGCGCGCTGCAAGCGCTTCGTCGGCACGCTGCAAAAAACGTTCGCGCTCGGCAAGGAGCGCGCGCCGTTGGGCCTCGAGGTGCGCGCGCCCACTATCGAACGCCGCACGTTCGAGCGCGAGATTCGCGCGCTCGCCTTCTAGCTCTGCGGTGCGAAGCGCGAGCTGCGCGAGCGCGCTTTCGTAGTCGCGTTCCTGGTTTGCGAGCAGGCTCTGGGCGCGCTCGATCGTCGCCGTGGGGAGCCCCATCCTGCGAGCGAGCGCGAAGGCCAGCGATTGCCCCGGCGCTCCGATATCGAGTTGATAGGTCGGGCGAAAGCTCTCCGGGTCGAAGCGCACGCTGGCGTTTTCGACGCCCGGAGCGGCGTGAGCGAAGAGTTTGAGCTCGGTCGAGTGCGTGGTGAGAATCGCGCGCGTTCCGCGAGCGAGGAAATGCTCCATCGCCGCGCGCGCCAACGCCGCTCCCGCAGCGGGCTCGGTACCGCCGCCGATCTCGTCGACGAGCACCAGCGTCCGGTCGTCGGCGAGTTCCAACATCGTGCGCAAGCGGGCCAGGTGGGCGGAGAAGGTCGACGCGTCGTTCGCAATCGACTGCGCGTCCCCGATATCGGCGACGATGCGAGTAAAAGAGCCGACGCGCGTCGCGCGGCCCGCAGGAAGTTGCAGCCCGGCGTACGCCATCGCCGTAAAGAGCCCGGCGAGCTTGAGCGCGACGGTCTTGCCGCCCATATTCGGGCCGCTAATGACGAGCATTCGGCAACCGTCGTCGAGCGCGAACGACTGCGCGACCGCTCGCTCTCCTAGCAACGGATGGCGCCCCGACTCCACGTGGAGTTCGCAGAGATCCGAGATCTCCGGTTCGCAGGCGTCCATCGCCACGGCGACCCGCGCCTTCGCGGCGAGCAGATCGACGCGGGCGAGAAATTCAATATTTGCCGTGATCTGGTCGCGCTTCGCTCCCACCGCATGCGAGAACTCGCTCAGAATTCTTTCGATCTCCCGCTGCTCGGCGAGTCGCGCCGTCCGCACGCGATTATTCGCATCGAGGGCATCGAGCGGTTCGACGAAGAGCGTCTGCCCCGATCCGCTCGTATCGTGAACGATTCCGGGAAACTCGCCGGAGAACTCCGCCTTAATGGGAACGACGTAACGCCCTTCGCGCAGCGTGACGACGCGCTCTTGGATCGCGCGTTCGAAACGGCTCGAACGCAGAACCGCGCCGACGCGTTCGCGCGCTTCATTCTGCGCACTCGCGATGTTGCGCCGAATACGTCCCAGCGCCGGACTCGCCCGATCGAGCAGTTCCCCGCGCTCGTCGAGCGCGTCGCGCAACGAACCGACGAGCTCTTTGAGCTCGCCGTGAAGAGCGAGAAGCGGCTGCAACGAGGCGTCCTCCGCTTCGCGAAGGACGCGCGCCGCGCCCGCCGCTGCGGCGAGCGCGTCGGCGACCGCTCGCAACTCGCTTCCGGCGAGGCTCCCCCCCGCCGCCGCCGCATCGACCAACGGCTCCGGATCGATCGCGGCGGCGACGTAAAAATCGCGTTCGACGAGCGCGCGGCGCAGCGCCGCCGTTCGCGCCTGTTCGACGCGCACGAGCTGCATATCGGTCTGCGGCAGCACTGCGCGGGCGTACTCCCGCCCGCGCTCGGTCTGGGTTACGCGCTCGACGCGTTCGACGATCGCGGAAAAATCGAGCGCGGCGAGCGTGGCCTCGTCGGCGAGGGCGCCTCTATCCTCCAAGTCGTTCGCGCAGCAGTGCGTTCACCGCCGCGGGGTCGGCCTTTCCACGCGAGTTCTTCATCACCGCGCCGACGAGAAACCCGAAGACGTTGGTTTTCCCGGCGCGATACTCTTCGACACTCGCCGCGTTTGCAGCGAGCACCTCGTCGACGAAGCGCGCGAGTGCGGCGGGATCGCTCGTCTGTGCGAGCCCTTCGCGCTCGACGATCGCTTTCGGCGAGCCTTCGCCGGCCCACATACGGGCGAGCAGCTCCTTGGCGATCTTCGAATTAATCGTCTTTGCGTCGACGAGTGCGACGAGCTCTCCGAGCTGCTCGGGAGTGACGGGCGACTCGTGAATCGGCGTCCCACTCTCGTTCGCGAGCCGCGAGAGATCGCCGAGAACGAAGTTCTGCGTCTGCTGCGGCTGCCGCGATATCGCAACGGAGCGATCGAAGAAATCGGCGATCTCCGGAGCTTCGATCAGCTGGCTCGCCTGTTTGACGTTGAAGCCGTACTCTTTCGTGTACCGTTCGAAGCGATCGATCGGCAACGGCGGCATCTTCGCCCGTACTCCGGCGACTCGTTCTGCCGATATCTCCATCGGCACGAGGTCGGGATCCGGGAAATACCGATAATCGTGCGCGAGTTCTTTGCTGCGCATCGAAATCGTCGTACCGTTCGCCTCGTCCCATCCGAGCGTCTCCTGAACGATCCGTTCGCCGGCATCGAGGAGCGCCCGCTGCCGCGCGATCTCGCTCTCGATCGCTCGGCGCACCGAACGAAAAGAGTTCATGTTTTTAATTTCGGTCTTCGTGCCGTAGACGTCGCTACCGACGGGGCGGATCGAAACGTTGGCGTCGCAGCGCAACGAGCCTTCTTCCATCTTGACGTCGCTAACGCCGATCGCCATCAAGGTGCGGCGGAGCATCTCGAGAAACGCAACCGCCTCCTCCGCACTGCGAAGATCGGGCTCGGAGACGCATTCCATTAACGGGACGCCAGCGCGATTGAAATCGACCAGCGAGTACGAACTTCCCGCGATGCGGCCGTCGTTCGAGCCCGCGTGCGTCGATTTCCCGGTATCTTCTTCCAAATGGATGCGCGTGAGCCGACACTCGCGAATCGTACCGTCTTCGAGCCAATAGCGCACCACGCCGCCCTGGGTTAAGGGCATATCGTACTGCGATATTTGGTAGTTTTTCGGCATGTCGGGATAGAAATAATTTTTTCGATCGAACTTCGAGAAGGCGGGAATCGCCGCCTGAAAGGCGAGCCCGGCGCGGATCATATATTCGATCGCGGCGGCGTTGGGAACCGGGAGCGCCCCCGGCATTCCCAAGCAGACCGGGCAGATCAGCGTGTTCGGCTCGGCGCCGAAACGATTCGCACAACCGCAGAACATCTTGCTCGCCGTTTTGAGTTCGACGTGACACTCGATGCCGATGACCGCTTCGTAGTTCATCGCGTCACCTCGGCGATCTGCATCGGGTGTTTCGACGCGTGCATCGTTGCGCGCTCGTAGGCGTGCGCCGCCGAGAGCAACGCGCGCTCGGCGAAGAGCGGTGCGGTCAGTTGCAGTCCCAACGGCATCGCGCGCTCGCCCCCTTCGGGGGTCACCCATCCGCAGGGAACGCTCAGCGCGGGCAGCCCCGCGAGCGACATCGGAATCGTATAATAGTCCATCAGATACATGCTGTAGGGATCGCTCTTCGATTTGAATCGGAATGCCGGGGAACTCGTCGCCGGGGCGGCGATGAGATCGCAGCTCTCAAAGGCCTTCGCGAAATCGCGTGCGACGAGCGTGCGCGCTTTCTGCGCGCGCACGTAGTAAGCGTCGTAGTACCCACTGGAGAGGGCGTACGTTCCGATGAGGATGCGGCGCTTCACCTCCGGGCCGAAGCCTGCGGCGCGCGAACGCTCGTTCATCTCGGCGACATCGTTTCCGTCGACACGTAGCCCGTAGCGAACGCCGTCGAAGCGCGCGAGGTTGGAACTGCACTCGGCGGGCGCGATGAGATAATAGGTCGCCAGTCCATAGTCGGCGGTCGGCAATTCTACTTCGACGATCTCGGCCCCGAGCGCTTCGAGATCGTGCAGGGCACGATCGTAGACGTCGTCGATATCGTTTCCGAGCTTATGCGTATCGAATTGTTTGACGACGCCGATTCGGACGCCCTGAAGATCCTCGCGCAACGCATTCGCCGTCGGCTCGACGGCGCGGTCGACGCTGGTCGCATCCATCGGGTCGAAACCGGCCATCGCATCGTAGGCGAGCGCCGCATCTTCGACGTTTCGCGTCAACGGGCCGATCTGGTCGAGGCTCGATGCAAACGCGATGAGCCCGTAGCGCGAGATGCGTCCGTACGTCGGCTTGAAGCCGACGAGATTGCAGAACGCCGCCGGCTCGCGAATCGAACCGCCGGTATCGCTACCCAACCCGATCGTCGCTTCGTAAGCGGCGACGGAGGCCGCCGAGCCGCCGCTCGAGCCACCCGGAACGCGCTCTAAATCGTAGGGATTGCGCGTGACGCCGAGCGCGCTGTTCTCGCACGATGAGCCCATGGCGAACTCGTCCATATTCGCTTTGCCCACCGGAATCGCGCCGGCGGCGAGCATCGAACGTACCGCACTCGCCGTATAAGGAGCGACCCAACGCTCGAGCATTTTGCTGCCGCAGGTCGTCACCGTCCCTTCGAGCGCCATATTATCTTTGACCGCGAGCGGTACGCCGGCGAGCGGGAAGCGTTCGCCCGAGGCGATGCGCGCGTCGAGCGCGTCGGCACCATCGCGCGCCTCCCGTTCGAGGACGCTGAGATAGGCCCCGACCTGCGGCTCGACGCTCGCGATACGCGCTAACGTCGCTTCGACCACTTCGCGCGCCGAGCACTCGCGAGCGTTCACCGCACGCGCGATCTCCTTCGCGCCCGAGGAAATATTCGACGACATCGTTACGCCTGCCCGATGATGCGCGGCACGCGAACGAACGCACCCTGCCGCTGCGGCGCGCCGGAGAGCACGACTTCGCGATCGAGCGACGGGCGTTCGAGATCTTCGCGCGTCACGTTCCGCGATTCCACGACCTGCGCGGTCGCCGGGATGCTGTCGAGATCGAGGTCGGCGAGCGTCGCCACGTGCCCGAGCAGATCGCCGAGTTGCGCGCCGAAGCGCGCGACTTCGTCGTCGGTCAGGGCGATGCGGGCCAATTTGGCCACGTAGGCGATATCAAGATTCTCGGATGACAAAATCGGGGTACTCCGTAGGTGAAGATTGGTCGTCGTCGGGCCACTCCGGCGGGGGCGTATCGGCGAAGGCCGTTTCGACCGCCGCCTGAATTTCGCGCGCGTTACAGTAGAGCGTAACGAGCGTCTCGACGTGCCCCGTCTGCGGGAACATATCGAATGGCTGAACGATTCCGACGCTGTAGCCATTGGACGTCAGAAACTTTAAATCCCGGGCGAGGGTTGCCGGATCGCACGAGAGGTACCAGATATTGGGAACGCGCGCGCGAACGATCGCGCCGAGGGTCGCTTCATCGCTCCCCTTGCGCGGCGGATCGAGAAAGAGAATCTCCGCCTCGCGTAGGCGCGCGGCGATCTCGGGGCGTTCGACCGCTTCCTCGACGCGCGCCGCCTCGAATTTCACGCGATCCTGTAACCCGTTCAGTTCGGCGTTCGCCTCGGCTTCGCGCACCGCTGCGGGATTCTCCTCGATACCCAAAACGGTACTGCCCGCCGCCGCGAAGTAGAGCGAGAACGTGCCGGCGCCGCAATACAGATCGACGATCTTGCGCGGCTGCGCGAGCCCGCCGCGCATCAGCGCGAAAATTTTGGCGACGACGCCGGGATTCACCTGAAAGAACGACTCCGGCGAGACGCGGTAGCGAACGCCGGCGATCGTCTCTTCGATCGTCGTCGCCCCCGCGAGCGTCCGCTGCTCGCGCCCCATCACGGCATTCGCACTCGCGGGATCGAAGGAATTTGCGATCCCGCGCACTCTCGGCAAGCGTTCGAGCAGATGCGCCGCAACGCGGGCGATCTCCGGCGACTCACGATCCGTCGTGATCGAGAGCACGCTCTCGCCGATCGCCGCAGAGGCACGTGCCACGAAGTGTCGCGCGACGCGGTAGAGCGCTCCGAGCCGCTCTTCCAAACGCAGAGAATGGAGGCGCCCGACGATCTCGTCGAGCTCCGGCACCAAGATCGGGCAGCTCTCGATCTCGACGAGTTCGTGCGTCCGTTGGCGGAAAAATCCGAGCCCCGGCGGGGATTGCTCTCCGCCGCCGCCGACGACCAGCGCGACCTTGTTGCGATAGCGCCGCGAACGCGGCGACGGGAGAACGTTGCGCACGTCGATGCCGTGCAGGCCGCCGATTCGCCGCAGTGCATTGTGCACGACTTCGCGCTTCCACGAGAGCTGGGCGGGATAACTCATGTGCTGCACCTGGCAGCCGCCGCAGGTCCCAAATGCCGCGCAAAAGGGGACCACGCGATGCGGCGAGCCCGAGAGCAGGCGAAGCTGCGTCGCTACAGCGTAGCGCGCCTTGAGCGTGGTAATCCGGACGAGCGCTCGTTCCTGCGGAAGCGGCCCCCAACAGAACACGGCAAGAGAACCGAGCCTTCCTACGCCTTGCCCGTTGACGAGCAGATCGTGGAAAGTCAGTTCGAATTCGTCCCCGACGCGAATGCGCGGCGGGTTAGGCGCTATTCCTTTGGTCGTCAAGCGTCTTCAGCAATGAGTTCGCCTCGTCGATTAAGGCTTGGATACGTTGGCCGGTCGGGTCGGATTGACGGCGAAAAAAGAGCACGCGCGCGGCGACCGCGGTGAGGGCGAGGCCGAAACCCGCAACACCGATCCAGATCAACGCGCTCTTCATGGAAGAACGCTCGTTGCCGGCTTCGATCTCCGAGCCCGGTTCCTGTTTACTCTGCTCGTTCATAGCTCCGTGAAGGTTTCGCTATGGATGCGGTGTTACTCTGCATCCGTGCCCCGAAGTTATTTGAGCCCGACGACGCCCGCCGATCTCCCGGCCGCGCGCCGCCGCCGTGCGTTCCTCGCCGTCGCCGGGGCCCTGGCGTTGCATTTACTCGCGCTCTTGCTCGTCGTGCGCCTCGTGGTCGCGCACTTTCAGGAGCAGCGGGCCGAAAAGACGCAGATCGTCGCCCTGGCGACGGTGCGGCATCTCGCCCCGAAGACGGTGCCCAAGCCGGCCTCCCGGCCGCTCCCCCAGCAGTCGCAGCGAGCGGCGCAGCTCGCTCGGCAGGCCCAACCTGCCGTCCCTCCGCAGGCGATGGTGCAGCCGCAGCATCCCCCTCGATTGCTCCCGCACGGGCGCACCCCACGACCAACCTCGCTCGACGCGGCACGACAGTTCGTCGAGCGCCAGGAGGCGCAGCTCGCGCGCGAAGCCGCACGGATCAACGCGCATCGAGCGCCGCTCTCAACGGCGACGAATGCCCCCGATCCCTCCTCGTTTCGACGGAGCATCGTCGATAGCGGCGGCGTCTCGCGTACCGATTACGCCGAGGCCTATATTCTTCCGCTGCAGCATTGGTTCAGCGGCGCGTTGAGTTGCTATTACGTCCGATACGCCGCTTCGTTCTCGCAGGGCGGCAACGAAAAGGGCGAGATCCCCTGGCCGGTCTGTTACCCTCGCGACCACGACGAGCTCGCGCATGGGCCCTATCCCCACCGCCTACCGGTCCCCTATCCGCAGCCCGGCTTCCGCCTGCCGCGGGGAACCTATCTTACGCCCTTCTTGCAGCATATTTTTAACGATCGCCCCGCGTAACGCGAGCAGGCGTTCGCCGGTTTGTATCCCCTCCCGCCGGCAAACGCCCACTCTGCGCACCCTCGCGCGACGCCGTCGTCAGACGAGCGCGAGTTTGTTTTCGACCTCGGTCACGCCGGGGACCGACCACGCGGCTTGGACGGCCTCGCTGCGTTCGAGCCAGCCGTGGACGTTGCCGCTGAGAATCACTTTCCCGCCGATGACGCGCACGTCGATCGTATTCGCGTCGAGTTGCGCTTGCCGATGGAACGCCCGCTTGATCGTCGCCTCGACGTTCTCGGGTGAGATACGCGGACGGAGCGAGAGATAGTTCGCCACGCCGCGGACGCCGCGCAGGTTGCGCACCGTTTCGGCCGCGCGTTCGCGCTGATAGTACCAATCGACGGTACCCTCCAGCGTCACGTGTCCGTCTTCGACGATCGCGCGAATATCGCTCGGCAAGGTGACGTTCCAGGCCAGCGCGTTGGTGACTTCGTGAGCGATATCGGTGTCGTTGCGCACGTGCATCGCCGGAAGATCGACGGCGAGCTGCTCGGCGACCGCTTTCACGCCCTTGACTCGCTTTGCGGCTTCCTCGGCCGCCCACTTCTCAGCGAAGCTGGACACGTTTCCGGCGAGCGTGACGACGCCATCGTCGGCGGTAACGCCGATATGTTGCGCGTCGATCTGCGGGTCGAGATCGAGCTCGGCGAGCACGTCGTCGCGTAGCTTTTCGTTATTGACTTGTGACATGGTGAGGTTCTCCTCCATGCCGTATTGTAGGGAGCCGGTCGGCGGTTTTGAGGAAAGCCCGACGAGCAGAGCGCGAAACGAGTTCGCAAGTTCTTCCCAGCCGCGGAAACGACAAATCCGTCGGCACCAAGAACTCACTACCCGGCAACCTCCCGTTCGCTCCGGGCACGAACGACGTCTTAATCGATAGGCGTCGTTATTGCCGAACCGGAGATCGGAACGGCGATCGTTCCAATCCCGTGCGGTGCGCTCGTATTTCCGAAAAATCCGGTCAACGTTGCACCGGCCGAAAAGCGAAACGAGATGCGGACGCCCGAGCTCGTGCTCCAATGCGTAAAGGTGATCGAACCGGAGGTTTTGTCGGCGGGCACGAGGCACGGAATCTCAGGGAGAGCCGCTTTCCCATGCCTGAAATTGCAGATGTTCCGCAGCGTCATAACAGGCGCGGCGCTGGAATTGACGTTTTCCATGAGCTGAAGGCATCGATTTTTTAAGCTGAGCGTCTGGCCACTGTGGATGCGGCAGCCCGCCGCAGAGGAGACGCCGATGTCGAGGCCGCCGGTGCTCGAATAGCCGGTTGAAGAGCGCTCGCCGCTCGGTGAGATTTCCAACTGCGTACCGTTCATTACGCCGAGGGCAGCATCCGCACCGAAACAGTCGTAGTCGACGAGGACGCCTTTGACGAGGACGTGAACGGTGCTCGTTCGGCAGCCGGAGGTCTGCCGTCCGAGCCGCGGCATCGCCGCAGCGAGCGGTAGAGGTGCCAGTGTTGCCGCCACGAGCGATGCGAGAAGCATCAGGCTTACCGTGCGTGCATTGCGCATTTTGTACTCCTTATGACCGGGAATTCCCGACCCAGTCAACGGTTTCGCCCCCGGGTGCCGTACTCCGGCCTTACGGCCTCCAACGGAGCGAAGTTCGATGGTAGCGGCGAGATCGACCGCATTGCCGAAGGGACCTCCCTGAGGTCGTAAACTCAATCCCGCAGATATCTCGCTCCCGAAGCCTCTCGTCGCCCTCCCCTATCAGCTAAGAATCGAATCGCATCTACATCGCATCTAGATAAGGAGCTCCCCCAATGATCGTTCGCACGCTCCGTGCCGCCGGCACGCTCGCTATCTGTCTCCTTGCACTCACCGCAGGAACGCGGCCCGTGAAACCCGCGCCCAAGCCGCCGCAGTGGTTGTATGTCTCGGACTCCACGAAAACGATCCGCGTTTACAGGCTGCCGCTTTCACGGTCGCCACGTGCCGTTGCGGTCCTGTCTGCTCCGGGCAATGGCCCGGGATACGGCATGGCCGTCGATCGCTACGGGCGCGTGTACGTCGCCGAGGCGAACGCCGATACCATCGGGGTCTTCGCCCCGAATAAGAAGACCGGACGCATGGTGGAGATGGCGTCGATCCACACCACAAAACCCGCCTACGATGTCGCCGTCGACGCAGCCGGCAATCTGTATGCGGCCGAGCCGAGCGGAAACACGATCGAGGTCTTCAGAGCGCCGATCGAGAGTTCGAGCACGGCGGCGTTCGATATCACCTCCGGCATTGAAGCGCCGTACGGATTGGCGTTCGGCCCGAAAGGTGAATTGTTCGTCTGTAACGATCGCTCGGTAATGCAGTACGCCCCACCGTTTGGGGCTAGTACCCGGAGCAACGGTACGATCGCCGTCGCCGCTCAGTCGCAGCCCGACTTTGGGCAAGGCATCGGGGTTGACATTCGCGGCGCCGTCTTCTTCGGATACGGCACCCACATGCAGGTTACGAAACCGCCATACGCGCACCACGCCGCAAGCCTCTACGGGTTCGACCTTCCGTCGCATGCAAGCATCATGTACGTTACCTTCGACCGGAAAAGCGATCTCTACGTTGCGGCGCAGTTCGGCTCGGGAAGCCCACGCAACGGCGTCTATGAATTTAAGGCACCGCTGACGAGCGGCACAACGAACGCCGTCGCCGGGTTCATTCCGCTCGATCAGGCGACCGGTGCGGCGGTCGCGCCCCGACCGTAATCAAGTGACGGCGTTACGTTCGAGCTGCCGATCCGGGAGACACGAAATCGTACGCTTAGTGCGCGGGTGGCCACTGCGTACCATCGGCGTAGCGCACGTGGAGAACGACACACTTGACGTGGAGGAGCGGCGAGCCGGGCGGTCGATTCATTCGGAGTACGTTTCCCGGGAGATGCCAGTGACGATCGACGCCGGCGTTCGGAGCGATCGGCGCAGCGTCGACGAACCTCTCGTAGATCGTTCCTTCAGCGGCGAGCCCCCAATCAACGCGTGAGGTCGCCCGCGTCGCAGTGTTGGTGTAGGCGATCTCGACGGTCGATGTGACCGGCGTGCGGCTCTTCTGAACGCTCATCGAGCAGCTCGATACCGCGATCTTCGCGCCGTCGGGCTGCATCTGCGTTGCCAGGTCCTCGCCCGGAGGCGGAGTGGCGACCGCGCGTAACGACGTCGACGGATGGGCGGCGCTCCAAAGCGTTCCATCGGCAAACGTCACCGAGAGAGCGCGGCAGGTCGCATCGCCCAGCAATCGGCCCTGCGGAAAGATGTCGTAGGCCAGCGGATAGCGGTGCTCGGCAGTGGCGCGCGGCGCGAGCGTGCTGGTGTCGTTGACGCGCGCGACGATCTTTTCGTCGACCGCATAGCCCCACTCGATCCGCACGATGCGTTTCGACGAGAGGTTCTGGTACTCGATGTCGAGCGTCGAGGATCCGCGCGAGGTCGCCGTCGGCTTCGTGCCCTCGCTCGCGCCGCAACTGGTCACGCGGATCGGCGAGCGCGCAGCCGAGGTACCGAAATCCTGCGCCGGTGCGGGTGCGGGTGCGGCGAGAACGCAGAGCAGACCTCCGGTGAAAACAATAACCGCAAAGGCGGCGAGCGAGGGAAAACGTAGGCTCATATAGCGGCTCCTTTAGCGTTTATGGACAACGCCGGACTGCAACTCGGTTCGTATCTCTGGATCGCCTTTATCCTAGGTACGTGGAGGGAAAGCGCCTTCGAGACTGCTCCGAGTTTGCTCGGAAGACGGCCATATCGACGGCAGGCGCCACGAACGTTGCTTCCCACATTGGGCGATGATGCCTTCGCGGTCGTGGCTATGACGCGATCGAATGTGACGAGCTTTCAGGAATCTCCTAGGAGCCCTGGAGCCTATAGCGTAACGTAGGGCTCGTGACCCGCTCGACTTTTTGGAGGTTCACTATGTCGTATTTCCTACGTTCGGCTCTCGCGCTAGTAGTTTTCATGGGGATGGTCGGCGTGGCTTCCGCCGCAACCTACTCGTGGCCGCTCGCCCTCTCCGTTCCAGTGACGGTCTCGTACCCGAACCCACCCCCGGGCTTCAACGTGGTATTGAGTTGCAACATCTCTGGTCCGCTGCCAAGTGGTGGCGCCCCGGTCCTGGGATCGACCAGTGTCGGCGTGCCTCTCGTCGTTGCTTCCGGGATCGCATCGTATCGTGGCACCTTGAACGTGAGCCTGACGCCGAATGCTCAAGGGAGCGGCTCCCCGCCGGTGACGGGCAATACTATTTCCTGTGGCCTCACCCCATTGCCCGTTTTTAATCAGCAGAGGCAGCGCATCAAATCCAGCGGCAATTCTTTCGACAGCCTGACGCTTCCGTAGGCGCGTCGTGCTCGCTGTGAAAAATCACCTGTTACGAACGTTTCTTCGGCGATCGTCGATCGGTGTTGCTGCAGCCGTGGGTTTGGTCGTGACGCTGGCTATCGTTCCTCACCATCGGCCGTCTCGGCTTCCGCGTCTTCCAGCCCCAACTCTATTCGTGTCGTCGATGTTGCGCGGCATTCAAGGCTTCGCGCTGCCCCTCCATTCCGGCGAACATGGCCCTACTGCACTGAACGTTCGGAGCAGTGCGTCGGGAATGGCGATCGACAGCCATAATAACCTCTTCGTCGCCGATACGCATGGGGATGAGGTCGATGAGTTTCATTGGACCTGCCCTCCGCACCGCGGCTGCGCTTGGATCGAGAGCGGTTCCGTAGCGACCGAGAAGCCGGCCGAAGATGTCGCGGTTGATGCTCGTGGTGACGTCTTCGTCAGTGAATCAACAAACGAAGCAATTCAGGTCTTTCGCGCGCCACTAAGAGCGGGAAGCCGGGCACTCTACAAAATCACGTTTCCCGATACCGATACGCCCAATGGTGTCGCGGTAGACGCCACGGGAGATCTCTATGTCGCCGAAACCGAACGCATCCTGGAATATCATGCGCCGGTTGGGGCCGGATCGATGCCGATGGTGCTGATGACCAACCACACGGGAGCATCGAACGACAACCCCAACGGACCGTATGCACGTGGCTTCGCGCCAAGCATCGCGGTACTCGGTGATGCAATCTTCATCGGGATGAATCCGCTGCCTCAGGACCCCGGTGAAATCCAAATGCTGATGCCGCCCTATATCCATCCAGTCGCTCATCTCATGTTGCCCGCCGTTGGATCGGACGTGCAGTACCTGGCATTGGATGCTATGGGAACCCTGTATGTTGCAACACAGTACGGCAGCGGAACCGGAAAAGGCGGCGTGTATGCATTTCACGCGCCCTTTATCGGTACACTTTCGCCGTTTGCATTCGTTCCAACCGATGACGAAGGCGCAACGGGAGTCGCAGTCGCGGGTTTGGCGCACAGTTCCGGCTCGGCGCCGGTTCAAACGAAATCGTTGCAGATGCCGGCGATGAGCCTTACCGGACCCCATCCGTCAGGTGCGTTGAAGATGCCGGCGATGAGCCTTACCGGACCCCATCCGTCAGGTGCGTTGAAGATGCCGGCGATGAGCCTCACCGGGCCCAATCCGCCAGGTGCGTTGCAGATGCCGGCGATGAGCCTCACCGGCCCTTAAGAACCGAACAGAACGGAGCGTTACCGGAAGCGCCGTAGAGGTGGCCCCGGGTAGCTGCACAGCGCCGTAAGTGGTGACTTTGCTCCGTCGAAGGCGAAAGAGCCTTCAAGAAGGAGCATATCTTGGGAAAACGCACCCGCCGTAACCACTCGCCGGCCCTCAAGGCAAAAGTGGCGGTTCTCGCCCTTCGAGGCGAACTCACGACGGC
>JAJYRH010000010.1 GCA_021794205.1 bacterium
AAAGGGCGGTAGCTCAATTGGTAGAGTAGCGGTCTCCAAAATCGCCGGTTGCAGGTTCGAGTCCTGTCCGCCCTGCCATTCCCAATCGAAAGACGAGACGTGGTGAACGAGAAGAAAAACGTACCGAATCGACAAGCGGCCTCGATGGCTCGCGCGAGTGCAAACCTCGCTGCGGGCGACTTCGTGCGCAGCGTGTGGCTGGAGATGAAGCGGGTGACCTGGCCGACTCGCGACGAATGGGTCGGCGCGACCGTGCTGACCATCGGGCTGGTCGTCTGCCTCGGGCTCTTTACCTACGTCGCCGATCAGTTCTTCGGTTTCCTCTTCAACTTCGTGCATCCGTTCTAGGTGCCCGCGTGACCGATATGGACCATCTCGAAGAGTTTGCCGAACGCGACACCGTTCTCGACACCGCGCCCGTCGGCGACGAGAAGAAGAATTGGTACGTCGTTCACACCTATTCCGGTTACGAGAATAAGGTAAAGGCGAACCTCGAACGCCGCATTCATTCGATGAACATGCAAGACAAAATCTTCCGCGTGCTCGTGCCGATGGAAGATGAAGTCGAGTTCAAAGACGGTAAGCGCAAAGTCACTCCGAAAAAAGTATTTCCCGGGTACGTGCTCGTCGAAATGGTTATGGACGACCGTTCCTGGTACGTCGTGCGCAACACGCAGGGCGTCACCGGGTTCGTCGGGAGCACCGGGCCGGGAGAGAAACCCGTTCCGCTGCAAGATAAAGAAGTGAAGACGATCCTCAAGCAGATGGGTATCGAAGCCCCGAAGCTCAAGATCGATTTCAACAAGGGCGATCGCGTCAAGGTGACCTCGGGGCCGTTCTTCGATTTCACCGGCGTGGTCGACGAAATTACTCCCGAGAAAGAGCGCCTGCGCGCCCTCATCTCCATCTTCGGACGCGAGACTCCCGTCGAGCTCGAGTTCTTCCAGGTGGAAAAGGTCTAACGACCGCACGACGATTTCCTATCGGCAGCTACCCCGACGCCGATATGGGAGAGGCTCGCTCCGAGCCGTTCAAACGGGGGAGATGCGGTTCGCCGCTTCGTTAACAAAGGAGATAGTATGGCTAAGAAAATGATCGGCAAGATCGGATTACAGATCCCTGCCGGCAAAGCGAACCCGGCGCCGCCGATCGGCCCGGCCTTGGGGCCCTACAGCCTCAACATCATGGATTTTTGCAAGCAGTACAACGAGCGTACCGCGTCGCAAGCCGGCATGATCATCCCGGTCGAAATTACCGTCTACGACGATCGTACGTTTACGTTCGTTACGAAGACTCCGCCGGCGTCGTTTCTCATCAAACAAGCGCTGAAGATCGAATCGGGCAGCAAAGAGCCGAATCGGAATAAGGTCGGCAAACTGACCAACGCACAGCTCGAAGAGATCGCGAAGGTGAAGATGCCCGACATCAATGCCAACGATCTCGATGCGGCGAAGAAGATCGTCGCGGGAACCGCACGTTCGATGGGCGTCGAGGTGGAGGCGTAACATGGCTCGCACGTATGGGAAACGTCTTCGCGCTCTCGCGGCCGAATACGATAAGAAACAACTCTTTTCAACCGTCGAAGCGGTCGCGTTGGTGAAAAAACACGCAAACGCGAAATTCAACGAGACGATCGAAGCGCACATTCGCTTGGGCGTCGACCCGAAGAAGAGCGATCAAACGGTTCGCGGAACGGTGCTCCTGCCGCACGGCACGGGGCGCACGGTTCGCGTCATCGCGTTTGCAAAAGGCGATAACGCGCGCGCTGCGACCGAAGCGGGCGCCGACCTCGTGGGCGATACCGAACTCATCGAAAAGCTCAAAGCGGGCTTTACCGAGTTCGACGTTGCCGTTGCGACCCCCGATATGATGGCTCAGGTTGGTAAGGAATTGGGACGTATCCTCGCGCAGAAGATGCCGAACCCCAAAGCCGGCACCGTCTCGCCGAATATCGCCGCCGCGATCCGCGATATCAAAGCGGGTAAGGTGGAGTTCCGCCTCGACAAGACGGCGATCGTCCACACGATCGTCGGCAAGGCGAGCTTCGATGAAGCGCAACTCGCCGAGAACGTGAGCACGCTGCTCGATGCGATCGTGCGCGCGAAGCCGGCCTCCTCGAAGGGCACCTACCTTCGCAGCATTACCCTCGTCAGTACGATGGGACCCGGCGTGAAAGTCGATCCCAATCGCGTGAAGGCGACCGCTTAACCCGCGAGCCGCTCCACCCGTCCCGATGCAAGGTCGTAGGTTCCACCTACGACCTTGAGTTTTTTTGCGGCGACCGCTTCGGCGACGATCGATGAAGAGCTGAGAATCTCGGCAACGGTCTCGCAGACGTTGTGACGCACCGCCGCGTCGACCCAGCCGACCTCGCGACGCGTGGCGCGCGCGATCGGCGTGAGCCGATCGACGAGGCACTGGATCGTTCCTGGAGCGCGCACGCCCTCTTCGAGGAAATTGACGGCGGCGGTGAGTGCGCCGCACGAACTATGCCCCAAAACGTAGACCAGGCGTGCGCCGAGGACGGCGACGCCGTATTCCAGCGATGCGAGGCCGTACTCGTCGATAAAATTGCCGGCGACGCGAATGACGAAGAGGTCTCCCGCCGGACGATCGAAGACCGTCTCGACCGGCACGCGCGAGTCCGAACATCCTAAGATGACCGCGAAGGGATATTGCACGGAGGCGAGCTCCACGCGATGGGCGCTCTGCAGGCCGTAATCGGGGTGCCCTTCGGAGAATCGCCGATTGCCAGCGGCGAGCTCGGCGAGTGCCGCTTCCGGGGTCATCGCTCGCGCCTGTTCCTCGAGATCCATCGTCCCGCGTCCCTTTCCTTGCGTGGTGGCTCGGGCCTGTGGTAGGATACGTGCGGCTCCAAAGACCGTAGGTCCCCCGCGAGGGGGGTAATGCCCGTAACGGCGCCTACAGTAGGACGTGAAATCCGATGATGTTCCGCGAGATTCCTCTCGCGCCAGATTCGCGTGGAAGCGCCCTCCGGACGGATGGAGCGCTTTTTTACTGTATCTCATCAGGAAGCAGAGCGTTATGCCAACCGCACGCAAAGAAGCCTCGGTACGAGAGCTGCGCGACCGGCTCGCCGGTGCGCAGAGCGTGTTCCTTACGAACTACCAGGGTCTCACCGTCGACGAGATCACGAAGCTCCGCACGGCGCTTCGCCCCGACGGCAGCACCTATGCAGTCGTAAAAAACACCCTCTTCAAAATCGCCGCCGACGGCGATCTCGCTTCGATGTTCGAATCGTACCTTCACGGTCCGACCGGCGTCGTCTTCGCGGGTCTCGATCCCGTCGCTCCGGCGAAAGCGCTCAAAGAATTCTCCGACAACGTGAAAACGTTGGAGGTGAAGGCTGCCTACGTCGACGGTAAATTCGTCGACGCCAAGCAGGTGGATGCGCTTGCAAAACTCCCGCCCAAGGCCGAACTTATCGCGAAAATGGTCGGCTCGCTGGCAAGCCCGTTGCGCGGTCTCGTGACCGTTCTCTCGGGGAACCAAAGCGGCCTCGTTCGCGCACTTCAAGCAATTCGCGAGCAGAAACTCGCGCAATCCGGATCATAAGAGAGGATATCTATCATGGCAGTTGCCGAAATCATCGAACATATCGATAAACTCACCGTTCTCGAACTCGCCGACCTGGTCAAGCAGCTCGAGGAAAAATACGGCGTCAGCGCCGCCGCA
The DNA here is from genome assembly GCA_021794205.1 of bacterium. GTDB lineage: Bacteria > Vulcanimicrobiota > Vulcanimicrobiia > Vulcanimicrobiales > Vulcanimicrobiaceae > JABEUX01. The sequence goes on from JAJYRH010000010.1 coordinate 3,697, forward strand.
CCGGTTGCGATGATGGCCGCCCCGGCCGCCGCCGCTCCGGCCGCCGAGAAGACCGAATTCGACGTCGTGCTCGCCGATGCGGGCCCCGAGAAGATCAAGGTCATCAAGGCCGTTCGCGAGATCACGAGCCTCGGGCTCACCGAAGCGAAGTCCTTCGTCGAGAGCGCTCCGAAAGCGATCAAAGAAGGCGTCGCCAAAGACGAAGCCGAGAGCATCAAGAAGAAGCTCGAAGAAGCCGGCGCGAAGGTCGAAATCAAGTAGTTTCGACCCGGTAACCAGAAGAAGAGGCGCGACGCTTACTGGCGTTGCGCCTCTTTCTTTCGTCGCAGTTCCGATAGGGAGTCTTCCTCCATGCAATCAGCCTCCGCGCCGCCGGCGCTCACCGTCGTCGTTTACGTCGCCGCTTTTGCCTTAGTACTCTTCCGTATGTCGCGCCCGCAACGCATCAGCACCGCGCGCCTCTGGGTGGCGCCGAGCCTGCTTGCATTCGTCGGAATCTGGGTCATCTACGTCGAGCAGCACGTCACGCCGTCGCCGCTCTGGGAGATCATCGTCGCCGTCGTTGCCGGGGTGCTGCTCGGCGCGCCGCTCGGATTTCTGCGAGGAGCGCATACGCCGGTGCAGGCGACGGAGAGCCGAGGCGTCATGACGTTGGGCTCGGCAGTCGTGCCGGCATTGATTTACGTCACCGCATTTGCGGCGCGTCTGCTCCTGCGCGTGATCTTTCCTATCGGCAGCGCGGTCGGGGTCGTCGTCGGCGACGGTTTGCTGGTCTTCGCGATCGCGTTTCTCGCCGTCAGCTATTTTGCGATCTATCGCAAATACATCGCGTTGGAATAAAAAAGGCGCCGCGCTCGCGCGACGCCTTTTCGCAGGCGACGACCGCCTGGATTTAGTGAACGAGGAAACCGACGAGCAAGAGTGCGACGATGTTGAGCACCTTGATCATCGGGTTGATCGCCGGACCGGCCGTATCTTTATACGGATCGCCGACGGTGTCGCCGGTAACTGCGGCTTGATGCGCGATCGAACCCTTACCGCCGTAGTTGCCTTCTTCGATATATTTCTTGGCGTTATCCCACGCACCGCCGCCCGTCGTCATCGAGATGGCGACGAAGAATCCGGTGACGATCGAGCCGACCAAGATGCCGCCCATAACCTGCGCGCCGGTCGTGCCTTGCAGAACGTTGAAGACGCTGAGCAAGACGACGATGACGGGAACGCCGACGGGAATCAACGCCGGAACGATCATTTCCTTGAGTGCCGCCGCGGTGACGATGCTCACGGTCGTGCCGTAATCGGGCTTCTGCGTTCCGGCCATAATGCCGGGCATCTCGCGGAACTGGCGACGAACTTCTTCGACGACCGCGCCGCCGGCGCGTCCGACCGCTTCCATCGAGAGCGAGGCGAAGAGATAGGGAAGCAGACCGCCGAGGAAGAGCCCGACGAGAACGTAGGGATTCCCGATGGCGAAGAGATTCGCAACGCCCGCGGCGCACGAGGGATCGCTACCGGCAGCGCACGAGTGCTTGGTGAGCTCCTGGAGGAACGCCGCGAAGAGCACCACGGCGGCGAGCGCCGCCGAACCGATCGCGTAGCCCTTGGTGACCGCTTTGGTCGTGTTGCCGACTGCGTCGAGCGGGTCGGTAATATCGCGAACCTCTTTCGGCATCTCGGCCATCTCGGCGATGCCGCCGGCGTTATCGGTGATCGGTCCGAAGGAGTCGATCGCGACGACGATACCCGCCATCGAGAGCATCGACATGACGGCGATCGCGACGCCGTAGAGGTTGGCGACGCCGTACGATACCAGGATGCCCGCGACGATAACGATCGCGGGAAGCGCGGTCCCTTGCATCGAGACGGCGAGCCCGGCGATCATGTTGGTCGCGTGCCCGGTGACCGAGGCCTTGGCGATGCGCTGCACCGGCGAGAACTGCGAGCCGGTGTAGTACTCGGTGATGAACGTGATGAGCCCCGTCACCGCGAGGCCGACGAACGCACTCACGACGATCGCCGTCGGGCTCAGGCTGCTTCCGGCGAAGACGCTCTGCGCGAGGAAGTAAATGCCGATCAGCGAGAGGACGCTGGCGACGACCATTCCGCGATAGAGCGCGCCCATGACTTTGCCCTTCACGACGGTTCCGAGCGTGACGGCGAAGACACCGACGATCGAAGCGACGATCGATACCGCGCCGATGAGCAGCGGGAAGGTCGGCGCTCCGGGGAGCGAGGAGCCGAAGACGAGGTTGCCGAGCAACATCGCCGCTACGGTGGTCACGCAGTAGGTTTCGAAGAGATCGGCGGCCATACCGGCGCAGTCGCCAACGTTATCACCGACGTTGTCGGCGATCACGGCGGGGTTACGCGGATCGTCCTCGGGGATGCCGGCCTCGACCTTGCCGACGAGATCGGCACCGACATCGGCGGCCTTCGTATAGATTCCACCGCCGAGGCGTGCGAAGACCGAGATCAACGAGCATCCGAAGGCGAGGCCGACCATCGCGTTGAGCGAGGTCGTGACGTCGCCGTTATTCACCTGAAGGAGAATGCCGAAGTATCCCGCGACTGCGAGCAGGCCGAGCCCGACGACGAGCATGCCGGTGACCGCGCCGCCGCGGAAAGCGACGGCGAGTGCCGGCGCCATGCCGCCTCGCGCGGCTTCGGCGGTACGCACGTTGGCGCGCACCGAGACGAGCATGCCGATAAAACCGGCGGCGCCCGAAAGAATCGCGCCGATCAAAAATCCGATCGCGGCTTCTTTGCCGAGCGTTGGGGCGACGGCGATGACGATTGCCAGAACGATCGCGACGATCGCGACGGTCGTGTACTGCCGTTTGAGGAAGGCCATCGCGCCCTCTTGAATCGCGGCGGCGATCTCCTTCATGCGGTCGTTCCCCTGCGGGCGCGAGAGAACCCAGAAGATGAGCGCGATGCCGTAGACGACGGCAAGAAGGCCGCCGAGCAGGGCAATCAGGATCGCTAGCTGTGTGGTCACATTGCTTCCTTTGAATTATAGATAAGAGCGCGGAAAACGGGGCCCCGGTCCGACGGCACGGGGCGCTGGTAGAGTGGTCGCTCGGCCGCTACGGCGGTACGAGCCGGGAGTCCTCCCTTTAGGCGCTCGGCGCCGCCTCGGCGCGCTCGAGAAAGCGCTGGTGCGACTCCGCGATGACGCGGCGGGCGCTTGCGGCGTCGTGCCATCCCACCACGCGCGTCTGCTTGCCTTCGAGGAGCTTGTAGCTCTCGAAGAAGTGCGAGACTTTTTTGAGGAGGTGCGGAAAAATCTGCGTGAAGTTGTGGATCTCCTCGAATGCGGGTTCGCCGACAGGGACGGCGAGCACCTTATCGTCCTCCTTGCCCTGGTCGAACATCTCGAGTAAGCCGATCGGGCGTGCGGCGACCAAACAGCCGGGGAAGGTTGGTTCGATCGTCAAGACGAGCACGTCGAGCGGGTCGTCGTCGAGCGCGAGCGTTTGCGGAGCGAAGCCGTAGTCGCCGGGGTAGTGGATCGCCGAATGAAGGACGCGGTCGAGGCGAAAGATATCGAGTTCCTTGTCGTATTCATATTTATTGCGAGATTTTTCGGGGATCTCGACGACCACGTTGATCTCTTCGGGGGCGCGTAGGCCGAGCGGAAGATCGAGATAATTTCGAGGTATGCGATCCTTCATCATGTGCCCGGAGGTTCTGGTCGGCCTCCGGCGCTACCTGGAACGGAGTGACGCAGGTGCGGCGCGAATGGCAGCATGGATGATCGAGTCGACCGACCTGCTTATCGTTGGCTGCGGTCCTGCCGGCGGCGTTGCCGCCCGCGAGGCGGCGTCGCGCGGATTGCGCGTCGTGGTGCTCGAGAAGGATGCCGTCGTCGGGAGCAAGCGCGTCTGCGCTGCGGGGCTTCGGCCGGGTTTCTGCCGTGAATTCGATCTCCCCGACTCGTTGGTTCATTGCAATACCCCCCGTCTCGCGCTCTTCGATCCGTATGGCGATGAGTACGCCGTGCGTTTCGGGCCCGGACATACATCGACGCGCGAGGAACTCGATGGAACGATTGCGGCGCGGGCCGTAACGGCGGGTGCGGAGATTCGTACGAACGCGCTCTTTCGCGAACTCTCGTCGGAGGGCGGGCGCACGCTCGTCGAATACGCCGACACGGCGCGCGGCGAACGCCGTCGCATCGCCGCACGGCATGTGTTTCTCGCCCAGGGATCGACGGCGAAATTGGAACGCCATCCGCGATTTGCATTCTCGGGATGGGCGTCGGGATTGATGACGACCTTACAGCAACGGTGGTATCTCGCCCGCCCCGCAGCGCCGATCGCCTACGAGACGTTGGAGCTGCACTACTATCCCGCGCGCGACGGGCGCACCGTGGTCGCGTGGATGTTTCCCAAACGCGACCATCTCGCTATCGGCTTAGGGATCACCGGTAAGGTTCCGGGTGCCGAGCTTCGCGAGGAACTCGACGAATTTGCGGCGCGAACGATCCGTCGCCTCGCTCCGGGGATCGAGGCGCGCGTGAAACTCGAGGGGCACCTGCTCTACGGCGGGATGCCGCGCCCCACCGTTGGGGCCGATGGTGTCAGTATCGGGGGCACGGCGGCCGGGCTCGTCGACGCCACCAACGGCGAAGGGATCTACGAAGCGGCGACGAGCGGGAGGATGCTCGCGGATTTCGTGTGGCGCTATCGCGACGACGCGACGCGAGCCTCGGCCGCCTACTCTCGAGCGCTTCACGATCGTTTTTATGCACGGCTCGCACGGCGCGTGAAATTGATCGAATTTTTGAGCCGCCGTCCGAAGCGATTTCGCTTGCTCTTCGAACAGTTCGCTGCCGCGCCGCGTTTTGCCGAGCTCGTGGCGAACGAACGGTTCGACCGTACGTGGGCCGACCGCATCTTTCTTTACGCCCAAGCCGCGCGCTTCGGGGCGAGATCTTTGCTTGCGTAGGCCGCGATGTCGGTAATGCCGATCACCTCGGAACAGTACGCGCGCTTGCGGGATATGATTCGCGAGCGGTTCGGTATTTATTACGACGACACGAAACAGTTTCTCTTACAGAGCAGGCTGCAGACGCGACTTATTAAATGCCGGGTCGCCGATTTCGACGAGTACTATCGCTATCTGACGATCTCTCCGGAACGAGAGGCGGAGTGGGACGAACTCGCTTCGGTGCTCTCCAATAACGAGACCTATTTCTTTCGCGAACGCGCCCAACTCGACGTCCTGGCGAGCGAGGTTGTCGACGAGGCTGTGAAAAATCACCGACGGCTGCGGATCTGGTCGGCGGCCTGTTCGACGGGAGAAGAACCGTACACGATTGCGATGCTGCTCCTCGCCGGCGGGCGGATCGCGCCCTCGGAGATCGATATTCGGGCCGGAGATATCTCGCCCCGTGCGTTGGAGAAAGCGAGGACCGGGTTTTATCGCGAGCTTTCCTTTCGCGCGACGCCGCCGGAGGTGATGGCGAAGAATTTCCGTCCCTTCGAGAGCGGGTATTTTATCTCCGACGAGATTAAGAAAATGGTCGAGTTCTCGCGCGTCAATCTGCTCGACCAGAAAGCGGTCGCGGCGTACGGACCGGCCGACGCGATATTCTGTCGAAACGTGCTGATCTATTTCGATAAACCGACGCAGAAGCGGGTGGTCGAGAATTTTGCAAAAGCGCTGCGGCCGAACGGGTATCTCTTTCTCGGCCATGCCGAATCGATCATCAGGCTCACCGACCTCTACGAGCCGATCGTGACGCCGAAGGCAATCTATTACCGTTTGCGAGGGAACGATGGCGCGCGTTAAGGTGCTCGTCGTCGACGACTCGGCTTTCATGCGCCAAGCGATCGTCAAGATGCTGGAGGGCAGCGAGGAAATTGAAGTCGTCGGGACCGCGCGCAGCGGCGAAGAGGGCGTCGCACGTGCGGCCGAACTCGAACCCGACGTGATCACGATGGACGTCGAGATGCCGGGCATCGGCGGTCTGGAGGCGGTTCGGCTCATTCACGAACGGTCGCGTACGCCGATCATCATGGTGAGCGCGCTCACCCGCGAGGGTGCGGAGACGACCTTCCGCGCTCTGGAACTCGGAGCGGTCGATTTTATTGCGAAACCCGATAGCGTCTACGCCAATATCAAGGACGTGCAGCGCGATTTGCTGACGAAGATCGCGATCTTCGGCCGGCGAACCGCGCGCCCCGCACCGGAACGTCGCGCGACGATGCCCGCGCCGGCGCCGGCTCCCGTACCTCCGTCGCCGCCCGCTCCGCCGCGCGCGTCCCACGAATTTTTCGAATGCACGGCGATCGGCACCTCGACGGGCGGCCCGGTCGCGCTCTCAAAAGTTATTCCGGCACTGCCTGCGAGCTACCCGACGCCGATTCTTTTGGTGCAGCACATGCCGTTAGGTTTTACTCGACCGCTCGCCGATCGTTTGAACGCACAGAGCTCGTTGCACGTCGTCGAAGCGGCCGAAGGGATGATCGTCGCTCGCGGTACCGTCCTGGTCGTGCCCTCGGGAAAACAGCTCGAATTACGGCGATCCTTCGGCGAGATCGTCGTCGCCCTGCGCGAAGACGATGGAACTTCGTTACACGTTCCCTCCGTCGACGTGCTCGCGGCGCAGACCGCTGCCGCCTTCGGGGCCGGATCGCTCGGCGTCATCCTCACCGGCATGGGACAGGACGGCGTCAAAGGATTGCGCGTGCTCAAGGATCGCGGCGGATACGTTCTCGGGCAGAATGAAGCGACCTGCGTCGTCTACGGGATGCCGCGCGCGGCCGCCGCGGCGGGGTTGGTCGACCGCGTCGAACCGCTCGAACGCATAGCGCCGTCGTTAGTAGAGCTAACGCATCGCTCGTTTGGTGAGAACGTGCGATGACCGATCGTACGTCGGGACGCTACTGCATTGCCGGCGAGATGTACTCGCGCGAAGAACTCATTCACAAATACCTTCACTTGGTGAAATATGTCGCCGGGCGCATCTCGTCGAACTTGCCGCCGAACGTCGAGATCAACGACCTCATCAACGATGGAATCGTCGGGCTCATCGACGCTATCGAAAAATACGACGACGCGCGCGGCGTTAAATTTGAGACCTACGCGATCACGCGCATCAACGGAGCGATCCTCGATGCGCTGCGTTCGCTGGATTGGGTGCCTCGTGCCGTGCGACAGCGCGCGCGCGAGGTCGAGCGCGCGATCGGAGCGTTGGAGGCGCAACTGGGGCGCGTACCCAGCGACGACGAACTCGCCGCGCATCTCGGCGTTCCCCGGCGAGAGCTCGACGGAATTCTCCAGCGCGTGCGCGGCACGGCTCTGCTCTCGCTCGAAGAATACCTTCCCAACGAGCGCGGGTACGATATTCCGCTCGTCGATACGCTGCGGGACGACCTCGCCGATGTCGGCGACGATGTCGAACGCCGGGAGATCGTGCAAGAACTCGTCCGAGCCGTCGATGCGCTGCCGCCGCAAGAACGTACCGTCATCACGCTCTATTATTTCGAGGGGCAGACGCTCAAAGATATCAAGGGCGCGCTCGGGGTCTCGGAATCGCGGGTCTCGCAGATCCACGCGTCGGCGGTGATCCACCTGCGGGCAGCCCTCCGTCGGCTACGGGCCGACCTCGGATTTCGCGAAGACGATCCGACGATCAAGCGAAAATATCTCAGGAAGCCGAGCGTCGAGGCCGAAAACCCGTAATAGGAGGATCCTCAGGAGGAGTAGAGGAGGCCTCGGAAAGGGAAGAAGGCGGTATGGCTATTCGCCCGGCCGATCTCCAACTCGCCTACCTGGCTGCTCCGCAAAACGCGGCTATCGTGGCCAACATTGCATTGGCTCCGCAAGCAGCGCAGCAGGCGGCCGCGCTCGCCTTCGCTCAGCAAGCCACCGAACGCGAAGAATCGATCGCCGAAGCCTCGAGCTCGGAGCACGACGGCGCGGTTCGCGAACGCACCCAAGGCGAGAGCAAGGGCTTCTACGAGGCCCCCGAACGCCGCCAGGGCGGCGGAGCCGAGGATGACTCCTCGGACGGCGGCGGAGAGCAACACTTCATCGATACGATGGCGTAGAGGATCGTGGCGGGCATCGACCCGAGTGCCCTTGCGATGCAGGCGGTGCTCGCGGCCCAAACGTCGATCGCGGAAGCGACGCTCGATCTCGGTGCTATCGCACAGAGCGTCGTCGCTCAACTCAAGACCGGCGATCTCCTCTCGGCGATCGTTTTGCCCCCTTCGGGCGGCGTCGACCACATCTCGCTCTTCGGTCAATCGCTTCCAGCACAACTTCCGCCTGGAATCGCGCCGGGCGAGACGTTGGCGCTTCAAGTGACCGGGTTTTCGCCGACACAGATTTTCGTACGGAATTTGGGGCCGATCGATCCGCAGAATCCCCCCGAAACGGCGAACGTCGAGATTCCCCCCGAGAACGCGGCTTCGCTCTCTCAGGCGACGCTGATCGCACGGACGCCCGCTGCGAGCGCGCCGAGCAATCCGGTGCCGAGCGGGAATGCGTCGGCGAGCGTGGCGGAATCGACGCAACGCTCGGCGATCGCCCCGCCGGTCGAGGTCTTCGTCGCCGCCTCCGTGCAGCCGTCGCGCCGCGATCTGGCGAGCCCTTCGGTGCAAGAACCCGTCGCGCACGATGGTGCGACGACCGAAGCGGAACCTGCGACGAGCGCGCCCGCACAGAACGCCGCCCCGTCCGGCGGCGCGGCGCCGAGAGCGGTGCCAGCGCAGCAGCAGATGGCGAATCCAGCGATTGCCTCGGAGTTGGAGGCGCGGCTGGCGACCGCACGGGGAGCGCGCATTCTGCCGCGTGCGCCGGGGATGCAGGCTCCGGCGGAAGGCACTCCAACGACGAAGGGGCAGAGCGCCGCGCGCTCCGCTCCGCTCGAGTCACCTCCTCCGCAGATTGCGGCGCGTCTCGTGACGCCGATGACGGAAGAGAACCTTGCGAGCGCGTCGGCACAACCGAGCGCTCCGACGCCGCCGCCGAGTAGTGAAGAGGCGGTGTTGCTCGCGCGTCTCAATCTTCCGACGACGCCCGCGTTGCTCGCGGCCGCGCGCGCGGCGCAGAATGCACCCGCGAACCTCGCATCGGCTTTCGCGCGCGCGCAGAACGCGCTCGCGCGCTTCGCATCGCAACCCGCGGTGAGCACGGTGCGAGCCGCGATGGCATTCGTCAGCTCGCTCGATCCCGCCAATGCAGTAGCGTTACCGCAACAACTCGCCGCATACGTGCGCACGATCCTTAGCTCGACCGAGGGTGCGCTGACGACGCTCGCCGAGAACCTCGCGACGCTCGAGCCGAACGCCGCGGGGACGCACGTGGCCGGAACGCTCGCGTCGACGCTCGAGGCTGCCGCTGCGTCGCCGCTGCCCGACGCCGCGCGCGTGGTCGCCGCAACGCAGCGCCCGGGTGAGATCGCCGCACCGCCGCTGCCGACGGTCGCTTCACCGGCGCACGAAGCTGCCGTCGTCGCGGCGCAGAGCGTCCTGAACCAAGATGTCAAGAGCGCGCTCATCGCGCTCGCGCGCGATCCGCAGAGCGCGGCGATACCCGGTGCCGCGAGCGCGCTCGGCGATGCGGTCACCGCGATTGCCGCCGCTCAAGTGCACGTGCTGGCGGCGAATGTCGCCGCCGATCCGCGAACCTTGGTTGTACCGCTACCAGTCTTCTTTCGCGAAGGTGGTGCGGCGACGCAACTGCGCATCGGTCGCGACGCACCCGGTTCGCAGAACGCGATGAACGCCGATAATTTCACGCTCGGATTTTTGCTCGATACGAAGACGCTGGGAACCGTCGCCATCGAGATCGAGACGAGCGGTCGCGCGGTGAGCGTGAAGGTGAAGACCGAACGCGATGGCGCTGCAAAACGTTTTCGCGAGTCGTTCGTTGCGTTGCGCGATCGCTTCGAAGCGCTCCGTTATCGCGTCGCGACGATGCAGGCCGCCGTCGCCGCGCGGAGCATGCCGCCCGTTCCCGGAAAGGCGAAGCCGGAGGGAGCTGCGCCGCGATCTCACCTCGACGCGCAGGCATGAGCCGCTTTTTCGATTTTCGCAAACGACGCTTCACGCGGCCGGCGGCAGCGGCGCTCCAATACGATCCGCTGAAGCCCGCCCCGCCGGTCGTACTCGCCTCGGGGAAGGGGCGCGTCGCCGAAGAGATCGTGCGGATCGCCCGGGAGCGCGGAATTCCGCTCTTTGAGGACGCCGCGCTCGCCGATGCGCTCTCACGGCTCGAACTCAACGAGAGCATCCCGCCGGAGCTCTATGCCGTCGTTGCGGAGGTCTTGGTCTTCGTCTATCGGCTCGACGCACGTAGGGCATAATATCGAACAGGAGTTCGATAGAAACCCACGAAGTCGGGGCCTATGAGTTGGATTGGTCGCCTCGGCGATCGGCTGAAAAAAGCGGGAAGAAGCTTCGCCGAGGTACTCGCGCTCGGGCAATCGGAACGCCCGCTCGACGAGGCGTTCTGGGAGGAGTTCGAAGAAGCGCTGCTCGCCGCCGATCTCGGCGTCGGGACGACCGAGCGGATTCTCGACGGGCTTCGCACGGTCGCGCGGCAGGAAGGCTGGCACACGGCGGATCGGGCGATCGAACGATTTCGGCGCGACGTCGATCGCTTTCTCGATCTTCCCGGGGGCCCGATTCTTCTGGAGCATCAACCGACCGTCGTTCTCGTCGTCGGGGTCAACGGCACCGGCAAAACGACGAGCATCGGCAAACTCGCGGCGCGTTTCAGCGCGCAAGGGAAACGCGTCCTGCTCGTCGCCGGCGATACCTTTCGGGCCGCCGCCGCCGAGCAGCTCGCCATCTGGGCCGAACGGAGCGGCGCCCAGATCGTGCGCGGCCCGGAGAACGGCGATCCCGCAGCGGTCGTCTTCGACGGAATCACGGCGGGAATCGCTCGCGGCGTCGATCTCATTTTCGTCGACACCGCCGGGCGATTGCAGACGAAAAACAATCTCATGGAAGAGCTCAAGAAAATTCGCCGCGTCACCGAACGCGCTCTCGGGCGCCCTCCCGACCGGACTTTGCTCGTCGTCGATGCGACGACCGGCCAGAACGCGATCTCTCAAGCGATGCTCTTCAATGAGGTCACCCCGTTGGATGGGCTGATCGTGACCAAGCTCGATTCAACGGCGAAGGGTGGCGTCGTTCTCGGCGTCGTCGAGCGAATCGAGCGCCCGATCGCCTACGTCGGCCTCGGCGAGGGGATCGAGCAACTCGAGCCCTTCGAAGCCCGCGAATTCGTTGCCAGTCTCTTCAATCCGCAATAAAGAGTGCCACCCCCTTGGCAGAGTGCCTATCTAGAGTGAATGAAAGAACGGACCGCTTTACCAGCATCGTGAGCAAGAAAGAGAGAACCGACATGGCCTCCCAAGACGATCGACAGATAGCCCTCGCCAATGCGCTCGCCCAAATCGAGCGGCAGTTCGGCAAAGGGTCGATCATGAAGATGGGCGAGATCCACGAACGAATGGCGTACGACGTCGTTCCGAGTGGCAGCATCGCGCTCGATCTCGCGCTCGGCGTCGGCGGTTTTCCGCGCGGACGCGTCGTGGAGATCTACGGTCCGGAATCGAGCGGTAAGACGACGCTCGCGCTCCACGCAATCGCTGAGGCGCAGAAGACCGGCGGAACGGCAGCCTTCGTCGACGTCGAGCACGCGCTCGATCCCAACTATGCCGCCGCGCTCGGTGTCGATCTCGACAACTTGCTGGTCTCGCAACCCGATACCGGCGAGCAGGCGCTGGAGATCGCCGAGATGCTCGTCCGCAGCAACGCGGTCGACGTCGTCGTCGTCGACTCGGTCGCGGCGCTGGTCACTAAGGCCGAACTCGAGGGCGATATGGGCGATGCGCACGTCGGGCTGCAGGCGCGCTTGATGTCGCAGGCGTTGCGGAAGTTGACCTCGGCGATCTCGCGCAGCAAGTGCATCATGATCTTCATCAACCAGTTGCGCGAGAAGGTCGGCGTGATGTTCGGCAATCCCGAGACGACCTCGGGTGGCCGCGCGCTGAAATTCTACGCATCGATTCGCCTCGACGTACGCAAACTCGAGCAGATCAAGATCGGTCAGGAAGTCGTCGGCTCGCGCACTCGCGTAAAAGTGGTGAAGAACAAGGTCGCGCCGCCCTTCCGACAGGCGGAGTTCGATATTACCTACGGTCACGGAATATCGAAGATGGGCTCGATCCTCGATATCGCGCTCGAGCGGAATATCGTCGGGAAGAGCGGCTCGTGGTACACCTACGGCGAGCAGCGAGTCGGGCAAGGGCGCGAGAACGCGAAGAGCTTTCTCGAAGAGCATCCCGAGATAGCGGGAGAGATCGAAGGGCGCATTCGCGAGGAACTCGCCGCGCTAACCTCCCGGAATGGCTCCACGCCCGAAGCGGTCGAAGCGCCGATCGAGTAAATGCAGGCCTATGCGGCGGCGCTCGGGCTTTTAGCGCGGCGCCGCCTTACCGAGGCACAGTTACGGACGCGCTTGGAGCGTCGCGGCTACGACGACGATGCCATCGGCACGGCGGTCGCGCGTTGCAAAGCTGAGCGCTATCTTGACGATGCGCTCTTCGCCGCGCTCTACGTCGAGCGCGCGCGCGACGCGAAAGGGGATCGGCGGCTCGTCGGCGAGCTCGTTCGGCGAGGACTCGATGCGGAGTGCGCGCAGCGCGCGGTCGCCGACGCACCGCACGGCGAACGCGACCGCTGCCTCCAAGCGCTCGCAAAACTCCGCCGCGCGCAGCCGCACGCAAGTTATCCGAGCCTCGCGCGCTCGCTCGAACGGCGCGGTTTCCCGGCCTCGCTCATCTACGCCATCCTTCGCGAGACGGCGATCCACGATGGTGCGCTCGAAGGCATCGAGGCCATCATTCGCTTCTGAGAATTCTCGCCCGCGCCGCTCGCGACTCGCTGCGGCGAGCATTCTCGCTGGTTGGCACGGTTGCGTCGTCTGCGTCGCGAGCAATGCGCGATGACGCGCGCGAGCCGTTTGGCCTGGTGCGCGCAGCGAGCGGTTATCTGAAGGCTTTAGCGAGCTGCGCGTGCCGGGCCGCACGGCGAGCGCGGGCATCGCCCGCGCCTTTCCCGACTCGCCGCCGCGCGATTTGCAGTTCGTCGCGACCGTTGTGCTCGCGTCACGGGCAACGCGGGGCGTGCTCGCTAAAACCTTGAGTCAATCGCTCGCCCGCCCCGCATCGCCCGCGCCGCTCGTGACTCGTTGCGGCCAGCATGTTCGCCAGTTAGCGTGGCTGTGCCGCCTGCGTCACGACCTATGCGCCGTTGGCGTCGGCGCGATGTGCGTGTGGCCCGGTACGCGCAGCGAGCGATTAACTGAAGGCTTTAGCGAGCTGTGCGTACCGGGCCACACGCACGGTGCGAGTGAGCATTTAACGATGAACTCAAAGCTTTAGCGAGCTGCGCGTGCCGGGCCACACGGCGAGCGCGGGCATTGCCGGCGTCGCTTGCGACTCTCCGCGGCGCGCTATATTCGGCCCGACGATAGGTGGCGAAAATGTCGCGAGAACGGCGTGTTGGGGAATCGCTGGCGATGTGATGAAGCGTACGGTGGTCGTTGCTGAAGATGATGAGGCGATTCGCGAATTAATCATCCATCATTTGGCGTGCGAAGGCTTCGATGGCGTTGGGGCACCGGATGGTTTGAGCGCGATCCGCAAGGTGCGCGAAGGTTGCGACCTGATCGTGCTCGATCTCGGGCTACCGGGAATCGACGGCTTCGAAGTCGCGCGGCGCGCGAGAGAGATCCGGGCGGGGTTGCCGATCTTGATTCTCAGTGCGCGAAGCGGCGAGATCGATCGACTCTTAGGCTTCGAACTGGGGATCGACGATTTCGTTGCGAAGCCGTTTTCGCCGCGCGAACTGGTCGCGCGGGTGCGAGCGATCTTGCGCCGGCATGGGCTCGATGCCGAACTTCCCGTCGATCGCGTGTTGCGTTTCGGCGACCTGGAGATCGACGTCGCCGCGCGCGAAGTGCGAATGTACGGGCTCGACCTCGCGTGCAAGCCGCGTGAATTCGCGCTACTGTTGGAGCTCGCGCGCAATCCGGGAGTCGCAATCGCGCGCGAGCGCTTGATCGATCGCGTCTGGGGTGCCGCGTTCGTCGGCGACGAGCGGACCGTCGACGTTCACGTGAGCCGTTTGCGCGCGCGCCTCGAAGGGCACGCTCCGTTGCGTTCGACGCTGCGCAGCGTTCACGGCTTCGGCTATAAGTTCGTTCCGCCGTAACGTGGATCGCTGCGAACGGAATCCAGCGGCGCTTGCGGGGGGCGCCCCCATCGGCAGTCGCGTCCGCCCGTTGTTGCTCTGGCGCATCCCCGAGATCGGTGCGCGCGCACTGCGCGATGGGCGGCGCCGGTCGCGTTCCCTCGAACGGCGAGCCGAATCGCTCTTTCTCGACGCCGCGCGAACCTTGCTGCGAGGAAGCGATCGCCTCGCGCATCGCTGCGACAGCGATCTCTTCGTCGCCTATCTCGACGTTCGCGGACGCTCGGGAGCGTCGCAACGGGTCGCGCTTCCGGTCGATTTGCGCGGCGCGCTCGAACGTATTGCGGCGCGCTTGCACGCGCGGCTCGACCAGGCCGTGCTCGTGGGATGGACCTACGTCGCGCCCGCAGATCTCGCGTGCGATCCCGATGCGGCACTGAACGAGGCGCTCCAGCGCGGGGAGCGCGAACGCGAGCGGGTCGCGTTTCTCGCGGCGGTCGGCCACGAATTGCGCACTCCGCTCAGTTCGATTCGCGGGTATATCGAAACCTTACTCGATGCGCCGCACGACGCGCCGACCGCGCGTCGCTTTCTCGAGATCGCGCAATCGGAGACGCTGCGAATGGCACGGTTGGTCGACGGAGTCCTTGAGTTCTCGTTGCTCGATTGCAGCGCGCTCCATCTCGCCGATGCACGTTGCGACCTCGCCGCGGTTCTCCGCCGCGCGATGGGATCGTTAGCTCCGGCCCTCGCCCGTGCGGGTACGCGCGTCGAGCTTCGCGGAGCGCGTCGACTACATATTGCCCTCGATGAAGATGCCGCCATGCACGTCGTTCTCAACGTCTTGCAGAACGCGCTCGTCCACGGCGCGCGAGCGGGTGAGATCGTCGTCTCGTTGGCGCGCGCTCGTCCGTTCGCGCGCTTGCGCGTCGACGACGACGGAGCGGGTATTCCCCCTGGAGAGCGAGCGCGCGTTTTTCAGCGAGGAGCCCGTATCGGAGCGGGCGATGGCCGCGGCCTCGGGCTCGGCTTGGCGATCGTCGAAAGCATCGTGGCGCGCGCCGGCGGCGAGGTGCGCGTCGGCGATGCGCCTCTCGGCGGTGCTCGCTTTGAAATCCTTCTGCCGCTCCAAGCGGAGAAAGGTGGAGCGGAGTCGTAGCAGCCCGCTCATGACCAGCGTACCAACCGACCTCCGGCGCAGCGAGCGAACGCTCGCACTTGCGCTCGACGTCGACCGGCGGTACGGCGGGAGCGCACCGATCGCGATCTCGGAGATCGGCTCGGGGCTCTTTTTTCTCTCCGATTTCGTTCGTAACGTGAATGTTCCGTGCGAAATCGACTTTCTCTCGATCGGCGGCGATGCCTCGGCACGTCGCTTCGTCACCGATCTCTCTCGTCCCATCGACGGCCGTGACGTGCTGATCGTCTGCGACCGAATCGAGGATATCCAACGAATGAACTTCTTGTTGGGGGCGCTGCGCGAACGCGCTCCGCGCTCGCTCGCCTTGGTCTCGTACGAACCGCTCGCCGACGAAGATCGTGCCGCGCTTGGATCGATTGCGATCCTCGGCGAGAGCGCATCGTGATGCGGCGCGCTATCGCGGCATTCTTTGCAATGCTGATGGCGGCAGCGATGCTTTCAACGAGCGGCAGCGCGCTGCAGCTTCCCTCCATCGAAGCGGCGGCGACCGATTTTCGTAGCCCGAACGCGCACTTACAGGAGATGTTTCGCGCCGCTCTGCTCGATACGACGACGCTCGCCGAGTACGCCCCCGACGGAACGGCCTACGTCAAGACCGGAGATATCCCCGCCGAATGGCTGCGCGACGCGAGCGCGCAATTGCGGCCGTATCTGTTCTTCGCCAAACAGGATCCCAGCGTTCGGAAACTTTTGCGCGCGATCTTAGCGCGCATGGCGAAGTACATTCAAATCGATCCCTACGCGAATGCGTTCACGCTCGATTATCGCGTCTGGGAACAAAAATTCGAGCTCGATTCGCTCGCCTATCCGGTGACGCTCGCATGGAGCTATTGGAAAACCACGGGAGATACGTCGATCTTTACTCCCGATATGGAGCGAGCGCTCGAAGATATCCTCAATACGATGGAGCGCGAACAGGACCATCCGCGCGATTCACATTACACCGAACCCGAACTCGCCGACGGCGGGAAGGGGCGCCCGGTCGCATATACCGGAATGATTTGGACGGGATTCCGCCCCTCCGACGATGCCTGTTATTACAACTATCTCATTCCTTCGGAGATGTTCGCGGTGGTCGCTCTCGGCGATATCGCCGACATCGAACGAAACGTCTACCGCAACGTCATCCTCGCGCGCTCGGCCGACGCGCTGCGCGACGAGGTGCAACGCGGCATTCAAACCTACGGGCTCGTCTTCGTTCCGAAATACGGCTACATCTACGCCTACGAAGTCGACGGCCTCGGGCATGCGATTCTCACCGACGACGCAAACATACCGAGCCTGCTCTCGGCTCCCTACATCGGCTATACCTCGAAATCCAACGTCTACTACCAAAACACGCGGCGCTTTCTGCTCTCCGACGATAACCCATCGTTCTATTCGGGTCGCTACGCCTCGGGTATCGGGAGTTTCCACACGCCCGATCATTGGATATGGCCGCTCGCACTGATCGTGCAAGGGCTCACGGCGCGATCGCAAATCGAAAAGCAGGACGTTCTCAACGAATTGCTCGCGAGCGATCCGGGCGACCATCTCTTGCACGAATCGTTCGATCCGAACGATCCCAAGCATTTTACGCGGCCCAATTTCGGGTGGCCCAATGCCCTGTTTTCAGAATTCGTAATGACGTCGTTCGAAGGGAAACCGGAGATCCCGATGGGGAGCGGCGCAGACCTGGAGTTTCGTAGCCAATGAGCGGACGCATCGATGCCGTACTCGGCATGCAATGGGGCGATGAAGGGAAAGGGCGCATCGTCGATTGGTACGCGCGCGGCTACGATGTCGTCGCACGTTTCGGCGGCGGCGATAATGCCGGCCATCGCATCGAAGTCGGCGAGACGAAGCTCGCCTTGCGCCTCGTGCCCTCCGCCGCACTCCATCCGACCGTCGAGCTCTTCGTCGGCTCCGGCTGCGTCGTCAATCTCGAAGGCGCGCTCGACGAACTCGCGCGTCTCGCCGAAGTCGGCGTCGACATTTCACGCGTTCGTTTCTCCGACCGCGCGCATATCGTTCTGCCCGATCACGGCGTTCTCGACCGAGCCGCGGAGAGCGCGCGTGGGGAGCAACGCATCGGCACGACGGGGCGAGGCATCGGGCCGGCGTACGCCGATCGCGTCTCTCGCATCGGCATCACGCTGGGCGAGACCCTCGATGAGAGCCTCTTTCGCAGCCGGCTCCGTGCGATTCGCTCCGCTCACGAGCGCGCGGTGCCGGAGCCCTCGGTTTTTCCCGATTTCCGGGAAATGGAAGATCGCTTGCTCGCTGCCGCGGCGCGCTTGCGCGCGGCGATCGTCGATGGAGTCGCCTACGTGCACGACCGGCTCGCCGCCGGCAAGCGCATACTCGCCGAAGGTGCCCAGGGAACGTTGCTCGATCTCTCGTTTGGCAGTTATCCGTTCGTGACGTCTTCGCAATGCACCGCGGGGGGAATCTGCACGGGTCTCGGCGTCGGGCCGAGTGCGATCGGACGCATCATCGGTATCCTCAAGGCTTACACCACCCGGGTCGGCGAGGGGCCGTTCCCCTCCGAACTTCACGACGCCGCGGGCGAGCATCTTCGTGCGGCCGGGCGAGAATTCGGCACAGTGACCGGGCGCCCGCGTCGATGCGGATGGTTCGATGCCGTCGCCGCCCGGTACGCCGCCGCCCTCAACGGGGCACATGCGATCGCACTCACCAAACTCGATGTACTCTCCGGCCTCGACCGCGTCGGCATCGTTACCGGGTATCGACGCGGCGGGAGCCCCGCCACGCTCGCCGAGGCCGGTTCCCCCGATTTTGCCGTCGAGATCGAGTACCTCGATGGCTGGAACGAGGAGATCGGCTCGGCGCGGAGGCTCGGCGATCTTCCCGATGCGACTCGGCGCTATATCTCCCGTCTCGAAACGCTCGTCGGCGTGCCGATCGAGCTCTTTTCCGTCGGTCCGGAGCGCGAATCGTTAATCAGAGCTTGACGAATCCTTGATGGATTCGGATAAGCCTTAAAATTGACGGAGGACGACGAAGGGCCTGTGGAGAGTGCGGATAATAATCCCACCTAATGACATGGACGCGGGCCTCGGAACGCGCGCATGGACGCTCCAACAGGGATGTGGAGCGAGCACAGCCAGGGTCGGCTGCCTGACCGTAGAGTAAAGAGGACACGTCGTGGAGCAACTGCGGGCGATACTTGCGACCCTGCAAGCGCGAATCCTGAATTTCTGGGCAGGACAGAATAGACAGGGCCGAGCGCTCGTTACCGGCGGGGCGATTGCCGTACTACTCGCTCTCGTTGCCTTTGGCGCGCTTGTTTTCGGTCGCGGTCCTTCGTACTCAACGCTGTTCTCCAATCTTTCGTCGAGCGATGCCAACGCGGTACTCGGGCACCTCAAGGCCGACAAAGTCCCCTACCACATCTCGCTCGATGGGAAGACGATCTCGGTTCCCTCCGCCGATGTTAGCGCGGAGCGCATAGCCATCGCCGGCTCGGGCTTGATCAAAGGCGCGGGCGTCGGATACGAAATTTTCGACCGTACCAACTTCGGTATGACGCAGTTCCAGGAGCGGATCGACAAAACGCGAGCGATCGAAGGCGAACTCGAACGCACGATCGACGGGCTCACGCCGGTTGAAGCATCGCGCGTCAGCATCGTCACTCCCGACCACACGCTCTACAGCGATTCGCAAGAGCCGACCACCGCCTCGGTCGCCATCAAGTTGCGTCCGGGCCAAGGGCTCGATGGTTCGCAGGTCGAGGGCATTACGATGCTCGTCGCGCGCTCCGTTGAAGGCTTGAAGCCGGTCAACGTTACGATCGTCAACCAGGACGGACAGATTCTTTTGCCGACGCAGGTCGCCGCGAACAACGCCTCGGCGCAAGATAACGCGCTGCAGCTGACCCAAGAGCAGTTGATCGCCAAAGAACGCTACGAATCGAGCCTCCAACAGAGCATCCAATCGATGCTCGACAGCACCTTGGGCAAGGGGCGCGCCGTCGCGCGCGTCTCGACGAAGATGTCGTTCGACGTCAACTCCTCCGACGGAAAAGTCTACGCTCCGCAAGGGACCGTACTCTCGCAGCAAAGCTCGCGCGAGTCCTACAACGGCACGCAACCGGCGCAGCGCGCTGCGGTCGGGGTGCCCGGCACGACCAGCAATATCGGAACCTATCAAGCGCTGCAGAACGCTACCACGAACGGGCGCTACAATAAATCGAAGACGACGACGAATTACGATATCTCGGTTCAAAACGTCAAACATATCGACGCGCCCGGAAAAGTTTTACAGACCAGCGTCGCCGTTCTCGTGAACTCGACTCCACAAACGTCGACCTCCGGGACCGGTCCCGCTGTCGCCGCGGCGCCCTATGTATTGACGCCGGCGAACGTCACGCAGATTCGAAACGTCGTTATCGCTGCCGCCGGCCTCGATCTCGCGGCGGGCGATCAAGTCAGCGTCGAAGCGATACCGTTTAATCCGGCGCTCGCCCAGCGCACCGTCGCCACCGGCGTAACCACGGTCTTAGGGATTCCGCTCTGGGTACTGCTCGCCATCGGCGGGCTCGGGCTCCTCGGAATCGTCGGCTTCCTGGCGACGCGGGCGCGCGAATCGAAGTTCGTTCCCAGCACCGATCTGCCGTCCTTCGACTCCAGCCTTACCGACGAGTTGCCGCCGTTCGAAGAGCATCCGCTGCTGGAAGGTGCTCCGGGTTTAAGTGCCCCCATGCGTTCCACCGCCGATATGACGAGAGAGCAAATGATCGAATACGTTACCACCGTCGCACAAGAGAGCCCCGACAGCATCGGGAAGCTCGTCAAGCTCTGGCTCGCCGAGTAGCGGGCCGGTAGGAAAGAACGAGCATCGACGTGGATTCACCGATCGTCAACCTTTCGAACGCGGGGTTGCCCGAAACTCCGGCGCCGCTGCCGTTCGGCGACAGCGAGTCGCTCGAGATATCCGGCCCGGAGAAGGCGGCGATCCTCCTGATCACGCTCGGGCTCGAACTCTCCGCGACGATCTTTAAGTTTTTGCGTCAGGACGAAGTCGAGCGGATCGTTTTAGAGATTGCAAAAATTCCGACGGTTTCATTGGAAAAGCGCGATGCCGTCATTCAAGAAGCGTACCAGCGCGCGATCGCCCTAAAATATATCAACGAGGGCGGCATCGAGTACGCCAAGGAGATCCTCGAGCGTTCCTTCGGGGCCGGGCAGGCCGACGATATGACGAGCCGCCTCTTCGCGGCGCTCAAACACGGCAATCCGCTCGAGCTCATTAAAAACACCGAGCCCGCCCAACTCCTGCAGTTCATTCAAGACGAGCACCCGCAAACGATTGCGTTGATCCTCGTCTATATGCAGCCCGAACAAGCCGGCGCGGTCATCTCGGCGCTAACGCCGGAGTTGCAAGCCGACGTGGCGATGCGAATCGCTATTCTGCAGAAAACCGCTCCGGAGGTGCTCGAACAGCTCGACGAGTTGCTCGGCCGTCGCTTGCTCATCAGTGGCGCGGATTTCTCAAAGGCCGGCGGCGTAGCGTCGTTGGCTTCGGTGATGAATTTCGTCGATCGCGAAACGGAGAAGAATATTCTCGACGGCCTGACCAAGCGCGATCCCGAACTCGCACAAGAAGTCAAAAACCTGCTCTTCGTTTTCGAAGACATCATCAACCTCGACGATCGTTCGATCCAGCGCATCCTCAAGGAAGTCGACGGGAAAGAACTCGCGCTCGCGCTCAAGGTCGCCAACGACGATCTCTTGGCACGCATCTACAAAAACATGTCGACGCGCGCCGGCCAAATGCTCAAAGAAGAGATCGAGGTTCTCGGACCGACGCGTATGCGCGAGGTTGGGAAAGCGCAGCAACAGATCGTCGACGTCATTCGCACGCTCGAGGAGAATGGCCAAATCGTCATCGCTCGCGGTGCGAAAGACGAACGATTGGTTTAACGGGCCCGGCAAAGGTACTCGATGGGAAAGATCGTACGGGGAGCTCGCATCGCCGAGGAAGCCTATCGCGTTGACGTGCCGGATACGCGCGACTTCGCGGCGCCCGCCGACGAACCGCACGACCTCGCATTTCCCGCCGCCGAAGAGATGGGCGATACGGAGCTCCACGCCCCCATTCCGGAGCCGACGGTAGAGGTTATCGATTGGGATGCGTTACGCAGCGAAGCGACCGCCGCCTTAGAACGGGCGAAGAATAGCGCTCGCGAGATTTTAGAGGGTGCGTTTCGTACGGCGAGCTCGCTGCTCGACCAGGCGCGCCGCGACCGCGACGCGATCGCCGAGGCGGCGCGCTCCGAAGGGCACGAGGCGGGGCGCCAGGAGGGCATCGCCCGCGTCGATGCCGAGCTCAACGAGTTGCTCGGCCTCTTGCACGGCGTCATCGACGCCGTGCGCGAAGATCGCGACCGCTTCTTACGGAGCGCCGAACCCGAACTCGTGCGGCTCGCGCTGGGAGCCGCGGAGCGGATCGTGCACCACGAAATTTCACAGAACGATCAATTCGTCGTCGAGACCGTGCGCTCGGCGCTGACCCGCGCGATGTCGCGCAGCGATATTTCGATTCGCGTGAATCCCGACGATATGGCGGTGATGCGCGAGTATCGCGAGCGGCTGCTCGCAGCAGGCGATTTCGAGCACCTGCGGCTCATCGAAGACCAACGCATCGACCGCGGTGGAGCGGTGTTAGAGAGCGATTCGGGAACGATCGACGCCAAGGTCGCAACGCAGTTGCGCGAGGTTCGTGGCGCGCTCATCCCCGCCGACGAATTCCCCGAAATCACTGCGACGGCGAGTTAGAACGATGGAAGCGCTCGCTTTTCGGGCCGACCGGTATCTCGAGGCGCTTCACGACGTCGACT
The DNA here is from genome assembly GCA_021794205.1 of bacterium. Classification (GTDB taxonomy): domain Bacteria; phylum Vulcanimicrobiota; class Vulcanimicrobiia; order Vulcanimicrobiales; family Vulcanimicrobiaceae; genus JABEUX01. The sequence goes on from JAJYRH010000010.1 coordinate 25,961, forward strand.
GCATGCGCCAAAACGGGCGCGTCTCGCAGGTGATCGGTGTTGTGGTCGAGAGCAACGGTCCCGCGATGGCCGTCGGCGAGACCTGTTGGATTCGGTACCGAAGGAACGCCGAGCCGGTGCTCGCGGAGGTCGTTGGATTTCGGGACAATCGCGTGCTGATTATGCCGTTAGGCGATCTTTCGGGGATCGGCGCCGGTAGCGACGTCGCGGCATGCGGTAAGCCGTTGCAGATCCGAGTTGGCGACGAACTACTCGGGCGCGTCCTCGACGGACTGGGAAACCCTATCGACGGGAAGGGCGCGATCGATTCACTCAGGCTCGCTTCGGTGACCGCCAATCCGCCGGCAGCGATGCAACGCCGAAGGATTTCGGAGGCGCTTCCGCTCGGCATCCGCGCCATCGATGGCTTACTCACCTGCGGGAAGGGGCAACGCGTCGGCGTCTTTGCCGGTTCCGGAGTGGGCAAATCGACGATCCTCGGCATGATCGCGCGTAATACCGCCGCCGACGTCAACGTCATCGCGCTGGTCGGCGAGCGCGGTAAAGAAGTGCGCGATTTTCTCGAGCGCGATCTCGGCGACGAAGGGCTCCGTCGCAGCGTCGTCATCGTCTCGACGAGCGACCAACCGGCGTTGGTTCGTATTAAGGCGGCCTTCGTGGCGATGACGGTTGCGGAGTATTTCCGCGATCTCGGCCTCGACGTCATGTTCATGATGGATTCGGTGACGCGCTTCGCGATGGCTCAACGCGAGGTCGGTTTGGCGATCGGCGAACCGACGACGACGCGCGGCTACACGCCGTCGGTCTTCGCGACGCTTCCGCGATTGCTCGAACGAGCCGGAACGTCGAGCCGGGGCAGCATTACGGGGCTCTTTTCGGTGCTCGTCGACGGGGACGACATGAACGAACCCGTTAGCGATGCGGTACGATCGATTCTCGACGGGCACATCGTCCTCTCGCGCAAATTGGCTTCGGCGAATCACTATCCGGCGATCGACGTCCTCGAGAGTATCAGCCGAGTCATGCCCGATGTCGCCGACGAGAATCACCTCGCAGCCTGTTCGGCGATTCGCGAATTGATGGCGACCTATCGCGAAGCCGAGGATCTGATCAATATCGGTGCCTACGTCGCCGGAAGCAACCCACGCATCGATTTAGCGCTCTCGAAAATTGAGGCGATTCGCCATTTTCTACGACAGGGAATGTACGAGCATTCCGACTACGGCGCGACCCTTGCCTCCATGATGAGCGTGGTATAGCGCGTGGCGACCTTTCACTTTCGACTCGATCCCGTACTCGTGCAACGCAAGCGGATCGTCGAGCGCGAGCAGGGTTTGGTTGCGATCGCTCAGCGCGCTCACGATGCGGCGCTTGCGGAATTCCGACGGCTCGACGGGGAATTTGCCGAGAACTCACGGATCCTTCGTCACGAGCACGCGCGCCTGACGACCGATGAATTGGTGCTGCTCTACGGGCATATCAGCTATCTCGATCGGGCGATGGATGCCGCCAAACGCGATCTCGACCTTCGTAAAAGCGAACTCGATGCCGCAATGTACGCCCTTCACGAAGCGATGAAGCGGAGGAAAGTCGTGGAGACCCTCAAAGATCATGCGCTCGACGCGTTTCGCCTCGGGGAGATGCGGCGCGAGCAAAACGAACTCGACGACGGTAACGCGCGTCGCGACGAACGCCGGAGCGCGCTCGACGCCAAGAAAGGAGGCCCCCGGTGATCGTCACACGCCAGCGTCGAAAACCCTTTCCGGTCGGGCGACTCGTCCTGCCGCTCGTCGCCATTTTGGCGATCGTCGGAGCGTTGCTCTGGCCGCCCTCCCGTGCAGCAATCACTTCGGGGCCGCTCTCGCCGATCTGGCAGAACCTCGGAGCGCGATTCGCGGTCGTCGCCGCGCCATTTCATTTTGCGGCGCAGAATCAACTGATCGCGCGACGCAATCATGAAATCGTGACGCTCCAGGCACAGCTCGCCGACGCCCAGCGGAGATTAGCCGCTGCGCGGAGCGCCTCGACGGCATTAAAATCGCGCGTGCAGAAGCTCGATGCACAGGTCGCGCAGGCGCGTTCGAAAGCGCCGCCGGCACTCGTGACGCCCGTCGCCTCCCCGGGCCCCTTTGGGAGCACGGCCGCTGCGCCGGGTTCCGACCTGGCCGCATCGGCGACCCCCAACGACCGGCGCGTCGCCGCCGATTGGGCGGCGATGGATCCGACCAACGCCGCAAAGGTGGTTCAGCGCCTCCCCGTTCCATACGATGCAAAGATTTTCTCGCTGATGTCCGCGAGCGACGTCGGCGCGATACTCGACAAACTGCCAGCGGCGTTCGCGGCGCGCATCACGCAAGAAAACCCAACCCTCAAGCCATAACGCGTGCGCTCGACTCTCACTCAAAACGTTCGGACGCGCACGATCGCATCCGATACGCTGACGCCGATCCTCGCCTATCGCGCGCTCGCACAACGCGGCGCGAGTTGCCTGTTGGAGAGCGTCGATGCGGGCGGCACGCTATCGCGCTATTCGTTCGTCGGTTTCGATTATCGTGCGACCCGGCGCTTCGAAAGCACCGCGACGATGTACGACGAGATGCGCGCCTTCGTGGATGCCCATCGTCCGCCTGCCGATGCTCCGCCGGGCGGAGGAGCTTTGCTCGCGTTCGCTTACGATGCCGCGCGCGCACAGGCGCGGCTCCCCGCGCGGAGCCCCGACGCCCCGCAGATGCCCGCGGCGGTCGTTTCGATTCCCGGAACCTGGCTGATCTTCGATCACTACACGCATAGTCTCACGCTCTGGTGCTGCGGCGATGCCGAAAGAGAGCTCGATGCCCGGATCGACGAGTACGTTGCACGATTGCTCGACGCGCGCGCTTCGCTGCCGGGCGCATTCCGAGCGAACGGGCCGATTCGCGCGAGCATGGATCGCGATGCGTATCTCGGCTTGGTCGATCGCGCGCAGCGGGCGATCGAGGACGGCGACGTCTACCAGCTCCAACTCGGTATTCGCTTCGATGCGGCGCTGGAAGGCGATCCCCTCGATTGCTATCGCGCGTTGCGCCGCCGCAACCCATCGCCGTATATGTTCTTCGTCGATACGGAGTTCGGCGCACTCTTCGGCGCATCGCCGGAGTTTCTGGTTCGTCTCGACGGACGGCGCGCGCGCATTCGCCCGCTCGCCGGCACCCGCGCGCGCGGCGAGGGGCCCGAGAGCGACGCGCGTATCGCTGCGGAATTGCTCGCCGACGAAAAAGAGCGCGCCGAACACGTGATGCTCGTCGATCTCGGGCGTAACGATCTCGGATCGGTCTGCAAACTCGGCAGCGTGCGCGTCGAGGAGTTGTTGCAGATCGAACGCTACAGCCACGTCATGCATATCGTCTCCGATTGCGTCGGCGAATTACTCGAGGATTGCGACGCCCTCGATCTTTTTGCCGCGGGCTTTCCCGCCGGAACGGTGACGGGGACGCCGAAAGTTCGGGCGATGGAGATCATCGATGCGTGGGAGCCCGTCACGCGTGGATTCTATGCGGGCAGCGTCGGCCGTTGGAGCTTCGAAGGCGACTTCGATTCGTGCATTACCCTGCGCAGTCTCCACGCATTTGGGGGGCGTATCTGGTGGCAGGCATCCGCAGGTATCGTCGCCGATAGCGTTCCGTCCTCGGAGTATGCCGAGATTCTGCAAAAGACGCGCATCGCGCGCGCGATGCTCGGGCTCGAGGATGAGGCGGCGACGAAGTGAGAGTGCTGTTCGTCGATAACTACGATTCCTTTTCCTATAACGTCGTGCACCTACTCGCTTCGCAGGGCGCTACGGTGCGCTTCGTGCACGCCGACGATCCCGCGCTCGGAATCGAGACGCTCGACGAGGTCGATGCGATGACGGTCGGGCCGGGGCCGGGGAAGCCGCAGGATACGCCGATGCTGGGGCGGCTGATCGCCGCCGCGATCGAACGGGATCTGCCGACGCTCGGGGTCTGCCTCGGGCAGCAAGCGATCGGCGAGAGCCTTGGGGCGCGCGTCGTCCACGCGCCGAAGCCGATGCACGGGAAGACCGACGCGATCGAACACCTCGGACGCGGCCTCTTCGCCGGGCTGCCGAATCCATTTCGGGCGACTCGCTATCACTCGCTCGCGCTCGATCCGACCTCGCTGCCCGCGGGGATCGAGGTCCACGCTCGGAGCGCGGACGGGGTGGTCCAGGGGATCGCCGTGAGCGGGAAGCGCTGCTTCGGAGTCCAGTTCCACCCGGAATCGGTGCTGAGCGAGTGCGGCGAGGCGCTCGTCGCCAACTTTTTCGCCCTCGCCTCGCGGTAGAGCGGGCGCCGGGTTGGCAGGGCGCTGTAGGGTTTGCTCGTCCCAAGAATGAGGCAGGCGGAGGCGCCGGGGGGTGAGGTGGTCCTCGGTGGGCGAGCGATGAACTCAAGATGTAAGCAAGCCCACCGAGGACCACCTCACCCCCTCCGGCCGCTCGACCCGCCCCGCGGCCCCGCCCGTCGCGCCGGGGGGCCTTGACTCCTTTGGCGACCTTTGATACGTTACTCGCCTATGCCCTTCGGCGCGTAAGCCAAAAAGAGAGCGCGAGCCAATCCGACCGGCCGGATCTGCTCGTGCTTTGATGTTGCGCGAGATTCGCGAAGGACACGTGCCCACCCCTGTCTGGACAAGGTAATAAAGAGAGAACGAATGGCGACGACGAAGGCAGCGAAAACCGCAACCACGACGAGCAGCGGGGGGACGAAAGCAAAAGGGAAGCGCTCCGGAGGCGAGGGCAAGAGCACGCCCATGGCCTCGCATTTTCCGATGCCCACCGGCGCGTTCACCGTTGAGGTTCCGGTCGATCCGGGCCCGAAGCGCTCGCGCCACTCCTTCTCGAAGATCCCGCACGTTCTCGAGCTCCCCAACCTGATCGAACTCCAGAAGGCGAGTTTCGAGTGGTTCAAGACCGAGGGGCTCGCCGAGGCGTTCGCAGCGATCTCGCCGATTAAAGATTTCACCGGCAACCTGATTCTGATGTTCGGCGAGCACTCGCTCGGCGAACCGAAGTTTTCGATCGAGGAGTGCCGCGAGCGCGACATGACCTACAGCGCTCCGCTGCGCGTCCGCGTCCGCCTCATTACCGCCGAATCCGGCGAAATTAAGGGCATCCCCGACCAAGAGATCTTCATGGGCGATTTCCCGCTCATGACCGATAAGGGCACCTTCATGATCAACGGAGCCGAGCGCGTGATCGTGAGCCAGTTGGTGCGCTCGCCGGGCTTCTTGGTGGAGAAGGCCAAACCGGCCGAAGGCAAGGGCTACACCGCGAAGATTATTCCGAAGCGCGGTGCGTGGGTGAAGTTTTTTGCCGGTGCGAGCGACGAAGGCGACCGTTTCGGCTCGATCAACGTTTCGTTCGATAAGAGTCGCGCCGTCTCGATGATCGCGTTTCTTCGCGCGGTCTCCTCGCCCGAGCACTTCCCGCTCGACGACGCTCCGGCTACCGCCTACGATGCCGACGGCCTCACGCGCCCGTACATCGAAAAAGTTCTGCGCGCCTGTGCCGATATGTTCCCCTGGAAGGGCATCGGCCGCCAGGCGACCGCCGCCAGCGATGCCATCGAAGTTCCGCGTCCGCAATCGCAGCACGAGCGCCAGGTACGCGACGCGTTCGCGACGCTCTTCCCCAATCGTATCGCACGCGGCGAAGCGTTCGATCTCGTGGTGGATCTGGGGGACAAGAACAAACGTGCGGCCGCTGCGGAAAAACTCAGCGCGCTCTACCACCGGAACTGCGTCTGGAACTCCGACGAAGCGATCCTGAAACTCTTCGCGGGCACCTATCCGCGCCGCCGCGTTGACGACGGGACCTCGCGCCCGCTCGGGCGCGCTCCGCGCGGTTTGAAGAAGAAGCAGCAGACGAGCGATCGCGCCGCGGAGCTGCGCGAACTCTTCGATCGGCTCTTCCCCGATGCGAGTCCCGATAATCTCATTCTCAATACGCTCATCGAAGACGGCGACACCGTCAATCGCGAAACCGCGCTCGAAGCGGTCTACGGCGCGCTGCGTTACGGCGAGCCGTTCACCTCGCACGAGGATGCCGAGAAGCTCATCCGCACCCTCCTGTTCGACGAGAACAAGTGCGAACTCGGGAAGGTCGGGCGCTTCAAGGTCACCTCGAAACTGCATTATCGCATTCTCAATCCGGAGAAAGATTCGCGAATTCGCGCCAAGAGCGAAAAGAAGGGCTTGAACCTTTCGCTGCTCACCGTCGAAGGCGATCGTTCGGAATTTGAAGTCGATGAATTCGAACCGTTCAGCTATCGGCCCGAAGGTGCGCCGGGGCTGACGCGTGCGGATTTCATCGCGATCGTCCGCCGGCTCTGCCGCGTCGCGGTGCGCGATATCTCACCCGACGACGTCGACCATTTAGGCAATCGTCGCGTGAACACCGTCGGCGAATTGTTACAGAACCAGTTCCGCGTCGGCCTGCAGCGCCTCGAACGCGTCGTGCGCGAGCGCATGACGACGCAAGAGATCGAGACGGTCACGCCGCAAGCGCTCATCAATATTCGTCCGGTCGTCGCGGCGATTAAGGAGTTCTTCGGCTCGAGCCAGCTCTCGCAATTCATGGACCAAACCAACTCGCTGGCGGAGCTCACGCACAAGCGTCGTCTCTCGGCCCTCGGGCCGGGCGGTCTCTCGCGCGAACGCGCGGGCTTTGAAGCGCGCGACGTCCACACCTCGCACTACGGCCGCATCTGCCCGATCGAAACGCCGGAAGGCCCGAATATCGGTCTCATCGGTTCGTTGGCGACCTACGGGCGGGTCAACAGCCTCGGATTCATCGAAACGCCGTACCGCATCGTTCGCGACGGACGCGTTACCGATGAGATTCGCTATTTCACCGCCGACGTTGAAGAAGAATTCATCATCGGTCAGGCCAACACGCCGCTTGCAGCCGACGGCACGATTCTCGCCAAGACGGTCGTCTGCCGTCATCGCGGCGACGATATCGAAGAGCCGGCGGGCCGCGTCGAGCTGATGGATATCTCGCCCAAGCAGATCGTCTCGGTCGCGACGGCGTTGATTCCGTTCCTCGAGCACGACGATGCAAACCGCGCACTCATGGGCGCGAACATGCAGCGTCAGGCGGTGCCGTTGCTTCGTCCGCAGGCGCCGATCGTCGGCACCGGCATGGAGTATCGCGCGGCCAAGGACTCCGGCAGCCTCGTCGTTGCCGAAGAAGCGGGCACGGTGGTCGCCGTCGATGCGACGCAGATCGTTCTCGAGACTGCAGATGGCGAGAAGAACTACGACTTGCTGAAGTTCGTACGCAGCAACGCCGGCACGTGCATCAACCAGCGCCCGATCGTCACGATGGGCGAGAAGGTCGTTGCCGGGCAGGTGCTCGCCGACGGCCCGACCTCCGACGAAGGCGAACTCGCGTTGGGCCAAAACGTGCTCGTCGCGTTCATGCCGTGGGAAGGCTACAACTACGAAGACGCTATCTTGATCAGCGAACGCATGGTCAAGGAAGATCGCTTCACCTCGATTCATATCGAAGAGTACGAATGCGAAGCGCGCGATACGAAGCTCGGCCCCGAAGAGATCACGCGCGATATTCCCAACGTCGGCGAAGATGCGCTCAAAGATCTCGACGAGCGCGGCATCATTCGCATCGGTGCGGAGGTGCGCCCCGAGGATATTCTCGTCGGTAAGGTGACGCCGAAGGGCGAGACCGAACTCACCGCCGAGGAACGTTTGCTGCGCGCCATTTTCGGCGAGAAATCGCGTGAAGTACGCGACACGAGCCTAAAAGTTCCGCACGGTGAAAAAGGCAAGATCATCGACGTCAAGGTGTTCTCGCGCGAGAACGGCGACGAGCTTTCGCCTGGCGTCAACCACCTCGTTCGCGTCTACGTCGCGCAGAAGCGTAAGATTCTGCAGGGCGATAAGATGGCCGGGCGTCACGGCAACAAGGGCGTGATCGCCAAGGTTCTCCCCGAGGAGGACATGCCGTACCTCGAGGATGGTACGCCGGTCGATATCGTTCTGAACCCGCTGGGCGTGCCTTCGCGCATGAACATCGGACAGATTCTCGAGACGCATCTCGGGTGGGCCGCGCGGATGCTCGGCTTCCGGATCGCGACGCCGGTCTTCGACGGTGCGACCGCCGAAGATATCGAGGATTGGTTGCAGGATGCGGGGCTCCCCGCAGACGGCAAGGCGTGGTTGCGCGACGGGCGCAGCGGCGATCGTTTCGATCGTCCGATTACCGTCGGCATGATCTACATGCTCAAGCTCGCGCATCTCGTCGACGACAAGATCCACGCACGCTCGACCGGCCCGTACTCGATGATCACGCAACAGCCGCTCGGCGGCAAGGCGCAGTTCGGCGGACAGCGCTTCGGCGAGATGGAGGTCTGGGCGCTCGAAGCGTACGGCGCCGCCTATACGCTGCAGGAGTTGCTGACGGTGAAATCCGACGATGTCGTCGGCCGCGTCAAGACCTACGAAGCGATCGTCAAAGGCGAGAACGTGATGGAACCGGGCGTTCCCGAATCGTTCAAGGTGCTGATCAAGGAACTCCAGTCGCTCGCGCTCGACGTCAAAGTGCTGACGGAGTCGCGCGAGGAGATCGACACGCGCGAGCTCCGGCTCGGCAACGACGACCTCGGGCTCAACGAAGAGGTCGCGTACGGCGTCCTGATGGGAGCCGAGGATCCGCTGCTCTCGCAAACGCAGGTTGCCGCGGCGGAAGCCGTTGCGGCGGCGGCGGCGGAGGGAGCGCTTCCCGAGATCGAGGCCGAGGACGAAGCGGAGGAGGAAGAAGAGGAGATCGACGACAGCAAACCGTTTGTCGCGGGTCCGATTCCGGCAACTCCCGCAGTCGCTCGTACCGCTGAGATCGAAGGCGACGACATCTTCACCGCCGATGAAGAACTCGCCGTCGACGACGACCTCGAGGGGCCGCAAGGCTACGAACTCGAGGAAGAAGAGGACGAGATCGTCGATGACGATGCACCGGCCTTCGCCGTCGACGATGACGAAGTCGTCTATCCCGATGCAGGCAGCGTCGAGGAAGAGTTCTAAGAACTCTTCCTCGTAGCTCCAATCGCCTCGGCGTGGCTTGCGTTAGAAAACGCGATACGCGCTGAGGCGATCCTTTTTGTCGAGGCGCACGACGACGCGCGCGTTTCCCTTCGTGAAGTTCGCTTGAAAGGCGAACTCATTTTTTGCTGCGTTGAACGCGAGCAATTTGAGCCCCTCGTACTTCCCGAGGGCGTTGAACTTATCCGAGAGCAGCCCAACCTCGGCGCGCGAGATCGACCCAACGCCGGTGAGATCGTGAGCGACCGTCCTGGGGTTGTCGTTGACGATCGCGCGCGTCATGCTGTCGGCGAGTCGCTCCGCCTGGCCCTGCGGGGCAGCCGCGCAGCCCGCGAAGGCGGTGGCTGCCAGGATGATGGCTGCGGCGCGGGGGTTCAGAGCGTCCCCCAACCGAGACCGTCGCTCGCGACGACCTGCGGGTTCCCGTGCGAGCCGGTCGTCGCAACGACGTGGGTGAAGTTCGAGCCGACGTGGAGCGCGGCAAGCTGCCGTTGTTGCTGCGCGACCACGCTCTTCTCGAAGGCGAGCTCCTTATGAAGCTCGGCGTTCGCCAAGGCCTCTTGGTGCGCGCTGCGTTCGGCGGCGCGATAGGCGGCCCAGGCGTCGTTCCGTTGCTGGGCGATCGCCGCTTGCTGGGCGGCGGCGGCCGCTTCGCGCTGGTGGACGACCCGGTTGTGCTGGATGATCAGGTAGGTGGCGGCCCCGATACCAAGGAGGATGTTCCGCGTACTCGCCGCGCCATTTGCCAGCGCGGGTCGAGGGAGAAGCCCGGCTCCTAGGCCGAGTACTGCCAGGAGGGCGAGGGCTATGGTGAGCTGTCTTTTCATGCCGTCGTTCTACCCAAGAGCCCGAAGATGAAAACACCCGGGGCTGGGGCGTTGCGCGGGAGCGCCGTGCGACGTATAATGTGGGTTCGTGCCCCCGCATGAGGTCGCTCCTCATCGGGAGTCGTCCGGAAGCACCGGTGGACCCCCTCGCGCGACCGCGCGAGATCGTGAGTGTCCTGCGGAAGCGAACGGTACCGGCACGGTGACCTGCGGGAGTCCTCGTGAACAACAACCTGATCGACGTGAACAACTTCGACGCGATGCGCATCGGTTTGGCATCGCCCGAGCACATTCGTGCTTGGTCCTTCGGCGAAGTGAAGAAGCCCGAAACGATTAACTATCGCACGCTCAAGCCCGAGCGCGACGGCCTCTTCTGCGAGAAGATTTTCGGCCCGACCAAAGACTGGGAGTGCCATTGCGGCAAGTACAAACGCATTCGCTTCAAAGGGATGATCTGCGACCGCTGCGGCGTCGAAATCACCCGCGCGAAAGTGCGCCGCGAACGGATGGGGCATATCGAACTCGCAACCCCCGTCTGCCATATTTGGTACCTCAAGGGCGTGCCGAGCCGTATCGGCATCCTGCTCGATATGTCGCCGCGGCAGCTGGAGAAGGTGATCTATTTTGCCGCGTGGGTCGTGATCGATCCCGGCAATACGCCGTTGCAAAAACGCGAGGTGCTCTCCGAGCAGAAGTATCGCGAACTCTCCGACAAGCATAAAGACGATCGCGGTCGCGTGCAGTTCAAGGCGGGGATGGGCGCCGAAGCGATTCGGGAGCTCCTGAAGGATCTCAACCTCCAGAAGGTTCGCGACGAACTGCGCTCCGAACTCGACGGCGGCCCGAACGGCTCGCGCCGCACGCGCGCCGGCAAAGATACCGTCAGCCAGAAGCATCTCAAGACGATCAAGCGTTTGGAGATCGTCGAAGCGCTCATCACCTCGGGCAATAAACCGGAGTGGATGGTACTCGAAGCGGTTCCGGTCATCGCGCCCGAACTGCGCCCGATGGTGCAGCTCGACGGCGGCCGATTCGCCACCTCCGATCTCAACGATCTCTATCGCCGCGTCATCAATCGCAACAATCGCCTCAAGCGTTTGCTCGATCTCAACGCGCCGGAGATCATCATCAAGAACGAAAAGCGCATGCTGCAAGAAGCGGTCGATGCGCTGATCGACAACGGCCGTCGCGGTCGCCCGGTGACGGGCCCCAACAATCGCCCGTTGAAATCGCTCTCCGATATTCTCAAAGGCAAACAGGGGCGTTTCCGCCAGAACCTACTCGGAAAGCGCGTCGATTACTCCGGCCGTTCGGTGATCGTGGTCGGCCCGACGCTGAAACTCCACCAGTGCGGTCTCCCCAAAGAGATGGCCCTCGAGCTCTTCAAGCCGTTCGTGATGAAGAAGCTCGTGGACCGGCAGCTCGCGCATAACATCAAGAGCGCGAAGCGCATGGTCGAGCGCGTGAAGCCCGAGGTGTGGGACGTTCTCGAAGAGATCATCAAGGAGCATCCGGTGCTGCTCAACCGCGCCCCGACGCTCCACCGTCTCGGTATTCAGGCCTTCGAGCCGGTTCTCGTCGAGGGCAAGGCGATCCATTTGCATCCGTTGGTCTGTACGCCGTACAACGCCGATTTCGACGGCGACCAGATGGCGGTCCATCTTCCGCTTTCAGCGGGCGCGCAAGCCGAAGCGCGGATCCTCATGCTTTCCTCGAACAATACCTTGCTGCCGGCGTACGGAAACGCCGTCTCGATTCCGACGCAAGATATGGTGTTGGGCCTTTACTACATCACGTTCCAACGCGATGAATATAAGGGCCCGGCGCGCGGCGAGATTACCGAAAACTTCGATATCAGCGATCGGCCGACGAAGAAGAACGCTCCCACGGCCGATGCTCCGGGCTCGCTGCCGACGTTCTCGAGCTTTAACGAAGTCATGCTCGCGTACGAAAGCCATGCGGTGAAGCTCCAGGAGTGGATCTACGTGCGCTTTAACGGCGAGTTGATCAAAACGACCGCGGGGCGCGTGATCTTCAATAGCTCGTTCCCCAAACATTGGAACCACGCGTTCGTCAACCAGATCATCGATAAGAGTGCGCTCAAGAAGCTCATCACGCTCTGCTACCGGAACTACGGAAATGCAGAGACCGCAATGTTCCTCGACTCGGTCAAAGAGCTTGGGTTCCGGTACGCAACGCGTTCGGGCACCTCGGTCTCGGTGAGCGATATCGTCGTTCCTCAAGCCAAGCATGCGATCATCGAAAAAGCGCAGAGCGAAGTCGACGAATTGCATCGCTTCTACGAGCAAGGCTTCATCCGCCAGTCGGAGCAGTACAACAAGACGATCGAGATCTGGTCGAAGGCCTCCGAAGACGTCACGCAAGCCATGCAGAAGGCGCAGGAGCCGCTCAACCCGGTCTTCATGATGGCGACCTCGGGCGCTCGCGGTTCGATCGCACAGGTCAAGCAGCTCGGCGGTATGCGCGGACTGATGTCCGATCCGAGCGGCGAGATTCTCGAAATCCCGGTGAAGGCGTCGCTCAAAGAAGGCTTGACGATGTTCGAGTACTTCATCTCGACGCACGGCGCTCGTAAGGGGCTCGCCGATACGGCGCTCCGTACCGCCGACTCCGGCTACCTCACGCGCCGCCTCGTCGACGTCGCGCAAGACGTCATCGTTCGCGAGGACGATTGCGGCACCGCCGACGGCATTCTCGTCTACGATATCCGCGTCGGACGCGAGATTATCGAACCGATCACCGACCGTATCATCGGTCGTCGCTGCGCCGAGGACGTCGTCCACGGTAAGGAGACGCTCGTCAAGCGCGGTGAAGAGATCGACGAAGATAAGGCCAAGGAAATCGTCGATGCGGGCGTTCCGACGGTGAAGATCCGTTCGGTATTGACCTGTAAGTCGAAATACGGCGTCTGCTCGGCGTGCTACGGGCGCGATCTCGCGACCGGCAAACACGTCGATATCGGCACCGCTGTCGGTATTATCGCCGCGCAATCGATCGGCGAACCGGGCACGCAGCTAACCCTGCGTACCTTCCATACCGGTGGCGTGGCGACCGAGGATATCATCACCGGTCTCCCGCGCGTCGAAGAAATCTTCGAAGCGCGCAAACCCAAGGGTGAAGCGATCGTCGCCGAGATCGCGGGACGCGTCTCGTTCGGTGAGGATAAGGTCCATCGCACCGTGATCGTCACCGACGAAGCCGCGCTCTACGATGAGAAAAACCAGCCGCCGGTCTACGAGATTCCGCAAGGGACGCATCTCGCGGTGACCGAGGGGCAACTCGTCGAACCCGGCGACCGTCTCACCGAAGGATCGCTCAATCCGCACGTCATCCTTCGCTTTAAGGGCGAGACCGCGCTTCAGGATTATCTGGTTCAAGAAGTGCAGAAGGTCTATCGTTCGCAAGGCGTCGATATCAACGACAAGCATATCGAAGTGATCGTGCGTTCGATGCTGCGCAAGGTGAAGATCACCGACGGCGGTGCGACGCACTTGCTCCCCGGACAGACGGTGGAATCCTCGGTCTTCAACGACGCAAACGAAAAAGCGCGCGCCGAGAAAAAAGATATCGCGGAAGCACTTCCGGTGCTCCTCGGCGTCACGAAAGCCTCGCTCGCGACCGATTCGTTCCTCTCGGCGGCATCGTTCCAAGAGACGACGCGCGTCCTCACCGACGCAGCGATTCGCGGAAAATACGATCCGCTGCTCGGGTTGAAAGAGAACGTGATCATCGGCAAACTCATTCCCGCAGGAACGGGTATGTCGCGCTATCGCAACCTCACCATTCAACCGCAGGGCGAAGAGATCGATCCGGACGGACGTCCGCTTCACCCGCAGTTCGATACCGCGTACGCGATGACGGCCGACGAAGCGGCCCTCATCGAAGCGATGGCGGTCGGCGGCGGCGATACCAGCCGGCTCGCGTCGGCATACGAGCGCAATAACGCACCCCCGACGGTGCATTACGAGGGCGAGTACGCGGAGCACGAATCGGTACACGTCGCGAAACCGCGGACTCAGTACGACCAGCGCAACGGGATCAGCATCGAAGAGCTCTAAGCTCCACGAGGCGGGGATTCGAAAGGGGCGGGGGCGATGTTCGTCCCCGCCCCTTTGCTGTGCCAGACAGGTGGCAGAGCCGACTGAGAGAGTAGCGGTGATGGACCAGCTCGAACTCGCCGCCCGCCTTCCCCGTTATCGCTCTCGTGCCGCCCGCGATGCGATCGCCGGTGCGCTCGGATATCCGAATCGTTGGCAGGAGCGCTCGCTCGCCGCCGCCGGCGCCGAGCGTTTCGAGGCGCTCTTGGCAGAGGAGGTCCGCGACGGCATTCGCCCGGGGCTGCTCTTCGATGCACGCAATGCGCTCGTCGCCGAGATGCGTCGGTTCGCGCGCAGCGCGCTCGCGCGACGCCTCCGCCGGCTACGGCCGGTGCAGATTCTCGCGCGCGGTGCGAAGGCGCGCCCCTTCGATGCGCTTGTCCGCGCTCCGGATGGGCGAAGCGTCGCCATCGTGGTTCGCCCGATGCCGACCGGCGAAGCCCGGCTCGATATCTATCGCGCACTCCGCGGAGCGATCGAGCGAGCGGGCGGCAGCGAGGCGCTCGCCGCGCTTCTGTTGATCGACCCGCTCACTGGGGCCTCGCAGAGTATGCGGCTCGACGAGATCGCGCGGTTACAACGGGGGAGCACCGCGGCGTAATGTCGGAAGAAGGTCGCCGTGGTCGAGGTTTTCTATCGTTATCGCGTTCATCCACAGCAGGCGTCGGCATTCGAACATGCCTTCGGCTCCAATGGGCCCTTTGCAAACCTGTTTAAAAGTCATCCCGGATATCGGCGCACGCGTCTCTTCCGCCATCGCGCCGAAGAAGATATCTATCTTTCGATCGATGTGTGGGAGAGTAAGAGCGACTGGGATGCCTTTCGCGCCGCTCACGCCGAACGTTACGCGCAGCTCGATCGCGAGCTCCATTTGCTCTACCTCGAAGAGCATTTACTCGGCTTCTTTGAAGGCGACGAAGAGTACCGCGAGCCATTCGAGGCCTCCGTCTAACGCTTGAGGTTGCGGGGCGAGAGGGGCATCATGCACGCGCAGGCAAATGGGGGCCCATGAGTACAACCTTTGGCCGCACGTCGACGGCCTCGCAGAGTTCGACGTTGAAAGCGGGCGATGCCGCCCCCGCGTTCAAGCTTGAAAGCCATCTCGGCGAAAAATTTTCGCTCGCGGATCGGAAGGGCGTCGGCGCGACGGTGCTGGCCTTTATCCCGTTCGCGTTCACGCCGACTTGAACGAATGAAATGCCCGGCTTCGAACGCGCGCTGCCGCGTTTCGCCGAGCACGGTGCCCAGGTCGTGGGCATCTCCATCGATTCAGTACACTCGTTGCGCGCCTGGGCTCTCAGCATGGGCGGCATCACCTACCCGCTGCTCGCGGATTTCTGGCCGCACGGTGAGGTAGCGAAGGCATATGGCGTGCTGCGCGACGGCGGCTTTGCCGAGCGAGCGGTCTTCATTATCGATCGGAACGGCGTCGTCCGCTACATCGATATCCATGCGATGGGCGAGGCGCCCGATCCCGAGCAGATTCTCGAGGAACTCGCAAAACTCTAAAATCGCATCGGTGCCGCGCACTCTGCCATACATCTGGCAGGGTGCGCGAGCAGAATCGGGGCATGAACGCTTTTCATGCCAGCGGACTTCTCGTGGATCCGCAACCCGATCGGAGCCCTCAGCGGATCGCCCTCTATGCGTGGGGCGGTAGCCTCGCGAACGCCGCCGTCGAGGCCGCGATCGTCGAACTCACGCCGCGCTCCTCCCAGCACTCCGGCTCGTTTGCATTGCTGCTGCGCGGTTCGGGCGTCGCCGAGCTCCACCCCACGGCGGCCCAGCGTGCTCGCGGTGATATCGCGGCCTACGCGCGCGATCTCGCTCGGCGGGGTGCCACCCGTTCCGTCCACCTCTTCACCCGGAGTCTCCCCGAGCCGAGCGCGCTCCGTCGAGCCCGGCGGGCCGGGGTGGAGATCATCGTCAGCCCCATCGACGTGCTCGGCGCGATGACGCTGGTCCACGGGGAAAGAACCCTGCCTTCAGCGTCGGCCCAGGATGCGGCGTGATACTTGCGCAAGAGCCATGATAGCTATGCAACAACACGCCAAGATTGCCGTCGTCGACGACGACCGGATGCTGCGCGAGATGATCGAGCTCGGCCTCACCCAAGAAGGCTACGAGGTCAAGAGCGCCTCGGATGGTCAGGCCGCGCTCGATCTGGTGCGCTCGTTCAATCCCGACGCGATTCTCCTCGATATCATGATGCCGAAGATCGACGGCGTAACGCTGGTGCCGATGCTGCGTAACATCACGCAGGCGCCGATCCTCATGCTGACCGCAAAGGGCGATCTCGACGACAAGCTCAAGACGTTGGGTTCGGGAGCGGACGACTACGTCGTAAAGCCCTTCTTGTTCGAAGAACTGATCGCGCGGCTGCAGGCCCATTTGCGACGCCCGCAGATCCACGAAGACGAGCAGATCCGTTGGAACGACCTCGCGCTCGACCTGGGATCGCGCGAGCTCCGTCGCGGAAGCGAACGGATCGAATTAACGCAACGCGAATTCGATTTGCTCGCCGTGTTTATGCGCGATCCACGACGCATTTTCAGCAAAGAGCATCTGCTCGAACTCGTCTGGGGACACGATTTCGAGGGTGGCCCGAATATCGTCGAAACCTACATCTCCTATTTGCGTGCGAAAGTGGACCGGGCGGGCTCGAGCACCTCGTTTCTCCGAACGGTTCGCGGCGTCGGGTACGGTTTAAGTAACGTATGACCGGGCGCGGTTCGCTCGCCGTTCGCCTCGCCTCCCTGTACGCAACGATGCTCGCCGTCGTCGTGCTTTTGGTGATCGTCGCATCCTCGATCGCATTGGTCTTCGAACTCTCGCAGTTCACGCACGATATCATCGTCGCCAAACACGACGAGGCGCGCTTCCTCGCCGAGACCGCCGAGCGTGACGGCCAAACGCTCAAGAGCGCCGCACCGCGAATGATTCGCGAACTCTCCGGGATCGGGCTCGATGTCGCGGTCTTCGACGAGCAGGGAAAATTGCTCGCGGGAGACCCCTCGCTCCATCCCCCGTTGCTCGCCCATATGATCGCCCAACGTCGGCGAGAGCGGCTGCGCCCGCCTCAGCCTCCCGGAGCGTTCCCCGAACATCGCGAACCGTTCGGCCTCGCCGTCGTCCAGGGCGGCTACGTCGCATTCGTTCCGTCGATGCCGCTGGTCTTCGTTGCGCTCTTTCCGTATTGGCGGACGGTTCTCACCATCGGCGTCCTGGCGATTCTCGGAACCTTCGTCGTCGGGCGCATCTTCGCGCGCGAAGCCTTGCGACCGCTCGATGACGTCGCCGCAGCGCTCCGGTCGCTCGCGCAAGGCGACTACACGCCGCGCACCTTCATCATGGGCGGCGGCGACGAGATCGGTAATCTCACCGGCGCGTTTAACGACGCTGCGGCGAACGTCCATCAAGCGATGGAGGAGCGGCGCGCTACCGAGGACCGCATGCGGCGTTTCGTCGCCGATGCCGGCCACGAATTGCGAACGCCGTTGACCGTCATCAGCGGCTATATCGACGTGCTGCGGCGCGGCGCGTTGAACGACGAGAAAATCGCGCGACAGATTTTGGGAACCATGACGCTCGAGAAGGAGCACATGCGCAACCTGATCGATCGGCTCGTGCGCCTCTCGCGCCTCGATTCCGAAGCCGCGCCGCTCGCGGAGCGGCTCGACGTCGCACAATTGCTGCGCGACCAGGTCGATGCGGCGCGCCGTTTTGACGAGCATCGCAATATCGATTACCGCGTCGATGGCGAGCTCGCGGTCTTTGCCGATCCACGCGAGATCGGTGAAGCGCTCTGGAACGTCGTTGAGAATGCGCTCAAATACGCCCCGGACGCGGCGATCCACCTCCGCGGCTCGCGCGAAAACGGCCGCGTACGCATCGTCGTTCGCGACGAGGGGCCGGGGATGAGCGAACTCGAGCGACTCCACGCCTTCGAGCGTTTCTACCGCGGCGATCAACGCGGCGAGATTACCGGTAGCGGCCTCGGGCTCTCGATTGCGAAACGCGCGGTCGAACGCGCGGGTGGACGTATCGAGATCGAGAGTGCACCGGGGCGCGGCACCGGCGTGACGATCGAACTCGCCGCCGCTCCCGTTTCGTCGCTCGGCGTTCCTCAGCAAATATAAAGTTCGAGCGGGGATGATGGTGCGATGAATCGCGCCGTTCTCTCCGCCATCGCTTTCGCGCTCGCTGCTGCCCTCGTTCCCGCCTGGGTCGTCGCGCAAAGCTCGGGCGGTACGATCGCCATTACGGTGACCGATGCAAAGACGAAGAACCCCGTCGCGCTCGCACGCGTGGTGCTCGACGGGCCGATTCTCGCGAGCGAAAATGCTACGAGCGCCGGAAAGGTCACCTTTACCGAGGCGCCGTCCGGAATCTATCGCGCGCGCGTCTTCGCACGCGGATATCGCGCGGTCACTTCGGCTCCCTTCGAGGTGCTCGACGGCGAGCGCGTGAACCTCGAGGTCGCGCTCGCTCCGAGCAGCGACTTGCACGTCATCGCCGTCGTTCATTCGGTTTCGAGCGTCCGCATCAGTACGAACTCGATCGACGCGAACTCCGCCCAGCGTAAGCTCTCCGGCGATCTCGCCGATGCGCTCTCGAAACTCTCGGGCGTCAGCATTACCTCGAGCAGCGACGACACCGATGCCGCACAGACGATCTCGCTCGACGGCCACGACGCAAGCCAGACCGCGATGACGCTCGACGGCATTCCGCTCAACGCGCCGGGAAGCGCGGGCGATCTGCGGATGTTTGCGAGCGATCTTTTTACCGGCGCAGCGGTACGCCACGGGCCGCAGATCGGTGGGCTCGGCGGCGGCGTCGATTTTCGAACCCTCGAACCGACGCTCTCCTGGCAGAGCCAGGGCACGCTCGCGACGGGAAGTAACGGGCGCAACAATGAGTCGTTGGGGATCAGCGGTTCGTTGGGAAATCTCGGGATCGCGGCGATGAGTACCACGCGCACGAACCCGAGCCTCGCCGACGGCATGCGCTACCTCGACGCGAGCGGACTCGATTACGTCCACGACGGCGGCCGCTGGGTCGCCGGGGATCTGCTCAAAGCGAACCTGCGTCTCCCGGGCGATCAGACGCTCGCAGCGAGTTTTATCAACTCGACGCGCAGTATCGGGTTGCTCTGTCTGCGCGTCACGGCGGCGTTGCCCTGCGGCTACGGCCCTGGGAATGACGTCTCGGGCAGCTTCTCGCTCTATTCGCTCGGCGACCAGCTCTTAACCGGTGCGACGGCGATCTCGGCGACGCTCTACGGCACCGTCGGCAGCAATCTTTTCGACCTACGGAATCGCTTCGTCGACGGCGTCGCATCGCCGGCGGGGAGCAGCATGCAGATGCGTTCGACCGGGTTTACGATCTCCGCCGAGCTTCCGGCGATGCGCAAGCATACGCTCTCGATCCTCGCATACGATACCAACTCCTCGCAGGTATCGACGCCGCTCGTTACCAGCAACGCCGCATTCTATAGCGCGCAGCGGCACGGCAGTTACGGCGCCTTGCAACTCACCGATCGCATTCGGGCGAACGACCGCCTCGCGTTGAATGCATCGTTGGGCCTGACGCACGCGAGCTCTAGCGGCGGAAGCGCGCTGGGCAGCATCGGTGCGAGTTGGCGCGCGTCGGCGAACGATAGCTATGCGATCTCGTACGCGCTCTCGGGGAGCGCACCGAATTTCGGCCGGAGCCGTGCGTTGAGCGATCCCGCCTCGCTGCAGTTCGATTGCCAGGGGAGCGAGAGCGTCGGATACGGGGTCGCGCCCGGGGATCAACCCGGCGCGAGTTCTTCCTCCTCGCTCGACGCGAGCGTCACCCATCGCTTCGCGCGCAGCGCGCTCTCGCTCGCCCTCTATCGCCAGGTGCAGAGCGGCGTCGTGCTGCCGACCCAGGTCAACGGCAGCGTTCTTCTCGCCGACGGAACGCTCTCGCCGAGCTATCTCGCGCTGGTGGAGGGCGCCTATGCATCGGCATCGGGATGCGGCGTCGGCGCGCCGCCGATCGCCGCGTCGCAACTCTATTTCGCCACGCCGGTTGGCGGCGTCACGCGCATCTATTCCGGCGCCGATCTCACCGGGTTCGTGCAAATCGGGAACCTCGTCGCCGAACCGTTCTTCGATATTACCTCCACCACGCTGCGCTCCAACGATCCGCGCATCGATAACCCGTTCGCCATTGCGATCTCGGGAGCTCAAGCACCGAACGTCCCATTACATCGAGCAGGACTCACGCTCGATTATCGCGCTCCCCATTCCGCGGTGGAATGGCTCGCCGACGCACAGTACACCGGGGCGAATAATCCGAACAATCTCCCCGCCTACACCACCTACGATGCGGCCGCAAACGTGAAATTCACCCGCGGTACGCTAACGATTGCGGCGAGTAATATCACCGATGCGTACGCCGGGATCTTTGCGAGTTCGCAGTACGCGGTTCCGTACACGACCCTCGGGGGAACGGAGGTTCCGACGATCGCACGGCCGCTCGCTCCGCGCTCCTATAGCGTCACCTACTCCTTTGCGGTCGGCCGCCACGCCGTTCTCTCGCTCCCGAGCCCCGCGCGCGGCGGGCCGCGCCGGCGGGGGCCCTTCGCGCGCTTTACGGCGCTGCCGGCTGCGGCGCCGAGCGATCCCTACGCACTGGCGGCATCGGCGTTCTGCACGCCCGACCGCGCGCGCGTCGCGCGCGGTGTGTTCGATGCATTGCGCGCGCAGGTCGCGCGGGTAGAGAAGGCGCGCGCCGCTTCGCCTACTGCGGCGATCGTTCTCTCCTCGCCGGCGGGCGTGACCTTTACCTACCATCCGCTGGCGACGGGATACGCCGTGTCGATCGCTCCGACGAAGATCGATGACGTTCGCGCGCTCTTTACCTGCGCGACGATCCACCGAACCGATGCCGCGATCGCCGCCGGGCGAGGGCTCTACGTTGCTCCGCCGGCGAGCTTCTTCCGGCCGGAGATTTCATTTTCGCCGAGCGTGGGACTCTATTTTATCCGTCGGCAGCCGCAGCCCGGGAAAGAAAATTTCCGCGTCTTCACGCTCGCGGCGCAGGCCCCGAAAGAACCATTCGCCGCGATCGCCGGGCCGCAGTGTACCACCGCTCTGCGCGATGTTGCGATACAGAGCCTCGACGATCTGCGCGCGCATTTTACGGCGGCAACGCCATCGACGCGCTGGCAGATCGTCGCACACGGGTCGGGAGCGAAGCGATGGTTCGCGCTGACCCCCAACGATCTCGGCGATTTCGGCGCACTCATGGCCTGCGCCCACGTTGCAGCGGCGACCGCCGTGCAATTGCAGGCGCGTGGGCTCGGTGGCACGCCGCCCCCAGAGCTGAATTACGCCCCCTCGATCGGGCTCTATATCGAGCGGCGCACTCCGCCGCCACCGCCGGGAGGGGCGCCTCCGCCGAACGGCGCATGAGCGAGCTATGACGAAAGCGGAACTCTTTAGCGAATATGGCGCGTACCATCGCGACCCGCGCAATCGGCTCTGCCACTTCATCGGCATTCCGACAGTCGTGCTCGGCCTCATCGCGATAACCGGAACGCTCCGGCTCGGGCCGATCGATCTCGCGCTCGTCTTGCTCGTAGCGACGCTCGCGTATTATGCGACGATCGATTTTCTCGGCACGCTGCTCTCGGCGATCGCGTTCGCGATTCTGTATGCGCTCGGATCGCATCTCGGTTGGCAGATTGGTTTGGCGGCCTTCGTTATCGGTTGGGGCTTCCAACTCGTCGGCCATCGCTTCGAAGGCAGCAAACCGAAATTTCTGGAGAACGTCATCTACCTTCTGATTGGGCCGATCTACATCTTCGAGGAGTGGTTCGAGATGGCGACCCGCCGAGGCGGCGCGGTGTAAGAGCGCGAGTGGTGAGGCAGCCAAGGTGCTCGGCGTGCAGAGCAATCGGCATTTCGGGTAAAAACGGCGTTTTCATACCAGAGCCGATCGGGGGCAGAGGCGGTGACTTTTCGGTTGACCAAGTCGGGCGCCGGTCGTGCCTCCTTGTCGCGGATCGTCGTATTCAAAGCCGTACGACGGCTGGCGTCCTGAATGTTGCGCTCGCGCGTGAATCTCGCCACACGCTTATCGCTTACGAAGATCTTCTCATCGCGAAGATCGGCTTGGATACGCGGGCGTCCGTAGTTTTCGAGCGATGCTCGATGCAAAGCGACCATATGATCGCGAGCGAACCTGGCTGCGGCTTTTCCCAAACTTTCGTGCTCGATCTTGAGCTGTCGGTTTTCCTTGCGAAGCTCCGCAAGATCTTCATGCTCGGCGGTCGTCAAGCCCTCGCTGCGGCGTTCGGTGTTCAAATCGGCTTATTCGATCCACTCCCGAAACGTCTGCCCCGCGAGCTTGAACTCCGCCTCGACAACATTCTTCCGGAAGCCCGCCGGGTACGGGTGGGTGTGTTTTCTGGCCATGGGCGGACCTTTCTCAGCCAAGCGAAGAGTATCCACGGAACCGGGCCAGCTTCAGCTCTGAACGAAAAACTTAACCGTGCGTGCTTATGTCTTTTACTGCTTTGCCGTGCTTATCGAGAAATTCGATCTTAGCGCGGCCATTCGACGTAACGATAAAGGCGAGTCGTGGTCGCCCCTGAGCGTCCGCCAGGTAGAGAACCGATCGACCGTCCTCCGTAAGGCCTGTGAACATGCGAAGGTGCCCAAATGCGCCCTCGTTGCGAAGTTTAGCGAGCGCTGCCGCGCGTGCAGATGAACCCTTCGGAAGTCGAAGAGCCGCATGAATAGCGGGGCGGAATGCTGCAATTGGGGCATTTGCCTGCTGCGTAACCATGAGCCCCTCGCTGCGGTTCGCGCCATTACGGCTGTAGACCAACTGCACCGCTTCGTTGCTCTCGAAGTCGTCAAAATTTAGCATCGATTGGGCAACGGGTACTCCGGCGATCTTTCGGCCCTTCAAAACGATACCGCCGCTTTCGTCTCCCCGATCGTTATAGAAAAGAATACCGGCAAGGCCATGATTGTCTCGGCTTCCGGTGGGTTTGCCATGCTCTAGAGGCGGCGGGAAATTATCCTTGTTGGCCAGCACCATGCGTAGGACACCGTCGTTGTCAACGATATTAATGCGGTGAACGGTTATCTCGTTGAAAGACGCAGCGTTTGTCATATAACCTGCCGTGCCAAGCAATGCCAGGCTGAATAACGCAGTAGCTCCAACGATGAGGAGCCGAAGCCGCCGCACTTCTTTGCGCAGTGATACAACTTCCATTTCCATGTCAGAACGCTTTCAAAGCGTCGCTCTAGTTTACCCTTCACTGCGGGTCGCTATCGCATCGATCCGGCCATTGGACTCCCTTCGACGAAAAGCAGTCGGCCTGATACGCGACTGGGCCAGAATCACGGATAGATGTGCAGGGGGCAATGAAGGCGCGTGGGCTCAGACGTAGCTCCGAGGAGCGGGCTGACGATACAGGGGAGCCCCATGGCGGCGCATCTCGCGCGCCCCGGCTCCTCTGGAGAGTCGGCAGCCTCGCATCGGTCCCAACCCCCGTGGGGCTGCTCGCCCGCGCTTGAGGCGATTGCAGAGGAGCCCTCTTTTGTGCTATGGTGGCGCCCGGGGATACTCCCCGATAGGTTTCGAAGTCCGCGGGTCCGGTTTTACATGGCGTACCAGGCGAGTCGAAGAAACGTGTTCTTACTAGGAAATGGAAAGGTCTCGTCTAGTGTACGTTGATGAAATGCTGAACTGCGTTGATTGCGGCAGCAAATTCGCGTTTACCGCTGGAGAACAGCGGTTTTACGAACAAAAAGGGTTCCAGAATAAACCCAACCGGTGTCTGGATTGTCGCCAAGCGCGTAAAGCGCAGCGCGGCAGTGCGGGCGGCGGCAGTGGTGCTGGCATGGGCGGTGGCGCAGGTCGCCAGCGCGAAATGTTCACCGCAACCTGCAACGGGTGCGGCGGCGTCGCCGAAGTGCCCTTCAATCCGCGCGGCGATAAGCCCGTGTACTGCCGCGACTGCTTCCAGTCGCAGCGGAGCGCTCCCAGCTACCGTTAATCGGTCGTAGGAGCTTCGAAAGACGAGTTCGCCATCGGCGGGCTCGTCTTCGTTTTTGGGGCGAGCCATTCGACGAGCGCGACGACGAGCAGGTTTGCGATCAACCCGCCGAAACCGGGATTGAAGCCGAGATGGGCGAGCACGTAGGTCAGCAACGCCGCAGTCACGACCCCCGCCGCAAGGCCGAGCGTCACCGCGATGCCGCGCAACCGTAGGCCGAATGCCGCTCCGACGACGCCGGGCAGAAACTGCGTGATCCCGCTGTAATAGACCAGCAAGAGTGATCCGAGCGTCTCCGGTGCGAGCCACCAGGCGAGTAACGCCGCTGCGGAGATCGCGATCACCGCCACGCGCATCGCCATGGTTTCGTGTCGCTCGTCGATGCGACCGGGGAAGGCCGGGCGCACGATATTGCGCACCACGATCGCCGCCGAGGCCAAAATGAGTGCCGAGGATGGCACCAGCGCCGCGAGCGCTCCGGCGCCGGCGACGAAGCCCATCACCCAGGGCGGATAGTAGCGCGCGATGACGAGCAAAAACGATTGGTCGGCGGCGTGACCGTGCAGCCCCGGCACCAGCAATAGCGCCGCGTAGCCGGCGAAGAAGATGACGATCAACACGATCGAGTAGAGCGGCAAGAGCATGGCATTCCGCCGCAGCGTGTTGTCGCTGCGCGCGGAGAACGTCGCGGCGATCGAATGCGGACCCATGTAAAAACCAATGCCGGTAAACAACACCGTCGTAATGAACCACACTTGCCCGAACGGTGCATCGCCGGTCGGAAGCGTGAGCAGCGCGGCATTCGTGCGTTGCAGTTGCGCGAACATTCCGCCGAGCGAGCCGAAGAAGTGGATCGGCAGGGCGATGCCGGCGAAGAGCACGACCGCGAGCACCAAGCCGTCCTTCACTAAGCTCGCCCACGCCGTGCCGCGCAGCCCTGCGGTGAACGTGAAGAGCGCGATCGCCGTAAAGGCGACCGCCGCGCCGATCGCTCCATCGAGCCAGCCGTATCCCGCGCTCGAGAGCACGATCTGCAGTCCGCTGAGTTGGAGCGTCACGTACGGCAGCGCGAGGATCACGTAGAGGATCGCCGCGAGCACGCCGAGCCGCGGGCTGCGATAATAATTTGCAAGCAGATCGGGCGCCGTGACGAGGCCGCGCTCGGCGCCGAGGCGCCGAATGCGCGGGAGCAACGCGTAGCCCACGAGGTAGCCGATCGCGCCGTACGCCGGAATGTAATACGCTGCGGCACCATGCAGATAGACCCAGCCTGCGGCCCCAAGAAAGGTGAAGGCGGTGTAGATCTCACCCGCGAGCAGCACCCACAGAAAGATGGTGCCGAAACTCCGTCCGCCGATCGCGTATTCGGTGGGGTCGACGCGGCCGCGCTTGAGATTGAGCAACGCGAAGGCGATCGTCCCGGCGATCACCACGGCGACGATGGAGAGTGCGATGCGCCCTGCGAGCGCCGACGAAAGCATTAGGTTTTTACGTTCCGCAGCCGCTCGATCGCCAACAGGCAGAGCGGCGTCAGCAGAATCCAGAGAATGATCCAGGCGAGGTTGAGCGGCAGTCCCACGATGCGGGGCTCGACATGGTTGAGCAACGGGGTGCCGACGGCGAAGGCGAGCACCGGTAGCAGAGCGATGGCGATGCGAAGTGCGCGGAGCCGCCAAGAGTTCATCGCCTCTGGCTTGTATAGAACGGGTATGGAAACCTACGACGCGCTCGTGATTGGGAGCGGGCATAACGGCTTGGCCGCCGCCGCACTGCTCGGTGAAGCCGGCCTTCGGGTTCTTATCCTCGAGCGCTCCGAGCGTATCGGCGGCGCCACGGTGAGCGAGCGCGACCGCTGGCCGGGCTATACGATCTCGGCGGCGAGCTACGTCTGCAGCCTGCTCGACCCCTGGCTGATCGATCGGCTCGATCTGCGCGCGCACGGCTACGATGCCTACCGCAAGGATCCCGCGTCCTTTACACCGCTGCTCGATGGGCGCTCGCTCTTGCTCGGCGCCGACGACGAGAAAAACGCCGCGGAGATCGCACGCTTCGATTCCGCCGATATCGCAGGCTTTGCCGCCTTCGAACGCGAGGCAACGGCGCTCGGTTCGGCGCTCTTCGAAAGCTTCGCGGATATGGAGCCGCGCTTCGATCGCTTCGATGCACACGTGCGCGCTGCATTGGAGGGGAGTGCCGCCGAGCTCGTGGAGCGACACGTGCGCACGCCGGTGCTCCAAGCGACGTTGGCGACCGATGGGCTGATCGGCACCTACCGGGGGCCGTTCGACGCCGGTACCGGATACGTACTCGCCCATCATTACGCTGGGCGCGTCTTCGGCGTGCAAGGCGCGTGGGGCTTCGTGCGCGGCGGAATGGGCGCGATCTCGCAAGCACTGCTCTCGGCGGCGCAGGCGCGCGGTGCTCATGCGCTCACCGAAGCAAATGTCACGCGTTTGTTGCGTGATGGCGATTCCATCGTCGGCGCCGTTACCGCAGACGGGCGCGAGTTTCGCGCGCGCGCGGTGCTCTCGAACGCGCACCCGATAACGACCTTCCGCGATCTGCTCGGCGAAGAGCATCTCGACGATGCGAGCAAACGCAGGCTCGTAGCCTGGCAGAGCGTCGGGCCGGCGCTCAAACTCAATCTCGCTCTCGGCGAGCTGCCGAATTTTACTGCGCGCCCGGGGACGACGCCGCAATCCCATCATCGCGCGACGATCCACGTCGCGCCGGATCTCCCGTTTTTGCAGCGGGCGCACGACGATGCGCGCCGTCTCGGCGAGAGCGAGGAGCCGATGCTCGAGTGCTTCATGCAGACGCCGACCGATCCCAGCCTCGCCCCGCAGGGAAAGCATATTCTCTCGATCTTCGCGCAGTATTTTCCCTACGATCGCCCCGATGGTTGGAGTGCGGCGCGGCGCGATACGGCCGCAAAGAAGATCGTCGCCATGCTCGCGCGCTACGCGCCGAATATTCCCAACGCGATCGAGGCGCAACAGTTGATGGCCGCTCCCGATCTCGAAGAGCGGTTCGGGCTCGTCGGCGGGCACATCTTTCACGGTGAGTTGCTCCCCGGGCAGATCTTCGAAGCGCGCTTCGGCGTGCGCGCGCCGGTGCGCGGGCTCTATCTCTGCGGTTCGGGGACGCATCCGGGCGGCTGCGTGAGCGGCTTTCCGGGGCGCCGCGCCGCGCAGGCGGTGCTCGCCGATCACGTCCTCGCATGAACCCGAACGGCTCGCTGCACCTGCGCGTGCTCGGAGGCGGCCCCGGCGGGCTCTACGCGGCACTGCTTGCGAAGGCGCGCTTTCCCGAATGGCGCGTCGAACTCGTCGAACGCAATCCGTTCGGTGATACCTTCGGCTGGGGGGTCGTCTTCTCCGACGCAACGCTCGACGGGCTCGCGGTCGCCGATCCGGAGAGCTTCGCGCGGATCGAGCGCAGCTTCGTGCATTGGGACGATATCGAGATTCACGTTCGCGGCGCGCGCGTTCGCTCGAGCGGGCACGGGTTCGCGGGCATCTCGCGCAAACATCTGCTCGCAATCCTTCACGAACGGGCTCTTGCGCTCGGCGTCGAGCTGCGCTATCGCGAACGCGTCGAGGATCTCGATGCTTTTCGCGCTGGTTGCGATATCGTTATCGCCGCCGACGGCGTCCATTCGTCCACCCGCGATCGCTACGCCTCCGTTTTCCAGCCGACGGTCTCGGGCGGACGTTGCAAATTCGTCTGGCTGGGAAGCACGATTCCGCTCGATGCGTTCACGTTTTTCTTCAAGCGCACCGAACACGGATGGTTTACGGTTCACGCCTATCGGTTCGATGAAAGCACCAGCACCTTCATCGTCGAGTGTCGCGAAGAGACGTGGCGAGCGCACGGCCTCGACCGTGCCGATGCGGCCGCGACGGTTGCGTTCTGCGAGGCGCTCTTCGCCGAAGAATTGGGCGGCCATCGATTGAGAGTAAACCCCGGGCACCGCCGCGGCAGCGCGTGGATCGATTTTACCTTTGTGGAGAACGAGCGCTGGTACGACGGCAATCTCGTCCTCGTCGGCGACGCCGCGCATACGGCGCATTTTTCGGTGGGCTCGGGAACGAAGATGGCGATGGAAGATGCCATCGCGCTCGTCGAGTCCTTCGAGCGTTGCGACCGTCTCGATGAAGCCTTTGCGGGGTACGAGAGCGAGCGGAAACTTGAAGTGCTCAAATTACAGAACGCCGCGAGAAATTCGACGCGTTGGTTCGAAAATGTCGAGCGCTACGCGCGGCTCGATCCCGAAACCTTCGCCTATAGTCTGCTGACGCGGAGCCAACGGATCGGGCACGAAAATCTTCGCGCGCGCGACGCCGCGTACGTCGAGAGCGTGGAGGCGCGCTTCGGCGGTCCTCCGATTCCGCCGATGTTCTCGCCGTTCGCACTGCGCGGGCTCACGCTGCGCAATCGGGTCGTCCTCTCGCCGATGGATACCTATAGTGCCGTCGACGGCACTCCCAACGATTTCCATCTGGTGCATTATGGAAGCCGCGCGCTCGGCGGCGCCGGGCTCGTCGTTACCGAGATGACCTGCGTGAGCGCGCAGGGGCGGATCACGCCGGGATGTACCGGCATGTATGCCACGGAGCACGTTGCCGCCTGGAAGCGCATCGTTGAATTCGTGCACCAGAACACGCCGGCGAAGATCGCGCTCCAACTCGGGCATTCGGGTCCGAAAGGCTCGACGAAATTGATGTGGGAGGGGATGGACGAACCGCTCGAGGAGGGGAACTGGCCGGTCGTCGGGCCCTCGGCGATTCCGTATGCTCCCGGAAACCAGGTTCCACTCGCACTCGACGAGGCGGGGATGCGCGCGATTCGCGATGCGTTTGTCGCGGCGGTCGATATGGCGATCGAGGCCGGCTTCGATATGCTCGAGCTTCACTGTGCGCATGGCTACCTGCTCTCGTCCTTCCTTACGCCGCTCCGGAACCGGCGTACCGATCGCTATGGCGGATCGCTGGAAAATCGATTGCGCTTTCCACTCGAGGTCTTTGAGGCGATTCGCGCGCGTTGGCCCGCCGAGCGCCCGATCTCGGTGCGAATCTCGGCGACCGATTGGTGCGAGGGCGGAAACGACGAACGCGACGCGCTCGACATAGCGCGCGCGTTCAAAGCCGCGGGTGCCGATCTCATCGATGTTTCGACCGGTCAGACCGATCCGAAGAGCCGCCCGCGCTTCGGGCGCATGTTTCAAGCGCCGTTCGCCGATGCGATTCGCAACGAGGTGGAGATCGCAACGATCGCCGTTGGAAACATCACCGATCACGAGCAGGTGAACGCGCTGATCGCAGGAGGGCGCGCCGATCTCGTCGCGCTCGGGCGACCGCATCTCGCCGATCCCTACTGGAGCCTTCACGCGGCGGCCGAACTCGGCTATCGCGATCCGGGATGGCCGAAACCCTACCTGCCCGGAAAAGAACAACTCGAACGCGCGATCGCGCGCAGACTGGAGCAACCATCATGAACGGATTCGATCTTCGGGGACGGCACGTCGTCGTAACCGGTGCGTCGCGAGGCATCGGGCTCGCGATCGCTCGTGCCTGCGCCGAAGCCGGCGCTGCGGTGAGCGGACTGAGCCGCGCCGGTGCGAGCGAGCCGGGTATCGATGCGATCGCGTGCGATGTCGGCGACGCGGCGAGCGTGGAGCGAGCCTTCGCCATGGCGCGCGAGCGGCACGGAACGATCGCAATGCTCGTCAATAATGCCGGGATCGCCGCCTCGGCGCCACTGGGGCGCACGAGCGATGAGCTTTGGCAGCAGATCATCGCCACGAATCTCACCGGAACGTTTCTCTGTTCGCGCGCCGCTATCGGCGAGATGCGTGCCAACGGTTTCGGGCGCATCGTCAACATTGCATCGATCGCCGGACTCTACGGAGCGCCGTATATCGCCGCCTACTGTGCGAGCAAGCACGGCGTCATCGGGCTGACGCGCGCGCTCGCCGCCGAATTCGCGGGATCGGGGGCTTGCATCGGCGCGATCTGTCCGGGATATACCGAGACCGATATGATGCAGCAGGCGGTCGATCAGATCGTCGGTCACACCGGCGCGAGCCCGGAAGATGCGCGCGCGCAGCTTGCGGCGATGAATCCGAGCGGGCGCATCATCGAGGTCGCAACGGTCGTCCGCGGCGCGATGGAGTTCTTAACCGGAGATCGGAACGGCGAAGAGCTGGTCCTCGCATAGCGCGGAGCGGAAGGTTCGTCGTCTCGAAGAATATGGCAACGGTGGGGATAGTGAAGAGGTCGCTCTCGCATGGCGGCCCGCGGAGCGAGCGAAAGCCTCGGTCGGTGATGCGATGATCGAGACCGACGGCCTCGAGCGGTCGCTCGACGGAGGCGTCATGACGCTGACGCTCGCGCGTCCCGAGCGAAAAAATCCGCTGACGTTTGAGATCTACGCGGCCTTACGCGACGGTTTCCGGGAGTTAAAAAGCGATCGCAGCGTGCGCGCGGTGGTGCTGCGCGGCGCGGGCGGAAATTTTTGCTCGGGGGGCGACGTGCGGGAGATCATCGGCCCGCTGGTAGCGATGGAACCCGACGAACGTTTGCAATTTACCGAGATGACCGGTGCCGTCGTAACGGCGATGCGCGCGTGCCCGCAGCCGATCGTTGCCGCCGTCGACGGCGTCTGCGCGGGTGCGGGCGCGATCCTCGCGATGGCCTCCGATCTCCGCCTGGGCACCGCGCGGGCTCGGGTCGCGTTTCTCTTCGTGCTAGTCGGGCTCTCCGGGGCGGATATGGGCGCCTGCGCGATGCTGCCGCGCATTCTCGGGCTGGGCCGAGCGAGCGAATTGCTCTACACCGGGCGCGAACTCTCCGGGGAGGAAGCGCTCTCGTGGGGGTTCTTCAACCGGCTCTGCACGCCGGAACTGCTCGATGAAGAAGCGCGATTGTGCGCGCGGGAGATTGCGAACGGACCGACGCGCGCACACGAGGTCACCAAGGCGATGCTCGAGGCGGCACCGGGAATGGAGCTCGGCGAGGAAATCGCGATGGAAGCGCGCGTTCAAGCCGCGTTGATGGCGAGCGGCGATTTCCGCCGCGCGTACGAGGCCTTCATCGCGAAACGCCGGCCGCATTTCGAGGGAAATTAATGCGGCTCGACGCGACCCTCGCCTGGCCGTTTTTCGATCGCGCGCATCGCGAGCAGGCCGAGGCATTCGAGCGGTGGCTCGACGCCGTGCCGCGCGAGCGTTTTAATGACGATGGGATCGACGATGCCTCCGTCGCCGCGCGGACGCGCTCGTGGGCGCGAGAGCTCGGAGCGGGCGGTTGGCTCGCGCCCTGCGAACGCCTCGACGTTCGCGCGATCGCGCTCTCGCGCGAACAGCTCGCCTATCGCAGTGCGATCGCGGATTTTGCATTCGCGATGCAAGGGCTGGGTAGCGGAGCGATCTCGCTTTTTGGAACGACGGCGCAGCGCGAACGCGTTTTGCCGGGCATCTTTGCCGGAACCTCGCTCGCGGCGTTCGCACTCTCGGAGGAGCGCGCGGGCTCCGACGTAGCGGCGCTGACGACGCGCGCGCACCGAAGCGGCGATGGGTACGAAATCACCGGCGAGAAATGCTGGATCAGCAACGCCGGTATCGCCGATGCGTACGTGCTCTTCGCACGCACCGGCGATCACCCGACGAAGGGATTGAGCGCGTTCATCGTAGAGGCCGGGCGACCGGGCATCGTGCAAACGCGGTCGATTCAAACGATCTCTCCGCATCCCTTAGGGGCGCTGCGTTTCTCGGGCGTGCGGGTCGGCGCGGACGCGCTGCTGGGGAACGAAGGGGACGGCTTTCGGATTGCAATGGCGACGCTCGATCTCTTTCGGACCACCGTCGGCGCGGCGGCGCTCGGGTTCGCGCGACGCGCCTTCGACGAGTCGCGAAGGCACGTCATGCAGCGCGAAATATATGGAGCGAAACTCGCCGATCTCCAACTCGTATCGGGAACGATCGCCGAGATGGCGACCGAGATCGATGCCGCGGCGCTGTTGGTCTATCGAGCAGCTTATACGAAAGACGCGGGAGCGGAACGGGTCACTCGGGAGGCGGCGATGGCAAAATGGTATGCGACCGAGGCAGCCGGCCGCGTCTGCGACCGAGCGGTGCAACTCTTCGGCGGGCGCGGTGTGACGCGAGGAGAGATCGTCGAGCGGCTCTATCGAGACGTTCGCGCGCTGCGTATTTACGAAGGAGCCAGCGAAGTGCAACAAATCGTTATCGCTCGTAGCCTCTTCAATGAGGCTTCGCGTGGCTGAGAGCGCGCATCTCGACACCTTCGCTCGCGACCGGCTTCCCGCCGAGGCTTTGCTTCCGCGCTTCGCCTTCACGCTGCCGCGCATGCGCTATCCCGACCGGATCAACGCCGCATGGTATTTTCTCGATCGTCATATTGAAGAGGGGCGCGGAGATCGTCCCTGTGCGATTGCCGAAGACGGCACGACCTACAGCTATCGGGAGATGATGGAGTGGGCGAATCGGATCGCTCGCGTTCTCGTCGAAGATTTCGCGCTGGTGACCGGAAATCGCGTTTTGCTGCGCTCGGCGAATACGCCGACGTTGCTCGCGTGTTGGTTCGCGGTTCTCAAGGCCGGAGGCATCGTCGTGACGACGATGCCCCTCTATCGCACGCAGGAACTGCAGACCGTGAGCGAACGCGCTCGCGTTGCGATCGCGCTCTGCGACGCTCGCCTCGCGGAGGAGCTCGAACGCGCACGCGCATCCCGGCCCGAGATGACGATATGCTATTGGGGCGACGGAAGCGACGAGTCGCTCGAACGTCGCGCCGCGCACAAGAGGCCGAATTTCGAGAACGTTGCGACCGCCGCGGAGGACGTCGCGTTGATCGCTTTTACCTCCGGGACGACCGGGCTTCCCAAAGCGGCGATGCACGTCCATCGCGATCTTCTCGCTACCTGCGACAGTTTCGGCGCGGAGGTGCTCAAAGCCGATCCGGAGGATCGTTTTAGCGGCTCGCCGCCGCTCGCATTTACCTACGGTCTCGGCGGGATACTCTTATTCCCGTTCGCTATCGGAGCATCGACCGTGCTTCTGGAACGCGCGGGGACCGAAGAACTCGCAGCGGCGATCGAACGCCACCAGATCAGCGTGCTCTTTACCGCACCGATTGCGTATCGTGCGTTGACGTCGCATGCGTCGAAGCGCGACTGGTCGAGCTTGCGCATCTGCGTCTCGGCCGGCGAGACCCTTCCGGGCGTCGTTTGGGAAGCGTGGCGTGCCGCGACCGGAATCTCGATCGTCGACGGGATCGGCAGCACCGAGATGCTGCATATTTTTATCGCCTCACCGGCCGACGCGACGCGCGCCGGATCGACCGGGCGCGTCGTGCCGGGGTATGTCGCGCAGATTCACGACGAGTTCGGTAATGAGGTGCCCGCCGGGACGGTCGGTCGACTCGCGGTATACGGGCCGACCGGATGTCGCTATCTCGATGACGAGCGGCAGCGCACCTACGTTCGGAACGGGTGGAACTATCCCGGCGACGCCTATTCGGTCGACGGCGACGGGTATTTCACCTACGTCGCTCGCGCCGACGATATGATCGTTTCAGCGGGGTTTAACGTCTCGGGCCCGGAGGTGGAGCAGGCGCTCTTGCTTCACGCCGACGTTCTCGAATGCGCCGTCGTCGGGAAACCCGATCCGGCCCACCACACAACGATGGTGAAAGCGTTCGTCGTACTGCGCGCTGGTCGTAACGGCGACGACGCATGCATTGCCGAATTGATCGAGCACTGCAAGGCGACGATCGCTCCTTTTAAGGCGCCGCGCGAGATTGAAATTATCGATGCGCTTCCGCGAACGGCGACGGGGAAGCTGCAGCGCTACAAACTTCGCGAGCGTTCCTAGGAGCCGGCCTGAAGCATTCGGGAACTACTGGTCGAGCGCGGGAAGGATCGCCGTCGCTTCGATTTCCAACCGCGCACCCTCTTCGAGCAGTCCGGCAACGACGATCAACGTCATCGCCGGAAAATGGCTGCCGAAAATCTCCCGATAGGCTGCGCCGAGCGCTTTTGCGTTCGCCCGATACTCGGCAGCGTCGAGCACGTACCAGGTCATTCGCACGAGATGCTCGGGATCTCCGCCGGCGGCGCGCAGCACGTCGGCGACGTTGCGCAGCGCTTGGGCGGCTTGCGCGAGGAAATCGTCGGAGACGAGATGCTGCCGCGCGTCCCAGCCGACCTGTCCGGCGATGGCGAGCATCCGTCCCGACGCGAGCATGGCGTTTGCATAGCCGCTCGGCGGCGCCCATCCATCGGGTTCGATCCGCTCGCTCATGCAATCTCACTTTGCGGCGAGCGAACGCGCAGGAGCGCGGTGGCGACGAGCGCGACCCCGAGATTGATCGCCACGGCATAGATCGCGATAAATCCGACCAGCGTCCACGAGCCGACGTGCAGCGCGATGTTCGGCGAGAAGCCGTCGACGAGCGCGAAGGAGGTTGCCGCGATCATGCCGGCGAGCCAGCCCGCGAGCAACGCCCGCGCTGGGAGCGAGCGTTCGCCGAGGCCGAAGAATATCGCGGGCGCGGTTTGGAGCACCCACGCTCCGCCGAGCAGTTGAAAGTAGATGGCGAATTTTACGTTTACGAAGAGCACCAGAACCAATGAAAGCGCGCAGAACGCGAGCGTCAACCATTTCGTGCTCTTCGCATCGCGGCTCGGTGTGCGCCCCGAGAGCGGCGAAACGACGTTGCGAAGGAAGAGATTCGCCGCGCCGAGCGCCATGATCGAGGCCGGCACGAGCGCGCCGATCACGATCGTGGCATCGGCGAGCCCCGCGAACCACGGTGGGAAAAATCGAGCGAAGAGAATCGGCACGATTTCGTTCGGAGGTGCGTGGATGCCGGCGGCGAGGGCGGCGAAACCGAGGAGTGCGATGATGCCGAGCAAGATCGAATAGAGTGGAAGGAGCGCGGCGTTGCGCCGCACGACATCGGCGCTGCGAGCGGAGAGCAACGACGTAATGGCGTGTGGGTACAGAAAGAGCGAGAACGCCGAGCCGAGCGCGAGAGTCGCGTAGGCAAACTGCATCTGCGGTGCGACGAGCAGCGGGAACGGGTGCAGCGGGCTCGCCAGCGCGCGATCGGCGGCGGTGAAGATGGCGCGCCATCCGCCGAGTGCGTGCGGGATGACGACGATGGCGGCGGCGATCGTGAGATAGATCAGGATGTCTTTGAAGACCGCGATCGTTGCCGGTGCGCGCAGCCCGCCGATATAGGTGTACGCCGCGAGTAACGTAAAGGCGACGGCGAGCGGCATCGCACCGCCGCCGATGGCGAAGATGCCGCCGAGTTGGGCGAGGACGGCTTTCATACCGACGATCTGCAGCGCGATATAAGGGAGCGCGGCGAGGACGCCGGTCGCGGCGATCGCGAGTTCGAGCGAACGGCTCCGATAGCGGCCGCGGACGAAATCGCCGGCGGTCATGTATCCGCGTTCGTGAGCGATGCTCCAAAAACGCGCGAGGAGAAGAAAGACGATGGGATAGGCGATCGTCGCGTAGGGGACGGCGAAAAAACCGAGAGCGCCGACGCCGTAGACGAGCGCCGGGAGCGCGATGAAGGTGTAGGCGGTATAGAGATCGCCGCCGAGGAGAAACCAGGAGAGAATGGTGCCGAAGCGGCGCCCGCCAAGCGCCCATTCATCGAGGGCGCGCAGGTCGCCGCCTTTGCGGCGCGCGGCGGTGAATCCGAGCGCGCTGGCAACGAGCACGAGCGCGACGAAGACCGAAGCGGTGAGGCTCATCGGGCGCGCTCGCGCGTTGCGAGATAGACGATGCCGAGTAGCACGGCGGTCAGCACGACCCACGCTAGCTGGTACCAGTAGAAAAATGGGATTCCGTTCCAGCGCGGATCGATCCGATCGTAGAGCGGAACGTCCAGCAAGGCGATGAACGGTAACGCGAGGAGCCAATACCATGCGCGGCGAGCCATCACGGCGGCGCCTTCGCGCTAATGCTCGATATCTCCGGCTCGCTGTGCCCAAGCCTCCGCAACGGAGAGATGCCCGAGCAGAGTGGCGACGGCGAGCCCGACGAGTGAGATCGCGGCGCCGAGCAGCTGGTGAGGTTGGAAGTGCGCGTGGAGCATCGGAATCGAGAGTGCGCCGGAAACGATGGGGACCAAGAAACTGAAGAGCGCGACGCGCGCCGCGCCGATCCGCGCGATGCCCGTACTCCAGACGGGGTAGGTGAGGACGATGGGAAAGACGACCGCGAATGCAAAGACCTCCCAGACCACCGGCGGCCAGAGCGTGGGCGGGTCGGCGACGAGCGCGGGAATCCCGGCCGGTAAAATCATCGCCGTGCCGATGAGCAATGTGGCGGCGAGGAGCGCGACGGGATGATAGCGCGGAGCCAAACGCGCGCTGATGACGTTGAACCCGGCGAAGGTCATCGCCGCGAGCAGCGTCAGTGCGTCGCCGATACGGAAGGTTGCGTGCCCGGCGAAGGCGCCTTCGAAGACCGCGATGCCAAGCAGGGCGATGCCCGCGCCGATCCACCGCGTGCTGCGCACGCGCTCCCACCCGAGGGCGACGAGATAGATCATGGTAAAGATCGGCGTGCTGCTTCCGAGCAGCGACGATGCAAATGCCGTCGTGTGGGCGAGGCCGATGACCCAAAAGTATTGATAGATGCCGAATCCACACGCTCCGCTTGCGAGCAAGAGCAGCCAATCGCGACGTTCGAAGCTCAGGCGGGCGCCGGAGAGCCGAACCCACAACAACGCGAGCGGTGCCATCGTTGAAAAACGCAGCGCCGTAAATGCGAGTGCGTCGACGTGCGAGACGGCGATTTTGACGAGCACGGTGTTCAACCCCCAAACGAACACGACGTACAGCAGGCCGAGATAGGTCGGCAGGCGCTTTTCCACGGTAGCGCGCATAATTCGTCACCATGCACCAGGTATCCGGCGAGAGTATCGAACGCGATGGTACCGGCCTTTGGCTGGAACGTATGGGAGAGGGAACTCGGCATCTGCTCTTCGCGCACGGCTGGATCAGTTCGCGTCGCATGTGGGACGCCTCGGTCGAGCGACTCGATCTGCGGCGGTACACGATCCACCGTTTCGACGCTCGCGGATGCGGCCGCAGCGACCGCCCCGCCGAGGGACATTCGCTCGAAGGCTACGCCGCCGATTACGAAGCGATCCTGACGCATATCGGCGTGCCGGTAACGCTGGTCGCGCATTCGATGGGTGGACGCGTCGGCCAATATCTCGCCGCTCGCGCTCATCCGCTCATCGAACGGATGCTCCTCGTCGCGCCGGGTTCGGCGCGCGGATCGCGTGGAAACCAACGCCATCGCGACCTCGCGCTCGAGGCCTTCGGTTCCCGCAAGCGGATCGCGCGATTCGTTGCGGGTGCGATGCGGCGCCCCATCGATGACGCGATGCGCGACGTGCTGATCGACGACGCCCTCATCGCCTCGCGCGAACACTGGTTCGGCTGGTACGATGCCGGGCGCGCGCTCGATTTTCGCGACGAGCTCGGCGCCATCGCTATTCCGACGCTCGTCCTCGCCGGTGCGAGCGATCCGCTCGCGAGCCTTCCGCGGTTGCGAACCGACGTTGCGGATCGAATCGCCGGGAGTATTTTCGTCGTCTTGCGCGATTGCGGGCACAACATTCCCATCGAGGCACCCGCGGAACTCGCCGGCGCGATCGACCGTTTCGTGCCGTAACGGAGCTTATTGCGGCCAGGGCGCGGCGCTCGCCGGCGCCGCCGTCGAGCTCCGCCAAATGTTGCCGGGCATGCTCGCGCCGCTCGTGACGTTCTCGTAGCGCACGTCAACCAGCGTCCCGGCCGCCGTCGAGCTCGGTGCGAGTCCCGAACTCTCCGCATCGCCTTCGTAACTCGCGTAGGGTGGCCGCGCAAAGGTTCGTAGGAGGGCGGTGCGATTCGCAATGACGAGGATGCTTCCGGCGGAGTCGGTGATGACGCTTCGCAGCGAGATCGCGACGCGCGCTTCATCGACGCTGGCGTTATCTTGGAGAATCGCGCCCGCGCCGCTCGCTTGCAGGGAGATCGTCGTCGTGGCGCGCAGGGCGCACGCGTTCGCTCCGATCGCCGTGCAGCCGAGGATCGGCGCGATCGCTGCGAGTGGATCGCTGCCCAATGCGATTCGAGAAGCGACGATCTGCTGCACGACGACCGGCGCCGCACCGAGCGCGTCGCGCGCGGTGTCGCGTGCGGCGTGAAGCGATGCCGAACGCGCGAGCGAGAGCGCGAGTGCGGCGAAACTTTGGGCGATCGCCGCAGCGATCGCGGCGAAAAAAAGTGCGCGAAGGATCGTCACGGTGCCCCAAAGGGTGCCGCAACCGGCGCAGCCGCGGTAATGCTGCTGCCCGGCACGGGCATTCGCCGTTCGACGACCAACGTCGCCTCGCGCGCGAGGGTTCCCGAAGCACCGCGACCGCTCGCGCGCACGCGTATCGTAAACGCGCCGTCCGGAAGCGATGCGATTGAAAGCGAGATCTGCGCGGGAATCGGCGAGCCCGCCGGCATCGGCAACGCCGTCGCGATCTCGGCGGGTTGGAGCGAGGACCCCTCGTATTTCATCGCATCGGCAGCGATGCGAACCTCCTCGTGCGCCGCCGCAGCGAGAACGTCGGCGGTGACGCCGCTCTGAAACGCCGCGCCTTCGCGCACGAGCCCGCTGCCGACCGCGGCGAAGAGCACCGCGATGAGGCCTGCGGCGATCGTCGTCTCCAATGCGGTAAAGCCTCGCGCGCGTACCCTCATGCGGGCGGAGGTTCCCACTTTGCGGCGCGATGCGACGGATCGATGTGCCTCTGCTTGGACCGCTTGCAGAGCAAGCGAGCGCGCGCTATAGTGAACCTGGGCTATGAAGCGATCCCTTCCGCTCTCGGTTGTGTTCCCCGCCCTCGCCGCGGCGCTCGTTGCGATCGGCCTCGCTTCCGGCATGCCGTCTCCGAGAACGAATCCCTGCGCGTTACTGACGCGAGCGGATGCGCGCCGCGCCCTTGGGGTGCAGCCGCGCCCCGGCGTCGCCGCGCCGGCAGGCGATTATGCGCCGCCGAATGCGCCGAAGACGACTTGCGCGTACTTTGGCGCTCCGAAGGGCTACGTGCGCGTCAGCTATATGGGAGACGCGCGTAGCTACGAAACGTTTCGCAAACAGGTAGCCGGCGACGTCGTCGACCTTCATGGGATCGGAGATGCAGCCCTTTGGGTGAAGAGCGACGCGGAGATCATCCACGTCCTGAAACACGGGTTTGCATTTGCCGTTCTGCTGCACTTCCAAAGCGATAACGCCGCCCTCAACGATCCGAAGATGCCGTTGCCGCAATTAATCCAACTCGCCACGGTTGCCGCATCTCGGCTCTGAGATGCGCACGAGAGGAGCTATCGTGAATCGCATCGTTCTTGTCGCCGTTCTCTTTCTCGCCTGTTCGTCGTTCGTCTCCGCCGCCCCATTCGTTCCCACGCGCGGCGCGGTCAAGGGCGATATCGTTCGCATGAATCAACTCTTTCACATCGAGGACGATAATCTGCGCGTCGCCTCGATTCGATGGATTTCATCCTCCGATCCACTCGCGACGACGATTTCGAATCTTCCGCAGATGCCGTCGCCGACCGCCCCGAACGGCTATCTCCTTTTTACCGTGCCGCAAAAGAATACGTCGAAAAATCCGCAGCCCGCTCAGTATTTGAAGATTACGGTCTTTTATAAGGACGGAACCCAGGCCGACGACGGCGATGGCGTGCCGTGGTCGACGGCGTACAAACAATTACTCTATAACACGACGTATTATCCCGGCGAAGGGGTGACTACCTATTTTATCATCGCGAACGTGCCGCAGCCGACGCAGCAAAATCCGATTACCAAGCTCGTTTTGAGCGATCCGGAGATGCAGAACGATCCCGGATATCCGAAGCTCTATCGGTTGCTCGAACCGATCGTAACGCCGTAACGATCCATCACGGGCGCTCCGAGCGGCGATTTCCCCAGGTTTGCAACGGGCGCTCGAACCAGTAGGTGAGTGCCGTGGCGACGGCGATGGAGAGCGCGAAGGCGAGCAGCGTAAACGACCATTGCCACTGCGGATCGTACTGCGGCGTTCCGATATAGGGCGGGAAGCGATGGATGAGGAGTTCCCGCGCGATCATCTGATGGTAGAGATAGAGCGCGTAGGAAATCGCACCGAAGAACACGAGCGGGCGATTGGCGAGGAGGCGTTGGAGCGGGCGAGGCGCGAGCAACGCGCCCAATGCGATCAGCGCAAACGCGAGCGCCAAGAGATCGCGATGGGTCGCCGCCCAAACCGCCGCCCACTGATTGGCGAGGCGAAAGGCGTAGAGCGACTCCAGGAGCGCGATGCAGCCGATCGTCCCGACGACGAAGGAGCCCGTCCCAACGAGGTGTTGTCGCGTTTCGCTCCAGCGCGCGCGCGCTTCGAAAAGGAGCGACGCGGAGAGCATGCCGAAGGCGAAGCAACTGAGGAATGCCGGAAGATCTTGATCGAGGTAGACGATTCCAGCATGCGCGCAGCACGCGACCGCATGCAAACGCCAGAGGAGTGAGAGCGCGACCAGGGTCGCCGCGGTCGCGAACCGGGCGCGACGGAAGCACCACCACATCAGCGGAAAGATCGCGTAGAACTCGACCTCGACGGCGAGCGTCCAGAGCACGCCGTTAATCGCACCGGCGCTTTGCGGAAACCACGTGTGGATGAAGAGCAGATGCGTGAGGAGATCGGGAATGGCTCCGGCACCGCCCTGCCGTGCCGCGTACCCGATCGCGTAGGCGACGGCGATGGAGAGCAGATAGGAGGGGGCGATCTTCCAAAATCTGCGGAGATAAAAATGCCGCCACGAAGGTGGCGGCGTTCCCGCTATTGCGGCGCGTGCGAAGGGCAGCGTGATGACGGTACCGCTCAAAAAGAAGAAGAGCGCGACACCGATGAAGCCCGTCTCGGGAAGAAACTCGAGCTGCGACAGCGGAGCGGGAAGCCATGAGATCTCCCAGACGTGATACCAGAGCACGAGCAGAATCGCGACGCCGCGGAGGCCGTCGAGGACGTCGAACCGTGGGGCGTGCGTCGCGGGCGCGTTCAAATGTATGTATTAACCTATTGACACAAAAACGAGGTTTGTATTAGTATAGCAATACAATAGAAAACCAAATACACCTTTAGGAGCTCGCGATGCCGTCGTTGCCTTTCATGGAACGAATCATGGTCTCTGCCGTGTCGATCTTTTCCGGGATCATCTATCTCTTGGTCGCCCTGCGCGTGAAGGGGAGCGGCAAGGTATCCGCCTCGGCGCGAATGGTGACTGCGGCGTTCGCATTCCTGATCGCGGGGCTCGTCGCTCTACGCGAGCTCGATCCGGTCGTAGGGTATAGCCTCACCGCGCTCTCGCTCGTCGCCGTCTCGATCGCCGACTTCGTTCGCAGCGAGCGCACGCGCGTGCGACGCATCGCCGCGCTCGCTCCTCGACCGGTCGTGGAGTATGTACCCATGGTGTGGATCGCCGTTACGCTGCTCTCGTCGTTGGCACTCATGCCGTTTTTACAGTTCGGAATCGAACGTCTTCCCGCGGCGATCGCGGGTGCGTGCGTGCTCGCGATGGCTACTATAGCGTGGCGCATCGCGAGTGCTCCGACGCAGCTCACCAGCGCGAATCCCGCGAGCGAGCGAATCTGCGAGCAAGTCTCGCGCATTCGCGATAGCGGCATGGCGTGCGTGTTGGCGTGCGGCATCGTGTTCGTTTTCGTCAATTTCGTGAACGGGACGCTCCCGACGATCGTAGGAGTCGAACGCTTCTGGGCGCTAGCGACGTTCGTTGCCTGGGTCGGGATTTGGATTTGGACCATCGCGTACGCAAAACGGCTCTCTCGCACGATGCCCGTCGTCGCCCCATGAGCGAACTCTTTCTCGCGGTCGATCCCGATCTCGAACTCCCGCCGTTTCAACAGATCGTCGATCAACTACGTGCGTTTATCGAACGCGGCGAACTTCGGCCGGGCGATCCATTGCCGACGGTTCGCCAGCTCGCGGGCGACCTCGGCGTCGCCCCGAATACCGTCGCGCGCGCGTACGCCGAGTTGCAAGAACGTGGGTGGCTATCGAGCGAAGGCCGCCGCGGAACGCACGTCGCTCGGGAGACGCCGGCGAGCAACAAGCGCGCGCGCGCGACGGCGTTGCGCGAAGCGATCGTGCAATTTCTCACCACCCTCGCGCATCGCGGGTACTCGCCGAAGGAGATCGCGGTGCAAATAGAGAGCGAACTTCGAACGCGAACTCAATAATGAGGAAAGAATTGTGAAACGACCGATCTCCGCGATGCTCGCGCCGGCCATCCTGCTCGCTCTCGTACCGCTTTCGGTGAGCGCGGCGCACGACGACGGCGTCGTTCCCAACCCGGCGCTCGGCGCCGTCGCCGCGAAGGCGTTCGCTCGCGCGTTTACGCCGGGGCTCGCCGTCGCCGTCGTGCACGATGGGAAGCTCGTGTACGCCGAGGGATTCGGCTATGCCGGCCCCGCGCGTTCGGAGCGCGTCACTCCGCAGACACCGTTCGCCATCGGATCGATTACCAAGCAAATGACGGCGTTGCTCGCACTCCGACTCGTGCAACGGCATCGGCTCGCGCTCGACGAGCCGATCGCGCGCTGGTTGCCGATGCTGCCGAACGCTCGCGCGATAACCGTGCGCGAGCTGCTCGATCAAACGAGCGGCTTACACAACTATCCCGATTTGATGGAACATCGGTGGCCGACGCAGGGGCGCATTCGCCTCGCACGGATCTTGGCGATTCTCGCGAAGGATCGCTCCGATTTCGTACCCGGCACGCGATGGGAGTACTCGAACGCGAATTACACCGCGCTCGCCGCGATCGAATCGGCGGTGACCGGCGTACCGTACGGCACGCTTCTTCGGCGGGAGATCTTTTCGCGATTACGCATGAAGCGAAGCGGCTATGGCGTTTCGGCGCAAGCGCTCCCGGGCATCGCCGTTCCCTTTCTCGCGGCGAAGAACGGCTTCCAGCCCGTGCCCGCGACGCAGCGCCTCTCGCTCGATCTCTACTCGGGCGCGGGCGGCGTCGTCGCGAGCGCCGACGATCTCGCTCGATGGGATATCGCGCTGCTCGGAGGGCATCTCCTCACGCCGGCGATGGACCGGCTCTGGTGGAGCCCCGGTCGCCTCGCCGACGGCGCGGCGACGCAGTACGGCATGGGCTGGGTCGTCGGTCGCCTCGATGGGCAACGCGAGCTCTGGCATAACGGCTTCGCGCCGGGGGCCGGCGGCTTCTGTTGGAACGCCCTCTTCCCCGATGAGGGCCTGGGGATCGTCGTCCTCGCCAACGCCGGCAGCTTCGCGGCGGCGGGCGACGCGCCGCTGCGCCGACTCGTCGCGGCGATCGCCCGCGCGGCGCTCCCCTCAGCCTTCGCGGAGCGCCCGGCGGCCGGGGAGAACCCCGCCGTGACGCGCCTCGTCGAAGCGCTCTGGGCGGCGTACGGCGCGGGGAAGCCTCCGCTGGCGGAGATGGCCCCCGGCTTTGCGGCGCTCTTCACGCCGAGTTTCACGGCCTCGCTGGCGCAAGGGGTCGGCCCCCTCGGAACCCCGAAACGGTGGGTCTTTCTCGGGGCCTCCGCACTCGGCGGAGGGGCGACGCTCTACCGGTATCGCCTCGAGCTCGCAAACGGCACCACCCCCACCTTTGCCGTCGCGATCGATTCCGCAGGCAAAATCGCGGGTTCCAGGCTCCTGCCCTGACGGAGAGTCGCGAGCGGGCGCCATTAGGGTTTGACGCCCCTCACCTGCGCCTGCTATACTCCCCTGGCTCTGGCCCACCGACGGGTGTGGCCGACTTTGTGTGTGAAGCAAAACGCGTTGTTAAGGAGTCCGAGTGCCCACCATTAACCAGTTGGTCCGTAAGGGCCGCGAGCAGACGGAAAAAAAGGTCAAAACCCGCGCGTTCCGCGTCATTTTGACCGGCCCGAAACCGGGACACCCCGATCTGCCGACGCGTACCTTCGAAGTTGTCGGTAATCCGCAACGTCGCGGGGTCTGCACGCAAGTGAAGACCGTCACGCCGAAGAAGCCGAACTCGGCGCTTCGTAAAGTCGCTCGCGTCCGTCTCACCAACGGCGAAGAAGTGACGGCGTACATTCCCGGCATCGGCCATAACCTTCAGGAGCACTCGGTCGTCCTCGTCCGCGGCGGCCGCGTCAAGGATCTTCCCGGCGTTCGTTATCACATCGTTCGCGGCACCCTCGATACCTCGGGCACCGCAAACCGCAAGCAAGGGCGTTCGAAATACGGCGCCAAGCGCGACAAGAAAAAGTAAGAGAGATAAAAAGAGCGATTTATGCCACGTAAAGGTCCCGCACCAAAACGCCAGATTCTTCCGGATCCGCGATTCAATTCGAAGATTCTCGCTCGCTTCATCAACAAGTTGATGTTGAGCGGCAAGAAATCGACCGCGGAGCGGATCATCTATTCCGCCCTCGATATCGTCGGTGAGAAATCCGGACGCGATCCGATGGATGTTTTCTCGCAGGCGCTCTCCAACGCGATGCCGCTGGTCGAAGTTCGTCCGCGCCGCGTCGGTGGTGCGACCTATCAGGTGCCGATGGAAGTGCGCCCCGATCGCCGTCAAGCGATGGGCATGCGTTGGCTGATCGGTTTTGCCCGCGCGCGCGGCGGCCGCTCGATGGAAGAGAAGCTCGCCGGCGAGCTGCTCGACGCGGCGAATAATAC
Organism: bacterium; assembly: GCA_021794205.1. Classification (GTDB taxonomy): domain Bacteria; phylum Vulcanimicrobiota; class Vulcanimicrobiia; order Vulcanimicrobiales; family Vulcanimicrobiaceae; genus JABEUX01. The sequence goes on from JAJYRH010000010.1 coordinate 70,821, forward strand.
CGGCGCGACGATCAAGAAGCGCGAAGACACTCATAAAATGGCCGAGGCGAATAAGGCCTTCGCTCATTACCGCTGGTAGAAGCTAAGGATTTCGCAACAGGACATGGCAGTACGAGATTTCCCCCTCGAGCGTACGCGCAACATCGGCATCGCCGCTCATATCGACGCGGGCAAAACGACCTGCACCGAGCGTATTCTCTTTTACACCGGTCGCGTCCATAAAATCGGCGAAGTCCACGACGGCGCCGCGACGATGGACTGGATGGTGCAAGAGCAAGAGCGCGGCATCACGATTACCTCCGCGGCGACCGCCGCGACGTGGCGCGAGAACCGCATCAATATCATCGATACGCCAGGGCACGTTGATTTCACTGTCGAGGTCGAGCGTAGCTTACGCGTGCTCGACGGCCTCGTCGCGCTCTTCGATTCGGTTGCCGCCGTTCAGCCACAATCCGAGACGGTCTGGCGCCAGGCCAATAAGTATAAAGTCCCGCGCATCATCTTCGTGAATAAGATGGACCGCATGGGCGCCGATTTCTTCAACGTCGTGGACAAGATTCGCGAGCGCCTCGGCGCGCGCGCCGTTCCGATTCAGGTGCCGATCGGTGCCGAAGACAATTTCAAGGGCGTCGTCGATCTCTTCACGATGCATAAGATCATCTACACCGACGATCTCGGATCGACGATGGGCGACGAACCGCTCACCGATGCCGACGGCGAATTGAAGGCGACCGCCGAAAAGTGGCGTCAGGAACTCGTCGAGGCGATCGCCGAACAGGACGACGCGTTGTTGGAGATGTTCTTCGACGGTGCGGAACTTCCGGTCGAACGCATGAAGGCGGCGCTCCGGAAGGCGACGATCGCCGGCACGGTGCTTCCGATGCTCTGCGGATCGGCGTTCAAAAACAAAGGCGTGCAGCCGCTGCTCGATGCCGTCGTCGACTATTTGCCTTCGCCGCTCGATGCGAAACCGATCGTCGGCAAAGATCCGAAAGACGAATCGGTCGAACTCGTTCGCAAACCCGACGACGCGGAGCCGTTCTCGGCGTTGGCGTTTAAGATCGCGACCGATCCCTACGGCAACTTGACGTATTTCCGCGTCTACTCGGGAGTGCTCAACAAGGGCTCCTACGTGTACAACGCGCGCTCGGGTAAAAAAGAACGTATCGGCCGCATCCTGCGCATGCACGCCAACCATCGCGAAGATATCGATTCGATCGGCGCGGGCGATATCGCGGCGGCGGTCGGTCTCACCGACACGCGCACCGGCGATACGCTCTGCGACGAAAAGACGCCGATCATTCTCGAATCGATCACCTTCCCCGAACCGGTGATCTTCCAGGCGATCGAACCGAAGACGAAGGGCGACCAGGATCAGCTCGGTAAGGGGCTCGCGCGCCTCGCGCAAGAGGATCCCACGTTCCGCATGCGCACCGACGAAGAGACGCAGCAAACGATTATCGGCGGTATGGGCGAGTTGCATCTCGAAATCATCGTCGATCGTCTGCGTCGCGAATTTAAGGTCGAAGCGAACGTCGGTAAACCGCAGGTCGCCTATAAAGAAGCGATCACCAAGACGGTCGAGAAACAAGGGAAGTTCGTTCGGCAGTCCGGCGGTAAGGGTCAGTACGGCGATATTTGGCTTCGCGTCGAACCGCTGGATCCCGGTAGCGGCTTCCAGTTCGAATGGAAGATCGTCGGCGGTACCGTTCCCAAGGAGTACCAGAAAGCGGTCATGCAAGGAATCGAGGAGTCCGCGCAGAGCGGCGTCCTGGCCGGATATCCGGTGCTCGATTTCAAGGCGACGGCATTCGACGGTTCCTATCACGATGTCGACTCGTCGGAAATGGCGTTCAAAATCGCCGCTTCGATGGGTTGGAAAGAAGCGAATCGCGCCGCAGGGCCGATTCTGCTCGAACCGATCATGAAGGTCGAAGTGACCACGCCCAAGGATTACATGGGCGCGATCACCGGCGACTTGAACCGCCGTCGCGGCATGATCCAGGCGACCGAGGAAGTCGCCGGTGGAGCGCAGGTCATTTTGGCCCACGTTCCGCTCTCCGAAATGTTCGGTTACGCGACCGATATGCGTTCGGCAACGCAGGGGCGCGCGACGTACACGATGGAATTTTCTCACTACGAAAAGGCGCCCAAGTCGGTCGAAGAAGAGATCGTCGCGAAGGCGGCCGGCAAGAAGACCTCGGCGGCATAAGCTCGAGGCGTTCAATCACCAGGTAACACCGAAAGAGGACAACGCAAAAACACCATGGCTAAAGCAAAGTTCGAGCGTACCAAGCCGCACGTAAACATCGGCACCACCGGTCACGTCGACCACGGCAAGACCACGCTCACGGCGGCGATCACCAACTGTCTGGCGACCGAAGGGCTCGCGCAGAAGCGCGGCGTCGACGAAATCGATAACGCTCCCGAAGAGAAGGAACGCGGTATTACGATTGCGATCTCGCACCAAGAGTACGAGACCGTGAAGCGTCACTACGCCCACGTCGATTGCCCCGGACACGCCGACTACATCAAGAACATGATTACCGGCGCGGCGCAGATGGACGGCGCGATTCTCGTCGTCTCGGCGACCGACGGCCCGATGCCGCAGACGCGCGAGCACATTCTGCTCATGCGCCAGGTCGGCGTGCCGCGCATCGTCGTCTTCCTCAACAAGTGCGACATGGTCGACGATGCCGAGCTGCTCGAGCTCGTCGAGATGGAAGTGCGCGAACTGCTCAGCAAGTACGAGTTCCCCGGCGACGACACCCCGATCATTCGCGGTTCGGCGCTCAAGGCGCTCAACTCGAGCGGTAAGCGTGGCGATCCGGATGCCGATCCGATCTTCAAACTCATGGATACGATCGACGAGTACATCCCGCAGCCGCAGCGCGAAACCGACAAGCCGTTCCTCATGCCGGTCGAAGACGTCTTCACGATCACCGGCCGTGGTACGGTCGGCACCGGGCGCGTCGAGCGCGGCCAGGTGAAGGTCGGCGAGGAAGTCGAGATCGTCGGTCTCCAAGAAGAGACCCGCAAAACCACGGTGACGGGCATCGAAATGTTCCGCAAGCTGCTCGATATGGGCATCGCCGGCGACAACATCGGCGTTCTGCTCCGCGGTATCGATCGTAACGATATCGAGCGCGGCCAGGTGCTCGCCAAGCCGGGTTCGATCAAGCCGCACAAGAAGTTCAAAGCCGAAGTTTACGTCCTCTCGAAGGACGAGGGCGGCCGTCACACGCCGTTCTTCGGTAACTATCGTCCGCAGTTCTACTTCCGCACCACCGACGTCACCGGAACCATCAAGCTGCCCGAGGGCGTCGAGATGGTGATGCCCGGCGACAACGTGCAGATGGAAGTCGAACTCATCACGCCGATCGCCTGCGAAGAGGGTCTTCGCTTCGCGATCCGCGAAGGTGGCCGTACCGTCGGCGCAGGCGTCGTCACCTCCGTCTCGGCGTAGGTTCGCCTCCGCCATTCCCTCGCGCGGTTTACGCGCAACCGTTCTTTGTCAACTGAAGGATTCGAAGAGAGATGTCTAAGCAGAAGATTCGTATTCGCCTCAAGGCCTACGACCACCAAGTCCTCGACCAGAGCGCGGAGCGAATCGTCGAGACTGCCAAGCGTACCGGCGCGTTCGTTCGCGGCCCCGTGCCGTTACCGACCGAGATCAACCGGTATTGCGTGCAGCGTTCGACCAACAACGATAAGAAGTCGCGCGAGCACTTCGAAATGCGGACGCACAAGCGCCTCGTCGATATCCTTCAGGCCTCGCCCAAGACGATGGATGCCCTCATGCATCTCGATCTGCCGGCCGGCGTCGATATCGAACTCAAAGCATAGCGATTCGAAGCAAGCGAATCGAGGGCGGCCCGAGAAACAACTCGGGCCGCTTTTTTGCGCGCCTTCGGCGGCGCGATCGACGTTATAAAGAGGGGCGTACTCTCCCTGGCGACGGTGGCCTTTGGACTCCTCGCCGCCGGAGCCTGGAATAAATTTATCGCCGATCTCGTCGGGCAATATCTGAAGAATGGGAGCGGGATTTGGGCCGAGTTGCTCTATGCACTCGTCGTGACGGTGCTCGCGGTGGTCGTCATCGGGCACCTCAACAAACTCGCGCAAAAAGATATCGGGCCGAAGATCTAGGGCGAGCTCCGTCGGCATGCGCGGAGTCGCGCATGCCGACGGAGAATGGGGCGGGCATGTCCCAGCCGCTTCATACTTCACACGCTCGCACCTACACCGGCACGAAACGTCGGATCTTCCACCTGCTCGAACAGATGGGGACCTCGGGCGACCATATTTGGCCCTATGCCTCGCAACCGTTCATGCGGACTGCAGGGCCGCTGACGCCGGGGCGGACCGAGGCGTGGCATCTCGGCATCCACGCGCGCTTGGATGAGGTGGTTCCGGAGGAGCGCATCGTGTGGCGCTTTCTCAACGAAGGCGTCGACGGCACGCACGGTTTCTATTTACATACCGAAGGAAAGCAAACGACCGTTGAGCACCGCGTCGACGTCGAGCTCGCCGAGCCCGACGGGCGCCTCCTGTGGCGCCGCGTTGAAGATCAACAATCACGAGCGATCGAAGGGCTCTTTGAAAAGCTCGGCCGGGCCCTCAAGCGTTAAAAATATCGTGCAGCAGCGTCGCATCGGAACACACGGGCCGCACGTCGGAGCGATCGGGTTGGGCTGCATGGGGATGTCGGAGTTTTACGGCCACGGCGACGACGCCGAATCGATCCGGACCATCCATCGTGCGCTCGACCTCGGCGTAACCCTGCTCGACACCGCCGATATGTACGGCCCGTTCACCAACGAACTCCTCGTCGGACGAGCGATCGCCGATCGGCGCGAACGCGTCGTGTTGGCGACCAAATTCGGCATCGTTCGCGATCCCGCTCACCCGGAACGGCGCTCGATCGACGGAAGTGCCGAATACGTGCGGCGGGCCTGCGATGCATCGCTCCGGCGCCTGGGGGTCGATTACATCGACCTCTACTACCAACATCGCGTCGACGCTGAGACGCCGATCGAAGAGAGCGTCGGTGCGATGGCCGAATTGGTACGCGCGGGGAAAGTGCGCTTCATCGGGCTCTCGGAGGCGAGCGCGGCAAATATTCGGCGCGCGCATGCAGTCCACCCGATTGCGGCGCTGCAGAACGAATGGTCGTTGTGGTCGCGCGACCTCGAACGGAACGGTCAGCTCGCAGCGGCGCGCGAACTCGGCATCGCCGTCGTCGCCTACAGCCCGCTCGGGCGCGGTTTTCTCAGCGGGGCGATTCGCAGCCCGCAAGATTTCGCGCCGGACGATTTTCGCCGCACCTCGCCGCGTTTCGTCGGAGAAAATTTCGGCAAAAATCTCGAACTCGTCGATCGCGTCGCCGCGATCGCCGAACGTAAACATTGCACGCCCGCGCAGCTCGCGCTCGCGTGGGTACTCGCACAAGGAGAGGATGTCGTGCCTATTCCCGGGACAAAAGCTCGAACGAGGCTCGAAGAGAACCTCGGCGCGTTGCAGGTGGACCTTACCCGCGCGGAGATCGAGGAGATCGAAAGCGCTTTCCCGCTCGATGCCGTTGCAGGAGAACGATACGCCGACATGCGTTTCGTCAATCGTTAATGCCCGACGCGATGGATTTTCTCGAAATCGACGCGCTGCTCGACGATGAGGAGCGGCTCATTCGCGATACGGTGCGGGCGTTCGTACGCGATCGCATCTCGCCGAATATCGCGCGATGGTTTGAAGAAGGCACGCTTCCTCGCGAAATCGGGCGAGAGCTGGGAGCGTTGGGTCTTTTGGGAATGCACTTGCACGGCTACGAGTGTCCCGGCGCGAGTGCCGTCGCCTACGGGATCGCGTGCATGGAGCTCGAGGCGGGCGATGCGGGGGTTCGTAGCTTCGCCTCTGTGCAAGGATCGCTGGCGATGTTCGCGATCCATCGGTTCGGCAGCGAGGAGCAGAAGAACGAATGGCTCCCGGCGATGGCGCGCGGAGAAAAGATCGGCTGCTTCGGACTCACCGAGCCCGATTTCGGCAGTAACCCGGCCGGCATGCGCACGACCGCGCGTCGCGACGGAGCGGACTGGGTGATCGACGGTACCAAGATGTGGATCACGAACGGCTCCTTCGCCGACGTCGCGATCGTCTGGGCGAATACCGATGACGGCATCGCGGGCTTCGTCGTTCCGACGACGACTAAGGGATTTAGCACCAACGCCATCCACCGAAAGCTCTCGCTGCGCGCGAGCGTGACGAGCGAGCTTATTCTCGATAGCGTGCGCGTGCCCGATTCCGCGCGTTTGCCGAGCGCGCGCGGGCTCGGCGGGCCGCTCGCGTGCTTGAACGAAGCGCGCTTCGGCATCATCTGGGGAGTGATGGGGGCGGCGCGGAGTTGCTACGCAACCGCACTCGAGTACGCAAAAACGCGCGTGCAGTTCGATCGTCCCATCGCCGGCTTCCAACTCACGCAAGAGAAACTCGTCAACATGTTGCTCGAGCTGCAGAAGGGGACGTTGCTCGCGCTCCATCTCGGGCGCATGAAGGATGAGGGGCGACTCCATCCGACTCAGGTGAGTTTCGGGAAGCTCAACAACGTTCGCGAGGCCTTGGCGATCGCACGGGACGCTCGCAGTATTCTCGGGGCGAACGGCGTGACGTTGGAGTATCCGATTATTCGCCACATGAACAACCTCGAGTCGGTGTTGACCTACGAAGGGACGAGCGAGATCCATCTGCTCGTCATCGGTCAGGCGATCACCGGGCTCGCCGCCTTTTCATAAGCAGGGGGAGCAACCGCGATGGCCATTCGTGAAATTGCCTTCATCATGTATCCGGTCCGCGATATGCAAGCAGCGCTCGCCTTCTATCGCGATACGATCGGCCTCGAGCCCTCGGGCCTCGCGTCGGATGCCTGGACCGAGTTCGACATCGCCGGCACGACCTTCGGGATCGGCGCCTTCGCGCAGGTAGGTACGCCGGGGAGTGCTGGGTCGCTCGCGCTGGAGATCGACGACCTTCCAGCGATGCGCGTGCGGCTGCTCGCCCAGGGAGTCGAGGTTAGCGAGCCTTACGAGACGCCGATCTGCTGGATCTCCCAGCTTCACGACCCCGACGGCAATACGATCACCCTGCACCAGCGCAAGGCGGCGTAGGCGAGCGCTACGAGATCCGTAGCACCTCGGATATCGTTCGAAAGGCCCCGCTGCGCGAAGTCTTCAGTCAAGCGTCGGCATAAGCGGCCGAGGAGCGGCGACCCTCTCCTCGCTAGACGCTCGTCGGGATCGCCGCTCCTCGGCCGCTCGAGGTAGATTGGGCCCGAAGCCCCTGTGGTACGCGGTACCATGAACGAGCGTAAGGCGACCTAAGCGAGCGCTACGAGATCCGTACCGCCTCGTAAATCGTTCGAAAGGCCCGGGCGACGTCGGCATCGTTCCAGTTCCCGTTATGATTGTCGAGCATGGAGGCGGTGAGCTCGGCGGCGATCCGCTTGAGCTCGACGTCTCGATCGGTGGTCGTCGGCATGGTTCCTCATCTCCTGAAGAATGGCGATTTTGGGCTCTCGGCCCCTTTGATACCTTGACGGCGGGGCGCCTCCTCTGTATAGTACCGAGGTTGTGGCGCTAGCGTCGACCGCGGCTTTCTGTCGCGCGTCGTAGGGATTGAAGAGCAATACGCTAGGCACAGTTGTTATAACACACTTTTAGGACGAGGATACGATGAAGAACATCCTTGGCCGCAAGGTTGGGATGACGAGCGTGTTCACCGAAGACGGCCGGTACGTACCGGTCACGGTGATCGAAGCCGGTCCCTGCACGGTGGTCGAGCGTCGAAC
>JAJYRH010000011.1 GCA_021794205.1 bacterium
CCGAGATTGAGTTCGGGGTCTTTGACCTCCGCGAGCGCTTCGCGAACTTGGTCGACGGTTGGCATGGGGCTCTACTCTTTCTACTTTACAAACGCACCGATAGGCTTTCGGAACCCAGGCGCCGTAGGGTGTCGATGTGTCAATGCGTCGTACTGGATTGCTCTCAACCATCACCTTCCTCCTTGCGCTCGCCCCCGGGGTAGCGCTTGCGGGCGCCTCCGCTGCGGTCGGCGTGGCGGTGACGAGCCAGCCGAGCTCGACCGGAGGGATGGCGATTCTGAGCAGCGGCCCCTCGATTCCGTTGCTGCCGATCGATTTTCAGGCGAGCCTCGCCGTGCCGGCCACCAAGAATGGGGGCTTCGCCCTAACCGCGGAGATGCGCGGCTTTACCGGCGGTGGCTTCGGCGGGGCGTATTTTGGCGGCGGAGTCGGAATCGGAACGATCGGCACGACCCGCACCATCGGGCCGGTCTTCACCGTTTTTGCCGGCAAGCCGATCGCCCCGTTCACCTCGCTGGAGATCAGGCTCTATCAGGCCTCAAGGGACGGCGGCAGCACGATCGGGTTCGTCGGCCTACGCTTTGGGCTGTAACGGGCGAACCTTTGTTCGCGTTCTACGGTTGGAGAGAGTAAGAGGAGACGAGTAAAGATGTCGATGTGGGAACCGTTCACCGAGCGGGCGCGCCGGAGTATCGTTTTAGCTCAAGAAGAGGCGCAGCGACTCGGCAATAATTATATCGGTACGGAGCATATTCTGCTCGGCATCATCTCCGAGGGCGAGAGCCTTGCGGCGAAAGTTCTCGAATCGCTCGGCGTCAATCTGGCGAAGGTTCGCCAAGAAGTCGAAGCGATCGTCGGACGCGGCGGCCAGTCGATGCAGCAAGAGATGGTCTTTACGCCGCGAGCGAAGCGCGTCATCGAGCTCGCGTTTGAAGAGGCGCGTCAGCTCAATCACAATTACATCGGTACCGAACATCTTTTGCTCGGGCTCATTCGCGAGGGCGAAGGCGTCGCCGCGCGCGTGCTCGCCAACCTTGGCGTCGACCCGGCAAAGGTGCGCGTGCAGACGACCTCGTTGCTCGGCAGCGAGGGGCAGACGCCGGTTCCGAAGGGTAAGAGCAAGACGCCGACGCTCGATACCTACGGGCGCGATCTCACGCAACTCGCGCGCGACCGGAAGCTCGACCCGGTGATCGGGCGTGCGAACGAGATCGAACGCGTCATCCAGATTCTCTCGCGACGCACGAAGAACAACCCCGCACTCATCGGCGAACCCGGCGTCGGCAAGACCGCCATCGCCGAAGGCTTGGCACAGCGCGTGATCTCGGGCGAAATCCCCGAGCCGCTTCGCGACAAACGCGTCATCACGCTCGATTTAGCGGGGCTCGTCGCCGGGACGAAATACCGCGGCGAGTTCGAAGAGCGCATGAAGCGCGTGATGGACGAAATCCGCAACGCCGCGGGCGAGATCATTCTCTTCATCGACGAATTGCATACCCTCGTCGGCGCCGGCGCCGCCGAAGGCGCGATCGACGCGAGCAACATCATCAAGCCCGCCCTCGCACGCGGCGAATTGCAGTGTATCGGCGCGACCACGCTCAACGAGTTCCGCAAATATATCGAAAAAGATAGCGCGCTCGAACGTCGTTTCCAGCCGGTTATGGTCGGCGAGCCGAGCCTCGATGAAACCGTCGAGATTCTCAAGGGGCTTCGCGAACGATACGAACAGCACCATAAAGTGCGGATCACCGACGAAGCGCTCGTTGCGGCGGCGAAACTCTCGGATCGCTACGTCACGGATCGTTTCTTGCCCGATAAGGCGGTCGATCTCATCGACGAAGCCGGTTCGCGCGTACGCTTGCAGGCGACGTTACCGCCCCGCGAGTTGCGCGAACTCGATACCCAGATCCGCAATGTGGTTGCCGAGCGCGAGAACGCGGTAAAGGCGCACGAGTTCGATCGCGCGACGGCGTTGCGCGAACAAGAGGAGCGCATGCGGCTCGAACGCGGGAAGCTCGAACACGATTGGAAAGAGGCGCGCGCCGCGAGCGAAGGCAAGCTCGAAGTTACCGAAGCCGATATCGCGCACATCGTGTCGTCGTGGACGAAAATTCCGGTCAATCGTCTCGCGCAGGCCGAAACGCAGAAGCTCCTCGAAATGAAGGAGTCGTTGCACAAGCGCATCGTCGGTCAAGATGAAGCGATCGAGGTGATCACGCGTGCGATTCGTCGCTCGCGCGCCGGATTGAAGAACCCGAATCGCCCGATCGGTTCGTTCATCTTCCTCGGCCCCACCGGCGTCGGCAAGACCGAGGTCGCGCGCAGCCTGGCGGAGTTTCTCTTCGACGACGAGGAATCGATGATTCGCATCGATATGTCGGAGTACATGGAGAAATATTCGGTCTCGCGGTTGGTCGGAGCGCCTCCGGGATACGTCGGATACGAAGAAGGCGGGCAACTCACCGAGGCGGTGCGTCGGCGGCCATACGCCGTCGTGCTGCTCGACGAAATCGAGAAGGCGCACCCCGATGTCTTCAATCTCTTGTTACAGATGCTCGACGACGGGCGCCTGACCGACAGCCAAGGGCGACAGGTCGATTTCAAAAATGCCGTCGTCATTATGACCAGCAACATCGGCGCGACGGGAATGCAAACCACCACCGATATCGGTTTCCGCCCGCAGAAGCTCGATGCCGACGAAGGCAACAAGGCGTACGAGCGCATGAAGGGCAAGGTGCTTGAAGAAGTCAAGCAATCGTTCCGCCCCGAGTTCCTCAATCGCATCGACGAGCTCGTCGTGTTCCACCAACTCACGCGCGAGCAGATCGAAGAGATCGTCGGGCTCGAACTCGAGAAAGTCATGCGCGAGGTAAAGGCGCAAGACATGCACCTTCGCGTCACCGAAGCCGCGAAGGCGGTATTGGCGAAGAAGGGCTGGGATCCGCAGTTCGGCGCGCGTCCGCTCCGTCGCGCGATTCAGCGGCTCGTCGAGGACGAACTCGCCGAGGAGATGATTCGCGGGAATTTCGGTGCCGGCGATACCATTCTCGCCGACGTCGATCCCGAAAGCGCGGAGAAGTTACGCTTCAGCAAGATTCCGTCGGTCGAACCGCCGACGGCACCGCCGGCCGAAGCCGCGCACGCATAGCCGGCTCCCCAACCAAGGGTGGCTCGAGTCGATGCGAAGTCGGTGCTCCTCGTGCGTCTTCTCGGCGCGCTCGACGAGGGGCGCCACTCGTTTGAGGGCCTGCGCGAACGGATCGCGCAGGACGGCCCCTTGCCGAGCCCTCGCTCCCTGCGTCGCTATCTCTCAGTGCTCGCGGACTCAAATTTCCCATGGTTTTACGACCGCACGCGCGGCGTCTACCGCTTCGTCGACGGCTATTCGCTGCGCGCGCTCAAGCTCGATCGCGGCGAGATCTTCGGGCTCGTAGCACTTCGTTCGCTAGCGAAATCGCTCGGAGGATCGGTCGGCGAAGCGGTCGATACCCTTGCGCGCCGGGTCGTCGGCTCGGGAGAGGGGCAGGGAGCGGAGCCGAGCTCTCTCTCGATCGGCATGCCGTTGCCGCGCGCACAACTCGACGAGCGAACGGAGAGCGTCCGTGAAACGATCGCTGCCGCCGAGCGCGACCGACGCGTCGTGACGATCGAATACGTCGATCGATACGGAAAAAGAAGCACCCGCGATATCGAGCCGTATGGGCTGATCGTCGGGGGAGGGCGCTATTACTGCGTCGGCTACGACCGCATGCGGCGCGCGCGCCGAACCTTTGCCCTCGACGGTATCGAATCGGCGAGATTAACGGCGCGTACCTACCAGCGCCCCGCCGAATTCGATATGGAAAAATGGATGTCGAGTTCGATCTCCGGCCTCATGACCGGCGATGCGGCGCACGAGGTCGTCGTTCGCTTCGACCCACGGATCGCAAAGGCGGCGGTCGCGGCCTCGTCGCGACTCGATCGCGACGTCCTTCAAGGGGAGGAGGGGGGCGTGGACCTTCGGTTGCGCGTCGCCGACCTCGATGAGTTGCTGCGTTGGGTGCTCGGCTGGGGCGGCGAGGCCCGGCTCCTTGGGCCGCCGAGCGCGCTGCTCGCTATGCGTCGCTTGCTCGCCGAGATCGCTCGCCACTACGATGGGCAGCCGACATGAGGTTATTTATTCGGAGCGCCGAAGGCTAGGCGTCGATGAAACGTTTGACGATGTTCGCCGCCCTCACCGGGCTTGCGCTCTCGCTGCTCGCGCCGAGACCGGCGATGAGTTTCTTCGGCGGTCTTCCGATCGACGGTATCCGGTGCGATGCGACCGAGGGCGTCGTGCTGCACATTCACAGCCATCTCCAGCTCGTCGACCGCGGTCACCCCGTAACCGTGCCGGCGTATATCGGTATTCCGGCGGTAAATCCCCCGTGTCTCTACTGGCTTCACACGCACGATGCGACCGGGATCATTCACATCGAATCGCCGAGCAAACGCCCGTTTACGCTCGGTGAATTTTTTGACGTTTGGGGGCAGAGCCTGAGTTGGAGCGCCGCCGGTACGCTCCGCGCGCCGCGCGGCAAACGCCTGCGCGTCATCGTGAATGGCCGTATCTGGCACGGGCGCTCGCCGCGCGACATTCTCCTCCGCAATCACGAAGACATCACCATTGAAGTGGGACCGCCTTTCGTCGCGCAGCGCCCGTTCGATTGGTCGCGGATGTAGGGTGCGGCGATGAGTACGGCACCTGCAACCATCGAACTCGACGGGCGTCGTCTCTCGCTCGAAAGCATCGCCGCAATTGCCGAAGGTGGCGCGCGGATCCGGGTGAGCGATGAGGCCAACGCTCGCGTCGCGCGGGCGCGTGCGTTCGTCGAGGAGCGCTTTGCCGACGGAGATGCGATCTATGGCGTGACCACCGGGTTCGGTCGGCTCGCCAACGTGCAGATCGATCCCGCCGATGCGGCGCTCCTGCAGTTGAATCTCGTCCGCAGTCACGCCGCCGGGACCGGCGCTCCGCTCGAAGAACGATACGTGCGCGCCGCCGGCGTGCTGCGCGTGAATTCGCTCGCCGCCGGGCATTCGGGAATCGCACCGGCGACGCTCGCGCTGCTCGTCGAAACGCTCAACCGCGGGGTCACGCCGGTCGTACCGATGCAGGGCTCCGTGGGCGCGAGCGGAGATCTCGCGCCGCTCGCCCACATGTCGCTTTTGTTGATCGGTGAAGGCGAAGCGCTCTATCGCGGCGAGCGTATGCCCGCCGCGCGAGCGCTCGCCGAAGCGGGCTTGGTGCCGGTGGTCTTAGGCGCGAAGGAAGGGCTCGCGCTCATCAACGGAACGCAGGTGATGACCGGCATCGCCGCGCTCTCGCTACTGCGCGCGCAACGGCTCGCCGACAGCGCCGACCTTATTGCGGCGATGTCGCTGGAGGCCTATCTCGGAACCGACGCGGTTTTCGATCGGCGCATCAATGCGCTACGTCCCCACCGCGGGCAACGCATCGTCGCTGCTCGTTTGCGTCGTTTCCTCGAAGGTTCGGAGATCATGCAATCGCATCGAGCCTGCGGCCGCGTCCAGGATCCGTATTCGTTCCGCTGCATTCCTGTGGTGCACGGAGCGGTTCGCGATTCGATCGAACACGCGCGCTCGGTCGCCGAAGTGGAGGCGAATTCGGTCACCGATAACCCGCTCGTCTTCCCCGAAGATCGCGTGTTTCTGAGCGGTGGAAATTTTCACGGAGAGCCGATCGCGCTCGCCATCGACTTTTTGAAAATGGCGATCTGCGAGATCGCATCGATCTCCGAGCGACGCCTGTATTTGCTCTTGAACGCCGGCGACCGCGACCTTCCGCTCTTTCTCGCTCGCAAGAGCGGGCTTCAATCGGGATTGATGATCGTGCAGTATGCCTCGGCGGCACTCGTCAACGATAATAAAGCGCTCGCGTGGCCGAGTAGCGTCGATTCCATTCCGACCTCGGCCGGGCAAGAGGATCACGTCAGCATGGGCATGACCTCGGCGAACAATCTCGTGCGGGTGCTCGACAACGTCGAGGGCTCCCTCGCATGCGAATTGCTCGGCGCGCTCGCGGCGACCGATTTTCGTCGACCGTTGCGAAGTGCTCGCGCGACGGAGGAACTCTACGCGCTCGCGCGGCGAACGATACTGCCGCTCACCGACGACCGCTCGCCCGCACCCGATATTCTTGCGGCACGCGAGCTCGTTCGCTCGGGCGCGATCGCAGAAATTTTCGCTCGAGCAACATCGGAGTAACAAAAGGAGAAGCGCATGAGTATGACGTTATCGGGGCCACGGCCGGTACGGGCCGCGCGTGGTTCGGAGTTGACCTGTCTGGGATGGCCGCAGGAAGCCGCGTTGCGCATGCTGATGAACAATCTCGATCCCGAGGTTGCCGAGCGCCCCGACGACCTCGTCGTTTACGGCGGTAGCGGGCGCGCGGCGCGCTCTTGGGAAGCGTTCGATGCGCTCGTTCGCACGTTGCGTCGCCTCAAGAGCGACGAAACGATGGTGGTGCAGAGCGGCAAACCGGTCGCCGTTTGGAAGACGCACGAACGCGCGCCGCGGGTCTTGATCGCCAATAGCAATCTCGTTCCGAAGTGGGCCGATTGGGAGACCTTCCGCTCGCTCGAGGCGCAAGGGCTTACGATGTACGGGCAGATGACCGCCGGGTCGTGGATCTACATCGGCACTCAGGGCATCGTGCAGGGCACCTACGAAACGTTCGCCGAGCTCGCGCGCCAACATTACGGCGGCACGTTGCGCGGCCGCGTCGCGCTCACGGCGGGTATCGGCGGCATGGGCGGCGCGCAGCCGCTCGCGATTACGATGTGCGAGGGCATCGCGTTGGTGGTCGACGTCGACCGCGCGCGCTTGGAGCGCCGCCGCGATCTGCGCTACCTCGATCTCGTCGTCGATTCGCGCGATGAGGCGCTCGCCCGCGTCGAACGCGCTCGGCGAGACGGAGAGGCGATCTCGGTGGGATACCAAGGGAATGCCGCCGATGAATTTGCCGCGCTCTTTGCAGCGGGGCTGCGCCCCGATGCCGTGACCGATCAAACCTCCGCGCACGATATGCTCAACGGCTACGTTCCATCGGGGCTGACGCTCGCCGAGGCCGACGCGCTGCGCGCGAGCGATCCGGCGGAGTACGAACGGCGCAGTTACGAGACTGCCGGCCGACACGTGGAAGCGATGTTGCAATTTCTCGACGCCGGTGCGGTGGTCTTCGATTACGGAAATAACCTGCGCGAAGCGGCGAAGAAGGCCGGCGTCAAACGCGCCTTCGATTTTCCGGGCTTCGTTCCGGCATTTATCCGGCCGCTCTTCTGCCGTGGGAGCGGGCCGTTTCGTTTTGCCGCGCTCTCTGGAGATCCGGCTGATATCGCTCGCTGCGATCGCGAACTCCTGGCGCTCTTCCCCGACGACGCGCATCTCCATCGGTGGCTCACGATGGCGCGAGAACGGATCGCCTTCCAAGGTTTGCCCGCGCGCATCTGCTGGTTGGGCTACGGAGATCGAGCGAAGGCGGGACTCGCGTTCAACGATCTCGTGCGTCGTGGAGAACTTTCGGCGCCGATCGTCATCGGGCGCGATCATCTCGATACGGGGAGCGTCGCCTCGCCCTATCGAGAGACCGAGGGCATGCGTGACGGAAGCGACGCCATCGCGGATTGGCCGATTCTCAACGCGATGCTCAATACCGCAGCGGGCGCGCATTGGGTGAGCTTTCACCACGGCGGCGGCGTCGGCATCGGGTATAGCTTGCACGCGGGCATGGTGGTCGTCGCCGATGGTTCGCGCGACGCGGAAGAGCGCTTGGGCGCGGTCCTCACCACCGACTGCGGTATGGGCGTCGTGCGTCACGCCGATGCCGGGTACGAAACGGCGATCGAGACCGCCGATGAGAAGGGCATCGATTGGCGGCTCTAGCGGGTGCGCCGCCGCTCTTGCTGCGCGGCGCCGCGCTCTTGACCTGCGATACCGAGGCTCCGCAGCAGGGAATTACCTTCGAGGATCTTGGGTTCGTCGAACGCGGCGCGATCTTGGTGCGCGACGGGCGCATTGCTGCAATGGGCGAGCGGGTCGAGGTGGAGCGCGCGGCGAGCGGCTTCGATTGCGAGCTCCTCGATCTCCCCGACGCCGTCCTCGCTCCCGGGTTCGTCGACGCACATACCCACCCGCTCTTCTCCGGAAATCGCGAAGCGGATTTTCAAGCGCGTCTGCGACACGAGCCCTCTCCGTTGGGGATGCTCTATACCGTTACGCGCACGCGCGAAGCGTTGCTGGCACCGGAGCGTTTTTGGTCCGGCGATGTCGAGCCGCGCCTGCGAGCGATGCTCGCACACGGAACGACGACCGCCGAAGTGAAGACGGGATATGCGCTGCATCGCCCCGGTGAGCTGGAGTTACTCGATCTGCTCGCACGCGCGGCATCCGACGAGCGGCTTCCGTGGATTTTGCCGACCTTTCTCGGCGCGCACGCGGTCCCACCGGAGTTTCCCGATGCCGATGGGTACGTCGACTATTTAATCGATCAGTGCTTGCCCTTCGCGAGGGTTCATGGCGCGCGCTCTGCCGATGCGTTCTGCGAGCCGGGCTTTTTTTCGGCGTCGCAAACCGAACGCTACCTCGAGGCCGCGCGTCGAGAGGGGCTGCGGTTGCGCGTCCATTGCGATGAAATGCAACATGGCGGTGCGGCGACCATGGCCCTCGCCCTCGGAGTCGATGCGATCGACCACGGCAATTACATCACCGACGGCGACGTCGAACGTTTGGCCGGTGGGGAGAGCGTACTCGTCGCTTGCCCGGCGACGATCGACTACCTCGGCTTGGAACGGCACGCTCCCGTGCGCGCCGTCCTCGAACGCGGCGGGCGCGTTGCGTTTGCGAGCGACTATAATCCGGGAACCTCGCCGTGCCTCAACCTCCAGCACGTAGCGTACCTCGGAAGAAAGATCTTCGCATTGAGCGCCGCCGAGGCACTCGACGCCGTAACGCGTCAGGCGGCGCGGAGCCTTCGCGTCGACCGCGGCGTGCTGCGCGTCGGCGGGCATGCCGATATCGTTGCCCTGGGAATCGCGGAGCCCGACGAATTCGGGTGGTTGCACGGCGGTAATCTCGCGCGTACGGTCGTTCGTTCCGGGCGCATCGTACGATGAGCGAACTTTTTATCGCCGCTCGTGCGATCGTCGGCGGCGAGGAGCGGTGCGAGATCGGCTTTCTCGTCGAGAACGGCCGTTTTGCAAAAGTCGGCGATGCGAAAACGCTCGCGCTTGAGGCGGCGCATCACGGAACGCCGACCCGTCGCTTTCCCGAGGATCGCGTGCTGATTCCGGGCTTTATCAACGGGCATAGCCACGCCTATCAAGTGCTCTTGCGCGGCTGGGCCGACGATTGGGGATTCGACCGGTGGCGCAGCGATGCGCTCTATCGCGTCGTACCGCAATTAACCCCCGATGATATCTACTGGGTCTTTCTCTTTGCCTTTAGCGAGATGCTCGCCGCAGGTATTACCACAGTGGCCGAGTTCTTCTATCTCAATGGGGAGGGAAACGCTCGCGCCGAAGCGGCGATCCGGGCCGCTCGCGAGACCGGAATTCGGCTGGTATTCGCGCGGACGTGGATGGATGCGGCGTACGCTCCCGACGCCTATAGAGAAACGATCGCCGACGCGCGGTCGAGGAGCGAAGCGTTGCTTTCCCGCCATTCCGATATTCACTTTTGCGTCGCGCCGCATTCCTTGCACGCCGCCTCGCCGGCGATGATCGAAGCCGCGGCGGCGTTTTCCGCCGAATACGACTGCATGTTGCACGTGCACGTTGCGGAGGCGGCATACGAAGGAGAGGCGACGTTGCGGGAGCACGGCGTCACCCCTATCCGCTTCCTCGACCGGCTCGGCGCGCTCAACGAACGCTGCGTTGCGGTGCACGCCATTTACATCGACGACGAAGAGAAGCGACTGCTCGCGGAGCGCGGCGCGCGCGTCATTCATAATCCGATGACGAATCAATATCTCGGCGACGGCATCTGCGATATTTCGAGCCTGCACGCGCTCGGCGTGCCGCTCGGGCTCGGCACCGATGCCGACGTGAAGCCGTCGGCGATCGACGAAATGCGCGCCGCGTCGCTGCTGCAGAAGATCGCGCGGACCGACGGGGCGGCATTTGGAGCGCGCGCGGCGTTCGATCTGGCGACGGCGAGCGGTGCGCGCGCGCTGCGTGTCGATGCCGGACGGCTCGAAGAGGGTGCGTTCGCCGATTTCGTCGTCCTCGATGCTCGCGGGATCGACCCCTGGGCGCCGGCGGTGAACGCGCTGGTCTATCGCGGCGAAGATGCGTGGGTGCAGGGCACGTTCGTCAGCGGACGGCGCGTCGCCGGTCGCGAGCCGAGTGCGGCGGCGAGCGCGGCGCGGGAGCACCTACGGAGTATCGCGGAACGCCTCATCCCGTAGCAGGCGCATGAACGTGCCGAATCGCGCGTTGTTCTCCGGCGTCGAGGGCATCTCGGTGTAGACGACGAGCGCGGCCCGCCGCCCGTCGACGGTCGTGAGAATTCCCCCGTCGTGGCTCACCTCGCTCGTGTCGCCGGTCTTATGGGCGAATCGGTCGCCGGGGGCGAGGCCGAGGCTGAGCTTGTCGTTCCACTGCTGCGCGGCGAGCCACCCTTCGAGGAGCGCGGCGCCTGGGAATCTCCGTTCGGCGATTGCCAGAAAGAGCCGGGCGGCGTCGCGCACGGGATGTGCGTTTCGATGCTCGCCGTCCCACTCCGGGTCGGCGATGAGCGGATCGCTTCCGGAGAGCTTGCGATAGAAGCCCGTTGCCTCGAGACCGAGTTCCTCGCGTACGAGCGAGGTCGCTCGCTCGCGGCCGAGCCGGTCGAAGAGTTCGTTGGTCGCGACGTTATCGGAGCGGTCGACGGCGTATCGGCAGAGCTCGTCGAGGCTCGCGGGGTACCCGGGTTCGATCGGCGAGGGGGCGTCGTTGAGTGTCAGGTTCGCGGGGTTGACGGGGCGGCGCTCCTCAAGGCTTCGTTCGCCACGTGCGACCAGAAGGAGGGCGGCAGCGGCGAGCGGCGTTTTAATGGTGCTCGCAGGGTAGATCCAGCGCTCAGCATCGAGCGCGGCCGCCCGCCCGCCGGGACTCAGGGGATCCCAGAGGATCGAGGCCCGAACGAGCCCGGCGCGTCCGGCGTACTCCTGAAGCTGCGAGCTCTCCATGCTGCCGGGGCGCTTCCAGGCCGGGCCCTGCAACCCTCGCTCGCACGATGGGTTAAGAGTGCGTGTAAGCACTTGCAGGCAGCTCCGGGATAGGCTATTCTCCTCATGCAAGTACATGCTTGCGTTGAAACCATGAAAACAAAAATAAGCAAAGTTCAGATGTTTGCGAGCGATCTTCTCGATGTCGCGCGCGATGAGGCCCACATCGATGCGGTCGTCGACCGCCATACCGAGCGGATCGTCGTCGATCTCGCCGACCTCCGTAGCCTCGATGTCGGCCGGATGCGGAGCCTAGTCGCCCTATTACGCCGCAGCCGCTCGCACGGCGTCGAGTTCTCGGTTCGCACCGCGCATGAAGACGTACGGCGCCAGCTCGCGCTCACCGGGCTCGACCGCATCGTCGAGGTCGATGGAGACAACGCGGCATGATCGCGCGGTTTTTCCTCGTTCTCACCCTCCTGCCGGGGCTGCTCGCCCTCTCCGCGCCCTCGCCGAAACCCACCCTGCGCCCGATGAGCGCGGCGGCGATCGTCGATAAGATGCTCGACAGAAATCCCGGGTTGCGGAGTTACCGCGTGCGCGTCCACGTGACGACGCGGATGTTTTCGTTTCCTTTCCTTTCGCCGACCCTCGACGGAACGTCGTACTACAAGCGGCCGAGCAAGTTCGTCGTCGTCTTCGACCGCGTTCCGGCCTATGCGGCGGGGTTCTCGAAAATCTTCAATAACGTCGGCGACCCGGGTGCGTGGTCGAAGGATAACGTCGTTTCGTACGAGGGTACGCGCGAATGGAGCGGTCGCCCCGTCTATGTATTAAAAGTCGCTCCTCGACAGTACAGCGATATTCTCGCGTACGCACACGCGATCGTCGATCCCGAGACGTGGGAACTCGTCGAAATGACGTGGCATTATCGCAACGGCGGCACGATATCGATGCGTCAGTGGTATCGCCGCGAGCACGGGTACGACGTCCTCGCCGAACAAAGTGCGGAGATTAATTTTCGCGTGCGCGCGACGTCGCACGCGACCTACGGAACCTATCAGATGAACGTTCCGATCTCGAATTCCGTCTTTACGGGGGGATCGTGAGTACGCATGTAGCAACGAGCCGACCCGACGAGCGCCGCACGGCCGGAGCCGATGCGACGCGCGAGCGCATCCTTCATGCCGCGCGAGAAGTCGTCGCGAGGAAGGGAAAGCGTGCTGCCACGACTCGCGAGATCGCCGAAGTCGCCGGCGTTAACGAAACCACGCTCTTTCGGCATTTCGGAACGAAGGAAAAACTGCTCTTCGAACTCGTCGAGTATTGTTGTCCGAGTACCTCGATCGACGAATACACCGTCTCGCTGCGAGGCTCGGTCGAAGGCGATCTTATGACGATCGGCAACTTTCTCATGGAACGCCTGTGGAATATGCGGGACATGGTTCGCTGGTCGATGGTCGAGGACGATTACGAGGCCAACGTCTACGGCTCTGCGACCTGGCGTCCCCAAAATGCGGTCCGCGAGGCGCTCGTTGCATTTATGGCATCGCGTGTCGAACGCGGCGAACTCGTCGGCAACCCCGAGGACCTCGCCGCTGTTTTCGGATCGATGATCTTCGCCCACGTGATGGGACGACAGAAGTACCCAGGCGTTCGATTTTACGCGGAGCCCGAGTACGCACTACGGACGTACATTCAAATTTTTCTCAATGGATCGAGGAGCAAGTAATGGCAACGAATCTGCAAGAGAGTCCCGAAAACGCAAAGGTCGAGGCCCTTGAGGCCGAGGAGGATGCCGCCTCGAATCAGCCGCGCAAGCGCGTGATCTTCGGCATACTCGGCGCGATCCTCGCCATCGTCCTGTTAGTCATCGGCGGGAAGTGGTATGCGTACGCGCGGGTTCATGCAGGTACCGAAGATGCGATGATCGATTCCGACGTCGTCGCCATCACGAGTAAAATTGGCGAAAAAATCGATGCGATTCCCGTTCAAACCAACCAATACGTTCGTAAGGGACAACTCCTCGTGGTCCTCGACAATCGTGACGAGCGGCACCGCCTCGCCCAAGCCCAGGCACAATACGAACAAGCGCTCTCGACGCAGACGACTCTAGTGGAACAGAGCCGGGGCGGCGTGGCACAGGCGCAAGCCGGCGTGGCCAGTGCGGTCGCATCGGTACCGCAAGCGGATGCCGCACTCGCACAAGCGCAGGCGCAACTCTCGGCCGCGCTCGCCGAGGTCCCCGCTGCAGAGGCGAATTACTCGAAAGCCGCCGCCGATCTCGCGCGCGCTCGTTCGTTGGTGCGCACCGGCGATGTCGCGCGTGAGGAACTCGATTCGGCGCTCGCCGAAGAGGGCGCTGCGGCGGCCCAACTCGCCTCGGCGAAGGCGAACGTCGGAGCGGCGCGCGACGGCGTTCGCGCGGCACGCGATCGCGTCGTTGCCGCGCAGGCCGGGATCGCCGGCGCCCAGGGCGGCGTCACGACGGCGCAAGGAAAACTCGCCCAATCGAGCGACTCGAGCCAGGTGGTCTCGGCGCGCGCGGCGCTCGATCTCGCGAAACTCAATCTTCAATACACGCGCATCTATTCGCCGATCGATGGCTACGTCGGCGAGAAAAGCGCCCAGATCGGCCAGACGGTAAGCGCCGGCATGAACTTGATGACCGTGATTCCCTCGAAAGATATCTTCGTTACGGCGAACTACAAGGAGACGGCGGTCGGTGCGATTCACGTCGGACAAGAGGCCGATATCTTCGTCGATGCCTATCCGGGACATACCTTTCACGGTCACGTGATTTCGATCAACCCGGCATCGCAGAATACCTACGCGTTAATTCCGTCCCAAAACGCGACTGGGAACTTCGTAAAAGTGACGCAACGCATTCCGGTGCGCATCTCCATCGACGATATGAATCCGAAGATGCCGTTGCGTCCGGGAATGAGCGTTGAAGCGGATGTAAAGGTTCGCTAGTGGCGGATTCGCGGCAGACGAGCGAGTCGCCGCTCGTCGAACACGGCTGGCGACTCGCGGTGATTACCGTCGCGGTAATTACTGCGACGCTCCTCGAAATCGTCGATACGACCATCGTCAACGTTGCGTTACCGAATATTCAAGGCAATTTCGGAGTCGCCGTCGATCAGGGTGCGTGGATCGTCACGGGCTATATTATCGCCAACGTCATCGTCATCCCCATTACTCCGTGGTTGCAGGGTCGCTTCGGACGTCGCCAATACTTTACGGCGTCGATCGTGATCTTTACCGTCGCATCGCTCATGTGCGGGCTCGCTCCCTCCTTCGGATCGTTGGTCTTTTGGCGGATCGTCCAAGGACTCGGCGGGGGCGGATTGATTTCGACCTCGCAAGCGATCCTTCGCGATATATTTGGCGTGCGCCAACAGGGCCGCGCCCAGGGAATCTTCGCGATGGGTGTGATCGTCGGTCCCGCGCTCGGCCCGGTCCTCGGAGGCTTTATCACCGATAATTTCACCTGGCGTTGGGCGTTCTTTATCAATCTCCCGGTCGGCATTCTTGCGGCGACGCTGACGATGCTCTATATGCGTAATCCTGCGAAACCTCGCGCGATGGCGCTCGACTGGTTTGGCTTAGCGTTGTTGGCGCTGGGATTGGGTTCGATGCAATACGTCCTCGACCAAGGCCAGCAGTACGATTGGCTCAGCAATATGGCGATCCGGACCTTTTCGGTGCTCGCCGTCGTCGGCATCGTTGCGTTCGTCCTTTGGACGTTGCGCTCGCGCACGCCGGTCGTCGATCTTCACGTGCTGAAAATTCGACAGGTCGCCGTTGGTAGCGTTCTCGGGGCGGTGCTCGGCATTAGCCTCTACGGTTCCATTCTCGTGTTACCGCAATATCTCCAAAACTCGCTCGGCTTTACGGCAACGCTTTCCGGGCTTACGATTCTCGTCCGTGCACTCGCCGTTATGGTTTTTACCCCGTTGACCGCCGCTCTCGCAGGGCGCGGGATTGTCGACGTTCGCATATCCACGGGGATCGGGTTCGTGCTGCTCGGTATTTCGAATTGGTTGTTGGCGGGAGTGACGACCCCCGAATCGCAATTTGGGACGCTCACCCTATCGTTGATCGTCAGCGGCATCGGCCTCTCGCAGATCTTCGTGCCGCTCTCGATCGCCGTGATCGGCGGAGTCGCAGATAAAGACGTCGCCTCGACCTCCGCGTTTTTTAATCTATCGCGCCAGGTCGGTGGAAGCGTCGCCACGGCGATTTTGGTGACGATATTGGTGCGCGGCATCACCTACCATCAGGCACAGATCGCCGGCGTCGAAACGCTCGGACGTCCGGCGACCGCGCTCTACCTTCAGCGCGAAGGCGGCGAGCACTCGACGAAGGCCTTGATCCGCCTTGAAAACATGGTCGGCGCGCAGGCACAGGTGCTTTCGTATGCCGACACGTCGCGCTGGGTCGCGATCATGACGATCGGGCTCGCTCCGCTCGTCCTTTTACTTAGAAAGCCGCGGGTCGCCGCGGTCGCAGTGGAATAGGAGTTTTGATGATGTATCAGTTCGTGCGTCGTACGGCGATTCTCGGCATCGTCGCCGGAATCTCGGCGAACCCGCTTTGGGCGGTGGCCGCCCCGAAGGGCGCGCCCGAAATCCCGACGGTCGCGCGCGGTTATCGCGCACCGGCGCTCCCTAGCGTATCGTCGAAGATCGTCGGGATTACCGGGCAACCATTCGTCGGCATTCGCCTCCACGATGCGATCGCAATGGCGTTGCGTAAGAATACCAACCTTGCGATCGCCGGTGAAAATGTGAAAATCGCTCGCTACGCCGTGGTTGCGGCGAAGGGAAATTTCGACCTGCGATTCCAGATCGCTCCCTCGGTCACGCATCTGAACGAGGCGCCGACCAACGCGTTCTTCGCCGGCCCGAATTTTAGCCCGATCGTCCAAAATCAGCAGAAACTCGGAGGGGCCGTGAGCGCGCTTTTGCCGGCCGGAGAGAGCGTCAGCGTCGGGCTCTCGCAGAGTAAAACGATCGATAACACCTTCATCAACGCTTTCAATCCGAGTTACGCGACCTCGCTGAACGTCGCCCTCGACCAACCGTTATTACGCGGTTTGGGAATGAATCCGGCAAAGGAGCAGCTGCAACTCGCCGTCGTCGGCTCGCGCGCGGCGCGCGCCCAGGCGCGGACGCAGGCCGCCGCTACGATTGCGGCGGTCGAATCGAGCTATTGGCAATTGGTCGCCGCATGGAGGAGCGTCGCCATCGCGCAGAGCGCTTTGCGCGAAGCGAAGCTCCAAGAAGGCAGCGTCGATCGGCTCGTCGCACGCGGCGCCGCGGCGCCGATAGAACGAACGGAAGCGCATTCGCAGGTCGAGAGTTTTCGCGCGACGCGCGATAGCGCGCTCCAGCAGGTAGCCGCGTTACAAAATTTGCTGAAGTCGCAGATTCTCAGCGAAAACAACGATCCCATTTGGTTGGCGAATCTCGTTCCGACCTCGCCGGCGCGCTCCTTGCCAAAAGTTGCGACGTTGAACGCACTGGTCGCGCGAGCCTTGCACGATCGTCCGGAGATCGCTCAGAGTTCGGCGGCGAGAGATGAGGCCGCCATCGCCTTGGCGACTGCCAAGAACGGCGTCCTTCCGAAGATCGACCTCACGCTGGGATACCAAAGCAACGGGTTCGCCGGGATTCCCACAAACGTGAACCCACTGGGTTCGGGGCCGGCAATCCCGGTGCCGGGATATTTAGCGGGCTCGATGGCGCAGTCGTACCACAATCTCTGGGGCGGTCGTTTTCCGGTCTACAACGCGCAAATAACCTATTCGACCACCTTCGGCCATCGTCGCTCGCACGCCGCTCTCGAGACGGCTCGAGCAAAAGCACGAATCGCGGCGCTGCAATCCAAGGGGGTCGTCAACGAAATCGTTATTGAAAATCGGAATGCGCTGCAAGCCTATCGTTCCGCCCTCGCTCGCTTGGCGGCGACGCGTGCGGCGCGTATCGCCGCTCAGGCGGTCTATCAATCCGAGGTACGCAAATATAAAAACGGCGCCTCGACGACCTTTCTCGTGTTGCAGCGGCAGGTACAACTCGAACGGGCGCGCGGAGCCGAACTACAGGCGCAGACCGACCTCAATATTGCCGTGGTCGAGATCGAACAGGCGAGCGGCACGATCCTTGCAAAAAATCACGTGCGACTCGACGAAATCGGCTCGGGAGTCTCGCAATGATCGAAGCGGGGGCGTCACGTCGACGCATGAGTACGGCGATGCAACGCAGCATCTCCGAACGGGTCGCGGTACTCTACGGGCGCGAGTTAGAGCAATGGAATCGGCGGCGTCCCGTCGAGATCGTTCAGCCGAGCACGCTCCGTTCGACGAACCAGATCAACTGACCATCGCGTGGGGCGATCGCTTCGACCGGGTAGCGGAGCGGGCCGCCCTCTCCGCGCGATGCTGCGGCGAAGGCCGCAGCTTTTTCGTTGCCCGCTAGTGCGATTGCAATCGCACGGGAGCCATTGATCGCGCAGGGCGTGAGCGTGAGGCGCCATTGATGCTTGCTCTCGGAGTAGACCGAGCGTACGAGAGCCTCGTCGTCGGCGAACGGATCGCTCCCCGGAAAGAGCGAGGCGGTGTGGCCGTCGGGGCCCATTCCTAAGAGAACGAGATCGAAGCGCGGCATCGCGCCGAAGCGCTCGCGGATCAGGGCCGCATATTCGGCGGCGGCGATCGCGGGATCGGCTTCACCGCGCATGCGTAGAATCGAGGATGCGCGCAACGGAACGTGCGCCAAAAGCGCTTCGTGGGCCATGCGATAATTCGAGTCGGCATCGGTGGGGGGCACGCACCGTTCGTCTCCGAAAAGCATTGCGACGCGCGTCCAGTCGATGGCGTTGCGGCGGGGCGCTCGCGCGAGCAGCTCGTATGCGGCGCGAGGAGTCGTTCCGCCGGCGAGCACGAGCGATGCCGTTCCGCGGAGGCCCTGTGCCTCGCCGACGCTCTCCACCACAAAATCGGCGAGTCGCTCGGCGAGTGCCTCCGGGCTGGGCAGAACTTCGCGAACTCCCGTCATAGGGGCGCACCCGCGCTGAATTGCGTGGCGACGATACCGAGAATTTCGCGATAATGCGGATCGATGCGCCCCGAAAGCAATGCCTTTTCAACGAGCGACATCGTGTCGAGTGGAACGAATGGGAGCGAGGACGCCTCCGTGATTCCTCCGATCCCAGCCGTGACGTGCGCGCAGTGGGAAGGCTCGTCGAAAACGAACTCGTACGCGCAGTCGCCACCCGTAACGCGGCAGCGCGCGACGCGGCGCACTTGTCCCGTATGGGTAAAGCGGAAAGCGCGCCCTTCGAAGGTGCGACGGAGCACGCGTCCGAGCCACGCGCGAAGATAGATTGCCTCGGCGAACGAACCGGCATCGATTTCGAGCGATTCGATCTCCGCGAGGCTCTTGCGATGCGTCGAATCATCGAAAAAGCCGGCAAGGACTTCTTGAACCGGTCGAATGCGAAGATAGGCGAGGTCGATCGGCGGCCTCGCACCGAGGGCGTCGGCAAGGTCGATGAGTTCGCGCAGATTCTCGAGGTCGCTCGAACTCCCCGATGAATCGACGATCGCCGGGAGCGCATATCGAGCGAGCTCCTCGAAGAGCTGCTCGACGCCGATGGTCGATCCGTTCCACCAGAGCACTTCGGGAACGTCGGGAATCGTCAATGCGTCGAGGAGCGAGCGGACGGTCTGCGGCGCGCAATCCACGATGCCGAAACGAACGATCTCCGATTGCGATCCCCCGCCGATCTGCGGTTGTACCGAGGCGGTCATCGGATCGCCGAGCGTCGTTCCATCGAGCAAAATGATACGCGTCGGATATTTACTCGCGACTCCCTCGACGCGTTGGGCGACCCACTCCTCGCGTTCGGGTTCGTTGTTATAGACGATAAGGTTCATCATCGTCGTGCGCGCGACACCGTTGCCGCATCGCGCCTGGTCGAGCGATCGCTTGATCTCGGCTACATTGACGATTGCGCCGCTGCTCTCCATGGTTAAATCCGTCGCCAGTGGTTCCCGTCATCTGCGGTAAGAACGTCGGCCTGTTGTGGCCCTTCGGAGCCCGCAGGATAATTGGGGAAGCTCTGGTCTTGCGTTGCGTTCCAATGCTCGAGTACCGGCGTGACGATCTCCCATGCGAGCTCGACGGCGTCCCATCGCGTGAAGAGCGTCTGATCTCCACGTATCGCATCGGCGATCAATCGTTCGTACGCAGGTGCCGAAGCGACGCCGAAGCCCGTGCCGTAGTTGAAGTCCATGGTTACCGCCCGGATGTGGTTTTTCGGGCCGGGCACCTTCGCGTTAAAGCGCAACGAGAGCCCTTCGTCGGGTTGAATCTTCATGACGAGTACGTTCGGCTCGATCGCGTCGCTCGCTTCGCCGAAAAGCCGATGGGGGATCGGGGCGAAGGTGACGGCGATCTCCGTCGATTTTCGCGCGAGCCGTTTGCCGCTGCGGAGATAGAACGGCACGCCCGACCAGCGCCAGTTGTCGATATGGAGTTTCAACGCGGCGAAGGTTTCGGTATTCGAACGCGGATTGACGTCGGACTCTTCTCGATATCCGGGGACGCTCTCGCCTTCGATCGTGCCGGGGCCGTATTGGCCGCGCGCGGCGAATCGGTCGAGATGGTTGATATCGAGCGCGCGCATCGCCGAGAGCACCTTGAATTTCTCGTTGCGAATAGCGTCGGCGCTCGCGGTCGCCGGCGGCTCCATCGCTACCAACGCGAGAAGATTCATGACGTGGTTTTGAAGCATGTCCCGCAACGCCCCGGAGCTTTCGTAGTAGCCGCCGCGCTGTTCGACGCCGAGCGTCTCCGAAGCGGTGATTTGTACGGAGCGAATATATTGACGGTTCCAAATCGGTTCGAAAATCGTGTTGGCGAAACGGAGGGCCATAATATCTTGCACCGTCTCTTTGCCGAGATAGTGGTCGATACGATAGATGTGGCTCTCTTCAAAAACGCCGTTGATTTCGCGTTGAAGGGCGCGGGCGGTCGCGAGATCGGTCCCGAACGGCTTTTCCACGATAATGCGCGTCCAACCTGCAGAGTTGGATTTCGGGTCGAGTTTCGCCGCCGCGAGCCGTTCGACGATCGTAGGAAATACCGAGGGTGGAGTGGAGAGGTAGAAGAGGCGATTTCCCGCAGTTCCGAGTTGCTTGTCGTTCCGTTCGAGGATCGCTCGTAAATCGTGAAAGTGCGCGTTGTCGTCGAAGTCGGCGGTAACGTAGGAAATACGACGCGCGAATTCGTTCCACATCGATTCCTTTGCCGCCCCCGAACGTGAGAATGCGTCGACGTTCTCTTTGCAGTACGCGCGAAAACTTTCGTCGGTGTAGGGCGAGCGGGAGAAGCCGACGACGGAGAAATTCGCCGGGAGGAGCCCTTCGAGGCGCAGATTGTAGACGGCTGGAAGCAACATCCGCTTGAACAGGTCGCCGCTCGCTCCAAAGAAGACGATGCTGCAAGGGTCCTCGATGCGATCGCTCTCGAGCAGGGCGCGCAGCGGATTTTCGAGCCCGGGTGAGGGCTCGGCGGTTACGACGGCTTCAGGCATTCTTTCCTTCATGTTGTACGGCGTGCCCGCCGAATTGATTGCGTAGCGCGGCGATCACCTTCGCACTGAACGACTCGTCCTGGCGCGATGCAAAGCGCGCGAGCAGGGAGAGCGTGATGACCGGTGCTGGAACGTTTTCGTCGAGAGCGGCCTGTACGGTCCAACGCCCTTCGCCCGTGTCGTCGACATATCCACGGATTCCTTCGAGTTTCGCATCGTCGTGAAACGCGAGGACGGCGAGTTCGAGAAGCCAGGATCGAACGACGCTTCCGTGAGACCAAATGGAAGCAAGTTGCTTGAGGTCGAACGGGAACGGTGACTTTTCGAGAATTTCGAAGCCCTCGCCGTATGCTTGCAACATCCCGTATTCGATCCCGTTGTGAACCATCTTTGAGAAATGTCCGGCGCCGGCGGGGCCGACATGCGCGTAACCGTCGGTCGGTGCTAGGCTGGTGAAGATCGGCTCGCAGCGAGCGACGGCGTCGTCGTCGCCTCCGACCATCAGACAGTAGCCTTCCCGAAGCCCCCAGACGCCACCGCTCGTGCCCGCATCGACGAGCGAGACGCCGCGCGACTTCGCACGCTCGTAGGCGGCGAGGCCGTCCTTATAATTGGTATTTCCGCCATCGACGATAATATCGCCGCGTTCGAGCAGAGCGAGCAGATCGTCGATCGTCTGGTCGGTCGGAGCGCCGGAGGGAACCATTATCCAGATGACGCGCGGACGCTCGGTGACCCCGGCAACGAGCTCGGCGAGCGACGTGGCGCCGGTCGCTCCGCCGCGCGCGCAGGCCGCGACCGCGTCGGGGCTGCGGTCGTAGGCAACGACGTGGTGACCGTGCTCCAGCAAGCGCGTCACCATGTTGGCCCCCATTTTCCCTAAGCCTACCATTCCAATTTGCACGCGTGAACTCACTTTCTCGATCGGTCGTCGTAGGGGTTATTTAGCCGCCGTTGCGGATAACGAAGCATCGATGCTCGCGCCGAACCGGCGTAAGGCCGCATCGATGGGGCCGTTGAGATGAACGCGTGCGCCGCGGCGCGCGCGCTTGTCGAGCGACTGAAGATCGCCGAGCGCCTGCGCCGCGAGTAGGGTACGGAAGGTGACGTTCATGCCGGGGATCGCTCGATCTTCGGGTTCGTCGGCGACGATCTGCAAGAAGAAGGCGCTCGACGGACCGCCCTTATGGAGCTGCCCGGTCGAGTGGAGAAAACGCGGGCCGAATCCGACGGTCGTCGCAACGCGGAGCGCATTGCGTATCGCCAGGCGCAGGGTGTCGAGCATGGCGATATGCTCGGTATTGCGTTCGAGATATGCCGTAATCGCAACGTAGTCGCCGGGCCGGATCTGCCCGACGAGCACGCGCAGCGCGGCGAGCGCGTCGCTCTCGGCGATCCCCGCGCTTCCGGCGAGCAGCGTGAGGTCGAAGCTCTCGCTACGGATATTCGGGGCGGGTACGTCGATGCGCCCGCTCTGCGCGTAGCCGGCCAAAAGACTCTTGGTATTGTCCTTCGACTCTTGAACGTTCGGTTGATCGAAGGCGTCGATCGCAAGCAGCGCGCCAACCGCCGCCGTGGCGATCTCCCAAAGATAGAATTGTTCGCCGATGTCGTAGAGATCGTTCATCGCCAATCGCACGACCGGGTGTCCGGCGGCTTCGAGTGCGGCGAGACGCGAGAGATCCTCGCTACTGGGGTTCGGCAACGTGTCGCCGACGTAGACGAAGAGGCGATCGTTCGCGTACGCATCGGGCGCTCCAAGTGCCTCGCCTTCGATCGGAATGACGCCGCGTCCGAGCTTCCCGGTCGATTCGGCGATCAGTTGCTCGCACCAGGTGCCGAACGTCGCGACCGATGGGTGGCAGACGATCGTGAGCTTGTCGCGGCCGGCGAGAGCGAGCGCACCGATCGTCGCGCCGAAATGAACGCCGGGTGCGACGCGCGGATCGACGATGCGATCGTTGGCGTGCATCGCTCCGAGCGCACGATCGAGCAGGAGCGGCACGTTGAGCCCGGAGAGCGCTGCGGGGAGCATCCCGAAATACGAGAGCGCGGAATAGCGCCCGCCGATATTGGGATCGTTCAAATAGATGGCGAGAAAATCGTGCTGTTTGGCAACGCTCTCCATCGTCGTTCCGGCGTCGGTAATCGCGACGAAATGCGAGCCGGCCTTCGCCGCGCCGACGAGTTTGGTGATTTTTTCGTGGAAGTAGGCGAAGTACGCATTCGGCTCGGTCGTCGAGCCGCTCTTGCTCGCGACGATAAAGAGCGTCCGCGCGAGATCGAGCTTCGATTCGAGGGCGATGATCTGCGCGGGATCCGTGGAATCGAGAACGTGAAGCTCCGGGAATCCCGTTCTTTGGCCGAAGGTGGCGCGCAGGACGTCGGGAGCGAGCGAGCTGCCGCCCATTCCCAGCACGACCACGTGCGCGAAACGCCGACGAATTTCTTCAGCAAATGCGGCGAGATTCGGGGTCGATTCCAGTAAGTGTTGCGGAATATCGAGCCAGCCTAAGGCGTGCTTGATGATCTCGGCGTGCTTGGGGGCATCGGACCAGAGCGTCGGGTCTTTCGCCCACAGCCGTTTGAGGAACTCGACCGCGTTCATTTTTTCGACGGCGAGCTCGACGTGCGGGCGAAGATCGCCGAGCGAGGTGACGACGCGCTCTTTCGATTCGGCAAGCATTTTTTGTTTGTAGACGATCGCGCCGAGCAGCGCCGCATACGATTCGGAGAAGAGGGAGACGCCTTCGACTTGCAGTGCGTGGGTGACGTCGAAGAGCGAGATACCGGCGTCGCGGAGACGCTCCATGACGGCGCGCGCATCGTCGAGTCCCTCGAGAACGCTGCCGGCATGCGGATGTCCGTGGTCGAGCAATGCAGCGAGCGTCGCGGGCGGCATCGTGTTCACGGTATGCTCGCCGACCACGCTCTCGACGTACATCAGGTCGGGGTACTGCGGGTTTTTCGTCGAGGTGCTCGCCCAGAGCGGGCGTTGCACGCGGGCGCCTGCAGCTTTCGCTTTTGCGAAGGGTGCGCCCAAAAACAGCTCCAGAAACTTTTGATAGGTGAGCTTGAGATTGGCGATGCCGGTCTTCCCAAGCAGGGTGTCGAGCCGTTCGCCCTTGTCGATCCGTCCCTGAATGAGTTTGTCGATCGCCGAATCGATGCGGCTTACGAATACGCTGTTCACCGAAGCGATCGTGTCGACCGGAAGCCCGGCGTCGATGCGCCGCTCGAGGCCGCGAATGTACGCCATCGCGGTTTTTTCGTACATTTCGATTGCGAAGATCAGCGTGACGTTGATATTGATGCCGGCGAAGATGCACTCTTCGATCGCCGCAATGCCTTCGTTGGTGCCGGGGATTTTCACCATCAAGTTCGGGCGGTCGACGCGCGCCCAGAGGCTCTTCGCCATGGCGATCGTTCCCGCGGTATCGCGCGCGAGTAGGGGCGATACTTCGAGGCTTACGAAACCGTCGCCGCCCTTCGAGGCTGCGTAGACACCGGAGAAGGCATCGCAGGCATTCCGAATATCGGCGATCGCTAGATCCCAGAAGAGCGCGTCGG
Organism: bacterium; assembly: GCA_021794205.1. Classification (GTDB taxonomy): domain Bacteria; phylum Vulcanimicrobiota; class Vulcanimicrobiia; order Vulcanimicrobiales; family Vulcanimicrobiaceae; genus JABEUX01. The sequence continues at coordinate 24,362 of JAJYRH010000011.1, forward strand.
CGTCGCGCTCGCTTCCGACGAGCGAGCGAAGCTGTTCGTCGTAATCATTTCCAGCTCCGATCGCTTTTTCGAAGATCGTCGGGTTGCTCGTCATGCCACGGAGGCCGCTATCGATAAGCCGTTTGAGTTCGCCCGAGGCGAACATCGAGCGACGCAGGTTATCCAGCCAGACGCTCTGTCCGCATGCGAGAAGTTGTTCCATGGGGTTGGGCACGAGGTACCTCCTAAAACGATTCGAAGCGTTGCCGAACGAGATCGGCGAGATGTGCGGGAGTAAAGTGCAGTTCGGCGATGGCGTCGGCCATCGGTGCCGAGAGCCCGAAGCGATCGATTCCAAATGCGAAACCATCGAGTCCGACGTAGCGTTCCCAGCCGAGGGTCGCCGCGGCCTCGACGCTCACGCGTCGACGGACGTTAGAGGGGAGGACGCTTTCGCGATACGACGCGGGTTGTGCATCGAAGAGCTCCCAGGAGGGCATCGAGACCACGCGCACGCGTTTCCCTTCGGCGGCGAGCATCGCGGCGGCATCGCGCGCGAGCGCGACCTCCGAGCCCGTGCCGATGAGGATGCACTCCGGCGTTCCTTCGCAATCCACGAGCGTATAGGCGCCGCGTTCGACCGGCGCGGTGCGCTTGCCGAGAAATGGAACCTTCTGCCGCGTAAGCACGAAGATCCAGGGGCGTCCGCGGTCCGCGAGCGCCGCTTGCCACGCATTTCGTACTTCCAGCGCGTCGGCGGGGCGAACGACGACCGCGTTGGGAAGCGCGCGTATGCTCGCGAGCTGTTCGATCGGCTGATGCGTCGGGCCGTCCTCGCCGAGTAAGAACGAGTCGTGAGTGAAGATGAAAAATTCGTGGAGATGCGAGAGCGCGCTGAGCCGTACCGCCGGCTTACAGTAATCGAGAAAGTTAAAGAAGGTCGCCGCAAAGGGAAGGAGGCCGCCGTGGAGGGCAATTCCGTTCGAGATCGCCGCCATCGCGTGTTCGCGCACCCCGAAATGGATGTTGCGCCCGGCGTAGCTCGTCGGTTGAAAATCTCCGGCGCCCTTCAAATAGGTCTTCGTCGAGGGATCGAGATCGGCGGAGCCGCCGACGAGTTCGGGGAGCGCTGCGGCGATCGCGTTCATAACGATCCCGCCGGCGTCGCGCGTCGCGATGGAGCCGTTGCTCTCGTCGAACTCCGGCCACGGAATCGTCGTCGGTAAGTCGCCGCGGAGCGCTCGCTCGAGTTGCGCGCATGCCTCGGGATGCGCGCGTTTCCAGCGATCGTAGCGTTCGTTCCACTCGGCATGCATCTGCGAACCGCGCTCCCCGCAGGCGCGAAAGAACGCCAACGCTTCATCGGGGACGTAGAACGGCGGTGCGAGGGGCCAGCCGAGCCGCTCTTTCGTCTTGGCGACGTTCTCCGGGCCGAGCGGTTCGCCGTGCGCTTTGAATGAATCCTCGAGCGGAGATCCGTAGCCGATGTGCGTGCGCACGCAAACGAGCGAGGGGCGATCCTCGACCGCTTTCGCCGCGGAGATCGCGGCGTCGATCGCTTCGACGTCGTTGCCGTGGGCGATGTCGACGAACTGTACGTGCCAGCCGCAGGCTTCGAAGCGGGCGATATGATCGTCGGTGAAGGTGATCTCGGTCGGGCCGGCGAGCGAGACGCGGTTGTCGTCGTAGAGCACGATCAGACGACCGAGTTGGAGATGTCCGGCGAGCGAGATCGCTTCTTGGCTGATCCCTTCCATCAGGTCGCCGTCGCCGACGATGGCATACGTGTGGTGCTCGCTAATGCGTTCGCTGCGATTATAGGTCGCGGCGAGATGCGCTTGGGCGACGGCGATACCGACGGCGTTGGCGATGCCTTGCCCCAGCGGCCCGGTCGTCGCCTCGACGCCCGGCGTATGGCCGACCTCGGGATGTCCCGGCGTCTTACTGCCGCGTTGGCGAAACGCTTCGATATCGGCGAGCGAGAGATCGTATCCGGTGAGATAGAGGAGCGCGTAGAGCAACATCGAGCCGTGCCCGGCGGAGAGGACGAAGCGGTCGCGGTCGAACCAGGATGGATCGCGCGGATCGAAGCGTAAGTGGCGCGTCCACAGGGTGAAGGCCATCGCGGCCGCGCCGAGCGGCATCCCGGGGTGCCCCGAATTCGCTCGCTGCACCGCATCGACGGCGAGAAAGCGGATGGTGTCGATGCATTGCTCTTGCGCTGGCGTGTTGGACACGGATCCTCCTCGAACTGCATGCTGCAATGGAAACGATCCGGCAACGAGCCGGAGGCTTTTCATTCGCCGTTGGGAGCGGTTTTCTTACCAAGCGCGCCGTAATGAGGGCGGAGATGGACGAACGAGAACTTCAACGGCGCATCGAAGCGCTCGCTGCAGGTGAGGGCGACCCGCGCGGTAGTGAAGGGGCGCCGATCGACGAAGCGATTGCGGCGCTCGACGAAGGGCGGTTGCGGGTCGCGCAACCCGATGGCGACGCAGAGTGGCGGACCAATGCCTGGCTGAAGTCGGCGATCCTGCTCTATTTTCGGAGGCGACAGCTTGCTTGGGTCGGCGATCCCGCCGGCGAGTCGCCGGCATGGTTCGATAAACTTCCGATCAAACACGATTTCGAGGCGCGCGGCGTGCGCGCCATCCCCCCCGCGGTCGCTCGATACGGGAGTTATCTCGCTCCGGGCGTGGTGCTGATGCCGAGCTATGTGAATATCGGCGCCTACGTCGGTGAGGGGACGATGGTCGATACCTGGGCGACGGTCGGGAGCTGCGCGCAGATCGGCGCGAACGTCCATCTCTCCGGCGGCGTCGGTATCGGCGGGGTGCTCGAACCCGCACACGCGCGCCCCGTCATCATCGAGGACGGCGCCTTCATTGGATCGCGCTGTATCGTCGTGGAGGGCGTCCGGGTCGAGCACGAAGCGGTACTCGGTGCCGGCGTCACCTTGACGGCGAGCACACCGATTCTCGACGTGCGCGGCTCCGAGCCGGTCACGACGCACGGGCGGATTCCTCCGCGCGCCGTCGTGATTCCCGGCGTACGCGAGCGCACGTTTCCCGCCGGACGCTTCGGCGTTCCGTGCGCGTTGATCGTCGGCGAGCGCGGTGCATCGACCGATCGTAAAACCACCCTCGAACGAGCGCTACGCGATTTTGGAGTCTCGGTATGAACGATTTTCTCACGCTCAATCCTCGGGTCGCGGAGATTCCCGCCTCGATGATCCGCGAGATCGCGTCGCGAAAACGCGCGAGTTCGATCGATCTCGGGCTCGGCGAACCCTCGCTCGCGCCGACGCGCACGTTTTTAGAAGCGGCTCTGCGCGAGAGCCTCGAGCGCGGCCTGCGCTATTCGCCGAATGCCGGGCTTTACGAACTCCGAACGGCGATCGCTTCGCACTACCGCTATCCGGAGATGGATCGCGCGGAGAACGTCTGCGTGACGACCGGCTCGCAAGAAGCGATGTACGTCGTGCTCAAGAGCTTGCTCGACCCGGTACGCGACGAGTTGCTTGTCGTCGAACCGTGCTTCCCTTCGTATGCAAAGATGGCGAAACTCGAAGGCGTTGCGGTGCGCGGCGTCGCGATGCTCGAGGAGGACGACTTTGCTTTCGACGCGCGGCGTATCCTCGACGCGGTGACCGATCGCACCCGCGCGATCGTCATCTGCTCGCCGAACAATCCGACCGCTCGCGTGCTGAGCCGCAGCGAGTCCGCGCGGCTCATTTCGGGGCTCGCCGCTCGCGGAGGGGAACCGATCTGGCTGATTCACGACGAGATCTATCGCGAGCAGTGCTTCGTCGATCGTGCCGCCGAACTCGCACGCGATTACCCGTATACGATCGTCACCAACTCGATCTCAAAAAGCAACGCTTTGACCGGCCTGCGCCTCGGGTGGATCATCGGACCGGAGCGTTTTATCGATGCGGCGATTAAATGCCATGCGTGGGTCACCTCGTGCGCGGACACCTTCGCGCAACGGGTCGCGTTACAAATTTTCGCCGCGAAGGACGGAATCGCCGAACACGCGGCGTGGTATCGCGAGCAACGTCGCGGCGTCGTGGAAGCGCTCGAAGCGAGCGCGCTGCGCTTTATCGCGCCCGAGGGAGCGTTTTACACGTGCATTCGGCTTCCCGACGGGCGTCGCTCGCTTCCCGCCGCCCTCGAGTTGCTCGAGCGCGACGACGTGGTGACGATACCCGGCGCGGCGTTCGGGGCGTCGTTCGATGGATGGCTGCGCCTGAGCTGGGTCGCTCCGATCGCGCAGGTGCGCGAAGGCATCGAACGGATCGCCGCCTACATTACGTCGTTATAGCGTTCGCGCCCGCTCGAAAGCGAATCGTTCGTACGTTCGCAAATTCGAAGAGCGCGCTCTCGCCGAGTTCGCGACCGAAACCGCTCGCTTTCACGCCGCCGAAGGGGAGGCGCGGATCGCTGGCAACCATCGTATCGATCGCGAGCGTGCCGACCTCGAGCGCCTCGCCGAGCGCGCGCGCGCGAGAGAGATCGTTGCTGAAAATCGTCGCGCCGAGCCCGTAGCGCGAACGATTCGCAAGTGCGACGGCCTCCCCCGCATTCTCGGCGCGAACGATCGCCGCGAGCGGCCCAAAGCTCTCCTCGTCGAACGCCGGCATTCCGGGGCGCACGTCGGCGAGCACGCTCGGCGCGTAATAATTTCCCGGGCGATCGAGGATCGCTCCGCCGAGGAGCAGGCGCGCGCCCCTCGCAACGCTCTCCCGTACCTGTCGGTCGAGCTCCGCGCGAAGGTCGGCTCGCGCCATCGGCCCGACCTCGGTCGCTTCGTCGAAGGGATCGCCGACGCGCAACGCCGCCGCCGCAGCGGTGAAGCGCTCGCAGAAGCGGTCGTAAAGCGGTCCCTCAACGATAAGGCGCTTCGCCGCGATGCAACTCTCTCCGGTATTTTGATAACGCGAGGCGACGCCGACGCGAACGGCCTCGTCGATATCGGCGTCGGCGAGGACGAGAAAGGCATCGCTTCCGCCGAGTTCGAGTACGGTTTTTTTGAGCGCGGCGCCCGCTGCGGCGGCAACCGCGCGCCCGGCGCGCTCGCTCCCCGTCAGCGTCACCGCTGCGATACGCGAGTCGCCGATCGTTCGGTCGGTGCGTTCGTTTCCGAGATCCAACGCGACGACGAGCCCCTCCGGGAGCCCCGCTTCCAAGGCAATGCGCTCGAAGGCATCACCGATGCGCGCGGTGATCGGCGCGTGTTTGAGTGCGATGGCGTTCCCGACCGCGAGGGCGGGGGCGATGGCGCGCGCGACCTGCCAGTAGGGAAAATTCCAGGGTTCGATCGCAAGAAGCGTTCCGAGCGGGCGATATTCGATCGAGGCCCGGAGATCGCCGTCGAGCGCGCGCGCAATCGGCGCGAGTACGCGCGGCGCGATCTCGGCGTAGTAACGAAAGGCCGATGCCGACTTGTCGATCTCCGCGCGCGCCTGAACGATGGGCTTCCCCATCGTCTCGGTCGCGAGCCGGGCGAGCGGCTCGCGTTCCCGAAGCAGCGCCTCGGCGAACGCTGCGAGTGCGGCGGCGCGTTTTTGGAGGGTGAGGAGCGCCCAACGCGCTCCGGCCTCGCGTGCCGCATCGAGTTTCGCGTCGAGTTCGCGGTCGCCGATCACAGTGAGAAGGCACCCGTATCCCACGGACCGTGCGGGCCAGTGTAGACCGCTATGAGATGATGCGGACGGAGATACCGAATCGCGAGGCGCTGGATCGTGCGCGGCGTTATGTTCGCGAGCCGCTGCTGGAGCGTTGCGTAATAGTCGGCGGGAACGCTCCCGTCGGCGATGCTCAGAGCCTGTGCGGCCTGTCCTCCGCTCGATTCTTCGCCGATGAGCGCGTCGGCGAGTAAGCGCGTCTTCGCCTCCTCGAGCGAGGTCGCGCTCGGCGGTGCTTTACGCATAGCGTCGAGTTGTTCGCGAACGATGCGAACCGCAGCTTCCACGTTGTTCGGCGAAGCCGCGAATTCAATCTGCAGCGCACCGCGCGAGGGGTCGGCTTGGAGTTCGCTCGCCACGCTATAGACGAGGCCGCTGCGCTGTCGAAGCGCCTGCCAGAGCCGCGATTCGAAGGCTCCTTGCGCTCCGAGCAATTGGTTGAGCAGGCGAAACGCGAGGAAGGACCGGTCGTCGAGCCCGACCGCCGGTTGCCCCATCTTGACGTAGACCTGATTGGCGTCGGTGATCACCCCGGCGCTCGCTTCATGGGCGAGCGGAAGGGGCGCGAGCGTCGTTTTCGGGCGAGGCCCATGGTTCTTCCACGATCCGAAGGCGGCTTGCAGCGTTCGCTCGACGACGCTTGGCGAGAGATCTCCGACGACGGCGATCGATGTGAGGTCGGGGCGCCACGCCGTGCGAACGTAGGCGAGGAGATCGGAGCGGCGGATCGATGAGATCGAGGTACGCGTCGGTATGCGCAACGCCGGATCGCCCGATGGCAGCAGCATCTTATCGTACGCTTCGTCGGCGAGCACGCTCGCGATATGCGATCGCGTGCCGACGCTGTTGGCGAGTTGTCCGCGCTCTTGATCGAGCCACGGCTGCACGAACGAGGGATGGCGCTCGCCGTCGGCGAGAATCGTGACGAGCCGTGCGAAATCCTCGATGCGTCCGCGCGCGCCGAACGCGCTGCCGAAGTTGACGCTCGCGCCCATATCTTCGATCGTTTCGGTACGTCGCGCGAACGGCCGCGTGACGCTTCCGAAGTTTGCGAGATCCGATGCGAGGCTCGCGATACCGACGAGCGCGTCGGGCTCGAGGCTCGGTACCGACGCGATCGAGCCACGCAGAACGAAGGTCGGGCGGTCGGGTTTGTATTGCACGACGATGCGGATGCCGTTCGCCAAACGGAACTGCACCGGTTTGAGAACGCTGCGCGCCGTCGACGGCTTGCGAATGGCCCGTGCGATCCACGCCGGTTCGCGAATCGTTCCCTGCGGAGCTCGCGTCGAGAAATTGTCGCTGGCTGTGGTGCTCGTCGCCGTGCCCGAGCCGCCGGGCGTGTCGCTCGGGCTCAGGCGGCCAACGACGTTGGGAGTATGGAGGTAGCGGCGCGCGACCGAGAGCAGCGAGGCCGGAGTGATTGCGGCGAGGCGCGCATCTTCCGCGCCGATTTTCTCGCCGACGACGCCGTAGGTATAGCCGGCGAGATCGCCGATGCCGACGATGGAGTCGCCGGCTTCGACGCGCTGTGCGATCGTGATGCGCTTTGCGGTGCGCACGAGGCTCGGGGGAAACCCGTTGCTCAGCATCGTCGCCATCGTGGCGTTGTAGATCGCGGTTGCTTCTGCGGGAGAGTGCCCGGGGTTGAGCACGACGAGTACGTCGAGCAGGCCTTGGTGCAGCTGAGTATCGGCTTGAGCCTGAACCTGGAGTGCGACGTTGCTTTGCACTAGCGAGCGATAGAACGGCGAGCGCGCGTCGCCAATGAGCGTTGCGAGCGTGCTGATCTCCGGCTCGCCGGGGTCGCGGTCGCCGGGAACGACGTAGGCAAAATCGAGCACTTGAAAGGGAAAGGGGAAACTCGCGCGAATCTGTTTTCCCGTCGCGGGGATGCCGGTCGTCTTTGGGCGCGGCGGAAGCGTGCGGCGTGGAATCGCGCCGAAGTATTTCTCGGCGAGCGCAAAGCCGCGCTTTGCGGAGATATCGCCGGCGATCACCAATGTCGCGTTATTCGGTGCGTACCATTCGTGATAGTACGTGCGCAGATCGCCGACGTTCGCCGCTTCGACGTCGGCGAGCGAGCCGAGTGCGGTCCTTCCCATCGGCGAGCCCGGAAAGGCCGCCGCGCGAACGCGCGAGAGCAGACTATAGAACGGCGAGCTTAAGTCGCCGCGAATTTCGTTAATGACGGCGCGCCGTTCGATCGCCCATTGTGCGGGTTTCAGGTTCAGGTGCGCCATGCGATCGGCTTCGAGTGCGAGAGGCACGGCAACCTTATCGGCGGGAACGACGAAATAAAACTCCGTGTAATCGTAGTCCGTCTGTGCGTTCATCTGCGCGCCGAGCCGCGCCGAGATATCGTCGATCCCGGCTGCCGAGATATGCTCCGAACCGCGAAACATCATGTGTTCGAGCGCGTGCGCGAGACCGGTCTTTCCCGGCGTTTCGTAGAGCGAACCGAAATCGTACCAGACGCTAGTTTGCACGACCGGCGCGGCGCGGTCGACGACGACGACCACGCGTAAGCCGTTGCGGAGATGCATGCTCGAGATGCCTGCGTCGCCGGGGCCGCGATCGTACGGCGAGAGCGTCGTTGCGGCGCGGGCGATGCCGACCAGAAGGAGCGCGCAGGCGCCGGCGAGGGAGAGGATGCGTTGAAGCGATGATTTCACGGAGGGATGCATTCGGCATTGCGGGTTCGTCGTCCGTCCGGAGCGAAGCGGGAAATGGCAATGACGCAATCGCGAGGCGACACGATGCTGGAGATCAAGGTCAAGCCGGGATCGAAGCGGCCGGGCGTTTCGCGCGATGGCGAGCGGCTGGTCGTTGCTGTTGCCGCGCGAGCGATCGAGGGCGCGGCGAACGAAGGGGCGTTGAATGCGCTTGCGGAGGCATTGGGCGTCGCGCCGTCGCGATTAGCGATCGCGCGCGGGCACCGAGGACGGCTGAAAACCATCGTCGTCTCCGGGCTTACGCCCGAGGAAGTGCGCGCGCGCGTCGCGAGCATCGCGGCCGCGTAACGGTTGCGCTTCGGCCGGAGGAAACGAGGCCCGTTTACGAATGCGGCGTTGAGGAATTCGTGGAAACGCCTTCATCGAGTGCGAGGTAGTCTGCGACCGCATCGTCGAGTGCGTCGCGCGGAATGAGACCGATCAGCTCGCTTCTTCCTAACGTTATGCCACGCTTTGCAGCGGCCGCTTCGGCGCTGCGCCTCAGCTGCTTCGGCGAGGTCGCGCGATACTGCGTGATATTAAACGAGAGTTGCACGCGTCCGTCGTCGAGCCGAAAGGCGAGCGCGCGAATGCCGGGAAGGCCGCCGCCGCGTTCGCGCAGCTCGGCGGCGATCAATCTCCCCGCTGCGATATCCTCGCTCTCGAGCTCGATATTCCAAGCGACGAGAATCTCGCGCGCGCCGACCGCGATCGCGCCGGCACTTTCGTGAGCGGGAATATCACCGATATCGGGGCGGTCGTTCCGCGCGAAGCGAGCCGCGAGCCCCTCGAAGCCGTCGCGCCGGGCGTTGGCGAGCAATCGCCGTTCGGGAATCAGCGCGGCCTCGCCGTAGAGGAAACTCGGAATTCCCTCGTGTTGCCAAATTTCGCGTGCGGCGCTGCGCGCGAGATCGACCGCTTCGGCCATCGGTGCGTCGCCGAGCGGCACGAAGGGCAGCACGTCGAGTGCGCCGATGCGCGGGTGGAGACCGTGGTGCGAGCGCAGGTCGATGCGCTCGCGCGCGATGCGCGCGAGCGCGAGTGCGGCTCGGGGCAGGCATTTCCCGTCTCCCACGATCGTGAGAACGCTGCGGTGGTGCGCGGCGTCGGAGCTACGGTCGAGAACGCGCGCGCCCGTCGCTTCGACCGCTTCGACGGCCAGGCGTATCGTTTCGTCGTTGCGCCCCTCGGAGAGATTGGGGACGAGTTCGAAGAGGTGCACGAACGCTAACCCAGCACCTCGGCGATCGCCGAACCGATATCGGGAAAGCGCTCCGCGCTGACGTGTACGCCGTATCCCAATCGCTTTGCCTCCGCCGCGCGCCGCGAGGCCGCGCTCACGGCGCGCACCTCGCCGGAGAGCCCGAGTTCGCCGTAGGCGACGACATCCGCCCCGACGGCACGGTCGCGCAGCGAGGATGCAATCGCGAGGGCGATGCCGAGATCGGCGGCAGGCTCGCTGACGCGCAGCCCGCCAGCGACCGAGGCATAGATATCGTGCGATCCGAGCATCATGCCGACGCGTCGTTCGAGAACGGCGATAATCATCGCGAGGCGCGCCGGATCGAGATTGTTCGCCAAGCGGCGCGGCGTGCCGAAGCTGCTCTCGCCAACGAGCGCTTGCACTTCGACGAGCACCGGGCGCGAGCCGAGTATCGATGCGACGACGCAGCTGCCGCTTGGGCGAGCATCGCGCCCGGCGAGAAAAATTTCGGAGGGATTCGCTACATCGTGAAGGCCGTCGTCGTGCATGGAGAAAACGCAGATTTCATCGATCGAACCGAAACGATTTTTATAGGCGCGGAGAATGCGATAATCGCCCTGAACCTCGCCCTCGAAATAGAGCACGGTATCGACGAGATGTTCGAGCAGGCGCGGCCCGGCGATGCTGCCGTCTTTGGTGACGTGGCCGACGATGAAGGTCGCACAGCCGGTTCGCTTCGAGAACTCCACGAGCGCCTGGGTGCAGTCGCGCACCTGGCCGACGCTTCCGGCGTAGCTCTCGCTCTCGGGGAGGCGAACGGTTTGAATCGAATCGACGATCATCGCGCGCGGGCCGATGCGCGCCGCGGCATCGAGAACGGCGTGGAGATCGGTTTCGGGAAAGAGCAGCAACGACGAATCGAGTTTCAACCGCGCGGCGCGCAATTTCACTTGCGCGGCGGACTCTTCGCCGCAAACGTAGAGCACCGGGCCGGCGAGTTGCAGGCGCGCGGCGATTTGGAGCAAGAGCGTCGATTTGCCGGCGCCGGGTGGGCCGCCGACGAGCGTCACGCTTCCCGGAACGATGCCGCCGCCGAGCACGACATCGAACTCCGGCATGCCGGTCGCGATACGAACGTGATGCGCGCTCTCGACGTCGCGCAGCGGAATCGGTTCTACGATCGGCCCGCGCATCGAGCGAATCGGGCGCGCCGCCTCGCGCGGCCGTTCCTCGAAGGTGTTCCATGCCGAGCATTGCGGGCAACGCCCGAGCCAACGCGCAGATTCAAATCCGCACGCGCTACAGAAGAACACCGCTCGGGTTTTGGCCATCCTCGCTCTCTTCGCGTGCATGCGACGAGCGTCCCGTGCGCCGGGCAACCGCGCGCGCGCCGTGCGGGTTACCCGCAGCGAGATGAGCGCAGCATCGCCGAGGCATATCGCGATCGTGGGGGCCGGCGTCGCCGGTTTGACCGCCGCGGCCCTTCTCGCGCATCGCGGCTTTCGCGTGAGTCTCTTCGAGAAGCAGAGCGTCCCGGGTGGGCGCGCCGCCGCGATGACGTGGGACGGATTCACCTTCGATCTCGGCCCGACGCTCCTCTTTATGCCCGATGTCTATCGCGAAGCCTTCGCGAGCTGGGGCGGCGATTTCGATCGTGAGGTGCCGATGCTGCGCCTCCGCCCGAATTATCGGCTCAACTACGCCGACGGAAAGCAGCTGGTTATCTCCTCGCTCCTCTCCGAGACCATGCGCTCGCTCGAAGCGTTCGCTCCCGGTTCGAGTCGCGGCTTTTTGCGCTATTTCGCCGATGCCGCCGACGCCTATCAACGCTCGCGTCGTCTCTTCGTCGGCGAGCGGATTCGGTCGTTCGCGCATTTTCTTTCACCCGAACGGATCGCCGCGCTCTTTTCCACCGGAGCCTTTCGGCACCTCGGCGCGCAGGCGTCGCGGAGTTTCGGCGATCCGCGCGTCGCCGGAGCCTTTTCGTTTCAATCGATGTACCTCGGGATGTCGCCCTTCGATGCACCGTTGCTCTATCGGCTCTTGCTCTTTACCGAACTCGGCGAAGGCATTTTCTTTCCGTTCGGCGGCATCGGCGCGCTCCCGCGCGCGCTCGATCGCGCCGCGCTTGGCAACGGTGCGCACCTGCGATACGAGACGGAGATTGCGGGGGTCGAACGGCACGGCAAGCGCGTCGTCGCGCTGCGCACCATCGGCGGCGAGCGCATCGAATGCGATGCGCTGCTTCTCAATGCCGACCTCCCCTACGCCTACGATCGGCTTCTCGGCGAACCCGAGCATCGCTCGCTGCGCATGCGTCATACGCCCTCGGCGTTGCTCGTTTATGCCGCGCTGGAAGAGCGGTACGACGATCTGCTGCACCATGAGTTCGTGATGCCGAGCGATCTGCGCGCGACCTGCGACGATATTTTCCGGCGCGGCCGGATTCCCGAGGACCCGGCGATCTATCTCTGCGCTCCGAGTGCGAGCGATCCGTCGATGGCGCCGCCGGGAAAGGAGGCGCTCTACCTGCTCGTGCCCGCGCCCTCGCTCGAAGGAGTCGTCGATTGGGCCGGCGAGCGTGAAGCGATCGTGGAGCGTGCGTTGCGCATCGTTGAGGAGCGGCGCTTGCCGGGGCTGCGGTCGCGCATCCGTTGGGTGCGATCCCGAACGCCACTGGAATTTCAAAACGAACTCTTTCTCAATCGTGGTTCGGCGTTCGGGCTCTCGCACGACATTTTTCAGATCGGGCCGATGCGTCCCGATAATCGGCACGTTACGCTAGAAAATTGCTATTTCGCAGGTGCCTCGACGCGCCCCGCGACGGGCTTGCCGCTCGTAACGCTCGGCGCCTTGCAGAGCGTCGAACGTCTCTGCGAGGAGCTTGGATGACTCCGAGCAAACCCCAACCGACGTGAAGGCACCGGAGGATCTCGCTCGCTCCGCCCGTTGGTGTGCGCAGGTCATGCGCGTGCATGCGAAAAGTTTCTATTTCAGCACGCGCGTCTTACCGCGCGCGAAGCGCGAAGCGGTCGAGGCGCTCTACGGTCTCTTTCGCAGCGCCGACGATCTCGCCGACGAACCCGGACCGACGCTCGACGAGCGTCATGCGGGTTTCGGTGCGATACGCGCGAGCGTTGCGGCGATCGTGCGCGGGGAGCGGGCGAGCGATGCGCCGTGGGGAGCGGCGGTCGCGCGTGCGCTCGCGCGCTTCCCGATCGCGATCGACGATATACTCGCACTCGTTGCCGGCTGCGAGAGCGATTTGGATCCTCAGCCGATCGCGACGTACGCCGAATTGGAGCGATACGCGCGCTCGGTCGCCGGAACGGTGGGGCGTTGCTCCATGGCGATTCTCGGAGCGAGCGACGACGATTCACTCGCACGCGGCGAACGCTTGGGAATCGCGATGCAATACACGAACGTTCTGCGCGATGTCGCCGAGGACGAACGGAACGGGCGTACCTATCTCCCGGAGCGAGAAGTCGAGCGCATCGGGCGACGCGAGGTGATGCGCGAACTCGCGCGGCTCGCGCGAAACGACTATCGCGAAGCGCGCGTCCTCGCCGAGCGAGTACCGAACGACGGCTCACGCTGGGCGCTTTTAGCGACCGCCGATATTTATGGCGGGATCGTCGACGAAGTGGAGCGCCGGGGATTTCATCCCGAGGCGGGGCGAGCGGTCGTGCCGACTCCGGCAAAGCTCGCGCGTGCGGCGCGTTGCTGGGTGCGCGCCTACACCGGTTTTGCGAGCATGAAGTAAATGATGGAGAAGAGGGCGAGGGTGACCGTCCAGCCGACGACGCTCCACGCGAGAAAAGGGCGCGTTAGCGCCGCATCGTCGCCGGCGCGGGCGCGCCGTTCCATGTGGATCTCGATCGGAACGAGCACGGAGAGCCAGAGTACGCCGCTCGCGATGGCGATCGCGAGCGCATCGCGCGTCCAAAGGGTCCGCCATGGGTCGATGCCGAGCCGCGCGGCCAACGCGAGTCCGCTCGTGATGACCGCGGATCCGAAAATCAGGGTAAAGATGATATCCGTGAAGAGAATCTCACGGACGGCGAAGCGGCGAAGCCGCCCGTCGCCCGAGCGAAAGGCGCGGGTCGCCCAGATGCCGGTAACGACGAAGTTCCCGAGCCAAAGGACGCCGGCTGCGACGTGGAGGCTTTCGAGAATCGGCATAGCGCGCGCTTCGGAGCGCTCGGCGTGAAGTCCGCCTTGGTCGTCGGCGCGGGTTTTGCGGGGCTGAGTGCCGCGCTCCATCTCGCGCGCGCTGGGATCTCGGTGCGCGTGGTGGAGGCGGCCGATCGTCCCGGCGGGCGGGCGCAGGCGTGGAGCAGCGGCGAGTATCGCTTCGATCTCGGTCCGACGCTCGTCGTGATGACCGACGTGCTGGAGGAAGCGTTGGGAGCGCGACATCTTGCCGAGCTGGAGTTGATGCGTCTCGAACCCGGCTACGAAGTACGCTGGCGCGACGGCGAGCGCTTCGCCATGCACTCCGATATCGCATTGCTGCTCGCGGAGCTCGAGCGTTTCGAACCCGGAGTGAGCGCGCGCGCGCTCGATTATTTCGCACGCGTGCATGGAGCCTATCGCGACGCACGCCGAGAGGTGCTCGAACGCGACCATACGCTGCTCTCCTTTGCGGGGTTGCTCGCGCACCCCGGACGCATGCGCCCGTGGATCGCGGGCTCGTTACGTCGCTTCACCGAGCGTTCGTTCCATCGGTCGCGTTTGGTCGACGCATGGACGTTTCAATCGCTCTATCTCGGCACCTCGCCGCTGCGCGCTCCCGCAATGTACGCGCTGCTTCCCGTCGTCGAAGCGATCGAGGGCATCTGGTTCGCACCGGGCGGGATGGCGAGTATCGTCGACGCGTTCGCGAACGCCGCGGAATCGTTGGGCGTTGCGTTTTCCTACGAACGGCGCGTCGAGCGTCTCGAACGGAACGCCGCGGGAAGATGGTGGGCGTACGCGGGCGCGGAGCGTTTCGAGGCCGATGCCGTCGTCGTCGCCGCGGATCGCGAGCCCGCGCTCGCGCTGCTCGGTACGCCGCCTCCGCGCGCTCGGTCGCCACGTTACGGGCATAGCGCGCTCTGCTTGTATCTCGGCGTGCGGCGGCGCGTCGATCTCCCGTATCACACCGTCTTTCTCCCCGACGATCCATGGCGTGCCTATCGCGCGCTCGATGCCGGGATGCTTCCCGACGATCCGCTGCTCTACGTCTACAATCCGGTCGCGCGCGATGCGAGTGCGGCGCCGAGCGACGGCAGCGCTCTCCTCGTTCTCGCTCCGGTGCCGAACCTCACGGCGCTGCGCGAACGCGATCTCGCCGCATTTCGGCGGCGGATCTTCGAACGACTCGAAGGAGCGGTCGGAGAGCTCCGCGAGTTTATCGAAGTCGAGCGCGCGCGCGGTCCCGCGGAGTGGGCGAGCGAACTCGGGCTCATGCACGGCGCGGCGTTCGGCCCCGATCACACGCTCGACCAGATGGGGCCGTTCCGGCCGCCGATGCACGAGAAACGTTTTCCCGGATTGGTCTTTGCGGGGAGCGGAACGCGACCGGGCTCCGGGGTGCCGATGGTCGTGATCTCGGGGCGACTCGCCGCCGAGCATCTCCTGCGCCGATGAGCTGGCAACGCGCGCATCGCGTCGCGGGATTCGAAGCGTTCTTCGGCGCCTATCTTCGTTGGCTGATGCGTCGCAGTTTCGCGCGCGTTCTCGTACGCCGCGATGGCGCGTTTCCGCAGGCAGGCTATGTGGCCGCCCCAAACCATCACTCCTGGTGGGATGGTTTTCTCGCATCGAGCATCCACCGCGCCTTCGCACCGGAGCGAGCGTTCAACCTGATGATGGACGACGAACAATTGCGGCGCTTTCCATTTTTTCGTATGGGCGGTGCGTTCTCCGTCGATGCGCGCAGCGTGCGTGCCGCATACGATGCGATCGCCTACGGCGCGCGATGCGCGCGCGATGGTGCCGGCCTCTGGATCTTTCCCGACGGCGTGCTCCGGCCACCGCTCTGCGCGCCCCACTTTACCTCGGGATTCATCCACGCCGCTCGCGCTGCGGAGGTGCCGGTGCTGCCGGTCGCGATGCGGTATTACGTTCTCGACGAGCAACGGCCGACGGCGATCGCGGCGATCGGCACGCCGATCGATCCCCACCCGCGCGCGGCGCGGGCAAAGAGCGAGGAATCGGCCGCGGCGCTCCTCGCATCGATCGATAACGATCTTCGCGAGGGGCGCATCGACGAACGCTATCGAGCGATTTTGCACGGGCGTTCGGGGATCGACGAGATCGTCGCCGCGAGCATCGCTCCGTTACGACGACGAACGTGATCGCCGCCCTCTCCTGGCTGCTAGGAACGGCGCTCGCGATCGCCTTCTGCGGCGCGGCGATGACGTTGGCGAACGCGCCGCTCTTCCATCGGCTCGTGCCGCAGCCCGGCGCGCCGGGAACGGTCGATCTCTACATTCCGATGCGCGACGAGGCCGAACGCGCGCGCGAATGCGTCGCGAGCTTTCTCGCGCAGCCCGAGCTCCGGCGCGCCGTCCTGATCGACGACGGCTCGAGCGACGACACCGCAGCGATCCTCGCACGGATCGCGCGCGAGGACGAGCGCGTCGTCGTTCTCGCCGTTCCCAGCGACGCACCGATGCAACGATCGCCGAAGGCACGTGCGATCGCCGCCGCAATAGCCGCGGTACCGATCGAAGCACCCTTCGCGCTCTTCGCCGATGCCGACGTGCGAGCGCTTCCCGGCGCGCTCGGGGCGACGCTCGCGGCGCGAGCATCGTTCGAGGTCGGAGCGGTGACGGGATTCCCGCGCACGCGCATTCACGATCTCTGGGCGGCGGGCTTCGCGTCGCTCCCGCGGCTGCTCTTGCTCGAAGCCTTTCCGATGCGTGCGGCGCGCGGGCTCGATCCGCGCTTCGCTGCGGGGAACGGGCAGTGGTTTCTCGTCGAACGCGATGCGTACGCGCGCAGCGGCGGGCATGCGGCGATCCCCGCGCTCGTTGAGGATATCGCGCTCGCGAGCGCGCTGAAACGCAGCGGTACGCGCGTCGCCTGCGCCGACGCACGCGACTGCGTCGTGCTGGAAGGATACGACGGCCTGCGGGCGAGCCTCGATGGATTGGGGCGTTCGTTGCTCGGGCAGGTCGGTATCATCGGCAGCCTCCTCTATGCCTCGCTCTATCTCGTGCGCTCCGCGCTTCCCATCGCCGCAGCGTTCGCCTGGTTCCACGCCCTTTCGACGGGTTCGGGCGGCTGGTTTGAAATGGCGTTTCTGCTGACGCTCGGTTCTGCGGCTCCGACGCTCGCGTTTCTCTCCGCTGCGAGGGCGGTCGAACGTCCGCGGGGAGTGCCGCAACCGCCGGCTGCGCCGTTCGCCATCGCCCTCGGGCTCTGGGCGGCGTATTCGGGGATCCGCGGCGGGCTACGCTGGCGGGGGCGGAGGATAGGCCGGGCGAACCCCCGGCCGCTGTGACTCCTCCCCACCTGCAGATCGCGCTCGACGGCCCCGCCGGCTCCGGAAAGACGACGGTCGCCCGTCGCCTCGCCGAGCGTCTGGCGTTGCTCTACCTCGATACCGGCGCGATGTACCGGGCGCTCGCCGTGCTCTCGCTTCGGGAGCGGGTCGATGCGGATAACGAACCAGCGTTGCTGCGACTGCTCGAAGCGCGCCCGATCGAGATTCGGCTCGAGCCGGGAGCGCCGATGGGCTTCGTCGTGCTCGCCGGCGGCGAGGTGCTCTCGGAGAGCGAGTTGCAGGCGAATGCGGCGAGCGTCGTCGTTTCGACGATTGCGGCGCACCCCCGCATCCGCGAACGGATGGTCGCCAAACAACGCGAGATCGCTCGCCTCGGCCCGGTCATCATGGCGGGGCGCGATATCGGCACGGTCGTCCTCCCCGACGCGCAGCTCAAGATCTTTCTCACGGCGAGCATAAGCGCGCGCGTCGCGCGCCGCAAGGCGCAATTCGCCGCCTCGGGTACCGCGATCGACGCGCACGCCCTCTTTTCGGAATTGGAAGAGCGCGATCGGCTCGACGAATCGCGTTCGAATTCGCCGTTGCAAATATCGCCCGACGCGCACGTGATCGATTCCAGCGAGCTCGGCGTCGATGAGGTCGTCTCGAAGATCGCCGCACTCGCGAGAGCCGTAGCGTGACGGCGTTCTACCGGTTCGGGCGCGGCCTCTGTCGGCTCGCGCTGTTGCCGTGGCGCGTCCGCGCGCTCGGCGTCGAACGGGTCCCGACGAGCGGGCCGCTCATCGTGGCGGCGAATCACGTCTCGTATCTCGATCCGCCGGTGTTGGGGATTTTTCTTCCGCGGATGCTGCATTATATGGCGAAGCGAGAGCTTTTTGCCGTGCCGGGACTCGGCGCCGCCATCGCGGCGGTCGGCGCATTTCCGGTCGACCGCGGCGGAAACCCGATGAGCGCGATTCGGCGCTCCGTCGAGGTTTTGCGCGAAGGGAAAGCGGTCGCGATTTTCCCCGAAGGGCGACGGAATACCGACGGACTCGCGCCGATACAATCGGGAGTCTCCTTGCTCGCCTCGCTCGCGCGCGCCCCGGTCGTGCCGGCCTGTATCGTCGGAACCGATCGAGCGCGGCAGTTCGCACGGATCACCATCGTCTACGGCGAGCCGCTCCGCGATGCGTGCGAGAACGGGCTCGCGCGCGGCGATATCGAGCCGTTCGCGCAGCGCGTGATGGCGGCGATTCGCGCGTTGCGCGCGGAGGCGGCGTGAGCGCGCCGGCGATCGATGCGGCGCTGACATCGTTCGTGCATCGGTTGCGCGAACGGGTGAGCGAGCACCGCTGCGGCGATCTGCTGCGCGAGGCGCTCGCCTATCACTTCGGCTTCGGCGCGTTCGGCCCGACGCGCGTCGGGAAGCGTCTCCGTCCGCAACTGCTCTTTCGCACGACGTTCGCGCTCGGGGCGGAGGCCGAAGCCGCGCTCGACGCCGCCGTCGCCGTCGAAATTCTTCACAATTATTCGCTCGTTCACGACGATATCGAAGATCGCGACGAGTTGCGGCACGGTCGCCCGACGCTTTGGTCGCGCTACGGTATCGCGCAAGCGATCAATGCCGGGGACGCGATGTGTGCGATCAGTTTCCTCGCGCTGACGCAGAGCGAGGCGAGGCTCGGCGCGCGAGGGACGCTCGCCGCCGTGCGGACGCTGCACGAGGCGCATCGAGCGATGTGCGACGGGCAAGCGCGCGATATTGCGTTCGAATCGCGCGATGCCGTGGCGTTTGACGAGTACCTCGAAATGATCGCCGGGAAGACCGCCGCGCTCTTTGGTGCGGCCTGTGAGTTGGGAGCGCTCTGCGCCGGCGCCGAAGTCGCGACGGCGGAACGCGCGTGCGAATTCGGCCGCGAATACGGTATGGCATTTCAAATTCGCGACGACATGCTGGGAGTCTGGGGAAACGAAGCCGAGACCGGGAAGCGCGTCGCGGGCGACCTCGCGCGGCGCAAGTGGAGTTTCCCGATCGTCTGGGCGCTCGCGCAGCCCGAGGGCGCCGCGCGGCGTACCGTTGCCGCAATGTATGCAAGCGGCCGCAGCCTCGGCGGTGACGAGGTTGAAGCGGTTCGCGAGGCACTCGACGAACTCGGTGCTCGCCCGGCATGCGAGCGTGCGATCGCGCAACGACTGAACGCCCTCCATCGTTTTGGCGATGACGATCTCTATCGGTTTGCCGCCGATTCTCTTCGCTAGGAAAGGACCATCGACCGCGTGAGTACCCCTCTTTCATCGTTTCGCGATCGCGTCGAGGCAATCGCTCGGCCCCTGCTCTACGTCGTCCTCGCGTTCGGGCTCGTCCTTCGTCTCGCGTTTATTCGAGAGAACGGTTTTTCAAACGATATCGCGGCGTTCGCTTCGTGGGCGATTACGTTAGCGACGCATCCGCTCTCGCAGTTCTACGGAAGCGCGGGCTTCGCCGATTATCCCCCCGGATATTTCTATATCTTGCGAGCGATCGGCGTTTTGTGGGCGCATCTTTTCGCCGCGCACGACGCACGGGATGCCGTCCTCTATCTGCTCGTAAAGGTGCCGGGTATCCTCGCCGACCTCGGCATAGGCGCCTTGCTCTATGCCATCGTCGCTCGTCTCGGGGGGAAAGCGCTCGGGTTGCTCGCCGCAATCCTCTACGTCCTCAATCCGGCGACGATCTTTATCTCGGCGGTCTGGGGGCAGGTCGACGCCGTTGCGGGCTTCTTCGCGTTGCTCGCAGTTTATGCGCTGCTGCGAAGCGGTGACGACGAGAGCGGAACGATGGGCTGGTCGCTGCTCGCCTGGACGGCGTTCTCGTATTCGCTGCTGATTAAACCGCAGGCCGCGGTGCTCGCCCCACTCTTGCTCGCCTACGCATTCGTCGGAACGAAATGGCGCGCGACGAGCCTTCGTTCTGCGGGAGCCGGGATTCTCGCCGCCTTCGGGCTCGCATGGCTCGTTACGTTGCCCTTCCACCCCGCCGTCGATCCCGTCGTCGTCCTCGTGTGGCTCTACCACCAATATCAATTTGCCGCGAGCGTCTATCCGGACAATTCGGCGAATGCGATGAACCTGTGGACGATTACCGCGCCGTTCTGGCAACCGGACTCCGCAACCATCTTCGGCATTTCGCAAGGGCTCTGGGGCATCGGGCTCGTCGTCGCCGCGACGACGCTGGTAACGTGGCGGTATTTACAGGAGCGCAGCGAGGGCGCGCTGCTCGAAGCGGCGGCGATCGCGCTGCTGGCGTTTTATATGCTGGCGACGCGCATGCACGAGCGCTACAGTTTCGACGGCGTACTTTTCTGCATCGCGGCGATCGGCGTTGCGAGGCGTTACCTGTGGGGGACGATCGTTCTCTCGATCGTGCTCTTCGTCAACCTGCAGTACGCCTACGCATACCTTCGCGTCATGACCGACCATACGCCCGGCGTCAACCCAACGAATATTTGGCCGGCCGTCACGCACCCGCTCTCGTTGATCGCGGTGTTGGTTTTCTTCGCGCTCAGTTACGCTTTTCTTTCGATGACGGGAGAGAGCGAGCCCGGCAGACGCGACGTCGATCCTACTTTCGAGGCGATCAAGGCATGGTTCGCTCAGGGCGCGCGGCGTTGGTTCGCTCCACGCAATGGATTGGCCGCGCTCGCATGGCCGCTCGATTACCTCATTTCTGCGACGTTGACGATCGCGAGCTTCGTCCTTTCATATGTCAATTACTGGAAGCCCGGCGGGAAAATTTTCGACGAAATCTACTTCGCTCGAGCCGCCGAGGAGTACCTGCGGAACGTTCGCATCTACGAAAACACGCATCCGCCGCTTACGAAGTTGCTCATCACCGCCTCGACGTGGCTTTTTGGCGGATTGCCGCGCGGTGATAACGCGCACGGCTGGCGTTTCGTCGACGTCCTGTTCGGCGCGTTAGTCATCCCCATCGTCTATGCATTCGCCAGGCGCG
Organism: bacterium; assembly: GCA_021794205.1. Taxonomy (GTDB): domain Bacteria; phylum Vulcanimicrobiota; class Vulcanimicrobiia; order Vulcanimicrobiales; family Vulcanimicrobiaceae; genus JABEUX01. The sequence goes on from JAJYRH010000011.1 coordinate 45,413, forward strand.
TCACGCGCTCGACGCTCTTCGCAACGATCGCGACGACGCTCTTTCTCTTCGATGGGATGCATTACGTCCAGTCGCGCATCGCGACGCCCGAAGGGATCGTTATCGTCTTTTCGGTCGCCGCCGTCTATGCGTTCTATCGTTTCTGGATCGCCTCGCAGGTAAACGAACGGCAGCACGTCGATCTTCCGTGGTGGGCGTATCCGGTTACGGTCGCGCTCTCGCTCGGCGTCGGTTCGATTTTCGGGGCATTCTACAACGTAGTTTTCACCAAGCTCAATCCTTCCGCGAACCCGACCGTCACCATCATCGCCGACGTGTTGATCGCCCTCTACGTTGCGGTCGGTCTCTACCTGTTGGGAAGACTGATCGTGCTTCCGAAAATCTTCGGCGACGGCCGAAGGGAGTTCAGCTTTCCCGATGGCTCGGTCGCGCTGGTCGGCCCGGATGGAATTCGCGTCGAGACCTTCGACGGCGGTCGCATCGAGCCCGACAGAAAGACGCCGATTCGCGGATCGCAGACGACGGTAGCGAACGGCACGCTCGTCGCGCGGATCGAACCGGGCGTCGAATTCGAGTATCGCCGCGACGGCAGCGTACGGTACGCAACGCCCGACGGAGCCGTCCTCTACACCGAGAATCGTATCGAGAGCGAGGCGGGGGAACGCGAGGACGGGCGCAGCGCCGGGTGGTGGTTGATCGCGTTTACCGTCGCTCTTGGTTGCCTCATCGCCAGCAAGTGGTATGGAGTGATGGGCTTCGGCGTCAGCTGGCTCGTGCTGATTCTCGTCGCCTCGCAACGATTCTGGAAAAATCGAATCGCCCTATGGGGAAACCCGCGTGGTTTCCGGCTCGACGTCGCGCTGCTCTCGATCGTCTTTATCAGTATGACGGTCTATATGTTGGCGTGGGTGCCCGATATCGCCCGCAACGCGAAGTCGGTCAACGAGATCCATAATTTCAACGACGTCGTCTATCGACAGTACACGATGTTCGAGTACCACGACCACCTGAAAGCGACGCACCCGTACTCTTCGAAGTTCTGGGAATGGCCGATCGATTTGGTGCCGGTCGCATACTATTACAAAGATCTACGCAAGAATCCGGCCGACCCAAATGCTTGTTGCGTGCGCGAAATCACCTCGATGCCCAACCCGTTCATTCTCTGGTTTGGGCTGCTCGCCATCCCGATCGTCGGAGTCCTTGCCTGGCGAGAGCGACATAAGGGCTACGCCTTGCTGGTGCTCGACTACCTCCTCCAGTGGTTGCCGTGGTCGCTCTCGCCGCGTATCGCCTTCGAGTACCATTACTACGTCGATATTCCGCTCATCTGTATCTGTAACGCCATCGTATTGCAACGGCTCTGGCAGTGGGGCGACCGACAGCAGGAGACGAAGAAGATGCTCGCTCGTGGGCTCGTCGGGGCCTACGTCTTGCTCGTCATCGCCGGATTCATCTACTTCTTCCCGATCCTTTCGGCGACGCCGATTACCTACAATCAGTGGTACCAACGCATGTGGATTCCAAAATGGATCATCGGGCCGGGGTAGCGGGCGGACCGGGGGCGAATCCCTAGGGCATGTCCGGTCACAGTAAATGGCACAATATCCGCCTGCGCAAAGGCAAGGTCGATGCGCAGCGCGGCGCCCTCTTCACGAAACTCAGCAAGGAAATCATCCTAGCGGTGCGGGGCGGCTCGCCCGATCCCGAGGCGAATTATCGCCTGAAAATGGCGGTCGAGAAAGCTCGCGCGAACAATATGCCGCGCGAGAACATCGCGCGTGCCATCGCGCGCGGCGGCGGCTCGGGGGGCGAGCGCGAGATCGAAGAGATTCGCTACGAAGGCTACGGACCGCACGGGCTCGCCGTCGTCGCCGACGCGGCGACCGATAATCGCAACCGCACCGCCGGCGAACTGCGTTTCCTTTTTCAAAAACACAAGGGCGCGCTCGGCGAGACTGGGAGCGTCGGTTGGATGTTCGACCATCTCGGCATTCTCGAAGTCGATGCGGCCGGCCGGGATGAAGATGCGTTTCTCGAACGGGCGCTGGTCGACGGAGTCGTCGACATCGAATTCGGCGATCCGACGGCGACCGTCTATTGTGAAATCGAAGCGTTGCGCAGCGTTCGCGAAGCGCTAAGTGCCGCCGGGCTCACCGTGCGCGATGCCTACCTCGGCGTTCGAGCGAAGACGCCGATTGCGTTGGAGGGCGAGCGTCTCGGTGAGGCGCTGGCATTTTACGATGCATTGGAAGAACATCCCGACATCGTGCGCGTCTTCATCAACCTCGATGCCAGCGAGGCGGCGCTAGAAGCATTGGCGGTGGGATGAAGCTCGCGCCGTCGTTGCTCTCGGCGAATTTCGCGCGGATCGGCGAGGAGATCGCCGCCGTGGTCGATGCCGGAGCCGATTACCTGCATCTCGATGTGATGGACGGTCGCTTCGTACCGAATATCACCTGGGGGCCGAAGATCATCGGGGATCTCCGGCCACTGACGAAGCTTCCGTTCGACGCGCATCTGATGATCGTCGAGCCCGAGCGCTACGTCGAAGCCTTCGTCGCCGCGGGGGCCGATATCGTCACCTTTCATCTGGAGGCAACGCCGCACGCGCAACGTTTGCTCGCGCATCTGCGACACCTTGGGGTGAAGGCGGGAATCGCCGTCGACCCGCAGACGCCGATCTCAGCCCTCGTCGATATTATCGAGGATTGCGACCTGCTGCTGATAATGAGCGTGAATCCGGGCTTTGGGGGGCAGAGTTTTTTAACGCGGTCGTTAGCGAAAATTCGCGAAGCGCGTGCCTTGGTCGCCGATCGCAATCCGCGCTGCGAAATCGAGGTCGACGGGGGGATCAACGCGCGGACGCTTCCGCTCGTCGCAGAGGCGGGGGCCGATATCGCGGTTATGGGATCGGCGGTCTTCGACGGTCTCGATCCCGCCGGGCAACTCCGCGCGCTGCGCGCGTCGCTCGCGACGTAAGGTATGGCGCTCTCCGAGAATGCAACGATCGCGGCGATTCGCGAAGAGCTCGGCGAGGCGGGACGCTCGCGCATCGAATTAGGTATCGGTGACGACGCCGCGCTCTGGCAGCCGTCGCGAAGCGATCGCAGTGCGATCAGTACCGATGCCTTCGTCGACGGCGTTCATTTCCGGCGAGGAACGAATCCGCTCGATCGTATCGGCGCGCGGTCGATTACCGCAAGCGTGAGCGATCTCGCCGCGATGGGCGCTCGCCCGCGCTTGCTAACCGTGGCGCTCGGCGTTCCGGCCGACCTGACGCTCGAGGATATCCGCCTGCTCTATCGCGGCATCGGGCGTGCTGCGACCGAACACGGCGTCGCGGTCGCCGGTGGCGATTGCACGGCATCGCCGGTGTTCTCGCTCGCGGTGACGGCGATCGGCGAGGTGCGCGCGTCGCACGTCAAGCGTCGCGACGGAGCGCGTTTCGGCGACACGCTCGCGGTGACCGGTCCTCTCGGAGCGAGTGCGGCGGGGCTGCGTGCGCTTGAGGATCCAGCCTTGCTCGACGAACCGCTCCGCGGGCGCGCCATCGATGCGTACGAAAACGCGCGAGCGCGCGTGCCCGAGGGGCGATGGCTCGCGGGTAGCTCGCACGTGCGTGCGATGATGGATTGCTCCGATGGGCTCGGGCGCGACTGCGCGCGAATGGCGGCGGCCTCCGGAGTCGGGATCCTTCTCGATCGTATTCCGGTCGCACCGGAGATCGCGGCGGTAGGGAGGGCGACTGGCGAGAATGCCGAGGAACTCGCGCTCGCCGGCGGCGAGGATTATGAGTTGATCGTGGCGATTGCGACGCCGGCGTTCGCCCATCTGCAGCGACGTTTTCAGAAGCGGTTCGGGCGCGAATTAATTGCCGTGGGGCGATGCGACGCGCAGGCGGGAGTCCGCTGGTGGAGAAGCGGAAGCGCGACTCCGGTCGATCGGTATGGTTGGGACCACTTTGAAGTAGGGGAGACGCGATGAACGGCGAGCGCGACGAAGTCCTTTCGTATCCGCTCATTGGCAGCATTCAAAATAGCGTCGGCATGGGCTTTATCGGCAATCAGGCATTCGCCGCCGTCGCTCACGGGCTCGGTCTTCGCGTCGTCCATGCCGAATCGATGTTTGCCGGCGCTCACGGCGGCTTCTCGGGGCGGGCGACGCATTACGCCGATCCGACCAACTTCAGGCGCGACGTTCGTTTTCTCGTCGAACAAGAACCGCGCGTCATTCTCGTCGGCTTTCTTCCGAAGGCAATTTACGTCGATATCGTCGCCCAGGCGTTGCGCGATTTCTCGGGTATCGTCGTTCTCGATCCGGTCATCGGCGACGGGAAGAAGGGGCTCTACGTCAGTGAAGAGACCGCGCGCGCGATCGTGGAGCTGCTGCTTCCGGTCGCGCAGATCGTGACGCCGAATCGATTCGAGGCCGACGTTCTTGCCGGCGGCGTCGGCGAGAGCGCCACCGAATTCGGGTTCCTCAACGCGCTCTTCGATCTCGGCCCGAAGGGCATCGTGGTTACCTCCTACGAGCGCGACGCCGAAAAGCATCGTAGTCGGCTGCTCTTTACGAACGGATATAATTACGCGCGTATCTTCGCTCCGTATTATCCTGGATATCCGGCGCACGGAGCGGGCGACGTGTTCGCTGCGGCGATGGCGTGCTTCGTCGCTCTCGGTGCCTCGCCGTTCGCCGCGACGCTTTTGGCGACCACGCTCGCGGCACGTTCGGTGGCGAATTCGTCGCCGTATGGTGGAGCGACGGTCGACCCGGTCGCCGCGCTCGAAAAATGGAACCCAAGCGGTTATCAACTCGACGATCAGCGCACGATGGGATTCTGCGAACGTTCCAACGTGAAGAGCGAGCTGATGAAAGCGACGGCGGTCGATGCGCCGCGGCTGAAATTCGCGCCGCCGAAACACAAAATACTCTACGGATGAGCCCCGGGAGCGTCACGCTCGGCGAGCGCGCGAACGGCGCTGCGCTGGAGATCGAAATTCTCGGCTATCGCTATCCCGACGTTGCGGAGCCCGACGGGCTCGACTTGCTCGACGTCGCGGCTCGGCTCTACGCACCGCCGGTGGAGAGTGCGTTCGATCTCGCCATCCGCGTGCGCGACCTCGAAAATCTGCGTTCGTATCTCGAACGCATCGCCGGTGGAAACGGACCGCGCGAACTCCTTCGTTTCGCCGACGGCCTCTTCGAATTGACGTTCGCTCCGAGCCGCCGCGGTCCCGTGCTCTTGGGAGTGATGGCGCGCGATGTCGAGCGTGCGCACGTCCGCGTCGAGTATTTGGTGACGCTCGAACCGCACCATATCGGCAAGGCCGTCGGTGCGCTCGACGCCGTGTTACGGTAAGCCGCGCGGTTCCAACCAACGATCGAGCGCGGCGACGAACGGCGCGAACGCCGTTCGGTGAAGATTGTGATCTCCTTCGGGAACGATCGTTACGATGGTCTCGGAAGCGGCGCCGCGGAGCAGCCGGTCGTAGCAGTCACGAGGAATGATGCTCTCGGCCGCATCGGGGAGCACGAGCGCGAGCGGTAATGGATAGTCGAGCGCGCGCTCGCAGATATCCCAGGTGTGCGCGGGATTCTCATCGCGCAATCCGACGATCGGCGCGACGCTCATCGAGGCGACCGCGTGCACTTTTCCCTCGGTGTCGAGGTCGTGCCACGATGCATAGAGGTCGCGAATGCGATTCGCGCGCGCCTCGCCGTCCAGCGAGAAGAGTTCGGTGAGTTCGTCGAGGAATTCGTCGTACCACGCTGCCGGTAGCTGCGCGAGCATCGGGTCGATCGCGAGCACGCTGCGGGCTGCGATGTGCTCGGCGGCGGCGAGCGCGACCGCACCGCCCCACGAATGACCGACGAGCAACTCGATCGGTTCGCCGATCTCGCGCGCGATCGCCGCAGCGTCGGCGGTGCATTGCGCGAGCGTCATAGGCCCGGTGCGGCTTGCCAAATCGCCATGTCCCCGTTGATCGTAGGCGTATATGCGAAAGCGCGATGCGAGATGCTCGGCGAGCCGCCGCCAGGATCGGCGGGAACTCGTCATCCCGTGGATGCAGAGAATCGCCGGCCCGTTCTCGCCCCAGCGTTCGAGTGTCGTTTCGGCTCCGTCGTCGAACGTGACCTTACGCATCGTCGTCGGCATGGCGCGAACGAAAGGTGAGTTCGGAGATCGCCGATTTGTCGAGCTCGCCGAGGCCGATACGTTGGAGTCGCTCGTATTGTCGATGCGTCGCTTCGGCGATCGGCAGCCGGAGCCGCGCTTCGCGAGCGAGCGCGAGTGCGATGCCGGAGTCCTTGGCGGCGTGTGCGGCGGAGAAATAGGTCTCGTGCTCGCGCGCGATCATGTCGGCACCGTCGGTCGCTCGCACGCGCGAATCGGCGCCGGTACGAGCGAAGACCTCGAGCACGAGGTCGAGATCGAGGCCGAGCGCATCGGCGAGCCCGAGCCCTTCGGCGAGCGCTGCGGTATTGGCGTTCATCACCATGTTGACGAGCGCTTTGAGTGCGGCGGCGCGCCCCGCCTCACCGACGTAGACGAGCGAGGAGCTGATATCGCGCAGAAATGGCTCGCAGCGTTCGAAGATCGCGCGGTCGCCGCCGATCATGAGATAGAGGCTCCCCTCGCGAGCCTGGACGATCGAGCTCGCCATACACCCTTCGATCGCCGACGCTCCCACCGACCGCGCGCGCCGCTCGACCTCAATGTGGGTCGCCGGTGCCACGGTCGCGCAGTTGACGAAAGTACGGCCGTGCGCGTCGCGCAGCAACGAGTCCTCGCCGTCGCCAAAAATCTTCAGCATCGCTGCATCGTCGCTGACGACGGTCAGAACGATCTCGCAGTGGGGAGGAAGCTCGGCCGGGCTGGCGGCCACGACGGAACCCACCCGGGCAGCAAGGCTGCGGGCGGCGTTTTCGTCGATATCGTAAACCGAGGGGATCGCGTATCCGAGATCGTGGAGGCGAAGCGCGATGTTCACGCCCATTCGCCCCGTGCCGACGATGCCGATTCGTTGCTTCGACACGCCGGACGCGGCGAGGTTAGACCGCGCGGGTGACGCGCTTCGCGCGCAGGCAGCCGGTGCAGACACGCGCCGTGCGGTGCGTGCCGCGGACGTCGATTTTGACGGCCTGGAGGTTGGGCAGCCAACGACGCTTGGTTTTATTCATGGCGTGGCTAACGTTGTTGCCGGACATCGGCCCTTTGCCACAGACTTCACAGCGCTTCGCCATTTGAGTCGGTTCCTTACAACGGAGATGCGACGAAAGTCGCGGGAGGTAGCGGGCCGCAGAACGGCTCGCAAAAGCCTGAGCAGTTTACCACGCGGAGGCGCGAACTTCAAGGCCGCCCGGAGGGCACCAATCCCCTCCGCTCTGCGTTGAACAGATCGTATCGTACAACGCTCGACTCTTGAAGGGAGTTTTTGTGAAAAAAGGGCGAATCGCGCTCCTCGTAGCCACCTGTCTGAGCCTGGCTCTCGTCGGATGCGCCGGGGCGAATGCCGGCACCGCAATCGATAGCAGCGCGCCGGTCTACGTTCATATGAACGGCGGAAACGAGTTCCTCGAACCCACCGTCGCCGTCGCGCCGGGCGAGCCGGTGGTCTTCGTCAACGAGGACACCGAGCCGCATACCGTCCTTGGCTACCATCCCTCGACCGGGAAACTCAACCCCGCGATCAACGGCGACCCCGCCGGTACGCCGGGAGCCGGACACCCCGTCGCCACCTACACCGTGAAATTGAAGAAGCCGGGGATCTACGCCTACTACTGTTCGGTCCACGCCGTGCTCGCAAAGACCTACGGGAGCGCCGTGCAGCCCGCTCATCGTCCTGGGGTTCATGGGTATCCCGGCGCGATGGCGGGGGAGATCATCGTCACCACCGACCCGGCACTCATCGCCCAGAACCCGGCGAGTAGCGCCAAAAAGGTTCTCAACGGCTATTTCGGCGGGTAATCCTCACCGAGCGTAGCGAGCCCCGGTGAGAACGGGGACAGGATTCGACCGGGAGAGCCCAAAGGAGCGCGGCCATGGATGTGACCGCGCTCGACGGGCGCGCCTTTGCGAAGTTTATCGCCGCGGGCAGCTACTTTCTGAAGAAATACCGTGGCGTTCTCAACGATCTGAACGTCTTTCCCGTCCCCGACGGCGATACGGGAACCAACATGTTTCTGACGGTTCGTTCGGCGAGCCTTGCCGCCGCAAAATGTGCGAACGCCCCGCTCTCGGAGGTCGCGGCGGCTGCGGCTGAGGGAAGCCTCATGGGCGCGCGCGGGAACTCCGGCGTGATCGTTTCGCAGATGCTGCGCGGCTTCGCCCACCACGTCCGCCATCGGCGCGAGATCGACACCTTCGTCTTCGCGACGGCGTTGCGGGAGAGCGTCGCGGCGGCGCGCCAAGCCTTGCTGCGCCCGGTCGAGGGGACAATCCTCTCGGTCGCCGATGCTGCGGCGGAGGCCGCTTACCGGCTTGCGCTGCACGAGCGAGATTTCTACCGGCTCTTAACCGGGGTGGTGCGCGCGGCGAACGAGGCCCTCGACCGGACGCCCGAGCAACTCGCCGCTCTGAAGGAGGCGGGCGTCGTCGATGCCGGAGGCGCGGGCTTCGTCTATTTTCTCGAAGGCATTTCGAGTTTTCGTCCGGATGTAAAAGTGCGGGCGACCGCATTCCCACGCCGACCCACGAAGAAGAGCGTGTTTGCCGGGACCCAGCAGGTCGGCGAAAACAAGTTCTGCACCGAATTTATCCTCGAGCGCGCGACCGTCGGCGTTCACGACGTGCGCGCGACTTTGGAAAAGCTCGGTGAATCGTTGTTGGTCATCGGCGAGATCCCAAGAATTAAAGTGCACATCCATACCGACGTTCCGCAGCGCGTGACCGAAAGCGTCGAACGATTCGGCACCGTCACGCATTTGAAAATCGACGATATGGAACGGCAGCACCACGTGTTGGTCGTCGATAGCGCTCCACACGCGCGTGCAATCGTGGCGGTCGTTCCCGGAGAGGGTTTCGAAGCAATCGCGCGCGAGTTGGGTGCGGAAGTGACCGTTCCCGGAGCGGTCAATCCGAGCGTTCGCGACTTGTTACTGGCGATCACCAAAACGCTTTCGGATGATGTGCTGCTCTTCGTCAACGATAAAAACGTCGAATTAGCAGCGCGCGAGGCGGCGAGCCGCAGCGATAAACGCGTCGTCGTCGTGCCGACGCGCAACATCGTCGCCGGCATCGCGGGGCTCTTTGCCTTGCGCTCGCTCGGCGATGCCACGACCCCTCCGGTGGAGAGGATCCTCGTCGAGGCGGCTCGCGTTCGCGCCGCACAGGTGTTCTTCGCCGGGAAAGACGCCATGCATGGGGCTCTGCGGATCGCGCGTGGGCGACCCGTCGCCGCGCTTGACGGTGAGCTGCTCGTCGCCGAGAGTATCTCCGAGGTCTTGCGCGATGTCGTGCAGGCGATGGGAGGCGAGCGCGGTGGGCTGCTGACCCTTTACTATGGCGGAACACAGCGAGAGCGCGATGCGAAGGTGCTGGCCGATGCGATGAGCGAAGCCTTCCCGAATCTTGATGTGGAGTATTATTACGGCGGAATGAGCAACGCAGAGTATTGGATCGCCCTCGATGAGTGAGCCGCGTATTGCCGTCGATGCGATGGGAGGGGACCGCGCTCCGGAGGAGGTCGTCGCGGGCGCCTTGCTCGCCGTCGAAGCCTTCGGTGCGAACGTCATCCTCGTCGGCGATGAGGCGCGCATTCGCCCGCTGCTCGGAGGAGCCGCGAGCGATCGCGTTGCCGTCGTTCACGCTCCCGAGGCGGTGCCGATGGATCAGCACGCCTCGCAAGCGCTTCGCGGCGCCGACCGGACCTCGCTCGGGCGGGCGGTCGAACTCGTCAAATCGGGTGAGGCCGACGGCGTCGTCTCGGCGGGGAATAGCGGTGCCTTTCTCGCCATATCATTGGTAAAGCTTCGCACGATCGAGGGCATCGCTCGCCCGGCGATCGCGACGGTATGGCCCGCGCTCAAGGGCCCATCGGTGCTGCTCGATTCGGGAGCGAACGTCGATTGTCGCCCGGAGTGGCTCGTTCAATTCGGGATCATGGGAAGCGCCTACGCGCGCGCCGCTTTGGGGATCGATCGCCCCCGCGTCGGCATTCTCTCCGTCGGCGAGGAACGCACGAAAGGGAATGCCGCAGTGCTCGAAGCCGCTGCGCTGCTCGATCGTGCGCCGCTCCATTTCATCGGCAACATCGAGGGAAAAGATATGTTCCATAACGTCGCCGACGTCATCGTCGCCGATGGTTTCGTCGGCAACGTCGTGCTCAAAGCCTGCGAAGGAATGATCGGCGATCTCGGATCGGTGATGAAGAAGGAAGTGTTCGGCGGTGGGCTCGTGGCAAAACTCGGCGCCGCCCTGCTCCTGCCGCGTCTGCGCGGGTTGCGCAAGCGGTACGATTACGAAAGCTACGGTGGAGCTCCACTTCTTGGCTTGCGGGGGAATTGTATCGTCTCGCACGGTCGCATCGGTCGAAACGGTATCAAGCATGCCATTCGGGCCGCGATCGAAGAAGCGCGCGCCGATGTGGTCGGCAAAATCGGTCAGCTCGTCGCCGGAGAGATGGTGACGAAAGTTTAATGCCGATTCACGTCGTCACCGATAGTACCGCCGATATCGATCCGGCGCGCGCGGCCGAACTCGGGATAACGGTCGTCCCACTCTTCGTCGTCTTCGGCAACGAATCGCTTCGCGATTATATCGATATCTCGCGACAGCAGTTTTTCGATCGGCTCGGGCACGACCCGATTTTGCCGACGACCTCTCAGCCGAGCGCGGCGATGTTTGAAGAAGCCTTCGCGCCGGCAGCGGCGCGCGGTGAGGATATCCTCTGCATTACGATCTCGTCGGTGCTCTCCGGAACGATCAATGCCGCTAGGGCCGCCGCCGAGCGTATCGCGGGCGTGCGTATCGAACTCTTCGATTCGATGAACGCCGCCGGTGGGATGCAGTTTTTCGTCGAGGACGCGGCCCGTATGGCCGCCGGCGGGGCTTCGATGGAGGATATTCTTGGGCACCTCACTGCGATGAGAGAACGGACGCCGCTCTATGCGACCTTGCCGGATCTCTCGCACGTGCAGCGAACCGGACGCATCGGACGAGCGGCGGCAGTCCTCGGGGGGCTGATGAAAATCGTTCCCATCCTCACGCTCGATGCGGGTGCGGTCGTCTCTCGCTCGCAGGTGCGAACCTTCAAGCGCGCGCAAGAAACGATGGTCGATCTCATCTGCTCCGACGAGAAGGGCTCGGCTCCGGCTCGCTTTCGCGTCATCCATACGCAGGCACCCGAACTCGCGACACAGATGCGGGACCGCATCGTCGAGCGGAATGCCGGGCGCGATATTTCGGTCGATATCGTCGAGGCGGGTCCGGTGATTGCGGTGCATGCCGGAGCCGGAGCGATCGGGGTCGTCGCAACCGATACTTTTAGCGATCTGCATATGGTCCGTGGTACTCAATAAAAGAGGGAGATTTTCATGTCCGTCACCGTGGTTACCGATAGCACTTGCGATATGTCGCGCGAAATGGCGGCAAAATACGGAATCGTCCAGGTTCCGCTCTACGTTATTTGGGGGAGCGAGCGCTTCCGCGACGGCGTCGATATCACGATGACGGAATTCCATCGCCGACTGATGAGCTCGAAGGAGAACCCGATCACCGAAGAACCTTCGAGCGACGAGTTCGCCGCCGTATTTCAAAAAGAGATCGATGCGGGGCGCGAAGTGATCTGCCCGACGATCGGAGCGAAGCTCTCGAAGACCTTCGAATCGGCGAGCGAGGCCGCGCGGCGCTTTCCCGGCAAAGTGGAGGTCGTCGATACCGAGACCTTCTCGGGGGGATTGGCGCTGCACGCGATGCTTGCGGCCGAACTCGCGAAGGCGGGCGTGCCGCTGAAAGAGATCGCGGCGCGACTGCGCGCGAAACTCGCCACCCAGCGCGGCAATATGGTGCTCCCCGACGTCACCTTTCTCGGCCGAAGCGGGCGCCTGAACAAAGCGGTCGTCTCGCTCGCGCAGATGATGCGATTGAGCCCGATTCTCCAACTCAATCACGGCGTCGCGGAGTCGGCGACGCAAACGAACGATTTCGAGAAATCGCGCCGTCAACTCATTAGCATCGCGTTGCGCAGCCTGGAAAACACTTCGAAGATTCGGTTTATGGTCGGTGCGGTCGACGCGCCGGAGCTCGCCGCCGAGTTCGAGAAGGAGATCCGCGAAAAATTAATCGGTGGCTGCGAATCGCTCACCGTCTACAGCTGCGGCCCGGTGGTCGCCACGAACTCCGGCCCGCGAGCGTGTGCCGTGTTTTCGATGCCGATTGACTGAAGAGGCGTACGGCGGCGTCTACGTCCATCTGCCGTTCTGCCCCTACATCTGCCCCTACTGCGATTTTGCGAAGTGGCCGCTGCGCCGTAGCGACGCGCGTCGCTATCTCGACGCGCTCCACCGAGAGATCGCCGGATCCGTTCCTCGCCCGGCGGAGAATGTTTTTCTCGGCGGCGGAACGCCGAATGCCTACGACGCCGATGCGATCGTCGATCTTCTCGCGCGCTTGCAGGAGCGTTTCCCGCAGGTCGACGCGCAGCGCGAGGTGACGATCGAGGTCAACCCCGACGCCGTTCGCCCCGGCGATATGGAAGCGTACGCGCGTGCCGGCATCAACCGGCTCTCGATCGGCGTGCAATCGTTTCGCGAGTCGGAGTCGCGCGCACTAGGGCGCCGCCACAGCAACGCCGATGTCGAGCGCTGCATTCGCGAAGCCCGCGCCGCCGGCATTCGATCGCTCTCCGTCGACCTGATCTTCGCCCTTCCGGGCCAGAGTGAAGCGAGTTGGATCGAGTCGCTCGACGCGGCGATTGCTTCAGGCGTCGACCATTGTTCGACCTACGGCCTCACCATCGAATCCGGGACGCCCTTCGAACGGCTCTACGCGCGCGCGCCGGAGCGATTTGCCGATGAAGATCTTGAGGCGCGGCTCTACGAGTTGGCGATGGATCGGCTCGGTGCCGCCGGCTTCGAACACTACGAGATCAGCAATTTCGCGCGCCCGGGGCACGAGAGTCGGCACAACGCAAACTATTGGCGGAATGGCAGTTACCTCGGCCTCGGCGTCGGCGCGGCGTCCTATATCGCTGGGGAGCGTTGCACGGCGACGCGGAGCCTGACGGCCTATATGGAGGCGATCGAACGGGACGAGCCGGTCCCTCGCGACTGCGAGCGGCTCGAAGGGCTGGCGCGACTCGGCGAGGCGATGATGCTGGCGCTACGGACCGCACAAGGGGTCGATGCCTCGGCCTTTAATCAACGATACGGCATCGATCCGTTCGTGACGTACGCCTCCACGATCGCAGGCTTTATCGAGGTCGGATTGTTGGAACGCAGCGACGAACGTCTCCGTTTAACGCGGCGTGGACGATTGCTCGCCAATACCGTTTGTGGGGCCTTTGTGACGCTCGAGTGAAAACGACGAATCTCTCCTCGACGCTCCTGCGCGCGATCTTCGCGATTCTTTTTGCCGTCGCCGGCTTTCTCGTCGGGCAGGAGGCCTATCTTCGCGTACTCACCTTCCATACCGCCGGATCGGGGTTGCAGGTTCTGTTGGATATCGGGGCCTCGGTCGTCGGCGCGGTGGTGGGCATCTTTCTCGCGCCGATCGCACAGTCGCTCTTTGAAGAAGAAGCGCGCGCCGTCGAGCGCTCGGTCGAACGGCTCGCACCCTCCGAACTCGTCGGCGGTGCCGCCGGCTTGATCGTCGGCTTGGTGATCGCCTATCTCACCAAGAGCATCTTTTTTGAATTCGTCGGCGTCGCGGGAAAGACCGGAAGCATCGTCGCGATTCTCGTCTATCTCGTCGTCGCGATGTTTATCGCCTACCTCGGCGCGCGTATCGGTGCGAAGTTGCGCATCGTTCCGCTGCCGCCTTCGCTCGTCTCGGGGCTCTCTCCGAAGGTGCTCGATACCTCGGTGATCGTCGATGGGCGCATCGTCGAAGCGATCAAGAGCGGCTTCCTCGAAGGGCCATTCGTGCTTCCGCGCTTCGTTTTGCGCGAACTCCAGCAGATCGCCGATTCCGCCGACGCACTGAAGCGCGCGCGCGGGCGACGCGGTCTCGACGTACTCGGCCGCTTGCAGGAAGTCGCGGGGCTCGAAGTCGTCGACCGCGACTATCCCGAACTCGCGCCGGGGAATGTCGACGCAAAGCTCGTCCGGTACGCACGGGAATTCGGTGCGAAAATCGTCACGAACGACTACAACCTCCAACGCGTCGCGCGCGTCGAGAGCGTGATGACGCTCAACCTTCACGAACTGACGGCGGCGCTCAAACCCGTCGTCTTGCCGGGGGAAGAGATGCGCGTGCACGTCGTTCGCGAGGGGAAAGAACCACATCAGGGCGTGGCCTATCTCGACGATGGAACGATGGTGGTCGTCGAACGCGCGCGTCGATATCTCGGCGACCGGCTCGACGTCATCGTGACCAGCGTGTTGCAGACCGTTTCGGGGCGCATGATCTTCGCGCGCCCGAAAGGCGACGAGGGCGAAGAATGATGCAGTGGGGTGCGTTGGTGGTCGCTGCGGGCGAGGGGCGTCGTTTCGGCGGCTTCAAACAACTCGTCGAGATCGCCGGACGCCCGATGCTCGCGTGGTCGCTCGAGGCGATTGCGGCGGTATCGGCGATCTCGGTCGTCGCGGTGGTGACGGCACCTGCAGCCTTCGACGAGGTCGAGCGCGTCGCGCGACCGATACTCGGCGATCGCCTCCAACCAATCGTCGAGGGTGGTGAGACGCGCCAAGAGAGCGTTCGTAACGGGCTGCGGGCGCTCGCCGGGCGATGCGAGGCGCTCGCCATCCACGATGGCGCGCGTCCCTGCGTGCGCGCCGAAGAGATCGAGGCGGGCATGCGCGAGGTTGCACCGGGGCATGCGGCGTTGCTCGCGACGCGCATCGTCGACACGCTCAAACGAACCGATGAAGGTTCCACGATCGTTCGCGCCACCGTCGCGCGCGAACATCTTTGGGGAGCGCAGACTCCGCAGTTTGCAACCTTTGCCGACCTGCTCGCGGCGCACGAACGCGCCGTCGCCGCCGGTATCGTTGCGACCGACGACATCGCGTTGTTGGAGGCGATTGGAGTGCGCTGCGCGATCGTTCCATCGAGCCCGGAGAACCTCAAAGTGACGCAGCAGAGCGACCGCGAACTCGCGGCGGCGATCCTTCGGGCGCGCGCGGCGCGAGCCGGAGCGTCGCGATGATGCGGGTCGGACATGGCTTCGACGCCCACCGGCTCGTTCTCGGTCGTCGGCTCGTGCTGGGGGGCGTCGAGATTCCCAGCGACCGCGGGGCGCTCGGACACTCCGATGCCGACGCCCTCGCGCATGCCGTCGCCGACGCCCTGCTGGGATCGCTCGCGCTCGGCGATCTCGGGCAGCATTTTCCCGATAGCGATCCTCGCTGGAAGGACGCCGATTCGCTGGAATTATTGGCGGCCTGCGTCGCGCTCGTGCGGGCTCGCGGCTACCGTGTCGGCAACCTCGATGCGACCATCGTCGTAGAACGTCCGCGCCTTGCGGCGTTCACTGAGACGATGCGTTGCAACCTTGCCGCTCGATGCGGCGTCGATGCGAGTGCCGTGAGCGTCAAAGCAAAGAGTAGTGAGGGAATGGGATATACCGGAGACGGGACGGGGATCGCCGTCTATGCCGTCGCGACCGTCGAGCCGCTTGAATCGTGAGTCCGAGCGTCCTCGCGCTCGCGCGCCGCATGCAGGAGTGGGGGCTCCTCGAAACGCCAGCCCCCGACGCGGCCTTGCGTTGGATCGAGACCTTCCTCGAGGCCTATGGCGAGCGCGTCCCCGATCTCGAGCTCGCGCGACCGCTGCTGCTGGCCCTGCGCGCGGAGTCGTGTGTCGTGCCGGCGTTGGAATTGGAGCGACTTCGTTCGCGTGAGGTACTCTTCTTTCTCGATGCCGTCGGGCAATATGTCGACGCACAACCCGAATTGCGCGGACTCCCGCTCGCCCACGATCTCGCGGCGATCGGTGAAGAGTTCGGTTTGAGCGCGCGGGATGCGTCCGATAGCGTTCGCATGGCGCTCACCGGCGTGCGCGATGACGTTCCGCTCGAGTCGCTCTTCCCGCTCCTCGGCCACGATCGTATTTTGATTCGTATCGGTGCGATCAACGCGCGCCTTTTACACGGGCGCGGCTTGGAACCGATCGCGTTCGGCCCCGACGGCGCGCCCTTCGAACCGATTCATGGGAAGCGGCCTTCGTAAATGGGATTATTGAAGACGATCGCCGCGGATTTTCGCGCGCCGTTACAACGCGATCCCGCCGTTCGCGGAGCGCTCGACGTGCTGCTCTCCTATCCGGGTTTCCACGCGCTTTTCGCACATCGATTCATTCACGTGCTGCACGGCTGGAGGGTTCCGCTTCTGCCGCGCTGGCTCGCGCATATCGTGCGCTTTCTCACCGGGATCGAGATTCATCCAGGCGCGACGATCGGTACGGGCGTTTTCATCGATCACGGTATGGGCGTCGTGATCGGCGAGACGGCGGAGATCGGCGACGATTGCACGATCTATCAGGGCGTCACGCTCGGCGGCACGAGCCTCTCCCACGGAAAGCGGCACCCGACGCTCGAGCGGAACGTCGTCGTTGGCGTCAACGCCGCGGTGCTCGGCGCGATCACCATCGGAGAGAATACGAAAATCGGCGGCGGGTCGGTTGTCGTCCGCGACGTTCCCGCCAACGCGGTCGTCGTCGGCGTTCCAGGGCGCGTGGTGTTCATCGACGGCGAACCGGTGCGGGACGTCAACGAGCCGCCGCGCGTCGTCATGCCCGATCCCGATGCGGTGCAGATCGCACAATTACAGACCCGCGTCGCCCAACTCGAAGGGCGCCTGCGGGCGCTCGAACGTTCGCAAGGAAACGACGATGCCGCTGCAGCTCTATAATACCCGTACTCGCCGGGTCGAGCCGTTCCAACCGCGCCGCGATGGGCGCGTTTCGATTTATGTCTGCGGGCTCACGCCCTCGGCACAAGCGCACCTCGGGCACGCGCGCTCCTTTCTCTTTTTCGATATTCTCCGTCGCTATCTGACGTTTTCGGGGTACGAAGTGACCTACGTTCAAAACGTCACCGATATCGACGATCGTAGCATCGCCGCGGCACATCGGCTCGGCGTTTCGTGGCGAGAGATCGTCGACGGTTATTACGCGGAGTTCAAGCGTTCGATGCAACGTCTCGGCGTGCGCGAACCCGATAAGGAGCCCTACGCGACGGAGTTCATTCCGCAAATTCGCGAGACGATCGTGGCCTTGATCGAGCGCGGCTATGCCTACGTGGCGAGCGACGGTATCTATTATCGCGTCGGAAAATTCGAACGATACGGCGCGCTCTCCAATCGGAATATCGCCGAGCTCGAGGCGGGCGCCCGCATCGAAATCGACGAAGCGAAAGAAGAACCACTCGATTTCGCGCTCTGGAAATTCGCGAAGCCGGGCGAGCCGCATTGGCCGTTCGAACCCTACGGCGATGGGCGGCCGGGATGGCATATCGAGTGTTCGGCGATGTCGCATGCGTTGCTCGACCCCGAGGGGACGGGCTTCGATATCCACGGCGGCGGTGCCGACCTCATTTTCCCCCATCACGAAAACGAAATCGCGCAGAGCGAGCCGTTGATGGCGCGGCCGCCGATGGCGAATTTTTGGTTGCACGGCGGATTGTTGCTTTTCGACAATCGCAAGATGAGCAAATCGCTCGGAAATTTCGAACCGCTCTGCGACGTGCTCGATCGCTACGATCCGCAGGCGATTCGGTTGCTGTTCTTGCGGACCGGCTACGGAAAAGTCATGAATTTCACCGATGAAGCGATGGCGGGGGCAGAGGCGACGCTCGAGCGGCTCCGCCGCGATTATCGCGCCCTCCACGCCGTGGCGGGCAGCGCGAACGGCTCCGTTCGCGAGGGCGGCGCGTTGACCGCGCGCGTCGTTGCAGCGCTCGACGACGACATGAATACGGCCGCTGCGCTGCGCGAAGTTCTCGCTGCGGCGGGGAATGCCGAGGCGGAGGGCGCCGCGCAGCGGTTGGCGGAACTTCGAAACGCACTGACGCTGCTTGGAATCGAGCCCGACGAACGCTGGCTCGCCGAGCCGGAAGCGCTTCCGTTACCCTCCGACCTCGCAGCGGCGCTGCGCCGCGAGATCGGCGAACCCTGGCTCGACGGGATCGAGGACGCACGGGCGGCGCTCGAACGAGCGATCGCGGAACGGCTCGCCGCCCGTGCCGGCAAGGACTGGGCGCGCAGCGACCGGTTACGCGATGCGTTGCTGCGTTGCGGCATCGAACTACAAGATGGTAAGGAGGGTTCGGTATGGAGCGTCGTCCGATAGCCGGTGCGCGAATGAAAGCCCCGCTCGATTTCGACGACGTGATCTACGGAATTCACGCCGTCGAAGAAGCGCTCGGAGCCGGTGAAAAGATCCTCGCGTTGCACGTCGCGAGCGATCGCGCACGCGATCCTGCCTTGCGCGCCTTGCTCGCGGCGGCGGAGGAGCGCGGCCTGCGCGCTCGCTTCGAGGGGCGCGAATTTTTTGCGCGTCTGCCCTACAAGGCCCATCAGGGCGTCGTCGCACGGAGCGCTCCCTTTCCGTACGCCGATCTCGAGGACGTGCTCGTGCCGCGCGATGGAGCACCGCTGCTCGTCGTGCTGCTCGACCATCTCACCGATCCGCATAACGTCGGTGCGATCGTTCGCACCGCCGCATGCATCGGCGCGAACGGCATCGTTCTTCCCGATCGCCGGAGTGCGGGCATCAACGCGACGGTACGGAAAGCCGCCGCGGGGGCGACCGCGCATATTCCGATCGCTCAAGTCACCAATATCGCGCAAACGATCGCCGCGTTCAAAAAACGCGGACTCTGGATCGCCGGAGCCGATGCCGGCGAGGGCGCGGAGTCGATGTACGATGTCGATCTCAACCGGGATCTCGCCCTGGTCATCGGGGCGGAGGGGGCGGGGCTCGCCCCTCTGGTCGCCAAAAACTGCGACTTCCTGGTGAAGATCCCGATGCTCGCCGGGGTCGCCTCGCTCAATGCCTCGGTCGCCGCCGCCGTGTTGCTCTACGAGGCTCTGCGACAGCGTCGAGGGAGCTAGTGCCCGCTGCAGCACCGCTAGAAAATCGGCCCGTTGCGGCAAAAACGCTTGACGGTGGAGGGGAGCCCTTCTATACTCCGTCCCGTGCGACGCGCTCGACGGGCCCCGGCCCGCGTCATGCGTCCACGCGTCCCAGACGAGGCAGATACCACCCATGGCAATGACCCAGCCGGCCCCAACGGGGTTGGACTATCACGAACGCGGCGACGAAGACCTCGTCGCAACTGCGAAGAGCGGCGATAGCCTTGCGATGGAGTTCTTACTCAACAAATACAAGAACTTCGTGCGCATCAAGGCAAAGAGCTACTTCCTCATCGGCGCGGATCGTGAAGATATCATTCAAGAAGGCATGATCGGTCTGTATAAGGCGGTTCGCGACTTTAAAGCCGATAAACTCTCGAGTTTTCGCGCTTTCGCCGAATTGTGTATCACGCGACAAATTATCACCGCAATCAAAACCGCGACGCGTCAAAAGCACATTCCGCTCAATCAATATATCTCGCTCAATAAGCCGATCTACGACGAGGATAGCGAACGAACGTTGCTCGACGTCATGCCGGCGCAAAAATCCGGCGATCCCGAAGAGCTCGTCGTGACGCAAGAAGTCTCCGACGATATCCGGCAGCGCATTCGCCAGAATCTCTCGGAGCTCGAATCGCAGGTCCTCGAATCCTACCTTGAAGGCAAGAGCTACCAAGAGATGGCTCGCGATCTCGGTCGCCACGTGAAATCGATCGACAACGCGCTCCAGCGCGTCAAACGCAAGATCGAGAAGAACCTCGCGGAGTTCGAGTTTAAGTAACGGATTGAAGGCGGAGGTGTGGGGCGGTTCGCTCGAGCCGTGAGTCTACCGCTCGTCGCCCCCCACGCTCCCGTCGGTATCCGTCTCTCGATCGATGCGCTTGCCGCAGATCGCGACGATCCGGTCGTACGCTCGCTCGCGATCCTCGAGGGGATCGACGACGAAGGTTTCGCTCGCGCGGCCGTCGTTCGGTACGATGCAGAGCGTCACCAGCCCCTTCGCGCAGACATCCATGCACGATGTCGAGATCGCGCGAATCGCTCCCCACTTCCCGCGTTCTTTGAGCGCGGCCTTCAACCACGCGCGCAGGGGCACCGAGCCGTGACGCTTCGCGATCTCGGGCGTCTCTTCGGGGATGCGCTCGGAGGAACAGCGCTCGCAGACGAGGGCGAGGCCGCCGGCGCGCCATTTGGGACGGACGGTTTGCATGGGCATCTCCCGGAGAGAATGGTGGAGCCGACGGTGGGACTCGAACCCACGATTGGCAGTTTACAAAACTGCTGCTGTAGCCGCTGAGCCACGTCGGCGGAGAGCGGCAGCTTCCACGCCTCTCGCACGCCCCCTCCGCGCGGCCCGGCGAAGGAGGAGCGAGCGCGGATTTTTGACGGGAGTCGTTGCGAGGAGTCTTGGGGTTTGATATCGTACCGTCCGGAGCCGTCGGCAGACGGTCGCGTGGGTAGGTGGTCGAGTGGTTAAAGGCACCGGACTGTAAATTCGGCGCGCGAAAGCGCTACGCTGGTTCGAATCCAGCCCTGCCCACCACGCGGGCGTTGCATAGTGGTAGTGCTTCTGCCTTCCAAGCAGACAGCGCGGGTTCGATTCCCGCCGCCCGCTCCAAAGAAACGACGCCGTTGTAGCTCAGTGGTAGAGCACGTCCTTGGTAAGGACGAGGTCATGGGTTCAATCCCCATCAACGGCTCCAGTTTCGCGTTTCGAACGCGAGCATTTTTGCATCCGCCGAGCGCCTTCACGCGTTTTGCTAAAACGTATGAGCGAACGTAATGAACCGGAGATCGTGCGCAGCGAGGATGAATGGCGCGCCCATTTGGGCCCCGAACGCTATCGCATTCTACGCGAGGCCGGCACCGAGCGCCCCTTCACGGGCTCCTTGCTCGAGCTCACCGCCGAGGGGCGCTATCTCTGCGGGGGATGCGGCGCCGCCCTCTTTACCGCCGAGGCGAAGTTCGAGTCGCACTGCGGGTGGCCGAGCTTCACCGAGCCCGAAGAATTGGAGCGCGTGCGCTTACTCGAGGATCGTAGCCACGGTATGCTGCGTACCGAAGTGCGCTGCAAGCGCTGCGACTCGCACCTCGGTCACGTCTTCGACGACGGTCCGGGGCCAAAACGGACGCGCTATTGCATCAACTCGCTCTCGCTGGATTTTCAACCGAAGTAGCGAGCGAGCTTTACGCAGACATGACAAATGTGCCCGAAGGATCTGCGACGACGAAGCGCATCTTGCATATTCTCGGCGACGATCGCTGAAAAAGATTAACGTCTCCGGAGGGAGCGCCGCGCCCGAGAAGGAAGCGCGCCAACGGGATGGGAGCCGCTAAAAGTCACACGCTGCCCGTCGACCTCGGTGAGGTCCTCGAACGCATCACCGACGGTTTTTTCGTGCTCGACCGCGATATGCGGATCCGTTTCATGAACGGAGAGGCCAAGCGCTTGCTTGGAGCGGTCGGTCGAGATGTCGTCGGCATGAAGGTGCGCGATCTCTTCCCGACCTTCGCAAATTCGGTTTTCGAGGAGCAGTACCAAAAGGCGCTCGATACCGGTGCCCCCACCTCATTCGTCGAGTATTCCCTCACCTCGTATCTTTGGTTCGACGTGAAAGCCTTTCCGGCACCCGACGGCATCTCGGTCTATTTTCGCGATGTAACCGAGCGCGTCGAGGCCGAGCGCGTGCTAACCGAGCGAAACAATCAACAGGCCGCCCTCATCGAGTTCGGGCGTCTCGCCCTGTCGCAAGCCTCGCTCCTTCGTGTCAGCGAGGATGCATTGGAACTCCTCTGCACCTACCTCGACGTCCCGGCTGCGGAGATGTACCGTTACCGCCCCTCGCTCGACCGCTACGAACGCGTCGGCGAGCTTGGAGAGGCGGTCGCTCCCGCTCGTCCCGACGACGAGACGCTCGATTTCGCCGGATCGGCGCAGATTCGGAGAGCGGAACCGATCGTCGTCGACCGTCTTACCGACGAGTCGCCGTTTCTCGACGCGCACGCACGGATGGCGAAAGGGATCGTTTCGGTCGCCTGCGTTCCGATCGGCACCGAGAGCGAGCCGATCGGAACGATCGTGGTCGGCAGCCGACGCGCCTCCGATTTCGACGAATCGCGGCTCCGTTTTATCGAGAGCGTCGCGACGACGATCGCGGAAGTCTTTCACAGCACGCGCGCCACCGCGCAGACCCGCGAGATCCTCGACAGCATTACCGATGCGTTCGTCGCGGTCGACAAATCCTTACGCATTATCTACGTCAACGAACGCTTGGCGCAGTTTTATCGAGCGGACAAAGAAGCGCTCATCGGGCGACCGATGATGGATTTTGTCGAACCGAGTTCGGAGAGCATGGTGCGCGCCGCGTTCGAAGAAGCGCTCGTCACGCGCAAGCCCGTCACCCTCGAACTTCGTTCGGGCGTCAACGGGCGATGGTACGATATGCGGATATACTCCTTTGCCGATGGACTCGCCGGCTACATTCGCGATATCACCAATCGCATTAAGAGCGAGCGCGAGATTCGCGAACTCAATGCGACGCTCGAACACCGTGTCGCAGAGCGAACCAAACAACTCGAAGCGGCAAACCGAGAACTCGAGTCGTTCGCCTATTCGGTCTCGCACGATCTGCGCGCGCCGCTACGAGCGATCGACGGGTTCAGCCAAGTGCTCGAGGAAGATTATCGCGAGTTGCTCGACGATACCGCGAAGGGCTACCTCGGCCGCGTGCGTTCCGCTGCGAGAAGGATGGCCGAACTCATCGATGCGTTGTTGCGTTTGGCGAAGATCGCGCGCGCGCCGATTCATTTCGAGTCGATCGACCTGAGCGAGATGTTCTCCGGCATCGTCGCCGAGCTCGCGGTCGGCGAGCCCGAGCGCGACGTCGCCGTCCGCGTCGATCCCGGGCTCACAGGCCTCGGCGATCCCGCGCTCGTTCGTGCCGCCCTCGGGAACTTGGTCGGCAATGCCTGGAAATTCACGCGCAATACCGAGCGTCCGTCGATCTCCTTCGGGCGCGATCCCTCGGGAGAGTTCTTCGTTCGCGACAACGGCGCGGGTTTCGATATGGCGTATGCGAATAAACTCTTCGGGGCCTTCCAACGCCTTCACGCTGCCGATGAGTTCGAGGGAACGGGGATCGGTCTCGCCACCGTCGCACGCATCGTCCATCGCCACGGCGGCACGCTTCGAGCGGAAGGCTCGGTCGGACACGGAGCTACCTTTTGGTTCACGCTACCAACGGAGGTCCCCCAACAGTGAGCACCCCCTACATCCTCCTCATCGAGGACAACGACGACGATATCGAGCTTACCAAGCGGGCGTTTGAGAAAAATCATATTCTCAACGAGATCGTCGTTCTCCGAGACGGCGAGAAAGCGGTGCAGTATCTCTTCGAGAAGGCCTTCGAAGGGCGCGGAACGCCGCAGTTTATTTTGCTCGATTTAAAGTTGCCGAAGGTCTCGGGGCTCGAACTCTTAGAGCGAATTCGACAGCACGATGCGACGCGGCTCGTTCCCACCGTCATTCTGACCTCGAGCAAACAAGACGAAGATCTGCTTGCGGGCTACCGGCTCGGAGTGAATAGCTACGTTCGCAAACCGGTCGACTTCAACGAGTTCGTCGAAGCGGTTCGACAAGTGGGTCTCTATTGGCTCGTACTGAATCAGACGCCGCGCACGAGCCTATGAACGCAAGCCGGCCGTTACGCGTCCTTTGCATCGATGATTCGGCCGACGATGCCGAACTCAACGTGCTCGCGCTCGGGCGTGCGGGCTATCGTGTGGAAACGCAACGCGCCGACCGTGAGGACGCCGCTCGCGAAGCTCTCGATCGTGCTAGCTGGGACGTCGTACTCTGCGACTACTCGATGCCGAATTTCAGCGCTCCGGCGATGCTCGCATTGCTCGCCGAGCGCGATCTCGACATTCCGTGCTTGATCGTTTCCGGAGCGATTGGCGAAGAGGCCGCCGCCGAGGCGATCCGTCTCGGCGCCTACGATTATATTTTCAAAAATAATCTCAAGCGGCTCGGCCCCGCGGTCGACCGCGCGCTCCGCGATGCCGATCTGCGCCGAGCGCGGCGCGCTATCGAGCAGCAGCTGCGCGCGAGCGAGACGCGCCTGCGCTTGCTTTTCGAACAGCTTCCGGCGCTCGTCGTTACGACCGATACCGACCTGACGATCACCTCGATCGAGGGCGCGCGCCTCGGGGCGCTGGGGATGGAGAGCGAAGCGCTCCTCAATACGCGCATCGCAACCTCGGCGTTAATCGCCGACGAGTCTCGATTCCCCGTCCGCCGCGCCCACCTCAAGGCGCTGCAGGGCGTCGCCGGCGAGTACGAGATGATTTGGGGCGGGAAAACGCTGCAGGGGCACGTCGAACCGCTACGGACGGAGAGCGGCCGGATCGTAGGAACGATCTCGGTCGCGTTCGATATCACCGAACGCAAGGTTGCGGAGCAACGCTTGACGTATTTTTCGCAGTTCGATCTATTAACCGACCTTCCCAATCGTACCGTTCTCGAAGATCGGCTCGTGCAAGCGTTGGCTCTCGCCGCGCGTCATGGAGATTCGATTGCGGTCTTCGCTATCGATCTCGACCGCTTCAAAGAAGTGAACGAGAGCTACGGACGAACGAGCGGGGACGAGTTGCTTCGCGGCGTCGGGCGACGGTTGCGCCGGCTCTTCGACGACACCGCCACGGTCTCGCGTTTCGGCGAGGATCTCTTCGTTATTCTCGCGATCGGCCTCGATACGCGCGAACTCGTGGAAGCGCAAGGGCGGCGAATTCGCGACGCATTCGAATCGCCGTTCGAGATACGTGACTCCGATATTTACGTGACGGCGAGCATCGGCATCGCGTTGGCGGGCGACGATGGAAGCGACGCGCATGGATTGATCGAATCGGCGGAGGCGGCGCTGCTCTCAGCGAAACAGAGCGGCCGAAATACCTGGCGCTTCTTTACCCCGAGCATGCTGCTTTCATCGGTCGAGCGCATAACGCTCAAACGCGACCTCCGCGTCGCCGCGGTGAACGACCAACTCGCGTTGCATTATCAGCCGATTCTCCGCGCCTCCGATGGAGCGCTCGCCGGCCTCGAAGTGCTGGTTCGGTGGCAGCACCCGAGTTACGGCATGCTGATGCCCGATAATTTCGTTCCGCTCGCCGAGGAATCCGGAGCGATCGAGGATGTAGGCGAATGGGTCCTCGCGTCGGCCTGCGAGCAATTCGTTCGCTGGAGCAAGAGCGGGGTGAAGCTTCGTCGCATCGCGGTGAATCTCTCGGCTCGACAATTCGAAGGGCGCGACCTCCGCGATCGCATCGCCGCGATCATCGAACGCACCGGAATCGCTCCCGAGAACCTGGAGTTGGAGCTCACCGAGAGCGCGATCATGCGCGACGTTACCGGTGCGATCGCGACGTTGCAGGATCTCAAGCGCCTCGGCGTTCGCATCGCGGTCGACGATTTTGGCGCCGGCTATACGAGCCTCTCGTTCTTGCGTCGTTTCCCGGTCGATTGCTTGAAGATCGACCAGTCGTTCGTCCACGATCTTCATGAAGGTTCGCACGACGAAGCGATCGTGAAAGCGATCGTAACGCTGGCGACGAATCTCGGGCTCACCTCGGTGGCGGAGGGAGTGGAAGATGAAGCGGTGTTCATGCAGCTCCGCGCGCTCGGCGTCAGCGAGGTGCAGGGTTTCTACCTTTCTCGCCCGATGACACTGGAAGCGACCACGGCGTTTTTAACCGATAACGTCGCGATGGCGTCGGAGTAGTCGATTACCCGTAGCGCGCGAGCGCGCGAACGTCGACGCATTCGGCGAGCGTTCGCGCGAGTCGTTCGATGCCGAGGCGGTCGCTCTCGGTAAATCGCGCTTTTCGAGGGCTATCGCAATCGACGACGCCGAGAATACCGGCTGCATCGTGGAGCGGCACGACGATCTCGGAGGCCGAAGCGCTATCGCAGACGATGTGGTCGTCGAATGCGCCGACATCGTCGACGAGGATCGTTCGGTCGGCGGCAAAAGCCTTTCCGCAGACGCCTCGCCCCACCCGAATGCGCGTGCACGAGGGTTTGCCGATGAAGGGCCCGAGGACGAGCTCCTCGCCCTTCGCGATATAGAGCCCGGCGAAATTGAGCTCGGGAATCTCGGAGGCGAGAAATGCGGCGAAGTTCGCGCAGTTCGCGAGCGCGTCGGGCTCGCCCTCAAGCAAGGCGTGAAGCTGACGCTCTAACTGTTCGTAATCGGTCGACATGAGTCGCGTGTTCGCGCCGAGACCGTTTGCCTTCCCCCTGCCTCGGCGGAACGGGGGATTGGATGCGCCCGGCGAAGGGGGCTTGCGACGATGGAACTCGATATGGGGGTAGGCGAGCAGATCGGCAAGAGTTCTGCATTGGTGCGGCGCGCTGCCGCATTGCTCTCTTCGGATCATTCGTTCGACGAATTATTCGCACGCATGACGGAGATGCTCGCCGAGCTCGTCGACGCCTCCACGGTTTTCGTGGCGCTTCCGGGAGCGAACGGCGAGTACGCCGTCCAGTATCACTTCGATCACGGCAAAGTTCTCCGCGGTCACGTTCCACTACCTGAGGGTTCGGTCGCGTTGCGAGCGATCGCCGAACAACGGCTCGTGTGGGGCAATGCGCCTGAAGAATGGGCGCCGGGCGGGCGCATCGCGATCGACTCCGAGCACCCCGAGCGCAACGACAGCATTTCGGCGATCTTCGCTCCGATGCGTCACGCCGGCGCGATCGTCGGATGCCTCTCCGTGCAGAGCCCGAAAGCCGACGCCTACACCGTCGGCGAGGCGGAGCTCGTCGCGGCGATCGCGCACTTTCTCGGTGTCGCACTGGAGAACCGTCGCCTCTTCGAACAGAGCCAACGAATCGCGGAGATCGATCCGCTCACCGGCCTTCCCAACCATTCGAAACTCGTGCGCGATCTCGAAAAATTCGTGGGCCAGGCGACTTCGACTCGGCCGGTCGCCGCCGCGATCTTCAACGTCGTGAATTTCTCGCAATTCAACGATACCTATGGGTACGCGCTCGGTGACGAGATGCTGCACCGTATCTCCGAAACGATCTCTCGATTCTTTTCGGCGAACGTTACGGTCGGGCGTTTCGGTGGCGATGCGTTTTTAATGATCGTACACGGCGAATCGAGCGATCGAGCGATCGCGACGGTCGCGGAGCTCGCACATGCATTCTCCGCGCTGACTTTTGAGGACGGCGACGGACGGATTCCGATCTCGCTCGCGTGCGGCTACGCGCTCGCTCCGATGGATGCGGTGACGCGCGTCGATCTCATCGCGCTCTGCACGCATCGCCGCCGCTTGAGCCGCAAGCGCGGCGGCGCTCCGGTCGGCGACGACGAGATCGAGGCGCTCGCGCTAAACGGACATTTCGTCGAAGTGCAAACGCTCGTGGACGCGCTCATGGACCGCGACCCTTTCACGCGCGTGCATCTCGTGCACGTGAACGCCATGGCGAAGCATTGGTCGGAGGCAAATCTCGATCTAAGCCCATCGGAGTTCTCGACCTTTATGCAGGCGAGTCTCCTACACGATCTCGGGAAGTTGCTCGTCTCCGACCGCATCTTGGTGAAACCCGGTCGGCTCACGGCGGCGGAGTATCGCTCCATGCAAGAGCACGCTCGCTTCGGCCACAACATCCTCTCGGATTTCCATCGCTTCGATGCCGTCGCTCGCGTCGTCGCCCAGCACCACGAGCGCTGGGATGGGCAGGGCTACCCGGCCGGTCTCGCCGGTGAGGAGATCGACCGCCTGGCCCGTGCCGTCGCGATCCTCGATGCCTTCTCGGCGATGGTCGACGACCGCCCCTACCACCGCGGAATCTCCGAGGCCGAGGCGATCCTCGAGATCCGCCGCTGTGCCGGCACCCAGTTCGACCCGGAGCTCGTCGAGCGCTTCGTCGCTTGGCGCGGGGAAGGCGGCGACCCGAGCGCGGTATAAATGCCCCGGTGCGCGCCCGTAGCTCAACATTGGATAGAGCAAGGCACTCCTAAGGCCGAGGTTGTGAGTTCGAGTCTCACCGGGCGCAAAAGGGAACCCCTTTTCTCTTGCATAGCGCTAGAGTGCGTGCTATCGTAAGAAGCCGAACGGAGCGCGCCTCCGTTTCTTTCATGTATTAAGGACGATCGATGGCTAAGAAAGAGAACCGCGTGATGGTTGTGATGGCTTGCACCGAGTGCAAACGCCGGAACTACAACACGCAGAAAAACAAGCAGAAAACGACCGAGCGTCTCGAATTGAAGAAGTATTGCCGCTTCTGCCGTTCGCACCGTTCCCATCGCGAGACGAAGTAATCCACCCAAAGGGCGGTAGCTCAATTGGTAGAGTAGCGGTCTCCAAAATCGCCGGTTGCAGGTTCGAGTCCTGTCCGCCCTGCCATTCCCAATCGAAAGACGAGACGTGGTGAACGAGAAGAAAAACGTACCGA
>JAJYRH010000044.1 GCA_021794205.1 bacterium
TGTTTGAAGCGCAAACTCTACCACCTCGGGGCGATCGGACGCATGCGCTACGAACGCGCGGCATTTAACGAAGATTACGATCCCGGCCCGCCGACCGCCGATATTTTTCAGCGCGCTCCCGCAACGCCACGCCCGAAGTTTTTCAAGCCGACGCCGGAGCCGTCGTACACGCCGCTTCCGACGATTGCCGTCGTTAAGGCGCTCTACGACCCCGACTACGAGATCGTCGACGTCACGCGCGAGGGTGGGCTTCTCGACGTGCGCGTGAAGCCGCGCCGCACGCCGATGCGTAACCGCCTTCGCGAGCTTTGGGTGGATGCGCGGACGTTGGAGATTGAGAAATTCACCGCAACCGATCGTCTCTTCGTCGCCGGAGGCGGCGCGACGAAGATCTACCCAGTGCTTTTCACCTGTACGATGGGACGCGTCGATGGATATCCGGTGATCACGCATATCGAGGGTCGCGTCGGCGGCGGCTATGCCGATGACGGGAAACACGTCACCTACTATTTTAAGAAGATCCGCTTTCCAAAGACGTTACCGGCGTGGTATTTCAACCCGAGCGATTACGGCAGCCATCTCGACGAGGCGCCGCTCACCGGCGATCAGGGCTGAGGATGCGCGACCAGGTTGGGAAACGCTCTCCGGAGGGCGCGTAACTTCGGAAGATCGACCTCCACGATATAGGGATCGTTGGGGTGCTTGCGTTCGAAGTTCTGGAGGTAGGCTTCCGCGCGATAGAAGTGTCGTAATGGTGCGAGCTGCGTCACGATCGGCTTTGAGAAGCGGTGCGCTTCGGTAAGTGCGGCGATCGTAGCTGCGGCGACTGTCCGTTGGTGCGCTGTTGTATAGAAAATTTCCGAACGGTATTGGTGCCCGACGTCGGGGCCTTGAAAATTCAATTCGGTCGGATCGTGCGCGACCGTAAAATAGACGGCGAAGAGTTCTCGCAGCGAGATGACGCGCGGATCGAACCAGATCTCCACCGATTCGGCCTGCCGGGTGAGACCGGTGCTGACGATTTCGTAATGCGCGCTCCGTGCCGATCCGCCGGCGTAGCCGACGAGGGTGCGACGAACGCCGATGAGGCGTTGAAAGACCGCCTGCATTCCCCAGAAACAGCCGCCGGCGAGCACGATGCTTTCGGTCGGTGCCGGTTGTTGCGTGCGTGGAGGCGTTGCCGCGAGCGAGCCGAGGAGCAGGAGCAGCGCCGGAACGGCGTCGCAGATGCGTTTGAATGCGTTCATGCCGATGAAAACGCTCGCCGAGCGATTTCGGATCTCCGAGCTACAGCGGCTCGTCCTCCAATGGCGCGAGCGCTTCGGCCGCTTCGAGCAGGATCGCGCGCGCGCGCAGCTGCCCCGCCCCATCGAGCGCCTCGATATCGAGATAGAGATCGATTCCGGCTCCGTGCTCGCTGAAGACTTGGCGCCGGCCGCTGGATTCTTCGAGCGGCCCGTCGATGACGTAGGGGACGATCTCGCGCGGAATTCCCTTGACGGTGAGCGGTGCGAGCGGATGAGCCGCCACGATTTCGCGGACGAGTGCGTAGGTTTCGTAACTCACCACAATGCTGCCGGGCTCGGCGATGGATTCCAAGCGAGCGGCGAGGTTTACCTCGGCGCCGATGATGGTGTAATCCATGCGCACCGAGCTCCCGAAATTACCTACGTTGACGAATCCCGTGTTGATGCCCATGCGGGCGCGGAAGGGGCGTTCGATCCCGCGAGTGCGCCAGCGAACGCTTAATTCCGCAAGCCGTTGCTGCATCGCTACCGCCATGCGCACGCAGGCGGCGGCATCGTTATCGACGCCCATAGTCTCGGGATCACCGAAGAAGACCAGCATGGCGTCGCCGACGAATTTATCGATCGTTCCGCCGTATTTTAGTGCGATCGCGGACATTTCGTCGAAATACTCATTGAGGATCGCGGTCAGCTCTTCGGGAGCGAGCCGTTCGCTCGTCGCCGTAAAATCCTTGATATCGGAGAAGAAGATCGTAAGTTTCTTGCGTTGCGTGTGCAATTCGGTACCGGTCTTCTCGCTGAAGATACTCTCGTAGATCTGCGGCGAAATATATCGCGAGATATTCGATGAAAGTTCTATTAGCGCTTCGTTCGCGGTGGAGAGATCGGCGTTCGCGCGATCGATCGCCTTCGATTGTCGGTTTTCTTGGCGAAAGATCGCCGCACCCAGAATCAGCACGACCAGAATGTAGAGAACGAGGTATTTGAAGGAAAAGAGATTCATCGCGAGCGGTTGCGTGAGGATGAGTTCTTGAATACCGCCGATCTCGCCGACTTTCCAATTGCGCTTTGGGCTATTGGGATCGGCGTTGTGGCATGCGACGCACGAAGCCGTCATGACGATCGGCGTCGCGTAGCGAACCTCAGTGGTTAGGCCGTGCCAGCGGCTGCGCGTCGCGATCTCCGATGGATGCGCCGCGAGGGCCGCGAGCGCGGCACGTTCGAAGCCGTCGAGGCGATGGGGCGGGCGGCCTTTGAACGGCAGATTTGAGAGGAAGCGATACCGGACGTTCTTTTGCCCGCGCGAGATCACGCTTCCGAGCGCGAGCGAGAAGGTCGCCGGGATAGGGATCGCCCCCGGGTGCCCTTCGAAGTGGACCCGCACCCGGACGTCGTGAGGCTTCTGCTGGACGCTCGCGACGATCGTATTGGCGTAGTAGTTGCGGATCGAGGTGACGACGTGGCCGAGCGCCCGCGATTGGGAGAGGAGGAAGCTCGCCGAGATCGCCCGGAGATCGAAGAAGAGGGCGAGCGGCAAGCCCAGGAGCACGACAAGGAGGAATGCCCCAAGCGGCAGCCCGTTCTTTACACGTTTGGAGAGGGAATTCTGCAGGTTTTCCTCCACGATGGCGAAGTTCTGCGGGAGCAAGGCACGTTCATCTACCTTGCGTGAGATATACCCCAGCATAAGATTGGAGGCCCTGGCTGCCGGAGCGCCCCATCGTCCAGGTAGGTGGAACTGAAGAAGATCGCGCTGCCCTCAGTGCGTTGCTTCGCGGTGCCGCGTTGCCCGCCCCCGTAGCGCTCGGAGCGGAGGAGGCGATCGCGGCGATCGAAGCGCGCGAGGTCGAGATCGTTCTGCTCGATGTTACCCAACGCAGCGCCGAGGTCTTCGCCGTTCTGAAAGCCGCGATCCCGGGCACCCATGGGCGGGGACGCGCCGAGGTTATCGTTACCGGGCCCGCCGGTGTAAACGACCGCCTGCAAGCCTGCCTCGCGCGTGGGGCTGCCGATTACCTGTTCACGCCCTTCGACACCACCAATCCGCTGCTCGTCGTGCG
>JAJYRH010000032.1 GCA_021794205.1 bacterium
AAGCGGCCGATGCAGATCGTCGTTGCGGTCATGCATAAGCTGTTGGTCATCGCCTATGGGGTCCTTAAGTCCCAACGCCCGTTCGACCCCAAAATGACTTGACGTTCATCACGGAATCTCGATACGGGCGCTAAAGCGCCCTACTCGGGGTGACAAGGGTGCGCTACTCGGGCTGACAAGGGTGCGCTACTCGGGCTGACAAGGGTGCGCTACATGCGGAAGATGCCGAAGCGCGTCGGCGGTTGCGGGGCGTGCGCTGCAGCCTCGAGCCCGAGTGCGATCACGCGACGCGTGTCGAGCGGATCGATGATGCCGTCGTCCCAGAGCCGCGCGGTGGAATAATACGGGTTCCCTTCGCGTTCGTATTTTTCGAGAATCGGCGCCTCGAATGCGGCCTTCTCTTCCGGCGACATCGTGCCTTTCACCGTCGAAAGAACGCCGGCGGCCTGCGGCCCGCCCATGACGCTGATGCGCGCGTTCGGCCACATCCAGAGTTGGCGGGGCGAGTAGGCGCGGCCGCACATGCCGTAATTTCCGGCCCCGAAGCTGCCGCCGATAACGACCGTGAATTTCGGCACCTCGGCACAGGCGACCGCGGTCACCAGTTTCGCGCCGTCTTTGGCGATGCCGCCGTTTTCGTATTCGCGTCCCACCATGAAGCCGGTGATGTTCTGCAAAAACAACAACGGGGTTCCGCGCTGCGCGCATAATTCGATGAAGTGCGCTCCTTTAAGCGCGCTCTCGCTAAAAAGAATGCCGTTATTCGCAACGATGCCGATGGGGTGCCCTTCGATGCGGGCGAATCCGCAGACCAACGTCGTTCCGTATCGCGCCTTGAATTCGTGAAACTCCGAGGCGTCGACGAGGCGCGCGATCACCTCGCGCACGTCGTAGCTCACGCGGCTATCGTCGGGAATAATCCCGTAGATCTCGCGCGGGTCGTAGACGGGCGGCACCGCCGGTGCGGTATCCCACTGGCGCGGGTTTTCGCGGTGAAGATTGCGAGCGATCTCGCGGACGATCGCGAGCGCCTGCTCGTCGTTCTCCGCGAAGTGATCGGCGACGCCGGAGACGCGCGTGTGCACGTCGGCGCCGCCGAGATCCTCCGCGCTCACCTCTTCGCCGGTCGCCGCTTTGACCAGCGGCGGGCCGCCGAGAAAAATCGTGCCGTTTCCTTTGACGATCACCGTTTCGTCGCTCATCGCCGGAACGTAGGCGCCGCCTGCGGTGCAGGAGCCCATGACGGCGGCGATTTGGGGGATGCGTTTCCCCGACATCCGCGCTTGGTTGTAAAAGATACGTCCGAAGTGATCGCGGTCGGGAAAGACGTCGGCTTGCAGCGGTAAGAACGCACCGCCGGAGTCAACGAGGTAGATGCACGGGAGATGGTTCTGCTCGGCAATCTCTTGCGCGCGGAGGTGCTTCTTCACCGTGAGCGGATAGTACGTTCCGCCCTTGACGGTCGCGTCGTTGGCGACGATCACCGATTGCTGCCCCTCGACGAAGCCGATGCCGGTAACGACGCCGGCGGAGGGCGCCTCATCGTTGTACATTCCACCCGCGGCGAGAGCGCCGAGTTCGAGGAAATCGCTCCCTGGGTCGATCAGGCGCTCGATACGTTCGCGCGCGGTTAATTTTCCGCGCTTCCGATGCTTCGCGACGGCTTCGGGGCCGCCGCCGGCCTGCACGCGCCGAAGGCGATCGCGCAGCTCGGCGACGAGCCGCTCCATCCGGGCGGCGTTGCGGACAAAACGTTCGTCGGTGGTGTCGAGATGGGTCGGCAATTGCATGGTTGCGCTGCTTCGCGCTCGGCCGGCAAAAAGCCCCGGCGAGCTTTTCATCGCCCTCTCATGCTTTGCGGCGCGTCAACCCATAGAGTGAGAGCAGGTAGATCGAAGGCGAGGAGGAGATCGATGGCAAGCGCGACGACGGTGAGACCGCACGCCGATATTCCGGGGCTCGTGCGCCCCGCCGGGAGACTCGATGGAGGTGACGCGCTCTCGCGTTACCGCGGCCCGTGGAATCCGCGCCTCGCAGCGCACCTGCTGCGCCGTGCCGGATTCGGCGGCTCCCCCGAGGAGGTCGCTCGCGTCACCGCGATGGGGATGGAGCGCGCGGTCGATGCGTTGATGCAGATGCCTTCGGTCGAAAGCATCGCCCCTCCGAGCGATATCTTCGATGCGGTCGCCTATCTTGAAGCGCGGGGCGGCTTTCGCGCGCTCCGTACCGAGGACGTCGCCGAGAAGCGGAAGCTTTTCCAGCACATTCGTATGGGCGAACATCGTTCGATCCTGGGCCTGCAGCAATGGTGGCTCCAACGCATGCTCGACGGCGGTGCTCCGCTCCAAGAGAAGATGGCGTTCTACTTTCACGGCCACTACACGACCGCGTCGGTACAAAAAGGCGTTACCGCGCCGATGACGCTCGCTCAAAACCAGTTGTTCCGTCGCTACGCGCTCGGAAATCTCCGCGATCTCACGAAAGCGATATCCCGCGATCCGGCGATGTTGCTCTATCTCGATAATGCGCGAAATAATAAAGCGCATCCGAACGAAAACTACGCGCGAGAATTGATGGAGCTCTTCACCCTCGGGCTCGGTGCCTATACCGAAGAGGACGTTCGGCAAGCGGCGCGCGCGTGGACCGGATACGAGGTCTTCCCACTGCGTGGAGTCGCTCGCTACAACTCTCGCAAACACGACGGCGGCAGCAAGACGTTCCTAGGCCATACCGGAAACCTCAACGGCGACGATATCGTCGATATCATCTTCGAACAGCCGCAATGCGCGCGCTTTTTCGCGACGAGCCTTTTGAACGCGTTTCTCTATAACGATCCCGAGGACGCGCTGGTCGAGCGGGTCGCCTCGCTCCTGCGCGGCCACGATTACGAATTGCGTCCGACGATCGGGACGTTGTTGCGCAGCGACGTCTTCTATTCGCCGCGCGCTTACCGCGCGCTCGTAAAGAGCCCGGTGGAGTTCGTCGTCGGCGCCCATAAGGCCGCAGGATTGAAACGCATCGATCCTCGTTCGCGCGGCGCGCTGCGACAGATGGGCCAGATTCTCTTCTTTCCGCCGAACGTCGCCGGTTGGCCCGGCGGCGAAAATTGGATCACCAGCGATATGACGATCGCGCGCGACAATTTTCTTGCGGGCCTCGTGACGGGCCGCGAGATCGAACGCTCGTGGCTGGCGAACGCGCCGACCGATGCCGCGCAGGCGGCGGCGACGATGGTGGCGAGCATGCTGCAGGGCGA
The DNA here is from genome assembly GCA_021794205.1 of bacterium. Taxonomy (GTDB): domain Bacteria; phylum Vulcanimicrobiota; class Vulcanimicrobiia; order Vulcanimicrobiales; family Vulcanimicrobiaceae; genus JABEUX01. Next base: position 3,257 of record JAJYRH010000032.1, read on the forward strand.
CGCGTCGTTATCGGCACGAGGCGATCTCGAACGCTATCTCGACGGCGCGGGAAGCTCGGCGCTCGGAGCGCTCTCCAGCGAAAATTTCGACCAACGCATGCGCGGCGGCGCCTACCTCACGATGGCGATGCCGGCATTTACGCTCGCGTGAACGATGAAAGAAGAACGGTGAACCGATGAAACGCTCGAAGTTTGTCCTCGGAACGCTCGGCGGCTTAACGCTCGCCGCGAACCCGCAGCACGTATTCGCGCGCGCGCTTTCGGTGGCGCTGCGACCGGGATTACCGGGAACGGAGAATCGGGTTTTCGTACTGATCAATCTGCAGGGCGGGAACGACGGGCTCAACTGCGTGGTTCCGCATGGCGACCCGCTCTATTATCAACTGCGCCCGCATTTGGCGATTCCGGCGAACGACGTACTCGCACTCGACGCGCGAATCGGCTTCAATCCGGCGATGCGCTCGATGAAGCGCCTCTACGACCGCGGCATGCTCGCGGTGGTTCAGGGCGTCGGCTATCCGCATCCGAATCATTCGCATTTTCGATCGACCGAGATATGGCAGACCGCCGCACCCGGCCGCTACGAACACACGGGTTGGCTGGGGCGCTATCTCGATGAGGCGGAGATTCCCAAGGGCGAGCTCTTCGCCGGCGTCTCGATCTCGCAGGTGCTTCCCGAAGTACTGATCGGCGATCGTGTCGACGTGCCGGCGATTCCCAACGCACGCGGATACGGCTTCGTAGGCAATCGGAACCCGGTGCTGCGCGGCGCATTCGGCGGCGTCCTTGGAGACCGCGCGTTGCCGTTCGCGTCGCCGTACCTCGCTCACGTGACCGAGATCACCGAAAATGCCGAGAGCGGCGCGCAGGCACTGCCGAAGCTTATCGCCGGCTATCACACGAAAGCGAGTTATCCGGCGACGCCGCTCGGGCGCAGCCTCGCCTTGGCTGCGCAGATTGCGGCGAAGAGCGCGGGGACGAAAGTGCTCTACGTCGCGCACGGATCGTTCGACACGCACGTCAACCAGCAGCCGACCCAGAATCGATTGCTCGGCGAGCTCTCCGACGCGCTCGCGGCGTTCTACGACGATCTCGCGGAGCACGGAAACGACGGGCGGGTCCTGACGATGACTTTTTCGGAGTTCGGGCGGCGGATCGCCCAAAACGGGAGCGCCGGAACCGACCACGGGGAGGCCTCGCCGCTCTTCCTCGTCGGGAAATCGCTCAAAGGCGGCATCTACGGCTCTTATCCCGATCTCGCCGACCACGACGCGGGGAACCTCCGCTACACCACCGATTTTCGCAGCGTATATGCGACGGTGCTGGAGCGCTGGCTAGGGCGCCCCTCGAGCCCCATCCTTGCCGGTGCGTTTCCGCTTCTTCCGATGCTTGGGTGATCTGGTCGGCGCAGGAGGGCTCTCATCAACCTCTAATCTTGTAGGACGTCACAGAACCCGTCGGAGGTCGCTCGCGCGAGTGGGCGGAGGTGGTTTTTTGTACCTACGCGATGAGAATGCCGTCGTTCCGGTGCTCGGTCGTGAGAGCGGCTTGCCGCCCCGCGGGATGCCGAAGAACTTTATGCTCGCGTGGCTTTTGGTCATGCTGAATCACAGCGATCTCCATGGGTACGAAATTATGAAAACGCTGCGCGAGCGCTTCGACGTCAGCACCGATCCGAGCTCGCTCTACCGCGCCTTACGCCGCCTCGAGCGGGACGGGTATATTTCGTCGTGGTGGGATTCGCGGGAGTGTGGCCCCGCGCGCCGCGTCTATCAGATCACGGTGACCGGCCGCTCGACGCTCGCGTTGTGGAACGACGCGCTCGAACAGTATCGCTCGCATCTCGAATCGTTCTTCGAACTCTATAACGGCGCGAAAGCCGAATCGGCCTCGTCGGCGATCGGCGCGTAAGGGGCGAACGTATCGTGGCTACCGATGCCCGCGTGCTTTTCCTGGGCAGCGGCGGCGCGCGTTTCGTCGTGGCGCGGCAACTTCGTGCCTCCGGCGGGATGTGGTTTCACTTCGGGGCGACGCAGATCCATCTCGATCCCGGCCCCGGCGCACTCGTTCGGGCGCTCTCGCACGTGCCGCCGCTAAATCCCCGCGATCTCGACGCGATCGTACTCTCGCACAAACACCTCGACCACGCCGGCGATATCAACGCGATGATCGAAGCGATGACCGCAGGTGGATTTCGCCGTCGCGGCGCGCTCTTCGCGCCGCGCGATGCGTTCGAGGGGGACTCACTGCTGCAGCCCTACGCCGCCGCCTTCGTCGAACGTCGCGAGATACTCGAGCCGTCGAGCTCCGGTTATCGGGTCGGCGAGGTGGAAATTGCGAGTTCGCCGCTTCACCACCATGCGGTGCAGACGCTCGGCGTCCATTTCGCCTATCGCGATCTGCGCGTTGCCTATCTTCCGTGCGGACGCTTCGACGAAAGCATCGCCGCCGATTATGCGGCGCATCGCCCCGACGTGTTGATCGTGAACGTCCTTCGTTTCGAGGACGCGATGCAGGTCGATCACCTCACTTGGGCGCAGGCGCGAACGATCGTCGAAATGGTTCGTCCGAGCGTCGCGATCTTTCAGCATTTCGGAACGAAGATGCTCGAACGCGATCCGGCACGCCTCGCGCAACAGGTCGAGGACGATTTGGGGCTTCGGGCGATCGCCGCCTACGATGGGCTTGAGATCGATCTGGCAACGCAGGTTGCGGCAGTCCGTGGCTGAGATCGTTCGCGCCGCCGCCGATCGCGCGGAGGCATTCTATCGGCAACACGCTCGCGCCGCACTCAAAACGGCGTGGGCATTCACGGTGGTATGGCACGAACAAATCGTCGACGTTCTCGCGATCGACGACGAGCGAACCGTCGGTACGGCACGGCTGCGCATCGCCGCATCGCTCGGACATGTGGAGCGCATCGTCGTCGATCCCGAGTTCCGGCGGCGTGGTATCGGGCGCGCGATGCTGCTCGAACTCGACGATATCGCGAATTACTACAACTGCCACAAGATGACGATCGGGGTCCTCGCCGGTGGCGAGGCGGAGCGCTTCTTCGAAGCCTGCGGATACCACCGGGAAGCGCTGCTTCCGCAGCACGATTTCAAACTCGACGTCGCGATGATGCGGAAGTTCTTGCTCTAACGCAAACGCGCCGGTGGGCCGCGGCGGCGACCGCGTACCTTTCTGCGTATCGGCGGCGGCCGGCGAGGATGCGGGAACCGACGCATCGCTCGAATGCGCCCTCCCTGCGGAGGCCGCTTCGGAAACGCCGCCAGACGCGCGCGTACTCGGCGGAAGGTGCGCGCGATCGCCGGCATCCGCCGCGATAAGCGCGGGTGCGAGGCTATCGATCCGTCGAAAAGCACGATGCGCCCGCGCGGACTCAGCGCCGTTACGATCGGACCGCCTCCGCCGAGCACCGCACGCGCGCCGTTCCCCGAGCGCGCGAGGCTGTGCGCTCCGCGAAAGCTCGTCGCAATTGCGTGTGCGCCGCGCCCTTGGGCGTCGATCTGCGCTCCGCCTCGAACGCCGAGTACGACGTTCCCGCGCTGCGATTGGAAGCGCGCGAGCCCGTTGCGAAAGTGCATCTCTTCGGCGAGGATCGATCCACCGATGCTTCCGACATCGATCTGGCTTGCGGTGACGCGACTGAAGAAAATATTTCCGACAGCGTTGCGCGCTCGCAGGCGGCCGAACTCGGAGTTCTGCACGAGAATCGGGCCGCGCCCGGTCTGGAGGACGCCGCTCGAGCGCACGTTCTCCAGTGCGATCGCTCCTTGGTGGACGAGCGCGGCGAACGCCGCACCCCGATACCCCTCGATATGAAGGACGCCGCTACCGGCGATACGGACCGCGAGCATCTGGGTGGAGGCGGGAAGGTGAATGACGGTCGGGCCGCCGCCGCGGATCACGACCGCATCGTGATCGCCTGGGGGAAGGGTCGGCAGAACGAACGGCTCGGCGGGGAGATTCAAAGAGCCGCTCGGTGAGGGGACGCGTTGCGCCCACAACGTGATGTCGTGCGGGATATGTCCGCGCACGCTCGCGGCGTCGAAATGTTGCCAGCCGATATGCCCGCCGGTTTGGATCTCGACGTCGGGGCGATTCCAGGTGATGATGCGCAGATATCCGTATTGCATTTGCACGCTGACGACGGGGGCCGGGCCCACGGCGATATCGTCGGCGCGCGCCGCGGGCGACGCCGCAAAGGTGAAAACCGCGGCGAGCGCCGCCGCTGCCGCAATCCTCGAGAGCGCGTTCATCGTGCCCTCAGCGTAACGCGGGCGGGCGCCGCGCGTCATGAGGGATCGGTGAACTCTTCGGAAATGCGCGGTAACGAGATACGCAGCAGCGCCCCACCGCCCGGCGCGCCCTCGGCGCGAACCTCGCCGCCGTGGACGCGAGCGATGGAGCGAACGATGGCCAGCCCCAGCCCGGTTCCGGGAACCGAGCGAGCGTGGGCGCTATCTCCACGATAGAAGCGTTCGAAGACGTAGGCGCGCTGCGGTTCGGGGATGCCGGGGCCGCTGTCGATGACCTCGACGAGCGCGCGCTCGCCGAGCGCGCGAACGCGCACCTCGACCGAACCCTGCGGCGTGAACTTCATCGCGTTCTCGATCAGGTTGGCGATCGCTTGACGTAAGAGATGCGCTTCGCCCATGACGAAGACGCCGCTCTCGGCCTCGAGCCGCAGATCGAGCTGCTTCTCCGCCGCTTCTCCACGTTCGGCCTGCACCGCCTCGGCGGCGAGCGTCCCGAGCGCGATCGGTTCCATCGGAATCTCGTCGCCACGATCGGCCTTTGCCAGCAGCAGCATGCCGCCGACCATCTGCGAGAGTTGCGCGCTCTCCGCGACGATGGTTTCGAGGCTTTCGCGCAGCACCTTCGGATCGCGGTCGCCCCAACGCAAGAGCATCTGTGCGTTGGCGTTGATCGAGGTGAGCGGAGTGCGCAACTCGTGCGACGCGTCGCTGATAAACTGCCGCTCGCGCGCGAACGCTTCTTGCAGGCGCGCGAGCAGATCGTCGAAGCTCTCGGCGAGTCGGCCGATTTCGTCGTCGCGTTTCTCCCAGTGCAAACGTCGGTCGAGGCGCTCCGAGCCGATTTCGCGCATCGCCTGCGCGAGCTTTTCCAACGGGTCGAAGGCGCGCCCCGCGAGCCACCACGAGAGCGCAACGATGGCGAGCATTGCGGCGAGCACCGCGAATGCGATGCTCTCCCGCGTCTGGGCGATGCTGCGTTCGAGGGCGTCGATGCGCTCGGCGACGTGGACGACGACGTGGTGCGAACCGAGCGAAAAATAGCGATCTTCAACGAGGAGGGTGCCGATCGGCAACGTGATTTGACGGCGCGCGACCGGTGCGCGCGCGTCGAGGCCGACGGCTTTGGGAATCGTCGTTCCCCCAAGATTTCCGCTCTTCGCCAAGGGGTATCCCTTATCCGAATCGATCTGGATGAAGGTGGTCGGCGAAGACCAACTTGTCAGGTTATTCCCGTCGGTGAGGAGTGCGTAGGCATCGGAGCCGCCGAAACCGAGCGAGAACGGTTCCTCGCTCGCTTGCACCGAGGAGGCGATTTCGGCCATCGTCGCCGAGACGCGCGAACGCGCCTGCGCGTAGAGAATCGATTGCAATCGCATGCCGACGACCGTGCTGACGAGCAGCAACACGACGACGAGCAGCGCTGCATACCATGCGGCGACGCGCCACTTTAACGAATGCATGTCGCGCGGGCGTTTTGGCGCACGCCGCTAATCCTTTATCGTGTAACCGATGCCGCGCACCGTGGTGATGAGCTTTTCGTCGAAGCCTTCTTCGAGCTTCCCGCGCAGGTAGCGCACGTAGACGTCGATGAGGTTCGAGTCGCCGAGAAAATCGCTGCCCCAGACGCCATTGAAGAGTTCGTCGCGGGTATGCACCTTATTGCGATGGAGCAAGAGATACTCCAAGAGCGCGTATTCTTTTGCGGTTAGGGCGATCTCTTTTCCGCCGCGCCGCACTTCGTGACGGTCGCGATCCATCACGACGTCTTTATAGACGATCGAACGATCCTGCGGTTCGCGCTCGCGGAGCTGCGCGCGAACCCGCGCGAGGAGTTCTTCGGTGGCGAAAGGCTTCGTGAGGTAATCGTTCGCGCCGATATCGAGCCCGGCGACGCGGTCGGGGACGCGGTCCTTCGCGGTCAACATGATGATCGGCACCCGGCTCTTCGCGCGGATGCGTCGGCAGACTTCCATGCCGTCCATGCGCGGTAACATGAGGTCGAGGATGACGAGATCGGGCTCCTTGAGGGCGAGTTCGAGCCCCTCGACACCGTTCTGCGCGAGATCGACGTGATAGCCTTCGTGCTGAAGTTCCAGCTGGAGTACGCGCGCGATCGCCGCGTCGTCTTCGACGACGACGATGCGCCGCTGCTTTTCGGGAGCGTCCATGGGGCGGTTCTACCCGCCGCGGGTCTAGCGCCCCTTGCGCGCGAGGTTAATCCCCGCTGAGAAATCCGGGGCCGCCGAGATGGCAAACGCGACCGCGATCCCGACGGTGAGCCAAACCAGCGTCGATGGTTCGGCGAGCGCGAAGACGGCTCGGTCGAGCAACGTGACGACCCCGGCGAACGCCGAGCCATGCGTCGCGAACCAGAGCGCGAGTGCGAGGAGCATGCCCCAAGCGCTCGCCTCCCACGGATCGATCGGCTCCGCAGGCACGCGCCGCACCGTCGCCGCGAGAATCGAGGCGTGAAGATCCGCGGGTGGCTCCTCCAGCGGGAGTGCTGCGAGAAGGCGGTCGAGTTCGTCGTCGGTTCGCTCGTTCATAACTGGTTCTCCGATGCGGCGAGAATCTGCCGCAGTTGCTCTTTGGCGCGAAAGAGGTGCGTCTTGACGGTTCCGAGCGGCACCCCCAGCACCGAGGCGATCTCATCGTACTGCTTTCCTTGCAGATGATACAAGGTGATAACGCTCCGATATTTCTCCGGGAGGGCGTCGATCGCCGCGCGCAGTCGGCCGGCATCGTCGTTCGCGATCGCCTGCGCTTCGGGGCCCGGCGCGCTGTCGGCGCGTTCGGGCATCTCCTCGTTGGAGTAGCGACGCGATCGTTTGAGGCGATCGCAGCACGCGTGGTAGCAGATCGAGAAGATCCAGGTCGAGAACTTCGCCTCCGGACGAAAGGTGCGCAGCGAGCGGTACGCCTTCACGAAGGCCTCCTGCGTGGCGTCGCGCGCCTCCTCGCGGTCGCGAAGCGTTCGTACGGCGAGGGTATAGAGCGCACGCTCGTATCGCTCCACGAGCGTGGTAAAGGCGGCCGGATCGCCAGCGAGGGCGCGCCCGACTAACTCGGTATCGCTCGTTCGTGGCTGCTCGGCTTCGATCGCTCCCTCCACCGCCATCGCTGACATGCTTCCTGTACGTCCACGCGGGGAGGATTGTTTCGTCGCCCCGCGTTGAAACCTGGGACGAGTCTCGGACGTATGTGGGGCATGACGACCCAGAGCAAGGAGTTCCGGTATGAGTGACAACGCCGTCGGCGCGATCGCCGTCTTCTGTATCTTCGGGCTACCCTTCGTAGCCATCATGGTGCACCGCGTTCTCAAACACCAGGAACGGATTGCGATGATCCAGCATGGCTTTCCGGTCGATGCCGACCCGCGCGACACCTATCGGGCGATGAAAATGGCGCAAAAATTGGGGATGCCGCCGCCGGTCGGCGACTCGGCCTACCTCTTCTATGCGAACGCGCGGCTCCAGCGGGGAATAACGACCACCTTCATCGGGATCGCGATGGTGGTGGGGATCTCGTTCATCGGCTACCATCACGGAAGCTTTGTGCCGGGGCCCTGGCTGATCGGTGGGCTCGTACCGCTCTTTATCGGGCTCGCCCAGGTCACCGGCGCGGTGCTCTCGGGAGCGCAGATCGGTGGCTTCGGCATCGGTCGCGGCTACACGATGCCTCCGCCGGGGCCGGTGCCCCCGAATGGAATGCCGCCGAACGCTCCTCCGCCGCCGAGCGGTTCGCCGTGGGGTTGGCGCCCCGGGCCGACGCCGGGGCTCGACGAACCGCCAAAGCCGCCGAACCGTCGCTAGCACGAAGAACACGAAGAGGCCGCCGGACTGATCCGGCGGCCTCTTCGCTTGCTGCTACGTTTCGTTGAAGGAGACGTTCGTGTTTCGAAAAGAGACTACGGTTTGCAGTTCACCAGTGCGAGTGCCCAACCCGCATCGGTTCGGGTCCGAACCAAATACCCTTCGTTGGTGCGTTCGTATACTTGGTAACCTGCGCGGAGCGCCTCTGCCAAGCTCGTGAAAACCATCACTCCAGACATTTGTCGGTCCCCCCTTTCCTACTGAGTCCTCCGACTCTACTCACTATAACGGCTAAAACGATGAGAAGGTTCAGTGATAATCCCGAGAGTTTTTTTAAGATTTGGAGAAAAAGCCTGCTCGTGACGCTCGCATCGCCTCCATCGTCCGTTGTTTCCACGCGCATCCTCGACCGAACCGAGGTCGCGCGCGATGTGATTTTGCTTGGTATCGAGGCCCCCGAGCTCGTCGAAAAGGTCCGTCCGGGGCATTTTGCGATGGCCTTACTGCCCGGTGGGCAAGCCGCCGGCGTCGCTTTAGGAATCTACGAAGCGCGCGGCGAGCGTTGCTCGTTACTTTTTTTTATCGCGGGCGATCGCACGCGTCGCCTGGGTGCGTTGCGTGTCGGTGAAATGCTCGACATCGTCGCACCGCTCGGCAACGGATTCGATTGCGGCGGAAAGGCGCGCGATATCGCGATCGTCGCCGGCGGGGTCGGCATCGCATCGGTGCTGCTCCCGGCGCAAGCGTTTCTCGCTCGCGGCGCTCGCGTGCGACTCTTTTACGGCGCGCGAACCGCCGAGCGATTGGTGGAGGCCGAACGCTTTGCAACCGAAGGCTGCGACCTCTCGATCGCAACCGACGACGGCTCGCGCGGGCACCACGGCGTCGTCACCGAGTTGCTCGCGCGCGAGCCGGCTCCGGAAGCGATTCTCGCCTGTGGCCCGACGCCGATGTTGCGTGCGGTCTCGGCATACGCGCAAGAACGCAACGTCCCGGCGCAACTCTCGCTCGAAGAAGCGTTCGGATGCGGCGTCGGTGGGTGTTGGGGCTGCGTCGTGCCGATTATCGGCAGCAGCGCGCAGGCACCGTCGTTTCCCCCGAGCGATGCAGACGGCAGCGATGTCGTGCACGCGCGCGTTTGCGTGGAGGGCCCCGTATTTTGGGCGCACGAATTACGATGGTAGATCCGTCGGGTTTCGATGTGAGCGCGCGGATCGGTTCGCTCGTGCTCCCGTATCCCACCGTCGGCTTGAGCGGCTGCTACGGCAGCGGAGCGGAGTTCGCTCCCTACGTCGATCTCTCGCGCGTCGGAGCCGTGGTGCTCAAGAGCGTGACGCGCCGTCCGCGCATGGGAAATCCGACGCCGCGCATCGTGCATACGCCGGCGGGCATGCTCAACGCCATCGGTTTGCAGAATCCCGGCATCGATTGGTACCTGCAGCACGACGTCGCGAAGTTCGCGCAGACGCCGTGCGCGACCATCGGCAGCGTCGCCGGGTTCAGCGTCGACGATTACGCCTACGTCTGCGAACGGCTCGCCGCGCGTAGCGAGATCGCGGCAATCGAACTGAATATTTCCTGTCCGAACGTCGCGCACGAAGGCGAGACCTTTGCCTGCGATCCGAACCTTACCGCCCGCGTCGTTCGCGCCGCCCGCGCGACGACCGAGAAGCCGATCATCGCAAAACTTTCGCCGAACGTTACCGATATCGGAACGATCGCGCGCGCGGCGGTCGAAGCGGGAGCCGATGCGCTCGCGGTGGTGAATACGGTGCGCGGAATGGCGATCGATATCTACCGGCGCAAACCGCGTTTGGGGAACGTTACCGGAGGTCTCTCCGGCGCGGCGATCCGGCCGATCGCGCTGCTCGCGGTCTACGAGGTCGCGCGGGCGGTCTCGGTCCCGATCGTCGGGCAGGGCGGCATCGAAACGGCGAGCGATGCGATCGAATTTTTGCTCGCGGGAGCGAGCGCCGTCGGCATCGGCACCGCAAATTTTGCCGATCCGCGAGCACCAATGACGATTCTCGACGGGATTCTCGCCTACATGGCACAACAGAACGTTCGTTCGCTGCGCGACATCGTCGGGACGGCGAACGCCGGATTTGCCAACAGCAGTCAATTCGAAGGAGACGAAGGATAATAGCATGGCCCAATTAATCGTGGCGCTCGATCTGCCGACCGCCGAAGAAGCGGAACGGTGCATCGACGAACTCTACGAGACCGACGTCATCTTCAAAATCGGGCTCGAAGGGCTCTGCGGTTATCCCGAACGGATCTTCGCCCACGCCGAAGCGCGCGACGTGCGCGTCTTCATCGATGTAAAGCTGCACGACATTCCGCGTACCGTCGGTGCGGCAATGGAACGTCTGGTTCGCCCGAACGCCTCGATCATCAACGTGCACGCACTCGGGGGATCGCGCATGATGCATGCGGCGGTCGATGCGGCGGCGCACCGTGCCGAACAACTCGGTATCACTCGTCCGGAGATTTTTGCCGTCACGATGCTCACGAGCATGGAGCAACGCGATGCCGAAGAGTTGGGTCTCGGCGGCGATATCGGCGGCATCGCGATGCGCTTGGCCGGGCTCGCGCGGCGCTCCGGTTGCGACGGGGCGATTTGCAGCGTACACGAAGTCGCGGCGCTTAAAGCGACCTACGGCGGCAATTTCCTCGCGCTCACGCCGGGCATTCGCCCCGCGGATGCCGACGCGCACGACCAGCGGCGCGTCGCGACGCCGCGCGGCGCGGTCGCCGCCGGCAGCGACTATATCGTCGTGGGCCGGCCGATTCTCACCGCTCCCGATCGGCTCGCGGCGACGCGGGCGATTCTCGATGAAATCGTCGAGGCGCGCGCGTGATGGATGCGGCACGCTTGCGCGAAGCGCTCGTCGAGCGTGGCGCACTCTTAGAAGGGCACTTTCGTCTCTCGTCGGGGCGGCATAGCGACCGCTTCATCCAGAAGTTCCGCATTCTCGAAGAGCCCAGGCTCGTCGCGCCCGTCGCCGAGGCGATCGCCGCGCGCTTCGCGGCGCAACGCCCGAATATCGTCGTGAGCGCTGCAGTCGGCGGCATTATTTTGGGCTACGAAGTGGCGCGTGCGTTGGGGCTGCGCGCGATCTTCGTCGAGAAAGAGGGCGGCGTTCCCGTGCTGCGCCGCGGGTTCGCACTCGGCCCCGCCGATCGCGCGCTCGTCGTCGAAGACGTCGTGACGACCGGCGGGTCGGTTCGCGAAGTGCTCCAGCTCATCGGCGAGCACGGCGCGACGTGCGTCGGCGTTGGCGCGATCGTCGCCCGCTCGATTCCCGATTTCGGCGTGCCCTTCGAAGCGCTCTTGGAGATGCCGATCGAATCTTTTTCGGCCGATGCGTGCCCCCTCTGCGCGCGCGGAGAGCCGATTATCGATCCGGGTTCGCGCCGAGCGTGAGCCGGCCCGCGGTTCGCGCGCTCGCCCCCTACGTGGCGGGCACCAGTATCGAAGAGGTGCGGCGCCGCTTCGGGCACGCGCGGATCGTGAAGCTTGCCTCGAACGAAAACCCGCTTGGAAGTTCTCCGCTCGCTCTCGCGGCGTTGCGGAGCGCGGATCGTTTGCATCTCTATCTCGATGACGCGCACGAAGCGCTGTGCGAACGCTTAGGTGCGCGCGAAGGGCTCGGTGCGGAGAACGTCGTGCTGGGACACGGCAGCAACGAGATCGTCAACACGATCGCGCAGACCTTCCTCGATCCCGGCGACGAAGTGGTGATCGCCGATCCGAGTTTCTCGCTCTATCGTTTAGCGGTCTCGTTAGTCGGCGCGCTCCCGGTCGAAGTCCCGCTGCTCGACGGCGTTCACGATATCGAACGGATGCTCGCCGCAGTCGGCCCGCGCACGAAAGCGTTCTTCGTCTGCGATCCGAACAATCCGACCGGAACGGTGCTCCCCGCTTTTGCCTGGGACTACTTGTTCGAACGCCTACCGCCCGACGTGTTGTTGGTGATCGATCGTGCCTACGCGGAGTATCTAGACGCGTCCGGATTCGATATCGCGCAGGTCGTGCGGGGGCGCGGCAACGTCGTGGTGCTGCGAACGATGTCGAAGGTGTACGGGCTCGCGAGCCTTCGCTTCGGATATGCGTACGGCGATCGCGAAAGCATCGAGTGGCTCCAGCGGGTCCGCCTTCCCTTTAACGTGTCCCGTCCCGCCGCACTCGGCGCCGCAGCGGCACTCGACGACGTCGCATTTCTCGAAAGGAGCGTCGCGCTCAACGCGACGGAACGGTCGCGCGTCATGGACGAGCTGCGGACGCGTGGATTGCACTGTTATCCCAGCGGCGCGAATTTCTATGCCGTGACGGTGCCGACCGCCGCGCACGACGCGTACGAAGCGCTCCTGGAACGCGGGATCATCGTGCGTTCGGGCGACGCGCTGCGGATGCCGGGTCGATTGCGCGTCACCGTCGGCACGCGCGAAGAGAACGATGCCTTTCTCGCGGCGCTCGCCGACGCCGCATTGGGAACGCAGGCGTGAGCGCGCCGACGATACGCCGCGCGAGCGGTGCCGCCGACCGCGCCTTCGTCGAACGCTGCGGCGTCGACTCGCTCGGCAGTAGCGCCTCGCCGCTGCGCCCGGCACCGGAGGCGGCGTTGCGCGCGAATTTTCTGCGCTTGCTCGATATCGTGCACGCGCGCTCGCACGCCATCCTGCTCGCCGTCGAAGGCGAGCTGCGACTCGGCTTCGCGCTCCTGGTCTTCGACCTCCCCGACGAAGTAACGGGGCTCCCGCAGGCGTTCCTGGCCTATATGGCCGTCGAGGTGGGGCGGCGCGGACACGGTGTCGGCGCGCTGTTGCTCGCGGCCTGCGAAGAAGAGGCTCGCCGCCACGGAACCCCGTATCTCGGGCTTATGGTGACCGAGGGAAATGCCGCCGCCCAGCGCCTCTACGAGCGCGCCGGCTATCGCACCGAGCGGCGTTTGCTCGGGAAACAACTATGAGCTTCCCCTGGCGCCGCGCCATTATGGTCGGCGCGGGCGTGCTGGTCGCCGTTCTGGCCTATTTCTTCGCCATGCATATTCCGCGGACGCTGGCGGTTTTTATTATCGCCGCGTTCATCGCTGCGGGCGTTCGCCCCATCGTTCGCCGGCTCGAAGCGATGCGGGTTCCCAAACCGCTCGCCGTGGCGATCGTATTCGTCGTCTTGATTGTTTTGGTCGTCGTCACGTTATTGGTGATCGTGCCGCTGATGATCGTGCAGACGCAGGGGATCGCGCAGAATTTGCCTTCGATCGCCGCAGCGGTCGAAGCGTGGACGATCTCCGTCGAAACCTCGTTGCAAGCGCATTTTCCGCAGATGTCGATACCGACTAACGGCATCGATCTCTCGCACGTCGGAAGTGGAGCGCTACAGCGATTTGCAGGCACGACGCTCGGCTCCGTCGGCCAGATTCTCGTCGGTACCGCGACCGGACTCTTCGTGGCATTCGCATCGTTGGTGCTCTCGGTTTTCTTCTTGCTCAACGATGCGAGTATCGCCGACGGCGTCGCATCGCTCTTTCCCGCGAGCCGCCGCCCGATCGCCCATAAGGTGTTGACGGAGATCGCCGGCACGTTCGGGAGTTATATTTCGGGACAAGTCATCGTCAGCGCGATTACCGGCATCGCGGTTTGGGTGCTCTCGGCGGTGATCGGTTTTAAGTTCGCACTGCTGCTTGGAGTGATCGTCGCAATTTCGTATGCGATCCCGATGCTCGGCTCGGTCATCGGGCAGGCGATTGCGATCGTGCTCTGTGCGCCGCAGGGATGGTGGATGGTGCTCTGGGTGCAGATCATCATCTTCGTCGTCGAGCGGATCAGCGATAACGTATTGGTTCCGAAAATCATGGGCGATTCGGTCGGCGTCTCGCCGATCGCGGTGATGTTCGCGGTCTTTGCCGGCGGCGAACTCTTCGGAATCCCCGGCCTCTTGCTCGGCATTCCGGCCGCCGCACTCATCAAGATCCTCTGGCGCTACTTCGTCGATCCCTGGTTGAGCGCGCAACTCGAGCGCCGATAACGGCAGGTCAAGCCCCGCCGCTCTGTCACTGCGAGTCGCCGCTCTGTCGCCGCGAGCCGCCGCTCTGTCAAGCCGCCCTTCGACTCGCTCCGCTCGCTCAGGACAGGCTCGGCGGCGTATCGAGGGATCGCAGCGCCGCCTCGATACGGCGCTTGCAGCGCCTACTCGGCGTGACACAAGAGTGATGCGCCGCCGCTCTGTCATCCCGAGTAGATGGGATGAGAAGGCCGGTCACCGAAGCGGCTTTAAAAAAGCCACGTAGCGCACTCAGAGGTGCAAGGGAGACCGACCTTCATGGGCAAGCATATCAAGAACGCAGCCAAACGCAAGATGCCGGGGGCGCTGGGCTGCCCCCTCCCGGCCGACGCCGTAGCGATTGGCATCGACCTCGGCGATAGCTCCAGCAATATCTGCGTCATCGATGCAGCCGGCGAGTTCGAGAGCGAGTCGCGCATCCGGACCACCGAGGCGGGCGTGCGTGCCTACTTCGAACACCTCGCGCCCGCTCGCGTGGCGCTGGAGACCGGGACGCACTCGGGCTGGGTGAGCCGGCTCATCGCCGA
>JAJYRH010000012.1:0-10604 GCA_021794205.1 bacterium
AGGGTTAGGTGCCGGCCCGTACGGTGCCGCGCTTTCTCACGCCTGAAAGACGCCATGAACTGGAATACTTGGAAGACCCCGCTCAAAGCGCTGGTCCTACTCGCAACGATTCTTCTCTCGCTCCGGCTGGTGCTCCCGATTCAAAAGAGCATCCACCTCGGGCTCGATCTGCAGGGCGGCTATCGCCTGCTGCTGCAGCTCTATCCCACCGCCGAAGTGCCGCAGATCACTTCGCAGGTGCAGGCCGAGACGATCGACGTGATCGACCGGCGTATCAACGGCCTCGGCGTTACCGAGCCGACGATTACGAAGGTCGGCTCCGATCGCATTCTCGTCGAGCTTCCCGACGTCAAGGATCCCGCGCAGGCGGAGCGCTTGCTCAAACAAGTCGCGGTGCTTGAATATAAGATCGTTCCGGAGCAAGTCGTCGCACAGGCCGAAGGCGCACTCGCGGCCTGTAACGCGGATCCGAAGAATACCAAGGCCTGTCAGTACGTCGCGCAGGGCGCGTACGCTGCGAGCGGCCCGGTCGTCTATTCGGGGAAAGATTTAAAAGGTGCGCAGGCCGGGTACGATACCGCCGGGCGCCCGAATATCGATTTCCAGACGAAGGATCCCGCGAAGTTCGGACGTTTAACGACGAAAGCGATCGGCAAGCCGCTCGGCATCTTCCTCGATCACCACTATCTTTCGGCTCCCGTCATTCAATCGCCGATCTTCGGTAGCGGACAGATCACCGGCAGCTTCACCGAGAAGCAGACGATCACGCTAGCGAACGAACTCAACGCCGGCGCGCTGCCGGTGACGACGAAGATCGTCGAGAAAGAAGGCATCGGTCCGACCCTCGGCAAGATCGATCTCGTGAAGTCGCTCTGGGCATCGCTGCTCGGGCTCGGGCTCGTATTGATCTTTATGGCGGTCGTCTATCGCATTCCGGGCCTGCTCGCCGATCTCGCGCTGGCGATCTACGTCTTGGTGATGCTCGCGATCCTTGCAATCTCGCAGGCCTCGCTAACGCTGCCGGGTATCGCAGGTTTCGTGCTCTCCATCGGTATGGCCGTCGATGCGAACGTGCTGATCTTCGAACGGTTGAAAGAGGAGCTCTGGGCCGGAAAATCGATGCGCGCCGCGGTGCGCGTCGGTTTCCAACGCGCCTTCTCGGCGGTCTTCGATTCGCACTTTACCACCATCGTCGGTGCGGGCGTGCTCTTCATGCTCGGTACCGGCACGGTGAAGGGCTTCGCCTTTACGCTCTTTTGGGGAACGGTCGTCTCGCTGGCGACCGCGGTTTTCGTGACGAGATTCTTCGTCGATCTTCTCGTCGAGTACGATGTGCTCACCGCGCCGGAGTTCTTCGGCGTTCGGAAAGCCGATCTCGGCGTCTTCTCGCGGACGGAGGGTTAGGGACATGCTGTTTCGTCGACTGAATTGGAACATCGTCGGATGGTTCCGCATCGTCTCGACCATTTCGTACCTCGTTATCGCCCTCGGTCTCAGCGCGATGCTCTACCACGCGAGCCAAGCGCCGGGCGGTTTCAAATTCTCGCATATGCTGCGCCTGGGGCTCTCGTTCACCGGCGGCACCGATATTACGGTCGCCTACGATACCCCGCAGAGCAGCGCTAAAATTCGCGCGGCGATTACCCCGCTGGGGATCGGCGACGCACATATCAACACCGTAGGCAGCAGCGGCAAGCGCTTCATCATCGAGACGCAGAAGGCGTACGCCAACGATTCGACGCCGCTCTGGGCCGCGCTCGGAACCGTCGCGCCGGTCGATCGCGCCGCCTCGCAGATCGCCTCGGTCGGTCCCTCGCTCGGAAAAGAGTACCTGACCAGTGCGATTTGGGCCCTGGTGATCGCGCTCTCGATCCAATTCCTTTACATCGCCTTCCGCTTCGGGTGGAACTATATCTTCGGCCTCGTTACCGTCATCGCGCTGGTGCGCGACGCGGCGATGATGATCGGCATCTACGCGCTCGCCGATAAACGTGCCGACGACGCCTTCTTGGCGGCGGTGCTGACCGTCATCGGCTACTCGGTGATGGATACCATCGTCATTCTCGACCGAATTCGAGAGAACACGAAGCTGATGGCCGGGAAGGCCTACGACTACATCGTCAACGAGTCGATCAAGCAGACGATGACCCGCTCGTTCAATACGCTGGCGACGGTCATCATTACGCTCGTCGCGCTCTTAGCGCTCGGCGGTGCGAGCTTGAAAAACTTCGCCTTCGCGCTGCTCGTCGGCATCTGCTCGGGTGGTTACCACTCGATCTTCTATTCGGCTCCGCTGGTGCTGACGTTCCGCAAACGCCAACTCGCCGCTGCAGCAAAACGTCGCGCCGAAGCGACGGCGCTCCGCGCTGCAGGCCCGCGCGCCGCCGCCGAAGCCGCCGCAACCGGGGTGACGCGCAGCGGACAACCGCGCGAAGATATCGTCGCCGCACGCCGCGAACGGCGCGCCAAACGCAAGGGGACGCGTCCCGAAGCGAGCGGAGCGGCACCGGTGCGCTACAAACGCAAACGCGACGAGAGCAACGTCGCGCTCGCCGAGCCGGATCTGCATGGGTACCAAGACGAGCGCGTTGAGGAATACGATCCGCTCGACGCGCAGAACGCGGGGCTCGACGAGAACGCGCTCGTCCAAGGGCACGAAGAGATCACGCTCGATCTCGATGCGGCGGAGCGGCCGGCGCACGAGTAACCCACGCGAAGAGCTGACGGACTCGGAGGCGGCGTTCGAACGCCTCCTCTCCGGGCGGCCGCGTACCGAGAACGAATTTCTCGACGAACTCTTCGGGCGCAGCGAGCGCTATTTAGATCGCGGCCCTTATGCCGGGATCGAAGACGCGCGGCGTTTTAACACCAAGGTCGTCGGCGTCTCGTTCGAGGGGCGACAGGACGCTATCGCTGGCTTACACGAGGGAGCGGAGCTCGAACTCCGGCGCCGCCCCGATAATCCCTACGATGCCAATGCCGTTGCGGTGCACTTCGGTGCGTTGCCGTTGGGTTTTCTGCGCAAGGAGATCGCCGCGCGGATCGCGCCGAATATCGATAACGGCACGCGGTACCGCGCGCATATCTCGGCGCTCACCGGAGGCGGGCGCGCGGCGGACGGCGGCGAGCGCAACCGCGGTATCAATATCGTGGTGGAGATCGACGACGCTTCGCTGCGTCGGCAGCGCGGCCGCGACGTGGAAGCGCTACGCACCGGCTGGGACGGTAATCTCGACCGCATCCGCGCGGCGCTCATCGGCGATCACCAGCCTCACGAGACGCAATCGTTAATCGTCGATCGCGTGTTTGCGGGCAAACGCGTGCTCGGCATCATGGGCACCGGGCGCGGAAAATCCTATTGCTTTGCATTCACCGCGACCGCCGAAGCGCTCTCCCACGGGCGTAAGAGCGTCGTCCTCTATCCGCTACGCGCGCTCTGCAACGATCAGTTTGAAGGTTTTACGCGCAAACTCGAACCCTTGGGGATGCGGCTCTTCCGTGCGAACGGGGCGATTCCGGCGAACGAACGGAGCGATCTCTTCGCCGCGCTGGAGAGCGGCGCGTGGGACATGATTCTCGCGACCCCCGAATTTCTGCGCTACCACGCCGATCGTTTCGCCGGCGCGAGCAAAATCGATCTGCTCGTCGTCGACGAGACGCACCACGTCGGCAAAGCGCGCCGTCGCTCGGGATATCGCGATATCGCACAGACGCTCGCCGCGGTCGGCGACCCGCAGGTGCTCGCGCTCAGCGCGACGGTCGACGACGAGGGCTTTGCCGAGATTCGCGAGGCGTTGCGTATCGAAGAGTGGGCGATCGATGCGACGGTTCGCACCAACCTGCACGTCGTCGACGCGCGCGGCACGACCGACAAGCACGCGTACGTCGCGAAGCTGTTCGGCGATGGCGCGCGAGGAATCGTCTATTGCAATTCGCGGAAAGAGGCGACCGAGGTAGCGACGCGCTTGAAAGAGCGCTGTCGCGACCGGGTGGCATTCTACCATGCCGGAGTTCCCACCGAGATGCGCTACGCGGTCGAGAGCGCCTTTCGCTCCGGCGGCATCGACGTCGTCGTCGCGACGACGGCGTTCGGCGAAGGCATCGATCTCCCCGACGTGCGCGAGGTCGTGCTCTACCATCTCAACTTCAACTTCACCGAATTCAACCAACAGGCGGGGCGCGCCGGGCGCGACGGAGACGACGCGCGCATCCACTTGCTCTTCGGCCCCGCGGATCGTCGGCTCAACGAATTTCTGTTGAAACTCGACGCGCCGACGAAGCCGATGCTGCGGGAGATCTATCGCGGCATCAAGCGGCTCGCGGGCGAGGCTCCCTTGCATGCGACGAGTCGAGAGATCTCCGACGCGCTCGATATCGAAGATTGTCGCGATCGCACGATCGAGAGCGCGCTGCGAATCTTCGAAGACGAGCGCTTGGTCGAACTCGGACGCGACGACGATGGTTCCTACCTGCGGATGTTGCCGGTCGCCGGGAAAATCGAGCTCGGTGAAAACGAACGCTTCGCCGAAGGCGAAGCGGAACGCGAGGCGTTTGCCGAGTTCGCCGAATTCGTTTTGAGCGCCGAGGCGAGCGCGCTCGAACGGCTCATCGATCGCCCACTCTATCCCGAACGCATTCCCTTGCGTTCGATCGGCCGCAGCTAGTCCGAGGCGAGGCGCTCCATGCTTTCGGGGGCGCCGACTCCCAGAACGCGCAGCGCGTTCGCGAGCACGTGTTGGGTCGCAGAGGCGAGCGCGAGCCGCGCGAGCCGCTCCTCGCGCTCGTCGCAGAGAATGCGGCATTCGCCGTAAAAGGCGTGAAAATCGGCGGCGATATCGCGAGCGAAGCGCGCGAGGCGGTGCGGGCTTAACGTCGTCACGACCGTTTGGAGGACGCGCGGGTATTCGTCGATGCGGCGCATCAACGCGATCTCGCTCGCTTTGGCGAGCGGCGCGAGCGTCTCGCGGCGCCGCGCGAGGCGAAGTTCGTCGGCATCGGCATTGCGAAGCACCGAAGCGATGCGGGCGTGTCCGTACTGCACGTAATAAACGGGGTTCTCGTTGCTCTGCTCGGTCGCGAGTTTCAGATCGAAGGCCAACGGCGTATCGGTCGCCAGCATGGCGAAAAAGAAACGCGCGGCATTGACGCCGACTTCGTCGAGGATCGCATCGAGCGTGACGATCTCGCCGGCGCGTTTGCTCATGGCGACCTGCTCGCCGCCGCGCGAGAGCGTTACCTGCTGGGCGATCGCCACGTCGAGTTTCCCGGCGTAGCCGAACGCGCTCGCGAGGCCGCGCAAGCGTTCGATATAGCCGTGATGGTCGGGGCCGAGGAGATCGATCACGCGATCGGCGCGTTTGAGCTTTTCGTAATGGTAGGCGACGTCGGCGCAGTAATAGGTCGGTTTCCCATCGCTCTTCACGAGCACGCGGTCTTTGTCGTCGCCGAATTGCGTGGCGCGGAAATAGAGCGCGCCCTCGCTTTCGTAGGTGAGCCCCAACTCGCGGAGCCGCTCGACCCCGGCGCGCACCTTGCCGGTTTCGTGAAGCTCGCGCTCGCTCTGCCAGAGATCGTAGTGAATGCCGAAGCGCTCGACCGTGCGCTGCTGCTCGGCGACGAGCGCGTCGCGGCCGCGCGTGCCGAAGAGCGGAAGCCAGAGCGATTCCTCGGCGTCATCGTAGCGCGCGCCGAATTCGTTCCGCAACGCGGCGGCGATGGGGAGCAGGTAGTCGCCGGGATAGCCTTCTTCCGGAAATGGAAAGCTGGGATCGGCGATCTGCCGGTAGCGCGCGTAGAGCGAACGTGCGAGCGTCTCGACTTGGCCGCCCGCATCGTTGACGATCCATTCGGTGAAGACATCGTAGCCGCAGGCATCGAATGCCGCCGCGAGCGTCGCACCGATGGAGAGCGCGCGCCCTTGCACGACGACAAGCGGCCCGGTTGGGTTCGCACTGCCGAACTCGAGCGAGATACGCGTCCCGTTGCGCGGGAACTCTCCGTAGCGCGCGCCTTCGTGCAACGCGCGTTCGACGACGCGCTGCCAACATTGCGGCGCGAGGCGAAGATTGATAAACCCTGCGGTCGCCTGCGCATCCACAACGAGTGCGGCGATCTCGGGACGCGAGAGGATCGCATCCTCGATCAGCGTCTGCGCGATCTGCTGCGGCGCGCTGCGCGCCGCTTTTGCGAGCCCGAAGGCGACGTTGGTGGCGACATCACCGAACTCCGGGCGCCGCGGCGCTTCGAAGGTGACGCTCGTCACGTCGACGCCGTACCGCGCGCGCGCGGCATCGCGAATCACGCGATCGATACGAACGAGCGCTTCTTCGGGCGTCGGCATGCGGTCAGTGGTGGTAGGGTTCATTCCGTGCGATCTTCGCCGCGCGGTAGAGTTGTTCCAGCACGAGCGCGCGCGCCCACTCGTGCAAAAACGTCAACGGCGAGAGCGACCAGCGAAAAGTCGCACGGTCGAAGAGCGCGGGTGCCGCGCCGTAGGTCCCCGCGACGACGAGCGTCAAACGCGAGATGCCGGTCGCATCGAGCGCGGCCAGCTTCGCCGAGAGCTGCGGGCTCGAGAGCGATTCGCCGGTGCGTTCGAGCAACCAGAGCGGCTCGCTCTCGGGAACGAGGCGGAGGATCCGTTCGCCTTCTTCGGCGATCGCACTCGCCGGGCTGCGCCCATCGGATGCGCGCACTTCGCGGATCTCGCAGGGCATCATCGGTTGGAGGCGCGTCGCAAATTCTTCGCAGAGCGCGGCGATCGGCGCGCTACGAAGTTTGCCGACCGCGATGATCCGGAGCCGCATGGGGGCTATCATCGCGCCTTGCGCGTGCGCCGTGCAAGCGCATACCCGGCAGCGCGCCGTTCGATAGCGCCGCCGAGTTCGAGCAGGTTCAGGCGCCCGATCAGCTCGCCGGCGGGGAGGGCGCTCGCAGCGAGAAGCGCTTCGAGGCTCGCTTCACCCGCTGCGAGGAGGGCGAGCAAGGCATCGCTCGGGGGAGCGGGCTCCTCCGGCGCTTCGGGTAGGGCCGCCTGTCGCCGGAGCAGCCCCATCGCCTCGACGATATCGGCGGCATCGCGAACCAACGTCGCCCCATCGCGCAGCAGGGCGAGGCTCCCGGCACCGCTGCGGCGATCGACGTCGCAGGGGAGCGCGAGGACCGGGATCTCGCCCCCCGCCCAGCTCGCGGTGTTCAGCGCCCCCGAGCGGGCCGGCGCTTCGACGACCAGCACGGCGTCGGCGAGCGCGACAACGACGCCGTTGCGGGCCAGAAACTGCCCTGGGCGCGCGGGTTCCTCTGGTGGGAAGGGTGAGAGCACGGCGCCGCCCGCCGCAAGCATGCGCTGGGCTAGGGCGGCGTTTCGCGGGGGGTAAAAGCAGCGGTGCCCGGAGCCGAGGACGCCGATCGTCGGCGCGCCCGCATCGAGCGCTCCTTCGTGTGCCGCCGCATCGATGCCGAGCGCGAGTCCCGAGAGCACGCAGATGCCCAGCCCGGCGAGCTCGGCGGCGAGCGAGCGCGCCTGCCCGCGGCCATAGGGGCTTGCCGCCCGGGTTCCGACGATGGCGAGGGAGGGGCGTGCGAGGGGTTCGAGGCTCCCCGTCGCCCAGAGCCCGGCAAAACGCGGCTCCGGCCGGCCGGGGCGGAGAGCAAGGAAACGCTCGCGGGGTTCGAAGCGAAGCTCCATACCGTTCATTCACGAGCGGGCTCGCGCCGACAAGCGGGGGGAATCCCGGGCGGCCCAGAGAAACGGCGGGTCGCCGATACGGAAGGAGTAACTGTGGCAGTCGAAGCCTATTGCGTCAAGTGCAAAGCGAAACAGCCCATGGCTGACGCCAAGCAAATTACGATGAAGAACGGTCGCCCGGCGACCGAGGGAAAGTGCTCGAAATGCGGCACGAAGATGTTCAAGATCGGGGCGGCAAAGTAGCCGCGTCGCTCTGAAAGACCAGGAACATACGGAAAAGGGCCACCGCTCGGTGGTCCTTTTGCGTTCCCTACGGGTAGTGGGTTATACTAACGCGAAGCACAATATGTGCGTTACATCATCGTGAGGGCTCGCCGCTGATCTGTCCGACCTGCCGCAAGAGCGAGACACGCGTCGTCGATTCACGCGACGACGATAATGTCGTGCGCCGCCGCCGCGAGTGCCTCGACCCGCGTTGCAAGCACCGCTTCACCACCTACGAGCGCATGGAACAATCGCGCCTCTTCGTCGTGAAGAAGGACGGCCGCCGCGAGCAGTACTCGCGCGAGAAGCTGCTCTCGGGGCTGCACAAGGCCTGCGAGAAGCGCCCGATCTCCGAGAACCAGATGGAGAGTATCGCCGCCGAATTGGAGCGCGAGCTCTTCGCGCGCGGCGAGAACGAAGTCCCGTCTACGCTCGTCGGCGAAAAAGTGATGGAGGCGTTGCGCGGGCTCGACCCCGTCGCGTACATTCGCTTCGCCTCGGTCTATCGCTCGTTCCGAGATATTGAAAGCTTCCGAGAAGAACTCTCGACCCTTCTTCCTAAGTAAAGGCCTATGAGCGCCGATCTTCGCCAAACGCCGCGCGTCGCCGTGCGCAGGCTCGCGCATGCCGCCGAGCTTCCCCCTCCGACCTACATGAGCGATGCGGCTGCGGGCGCGGATCTCTGCGCCGCGCATGCGTTGCGCCTCGCGCCCGGAGAGCGCTCGCTCGTTCCGACCGGCTTCGCGATCGAACTGCCGAACGGTTTCGAAGCACAGGTGCGTCCGCGCAGTGGGCTCGCGCTGCGCAGCGGGATTACGTGTTTGAACTCGCCCGGCACCATCGATGCGGATTATCGCGGTGAGATTTGCGTGCTGCTCATCAATCACGGGCAGGAGAGCGTCGAGATCGCTCGCGGCGAGCGCATCGCGCAACTCGTCGTCGCGCCGGTCGCTCGCGCGACGTTCGAAATCGTCGACGATCTCGGCGAGAGCGCGCGCGGCGAGGGCGGCTTCGGCAGCACCGGACGAAGCGCGCCGGTCCGCGCATGAAGGTCTATATCGTCGGGCGCGGCGCCGTCGGTTCGTTCTTGGGCGAGCGCCTGAGTTCGGTCGGCGTCGATATCACCTACGCACCGCGCGCGATCGAGGACGTCACGCGCGTCGATGCCGACGTCGCGATCGTGGCGGTCAAAAGTTACGATACGCCCGCGGCGATCGAGACGCTCCAGCGCGCGATTGCGGCGCCGGGGAATTGCGTCTTCGTCTCACCGCAGAACGGCATCGGGAACGAAGAGCTTCTGGCGGCGGCATTCGGCGAACGCAACGTCGTCGCCGCCGCGCTCACCGTTCCAGTCGATCGCGATCGCGATGGGCGCGTCGCCGCGGCGAAAGAGGGTGGGCTCGCGCTCGCGCCGCTCGGCGGTGCGGCCTACAACTGGTTGAGCGCCACATTTCAGAGCGCCGGCATCGCCGTGAAGGTCTGCGAGGATTGGCGCGCGCTCAAGTGGAGCAAACTCGCACTCAACATCGTGGCGAACGCATCCTGCGCCATTCTCAACGTGCTGCCGAATCGTTTGGTGCGGTTCGAAAAAATATTCACGCTGGAGATTCGCGCGATTCGCGAAGTGCGCGACGTTATGAAGGCGCTCGGCCTCACACCGATCGATTTGCCGCGCTATCAGGTCCGCGCGCTCTTCGCCATCGTCTCGCTCCCAAGCCCGATCGCGCGCCGCGTGCTCGCCGGGCGCGTCGCCTCGGCCCGGGGGACGAAGCCGCCCTCGCTGCTGCTCGATCTGCGTTCGGGGCGCGAGCGCAACGAGGTGGAATCGCTCTGCGGAGCCGTCGCCGCCGCCGGGCGCGCCTGCGGCGTGCCGACGCCGGTGAACGCCGTCTACGCTCGCGTGCTCGCCGATATCGCGCAGATGCCCCAACTGTGGGCAAAGTATCGAGAGCGCCCGGAAGCGCTGCTCGACGAGGTCTATGCCGAGATGAAACGCACGAAAATGCGAGAGAGAGGCGAGCATGCGTGACCCCCGCGTTCCCGAATCGTTGGAGGGCTGGTGGATTCTCCACCGCATGTTTCGATTCGATCGATTGCTCTGGGAGAGCGTCGGTGAAAAGCGACGTTCGAAGATCGCCGGCCGCGCTCGCGACCTGTTCGAACACATGCATGCCGGCGAGGACGGCGATATCGGGCTCGCGCAAATCGTGGGGCACAAGGGCGACTTCATGCTCACGCATTACGCGCGTAGTTACGACGGGCTCGCGTACGCGCAAATGCTCGTTGACAAGCTCGAACTCCGCGTGTTTTTAGAGCCGATGGATTCGTACGTCTCGGTCCTCGAAGTCGGCATGTACGATGCGACGGGAAAAATTCACGCCGATCTCACCGCGCGCGGGCTCGAGCAAGGCAGTGAGGAGTGGGTGCTCGCCTTCGACGAAGCGCTCGCGAGCCAAGCGGTGAGCCCGTATATCGCTCCGCGCCTTTGGGCGAAGATTCCGCGACGCCGCTACACCTGCTTCTATCCCATGGATAAGCGGCGCGGCGAGAGCGTGAATTGGTATCTGACGCCGTTCGACGAACGCCGCAAGATGATGCACGAACACGGCCTGATCGGAAGGACCTACGCCGGAAAACTCACGCAGGTGATCTC
>JAJYRH010000012.1:10704-67625 GCA_021794205.1 bacterium
GCCGAGTAGCTTCCGAAGGAAGCGTATCGAGGCGCCGCCCCGCCGCTCCGCCGAACAGCTCCGTCGCACCGCTCCTCACTAGACGCTCGCGGCTCGGACAAGCAATGTCAGGGTCCTCGCCGCTCGCTTAAGCGTTCGTCGGGGCGCCGGAGCTTTCGGCGGGGCGGCATTCGTCGCGAATCGTTGCGCGCGGGCGAATGCTTTTTGTAGATGCCATATCGTTGTCACGCCGACTAGGCCCCAATGTCACGCCGAGTAGCTTCCGAAGGAAGCGTATCGAGGCGCCCGCGCTTGTCACGCCGAGTAGCTTCCGAAGGAAGCGTATCGAGGCGCCGCACGCCAAGCCGTTGTCACGCCGAGTAGCTTCCGAAGGAAGCGTATCGAGGCGCCGCACGCCGAGCCGTTGTCATGCCGAGTAGCTTCCGAAGGAAGCGTATCGAGGCGCCGCACGCCGAGCCGTTGTCATGCCGAGTAGCTTCCGAAGGAAGCGTATCGAGGCGCCGCACGCCGAGCCGTTGTCATGCCGAGTAGCTTCCGAAGGAAGCGTATCGAGGCGCCGCACGTTGTTGGGGAAGGCGTTCCTCGATACGCCCCCTGCGGGGGCTACTCGGAATGACAAGGGAAATCGGCTACTCGGAATGACAAGGGAAATCGGCTACTCGGAATGACAAGCGAAATCGGCTACTCGGAATGACAAGCGAAATCGGCTACTCGGAATGACAAGCGAGATCGGCGTTAGAGCGTCTCCGAGAGTTTGAACATCACGGTTCTCCCGTTTGCTATTTGCGTGGTATTGAAGCCGTTCGCCATCTTGATGATGTACTGGTGGTTGAGGAGGTTGTCGATCTCCAGCGTCGCCGTAAGGTGTTTCCCGTTTCCGGTGGGCAGCTCTTGGCCGATGCCGAAATCGAAGGTGAGGTGGGTTGGGAGCAGTCCGTTCCCGTTCTGAAATTGAACCGGGAAACCTGTTCCGTAGACCGTCTGTAATGTCGCGAAATTGCGAAGCTTGCGGCCGAACCGGTGCGTGAACGCTCCGTTTGCCGAAACGGTTTGCGAGTGGTCCTCGAGTTGAAGGGGATAGGTCGGTTGGTTCGGCGGGAAAAGAAACGTCGATCCGGAGATGCCGCCAGCGAGCGATTGCGAGATCGTACTCGATAGAAACCACGAATTGACGTT
The DNA here is from genome assembly GCA_021794205.1 of bacterium. Lineage (GTDB taxonomy): Bacteria > Vulcanimicrobiota > Vulcanimicrobiia > Vulcanimicrobiales > Vulcanimicrobiaceae > JABEUX01. The sequence goes on from JAJYRH010000012.1 coordinate 11,881, forward strand.
GCGAAGATCGTGTCCGGCGAGGTGGATATCGATACCTTGCGCCTGCCCGACGGTGTTGTTGAAGACGGCGAAGAGCGGAGTGTTGAGTAGCTGCGTGGTGTCGAGGACGTTGGCGACGTCGCGAAACCAGAAGTCGATCGAACCGGTCAAGCGCGGATTGAAGATGTGCCGGAATCCCGCTTCGTAGTAGCTATCGAATTCGGGTTTGAGATTGTACGAAGGCGTCGTGGTGCAGCCCTGGAGAACCACGCAGTCCGCTCGCGTATCTTCGAGTTGCGGGGCTGCATAGAAGCGGCCGTAATAGGCGTGTAGGACGTTTTTCCCGTCGACGGCATAGTTGACGCCGACGCGCGGACTGATCTGCGAACCTGAAACGTATCCGTGCGAGGTATCCCAGCGCACGCCGTAATCGAACGAAAGCGGCTTACTCGGCTGCCAGGAATCTTCGATATAGAGCCCGGTCTCCGAACCCGCTTGCCCCTGTGAAGTGCTCGCATTGGGAAGCCCGAGCTGGGCGAAGGTTTGGCTTCCTTGAAAACTCGCGCGCTGGATATCCAGCCCGTATTTGATCGCGTGATGCCGCGAGGTCACCAGGTTCGCCACGCGGAGGCCGACGTACGAAACGAAGCGATCCTGGTTCAAACCGATGTTGCTAATCCTTCCGGGGCCATTAGGGTTGGGTTGGGTGCCGAGGACGTCGTTGCTGAGATCGCCCGCGTAGACGACGCGCGAGGAGCGAAACCACGGAACGATCTGTAAATAACCATTTCCCTTCTTCGTATACCGTGAGAACGCCGCATTGACGAAACGATCGTACTCGCGCTGGACGTCGTCGGTTCCGGGAACGCTGACGATCGGATCGTTGGGGTTGTTGGGATTGGTATTGATGGGAATTTGAAATTGTGCGAGTTGGTTGGAGAAGGTAAAAGCGAGCGACGTACGCTCGTTGGGGTGTTCGACCATGCGAAAGAATTGATCGGCGAGCGAACTCTGATCGTGGATCGGCGTATAGGTCGGCGTGTCGATTCCTCGGTCGGTGCGTTGGCTATTGCTGCTGAAAAAGACGTCGGTCTTTCCGAAACGCGCGGTCTCATCGAGTGAAGCCATTCCCATCCCTTGGTTGCCGATACCGCCGCTGATACGGGTATGAAGGCCGGGTGGAAGATCGAGCAGACGCTTCGTGACGATGTTGACGACCGCGCCGATGCGGCTGCCGCCGTATTCGGCCGGCATCGCTCCGGTGAGTACTTCGACGGACGAAACGTTCTTCGGATCGATTAACTCGGAAAAATTCGACGACGTTCCTTGGGGAAGTGGGACGCCGTCGATTTCGTACGTGAGCCCGTGAAACCCATGGGCGACCGGTTCGTTATACGAAAAGGCGACGATGCCGGGAACCGTTTGCACGATGCTGTTCAAACTATTATTCGTCGGCAACGTCTTAATTTGCGCGCGATCGATCGTCGTCGATGCGACGGGCGTTCCGGATGCGCTCTGGTTGGCGACGACTTTCGTGACGATGATGGTTGCGAGCCGGTGGAGCGCGATCCGAAGCCGGAGGACCTCTCCGCTGTGCAGGTCGATCTCGCGCGATTGCATCGCCAGGCCGACGCGCATCGCCATCAGGCGATAGTGCCCGAATGGGACGCGAAAGATCGTAAACGAACCATCGGTACCGGTGAGGCGCATGTACCGGCGTCCCTCGCCCATCAGCATAACGTGGGCGTCGGCGATTGGTTTGCCGTGTGCGGTTACCGTTCCGCGGATTTCGCCGGTGGTCGACGCCCTCGCCGCGATCGGCAGGGCACTACAAAAAAGAACGATCGCGAGGCACGTGCCCCAACGTTGGAAAAACGACATGAAAAACTCCCGTCAAAAAAAAGAAATGAACGAAATGGCGGTCTCCTCGGGCGCGGTCGCGCGCGAGGTTATGCCGTGACGGGAGGTGGCCGGGAGAAGAGGTGGCGCCGAAGCGCGACCGAGCGGGCGCGTTGCCGTTGCGGCACGGGCCGGCGTGGAGAGGGCGTGGGCGATCCCTCTGTGTCGAGCGATGCAACGAGCAGCAATCGTGCGGCGCGCAGAGCGTGCACGGCGAGGCGCGATCCACCGACGAGCAGCGCGCAGACGGCGACGATGGCGAGCGCGATCGCGAGTATCGGCATTCCGTGCGCGCGCTCGCAGGATTCAATTGCGGCAAACCAGCCGCCCGCGGAAAGAATCGTCGCCCGCAAGGAAGGGAGCGCCGTGCGCAGCGTCGCCGCTAGCGCTCCGCCGTCGGCATAGAGGCGCCCTCCGCAGAGTGATTTTGCGGCGACGACGAGCGCCGCGAAGGCACTCGCCCCGAAAAGGATATCGATGAGTTGGCCGTGCAGGCTGCCGCCGATTTGGTGCCCGTTTCCGAAAACGAGCGCGTGCGCGCCGACCGCGCCCAGCAGCCCAAACGCAAGCAGCGCAAGCAAACGGACGCTTGCATGGGTCGTTGCAAAGGCGTGAATGGGGGGGCGGTTTCTCACGTTCTTCTCACTCTGCCACAACGGGGGAGCTCCGTCAAAGGTTCCCGTCGCTGTTCTGTATTGCTCAGACAGCGCGCTCTCGTGCCCGGTACACTACAGCTCTTATGGAAACATGCCCCCCCCTACCCCTTTCGATGAAGGCCTCGCGGCTCCATCGTATCGCTTTTGCCTCGCTCTCCGCGTTGCTTCTCTGCGCTCTCGGTACCGTGGCGCATGCGGCGACGAATTCCGCGGGCTTCGGAGCTCCCCCCTCGGGTGCATATCCGATCCTCTATAACGACCATACGGTCTACGCGCGCCCCGATATTCTCAAGCGGAACCGCGTCCTCGCGGCTATCGTGAAGGACGGCCACATCTACGTCCCGCTTCGCAGTATGTTCGAGCAAATGGGGGCGACCGTCTCGGTCTCGAGCGACGGCAAGACCTTTACCGCAGTAAAACCCGGCGTCAGCATCTCCGTCACGCTCGGCGTGCACCAAGTGGTGATTAATGGCGAAACGCGCCCGCTCGACGTGCCGCCGGTGCTCTACCACGGCGTCTTACTCGTGCCGGTGCGCGTGCTCTCCGAGGCGATGGGCGCCTATGTGAAATGGGTTCCGGGGCGGCAGATCGTCGTCGTGCGCTACATTACGCCGACGCCGATGCCGAGTGCGGAGCCGACTGCGGTTCCCACCGAAGAACCGACCGCCGCACCGACGCCGACCGCGTCGCCGACGCCGGTTCCCGCGCCGACGGGCTACAACGGTTTCGTCCAAGTCGCAGCGTGGATGCCGCAGAATCACAACGAGTTTGTGGCCGGTGGCTATTGCCCATCATCCTACCTCGCCGCCGGCGTTTACAAGTTCAAACATTCGCCGATCGCCGTTAAGGTGAATTACGGCCAAGAGTTCTATTTAACCAGCAGCCAAATCGCCGATGCGTACGGCAACCACTACACGCAGTTCGCAACCATCGACGGTGGCACCGCAATCACGCCGGTCTTTCTCGCCCAGCAGCGGACGCTCGACGTTCGTTTAGAGTATCAGGTGGCGAAGCCGCTCGTATACGTCGGTCTCGGGTATTTGAGCACCGGCAACAACTACGGGTATCCGCGCCTCACCGGTATCGGCGCGGGCGTTGAAAAACTTCCCAATCTCACGCCGGGGCTGAGCCTCTACGGATCCGCGTTCTATTATCCCAATGCGAGCGGAAACTACACGGTGACGAGTTCGACGAGTTCGAATTTCGGGCGGAGTTACCACCAGCAATATCAGATAACGAAACTCGATATCGGCGTCGCTCTCGTGCTCCGCCACTTCCCAGTCTATCTTTACGGTGGGTTCAGTGCCGATCAGTACGCCGCCAAAGAAAACGCTCCGATCGGTCAGACGCACAATGGCCCGTATATCGGGCTCGGCGTGAAGTTTTAAGCCTTCAGGAGTCGTATAAATATGTTGAATCTCACTCGTTTCTTCCACGTCCGGCTGCTCGCCGCGGCGATCTCCCTCACCCTGCTCGCCGCATGCGGCGGTAGCGGGTGCCCGAGTTGTAACGCTCCGGCGTACAATCCGCCACCAGTTGCGACGCCGACGCCGATTCCGGGCGCGACGCCGACGCCGATTCCGGGCGCGACGCCAACGCCGGTGCCGGGAGCGACTCCGACGCCGATCCCGACCGCAACCCCCGCAGCGCTCTCATGTACCCAAGGCGGCGTCAACTCGATAACGCTCGGGCCGGCACTCGCACCCTTTGCACTGCTTGCGGGTTCAACGATTTCCAACGTCGGCCTCACGAACGTGGGGTACGCTGCGGGCGCCGTCACCGGCGGCGTGAACGACGATCTCATCGGCGTCTCGCCGGGAACGGCCGTGACGGGCTTCTACCCGCCGGGTACCGATTCCGACGGAACCAATGCAATTTACGCAGCGGGCTATAACACCAACGCCGCCGTGCCGCTCAATGCGGAAAATGCATTGACGACGGCATATAACACCGCCGCTGGAACGGCCTCCACGGCGACCGTCGCGGGGGATCTTTCGCAGGCGAGTTCGCCTGGCTACCCGACGGGCACGCTCCCTCCGGGAGTCTACAAGTCGGCTTCCTCGCTCTCCATCGCGGCGGGAAACCTCACGCTCGATGGAGGCGGACACAATAATAGCGTCTTCATCTTCCAGATGGCGTCGACGCTGACGACGACCCTCAATGGCGGAACCAGCGGAAACGTTCTATTACAAAATGGTGCCAGCCCCTGTAACATCTACTGGCAGGTTGGCAGCTCGGCAACGTTGGGCGGGCAGACCTTCTACGGGAACGTTCTCGCCTACTCATCGATCACGATCAATGCGTCGACCTTCACTGGCCGAGCACTCGCTGGTGGCACCACCCTGGGCGATGGCGCCGTTTCAATTCCCATCGCCGGGGGTTCGCTCATCACCAACCCCGGCGGCAATTAGGGCGCCGGAGCCACGACGCCTCGCCCTTCCGCCTCACAGGCGACGGCCCGCAGCGAGCGCAAGCGGGTCGTCGCCACGCCTCTCACCCCCTTGCCGAGTATCCCAGCCAACGGTCGCGCAACACGCGAGCGAGTGCTATATTTGGGAAGCACCAGTAGATTGAAGGTCCGATGAAAAAAATACCTACGACGCCGCCCGAAAAAGACGGCGAAGCGGAGCCCCCGTTCTCATCCGAAGAATTCTTCGCCGTCATGGGTGCGGGAAGAACGATCGAGTCCTACACGAAAGGTGCGGAGATTTTCGCGCAAGGCGACCCCGCCGACTCGGTCTATTACGTGCAGGATGGGAAGGTCAAACTCTCGGTGCTCTCACCGGCCGGCAAAGAGGCGGTTATTGCCGTTTTTAAGGCCGGCGATTTCTTCGGCGAAGGATGCTTGGCCGCGCAACAACGGCGTATGGCGAGCGCGACGGCCTTGGCCGATTGTTCGCTGGTCAAAGTCTCGAAGACGACGATGACGCGAACGCTGCACGAAGAGCCGGAGTTTTCCGCCCGCTTTATCGAACATTTGTTGACGCGGAACATTCGCGTCGAGGAAGATCTCATCGATCAGCTCTTCAACTCGAGCGAAAAGCGCTTGGCGCGCATCTTGCTATTGCTGGCGAATTTCGGCAAGCCCGGACAGCCGCAAGAAATCATCGCCAATATCAGCCAGGAAGTCCTCGCCGAAATGATCGGAACGACGCGATCGCGCGTGAGCTTCTTTTTGAATAAATTTCGCAAATTAGGATTTATCGAATACAACGGGAAGATGCACGTCCATAGCTCGTTGTTGAATGTGATCCTGCACGACTAGCCGCGCTCGAGCGTTCGTTCCGGAGCTCTCAGCGACGCCGTCCCGATAGCGGTTTCGCGGCGTCGCTTCACCGGGGCGCAAGCAAAATAATATCGTAGCAAGCGCCTGCCGTGTTCACGGATGCAATGATACAAAGTACCCAATTGTACGTGATGAACGTACCGGTTGCGAAGGCATTTTTTTCGACGGAATAGGAATGCCAGCTCCAGCACAGCATATGGAAATTTTGGGGCGTTCAATAAGTCGGTTGCTCGTGCCGCTTTGCACGCATTATCGATTGTAATCACGATCGCTGAATTGGAGTATGCATCGATGGAGTATCGCAAGTGAAAGTGCTGATTATCGAAGATAACGAAATGAACAGAGATATGCTTTCGCGGCGCTTACTTCGTAAGGGTTACGATGTCGTGATTGCCGTCGACGGAGAAGAAGGAGTCGCTATGGCGGGCTCTGAGGCCCCGGATATTATTCTGATGGATATGGATTTGCCGAAGGTCGACGGGTGGGAGGCAACGCGTCGAATAAAAGCGAGCGACGTTCTGAAAGGAATCCCGGTCATCGCCTTGACCGCGCACGCCATGACCGGGGATCTCGATCGGGCCATCGGAGCCGGTTGCGACGACTACGATACGAAGCCCATCGAACTGCCGCGTTTGCTCGAGAAAATCGAAAAATTGCTGGGCACCACGAAGCGGTCGTTGTAAATTCGTGCAAAAGGACGGCCGATGGACGCGCGACGCACTCTTGGCCCACATGCGTCAGGAGTTGATGGCTCCCGTTACCGCGATCGTCGGGTATTGCGAGATCCTCTGCGACGAGGCGCAGGGGCAAGATCTCCAAGTGATCTCCGATCTCGGGCGCATCCACGCATCGGCGCGGCTGCTCTACGAACTCTCCGGCCGCCTGCTCGATCCTGAGGCGAGCGTCGCTCTGCTTGAGGGAGCCGAACTCGAGAGCGCCGAGTCGGCCATTCGGCACGATCTACGCACGCCGCTCAATGCGATCAAGGGCTATAGCGAGATGCTAATCGAAGATGCGTTGGATTCCTCCTTCGTCGGCGACCTTTCGAAGCTTCTCGATGAAACGACCCTGCTATTGAGTCGGCTCGAATCGATCGTCGATTTTTCTCGCATGGAGAGCGCGCCCTTCGGCTCGATGCCGGAGGCCGACGCATCGACGATGGTGGCTCACCTCGAATCGGTAATTCGGCCGCTTTCGGAGAGTATCCGGCGTAAGGCGCTGCCTGGGCACGTCCTGGTCGTCGACGACAACGAATCCAATCGCGACCTTCTGGCGCGGCGGTTGAAGAAAGAGGGGCATCGCGTGGAAATCGCGCGCGATGGATTCGAAGCGCTCGCAGCGCTGGACCGCACGGCGTTCGACCTGCTGCTGCTCGATTTGATGATGCCCGGGCTCAGCGGCATCGAGGTTCTTGCGCGCCTCAAGGCGCGACCCGAGCTCGCCGGCATTCCGGTGATCATGGTTTCGGCTCTTCACGAGATGGAGATGGTCGTTCGCTGCATCGAAGCCGGCGCTGACGACTATCTTCCAAAACCCGTCAATCCAACGTTGTTGTCGGTTCGCGTCGACGCTCTATTGGAGCGAAAACAAGCAAGAGATCGCGAACGGTTGTATTTGAAGCAAATAGAGGAAGAAAAACGCACGAGCGAACGGCTCCTGCTGAACATTCTTCCCGAACAAATCATCAAGCGAATGAGCGATGGAGAGTTGCAGATCGCCGACCGCTTCGAGGATGTGACGGTTCTTTTTTCCGACGTCGTCGGCTTCACTGCAATGTCGAGTAGGATCAGCGCTCAAGTGCTCGTCGACGCGCTCAATCGGCTATTCTCCGCGTTCGACGCAGCGACAAAGCGCTTCGGCATCGAAAAAATCAAGACCATCGGCGATTCGTATATGGCAGCCGCCGGGCTTCCCGAACCTCGGAGCGATCACGCCGAAGCGAGCGTCGAGCTCGCGCGAACCCTATTGGAGGCGACGCGAGAGGTTCGCCGCGAGAGTGGGCACGATTTTCATATCCGGATCGGCCTCCATTCGGGGCCGGTGGTGGCGGGGGTTATCGGGGCGCACAAGTTCGCCTACGACGTCTGGGGCGACACGGTCAACGTCGCTTCTCGCATGGAATCTCACGGAATACCCGGGCGCATCCACATGTCGGCCGAGACGGCGCGACGCGTAGGGGGGCGCTTTCTCTTGGAATCGCGGGGGCTCATCACGATCAAAGGCAAGGGCGAGGTGGAGACGTTTCTCCTCGCAGAGGGAGCATAACAATGTCGTCGGTTGAAGATCTCCGGCGTATGCAATCCATTCTCGATACTGCGCCCATCGGCGTCGGCATCTCGACGAACGGCATCGTACGTTTTGCAAATGCGCGCTTGCACGAAATTGTCGACGTGCACGTCGGTTCCTCGAGCCGCGATCTCTACGTCGATCCTATCGAACGCGATGCCATAGCGGCGCGCGTCGCCGAGGGTGGCATCGTTCGAGATGTGGAGATACAAATGTACGCTCCCGGGCGGAAAGAGGTTCGCGATATCTCGGCGAGCTTTTTGCCCGGCGATTACGAAGGCTCGCCCGGCGTATTGGTTTGGATGCTCGATATTACGGACAGCAAGCGGGCGTCGGAGGCGCTTGAGGAACAGCGACACCACCTCGCCGCCATCCTCGATAATTTGCCCGATGCGACGTTTGCGATCGATACGCAAGGATTTATTACCGCGTGGAACCGGGCCGCCGAAACAATGACCGGCGTTAAAGCCGAGAATATGTTCGGCAAAGGGAACTACGAATACGCGATTCCGTTTTACGGAGAACGGCGCCCGATTCTCATCGATCTGCTTTTCTCCCCCGACGAAGAAATTTCGCAGTACCACCACGTTCGCCGGGTCGGCGACGCATTGCTTGGTGACGGATATATTCGGTGGCCGCACCGCGAGATGTGGTTCGAGGGGAGCGCCGCGCTCTTACGCGATTTGCAAGGCAACGTCATTGGCGCGATCGAAACGATCCGCGACCAGACCGAGCGCCGGAAAGCCGAAAAGGGAGTGGAGTCCTCGAATCTTCGATTATCCAGTGTTATCGACGCACTCCCCGATGCCGCTTTCGTTATCGACAACGAACGAAAAGTCGTGGCGTGGAATAAGGCGTTGGTGGCGATGACTGGCGTGGAGGCCGAGAAGATGCTTGGGAAAGGCGACCACGAGTACGCGATCCCTTTCTACGGAGAGCGTCGACCGATCGTTATCGATCTTATCGACAAGCCCGATGACGAACTGGCGAAAAACTATGCCTGGCTGCGTCGCGAGAATGGCGGCGTCCTTTCCGGAGAGGTCGAAATCGATTTCCCGTTTATCGATCATACACTGTACATTCAGGCCCGCGCTCGGGCGCTCCACGACGCAGACGGATCCATGATCGGCGCGATCGAGATCATTCACGATCTTACCGAACGGCAACGCTTCGAGAACGAACTTACGGTCGCAAAACGCTCTGCAGAAGAAGCGAACACGGCTAAGAGTGCGTTCTTAGCCAATATGAGCCACGAACTGCGCACTCCCTTAAACGCAATTATCGGGTATTCGGAGATGCTCGCCGAGGAATTGGAGGAGATGGGCGAGGCTCGAATGGTTGACGACACCCAAAAAATTCGCTCCGCCGGGAAGCACTTGCTCGGGCTGATTAACGACGTTCTCGATCTTTCAAAAATCGAAGCCGGAAAAATGACGGTGACTGTCGAGAAAATCGACGTCGCGGCGATGCTTCGCGATGTCGTTGCGACGATCGCGCCTCTGGCGAAGAAAAATGCAAATACGGTATCGCTCGATTGCCCGGCGGATATTCCTACGATTTATACCGACCTCATGAAGGTGCGGCAATCGTTGCTCAATTTGCTGAGCAACGCATGCAAATTCTCCAAGGCAGGCACGATACAGCTGCGCGTAGCTACCGTCGGCAACTGGATTGACTTCTCCGTTGAGGATACCGGTATCGGCATGACGCCCGAACAACTCGCCCGACTGTTCGAGGCGTTTTCGCAGGCGGATGCGTCGATTACTCGCCAATACGGTGGAACCGGACTTGGACTGGCGATCACGCGTAAATTCTGCCGAATGATGGGTGGCGACGTATTCGTAGAGAGCTCGTTGGGCAAGGGGTCTATCTTTACCATGCGTCTCCCCGTCGTAGCAGAGGATGAAACTGCGAGTGCCGCGACGAGTCCCGAAGAACGTGGGGTGACGAATGCCGATGCTCGCCCCCTCGCACTGGTGGTCGACGACGATCCTGCGGCGCGCGATATGCTCCAGCGTAGTTTGGAAGCATGCGGTTACCGCGTCGCTACCGCGCACGACGGTGAAGAAGCGCTGCGCATGGCCGCTGAACTCGAGCCTTCGATAATAACGTTAGATGCAATCATGCCGCGAACGGATGGTTGGGCTGCTCTCAGCCGTCTCAAGGCAGATCCCAAGCTTGCGCGTATTCCCGTCATTATGGTCTCGGTATTAGGCGACTCTCAGATGGCCTATGCCTTAGGTGCGGCCCACTATCTTTCTAAACCGGTCGATCAAAGCGAACTTAGTATCGTTCTCGAGCTGTATCGTGGACGGCGAAATGTCCTGTTGGTCGAGGACGACGCGACGACGCGGGCGATGATGCGTCGCATGCTGGAGAAGAGCGGATGGTCGGTGATCGAGGCGCAGAATGGAGAAGTCGGATTGGAGCGGATGGCCGAAGCACTGCCCGATATTATCTTGCTCGATTTGACGATGCCGGTGATGGACGGGTTCGAGTTTGTCGCCGAGATACGGCAGCGCGAGGAGTGGCGCACGGTGCCCATCATCGTGCTCACCGCCAAAGATGTTACGCCGGCGGAGTCGGAACTGCTGGGGGGACGCGCCACGCGCATCCTGCAAAAAGGCGCGGTGAATCTCGACGATCTCGCCGCACAGATTCGAAACCTCCTTCCGGCCTCCCCGGCGTAAAAGCGCTCGAGCGCTATCGAGCCTACGAGAGCGGGAATTCGACGCGGAGCCGTTGGAAGCGCAGAAAGTCGCGATCGTGGGTGTAGAGGGTCGCGCCGTTTTCGATTGCGTAGGCGGCAAGATGTGCATCGGGGACCAGCGATCCGCGAACGTGCGAATCGATGGAGAGCCCACGAAGGATTTCCCAGTGGCGAGCACACGGAACGAGGAGATGCGCAGAGGGTTGGGCGAGCCATTCATCGACGATAGCGCATGCCGACGGAGTGTCGAATGGGCGCTCGAAGACGCGCGTATCGGTCACGAGCCGTACAAACGCGACGACGGTTGAGAGTGGAAACCCGATCGGCTCGGGATCGTTCAAACACGCTTCAAACCACGAACGCGCACGTTCGTGCAGCGGCGACGAAGCATCGTACGCGTACATCAGCAGATTGACATCGAGCAGTTTCAACGTCGCGCCGCTCCGTCGAGACGATCGAGCAGACCCTCGATATCCGACGGATCGATCCCCTCGCGAAGACCCAAGCGGCGCGCTCGAACGCGAAAGGGTTGCCGTGAAGGCGAGCGTTGCTGCAGAAGGCCGAGCCGTAACGCCTCATTGACCACAGCTTTGAAGCTACGATGGGTCCGGCGAGCCTCGTCGGCGAGCTTTTGGGCGATGTCGTCGTCGAGCGTTAGGGTCGTTCTCACATCATGATGATAGGCTTTGGGCATCAAGATGTCAAAAAGCCGATCCCCAAGAACGCACCGTTCCCTCATCCCGCGCTGACGAGCCGCTCGAGGCTTCGATAGCCGATCGCCTCGGCGACGTGCTCCGCCGCGATCTGCTCGCCACCGGCAAGGTCGGCGATGGTGCGTGCGACGCGTGCGAGCCGGTCGACGGCGCGCGCCGAGAATTGCCGCTTCGCGCTCGCGCGTTCCATGAGTTTGAGTGCCGCTCCATCGAGCGCGCAGAGCGTTCGCACGGCAGCTGCCGGGATATCGGCGTTCGCGCTGAGCCCGAGGTGTGCGAGCCGTCGCTCCTGTCGCTCGCGCGCGGCGAGCACCCGCACGCGCACCTGCGCCGACGATTCGGCGGCCTCCCGCCGCACCATATCGTCGAATGGGACGCGCGCGATCTCGATCTGCAGATCGATGCGGTCGAGGAGCGGTCCGGAGAGTTTGTTCGCATACCGCGCGACCGCAGCATCGTCGCAGCGGCACTCTGCATTACGGACGCCACGAAAGCCGCAGGGGCAGGGGTTCATCGACGCAACGAGTTGAAAGCGCGCCGGATAGCAAAAGCTGCCGGAGGCGCGCGCGATCGTTACGACGCCTTCCTCGAGTGGTTGGCGCAGCACTTCGATCGTGCTGCGCGAAAATTCCGGCAGTTCGTCGAGAAAAAGCACACCGTTATGTGCGAGCGATATCTCGCCGGGGCGCGCGTTGCTGCCGCCGCCGACGAGCGCCGCATGGCTGATGGTGTGGTGCGGAAAACGAAATGGGCGCACGCGAACGATTCCGCGCTCGCTTCCCAAGACGCCGGCGATGCTGTAAATTTTCGTGACGTCGAGCGCTTCGTCGAGCGTCATCGGTGGAAGGATGCCCGGCAAGCGGCGCGCCAGCATCGTCTTCCCGCATCCCGGCGGGCCGACGAAGAGCAAGTTGTGCCCGCCCGCCGCTGCAATTTCGAGCGCCCGCTTCGAGGCGATCTGCCCGCGAACGTCCGCGAGATCACCGTGCGTAGCAGCGTCGTTCCGCTGCAATTCCGGGATTGCGGTGCGTTTACGCCATCGCTGCCCGTTGCCGGAGACCGTTGCGACGGCATCGGCGAGCGAATCGAGTGCGAAGAGTTCGATCCCGTCGACGAGCGAGGCTTCCTCTAGGTTGCTGCGTGGGATTAAGAACGCCGTAAAGCCGGCATTTTTCGCCCCGAGCAACATCGGTAAGAGCCCCGTGACGGGGCGCAGCGAGCCGTCGAGCGCGAGCTCGCCGAGCGCGATGAAGCTGCGGAGCCGCTCCGGCGGAACTTGCTCGTCGATCGCAAGCAACGCGAGTGCGATTCCCACGTCGAACGCCGGTCCTTCTTTGCGGAGATCCGCCGGGGAGAGATTGACCAATAGGCGCCCCGCCGGAAAGGCAAAACCGGAATTAAAGATTGCGGCGCGAACGCGGTCTCGCGCCTCGCCGAGCGCCCGATCCGGCAGGCCGACGATCGCGAAGGCCGGCGTGCCGGCAGAACTGTCGGCTTCGATGCCGACGATATAGCCGTCGATGCCGTGCATCGCGGCGGAAAAGGCACGGCTGAGCATATCGATAGCCCTTTGCGACGAAACGGCGCCGTGACAAGAGCTTCTCGATGCGGGAGGACGAGTTGCCGGCAGGCTACGAGTTCATCGAGGGCCGGTATAATCCGCGGCCCCGGCACGGGGTGCTACGAAACCCGAGACTCCCGTCGCCGGAAAGGGCACTCGGAACGAAGGACGCGAAAGGCCGCTGGCGATGCAACGAGATACCTCTACGGGAGATGCGAGGGCGGGCGATTGGTTCCCCTGGCTCCTTACGCTGGCCTACGCAATCATCTTGAGCGTGCTGGGAGCGATCCGCTACTCCGTTCATAGAAATTTTGTCGATTTCGGCATATTTACGCAGACGGCGGCGAGTGCGTTCGGATGTTTTTGCAATCAAATCGAGGGCAGCCATTGGGCGTTTCACTTCTCCCCGATCCTCTATGTCGTTGGCGCAATTTTGTATGTGTGGCACTCGCCGCTCGTACTCGTCGTAGTCCAGGCCCTCGCCGGAGGGCTCGCATTACCGGCCGTGTACGGTCTCGTCGCACGGCGCTCAGAAAAAACGGTCGCCCGCCTCGCGACCCTCGTCGCCGCCCTCTATCCCGCGCTGTTGGGGCTCACATTTAATGACTTTCACGAGAACGGTTTTGCTCCGGCGGCCGTTGCGTGGACGTTATGGGCGTTCGACGGTAGGCTCGTAGGAGCGACGTGCATCTTCGCCGCGATAACCCTCTGCATAAAAGAAGATCAAGCGATTTTTCTTGCCTTCGCCGGTGCGCTCGGAGCCTGGCGATTTCGCGGAAGCAGCCTGGGCCGTTTGGCCGCCATTATTGCGCTCGTTGCGGTCGCCGTCCTAGCAGTGTTTTTTCTTGTCATACAACCGCACGCAGCGCATAATTCTACCTGGTCGCCGGTTCGGTTTTATTCGTGGTCGCTTCACGACTTTCACAGATTCTTTTTCCGAGGAATATTAAAACGACTAGGATTTATCGTGTTGGCCTTCGCCCCGCTAATGTTTCTGCCGTTTCGATCGAAAATGATGTGGTTGGCCGTTCCGCCGCTCGCCGAGGTACTGCTCTCTCGAATGTCGACAACCTACACGCTCGGCACGCATTATGCAGGAGCCTGGATCGGCTACGCGATCGTCGCCTTCGCATTTGCCGTTCGCGAACGCCCGAGCGCAACGATAAAACGTTTGTTGTACGCCTCTCTCGTTTTCTGTGCGCTCGAGCTGGCGGTTGCCGACCCGCTCCATCCCGGTATGAATCTACGATACGTTCAATCCAAGGATACCGCCCTCGATCGAGCGCTCTCGTGGCTTCCCCCTGACGCGTCGGTCGCGACGCAAGAAGAGGCATACACGCACCTCGCGCTCGTAGATCCCAATGCGCGGCTGTTGCCCGAACGCGCCGGACTGGTGCCGAACGCATGCTACGTGCTGATCGATCGCGACTATCCTCAATCGGTCATTTTGCTTGAATATGGAACGGAGTTTCGGAGCCTCGTACGCCACGGGCTCTATCGCCTCGTCCGGCGCCAGGGAAATATCGCCCTCTATCATCGGGCAGGACCTTGCAAATAACGAAACCCGGTCCGGCCATTCGCGGAGGGTTGGATCGAGGGTTCTGGGCGATCGTCGCGTGGGCCGTCGGAGTCGCATCGTTAATCGGTGTTTTCACCATAATTCGTTGGAACGATTGGAACTATGGGTACGATTTAGGAATTTTTTCTCAGGTCGTGTACAACGTGCCGCGAGGGTTCGTCGATCGGCCCGAATTCGGAACGCACTTCCATTACCATTTTGCGCCGATTCTCGCCCTACTGTGGCCTTTCATGGCGGTTTTCCGGACTCCGTTAGTCTTGCAATGGGCGGCGATCTTGCTCGTTGGCGCGACGGCTCCGATGGTGTACGTGATATTTCGTCCATACACCGACGAAGGCACGAGTTTCAAAATTGCATTGTGTGCGTTATTTAACCCATTTCTCTATTCGCAATCGTTTAATGAATTTCACGAATTGTGTTTCTTGCCCATTCTTGCCGTGGCGCTGATATGGGCGTTCGATCGCGAGCTTTGGGTGGTCGCATGCGCGATTGCGCTGGCGCTATTTTGCGTGCGTGAAGACGCGGCGATTACCGGCATCGTCGCTCTATTTGCAATAGCGGCGGTCGCCGGGCTCCGCCTGCGAGATCCCGACCGTTCTCGTCGCGGGCTCCTTCTCGGGGAACCCATCCATGCGAAGCAGGTCGCATTGCTATCTCTCGCGTTGGCGATCGTCGGAATTTTGATAATATCCGGCTATTTTTATTACGCAAAGGCCTATCTTGGCGGCTGGGCGCCCGCAACGTTTTATCGTTATTCCTTCGCCACGACACCATTCGGTGTGGTCGTTGCGCTCTTTCTGCAACCGATGCAATCCTGGCCGACGCTGCTAACCTTCGGTCGCATCGGTTACTTACTCGAGGCACTTTTATGTACGGTATTTCTTCCGCTGCGTTCCCGTTGGCTCGTCTTAGCGCTCCCGGGCCTCGCCGTCGTCCTTTTGGCGAACAGTATAGGCGTGTGGCGGATCGGCGCCCAGTACGCGTTATTATGGGTGCCGTGGCTGATGCTCGCTTTCGGCGATGCGGTGATTCATATCTCGCCTCAAAAGCGCGGTGGTTGGCTCTGGGGGTGTTTTGGGATTCTCGCCGCGATCGCCCTCGTGGGCAACCCGCTACACCTGGGCACGTACCTTCGGCCGAGTTACCACGATCTCGCCGACGCTCGCCGGGCGCTCGCCAAGGTCGGGAACGTCGCTCTATCTACCCACGACGAATGGCAGACGCGCATCAGTGTCGCCGATCCGCGCGCAAATTCGGTCCTGTCTCCTACGTCGCAATGGTTCGTATATGCGAGCGACTACCCCAATAAACGGTTTCAAACGATCGTAAAGCCGGAAATAGAACGCATGTTACGACGCGACGTCATACGCGTCGTCGCGCGGTACGGCCGAGTGGTGGTCTATCGGCGGACCGATGTTGGGAGATCTTTATGAGATTTGCTCGGCAATTATCCGAAGGTCGTCACCCAAAGCGTAGGAACGGCGTTCGGCTTTCGTCCATCCCGGAAGTAGCGCTTCCGCGAAGGGGCGTAATTCATGGTAAAACATTTGCGGAGGAGTTCCCCATCGGCGCAACACGCGAAATCCGTACGCAGTGAGAGCGTCGAGAAGTTCGCCCGGTGTGAATTCATGGATATGCTCTTTGAATCCCGGAGGGAGCGTTTCGGCAAGCGACTTGCATTCGTCGGCCGTTATGTAGTCGAAAAGGTGGCCGAAAATTTGTCGTATTAACGGCTCCCCCGTCAATTTCTTCGGGGGGAAGAGGCGGCCGAGGATGACGCGTGGCCATAAGTCGATGCAATGTCGATTCGGGGTGGTCAGGTATAGGCGTCCGCCTTTTCGAAGAACGCGTCGACATTCGCTCAGAAAAGGTCGATAGTCCGTTAAATGTTCGATGACTTCTTTGGCGACGAGAAGATCGAGCGCGCCGTCGCCGACGCCTTCCATTTTTTGCGCGCTCGCGACGATCGATGTCGTTTGGGTCGACGAGCCTAATTCGCCGATCTCTCTTTCGACCCCACGAAGACGATCTTTAGAAATATCGATAAGGACGATTGCACGCGCCCGCTCGTGAAACGCATGGCGGACAAAATCGCCGCTGCCGATTCCGATTTCGCCGATGGTAAGATCTTTCAGAGAGCCGAGCCGTTCGCGATATAAAGTTTGGCTCGCGTCCTCTATGCGCTCCCGGAGCTCGTCGCGATCTGCGTTCGATTGCCCGCGCTCCGCCTCGAATCGTTGTTCGGCACGAGCGCGAATTTCATAATACGCGATCAGGGCATCTTCGGTAATAGTGGGTTGCATCGGGTCGGGCGACTCCTTACCTGAACTGTTTCGAACGGGGTGGGCTAGCGATTGCAGTTCGGCGTACTATATACCAGCATCTCATAGGTTCCTTTTCCCGATAGGTACGGTGCATCGGCGCCCCTTTCAAAACTGGGGTTTGGGGTTGCTTCCATATGGGGTGGTGCCTCGAAACGGCGATTGGCGTCGCCGGGGCGCCGTTATCGTAGGCGCTCGAGGCGAGGCCGCTAGCTGACGCGGGTGACGCTCCCAACTAGGACGCTCGTCCTTGCGACGACCGGCGACGTAGCGAGAACTCCAACAAAAGTATGGCGTTGGCACGTCCTTGCGGAGTACAAACGAAATACCGAGGTGTACGAAAATGCAAACGCCTGAATTCGAAGCGAAACTCTACGCAGATCGTCGTCGCGCCGAGCGAACGATCGACAGACTTCACGCAGCCGGCTACGGCGACGAACGCATTCACCTAATCGAAAATGAGGCCGACCTCCCCGTCGACCGAAATTTTGAGAGCGACACCTCGCCGATGGCGATATCCGGAGGCTTCGGCGATAACGGAGGCGTCCTCGGCGCGGCGACCGGGGCTACGATAGGCGCCGTGATCGCTGCCGCCTCAACCGCGGCGCTCATCGCGACGACCGAGGGAATCGCCGCGCCATTCGTTGCCGGTCCCTTGGCAGCAACTCTCGCGGGGGCGAGTTTCGGAGCGGTCGGCGGCAGCATCATCGGCGGGCTGCTCGAGCTTGGGGCGGAGGCCGACGATTGGCGGATTGGCGTGCGCAATGGCGGTGTCGCCGTCGTCGTCGCGTTGAAGTCGCATGCGGACCGAAAGCTCGTTCGTCGCGCGCTCATGCACTAACGTCCCGCATCGCTGCATACCGTCCTCTATATCGAGCGGGGCGCTAGCGCCGCGCGAAGAGCGGCGAACTAGTCGATTCGTTTTTGGAAGCGCGTAACCGCGAAGACAAATACTCCAAGCCCGAGGGCGGCGAGAAGCCCGATCTGCGGCCATAGATACTCGATCCCGATTCCTTTGATGATGATGCCGCGCACGATGACCAAGAAATAGGTGAGCGGTACGAGGTACGAGAGCGCTTGCAATGGAGCGGGCATCGCGTCGACCGGAAAGATGAACCCCGAGAGTAACATGCTCGGCATTAAGAAAAACTGGATGAGTTGCGTTGCCTGGATATACGTTTTGGCGATCGTCGATACGAGAATGCCCGTTCCCAACGTCGTAAAAAAGAAAACGAGTACCGTAAAATAGAGCAAGAGCACGCTTCCGGCGACCGGAACGCCGAACCAGAGCACGGCCATTAACAAAATCGCAGTTACGTTGATGTATCCGATCGTCATGAGGGGGAGCATTTTTCCAAGCATGAGCTCCGAGGAGCGAATCGGACTGACGACGAGTTGTTCGAGCGTCCCCAGTTCGCGTTCTCGTACGATCGTGCTCATGCTGAGGAACGTCATCGTAAACTGCATCACCAGCGCGAGCACGCCGGGGACGATAAAGACCTCTTGGCGTAGCGCCGTGTTATACCAAGCGCGCGCGCGAACGTCGACGCCGATTGTCGGTATCGGAATGCCGCGCTTTATTGCGGCCTCGCGCTGGATACCGGCGCTGACGCTCGCGCCGATCGCTTGGGCGACCGATAGGCTCGTGCGCGCGGCGGTTGCATCGGAGGCATCGACGGCGACCATCACTTGCGGCGTCTTCCCCCGATGGAGCAGCGATGCATAGTTCGGAGGAATGACGATGCCCGCGAGCGCTTGCCCGTCGGCGATCCGCCGCACGACGCCGCCCATGCTCCGTGCGCGATACTTCATCGAAAAATACTGCGAGTTGGTAAACGTTTCGAGGAGTTGGCGGCTCTCCGCGCTGCGCGAGAGATCCCAGACGACCGTCGGTTGATAACGAACGTCGCTAGAAAGATATCCGTATAGAACGACTTGAATCAACGGAAGTAACATCGTCGCGGCGACCGTGCGCTTATCGCGAAAAAATTGCGTATACTCTTTTCTCGCGATGGTCCAGGCGCGTCTCCAATTCATGGCGATCCCACCACGCTCGCGAAGACGTCCTCGAGCGAGGGCACGACGGGCTGTGGAGGCTGCGCGCCGAGACCGCTAGCGGCGAGCGCCGCTCCGAGCCGTTCGATATCCGCCGCGCTCGCGAGGGCGACGTGCAGCGAGGAGCCATAGAGCCCCGCGCCGCGAACGAACGGCAACGTTTCGATCGCTTCGAGAACGCCGACGCAATCGTCGGAGAGAATTTCGACCGTCGTGCCGAGTTGCGGTAGATGCTTCAACGATTCCGGCGTTCCGCGGGCGACAATCTTCCCGTTATAGAGCATCGCCAATTGGTTGCAATGTTCGGCTTCATCGAGATAGTGCGTGGTAACCATGACGGTCGTGCCTTCATCGGCGAGCTCGACGATAATATCCCAAAACTCGCGCCGCGAGACGGGGTCGACGCCGGCGGTCGGCTCGTCGAGAAAGATCATCTGTGGAGCGTGAAGCAGCGTACAAGCGAGCGCGAGCCGCTTGCGGTAGCCACCCGGAAGCGCCCCGGCGAGTTGGTCGCGTCGTTCGCTCAACCCGGTGCGCTGCATCCAGGCGACGATTCGCTGCTCGCCGTCGCGTCCGCTCATGCCGTACAGCCCGGCGTAGAAGCGCAGGTGTTCGAGCACCGTGAGATCGCCCCAGAGTGTCGAGCCTTGCGACATATAGCCGATGCGTAGCTTCACGGCCTCGGGGTCGCGAGCGACGTCGATTCCCAGGACCTCAGCCTTGCCGTCACTGGGGGCCAAGACGCCGCAGAGCATGCGTATCGTCGTCGACTTTCCCGATCCGTTGGGGCCGAGGAAACCCCAGATCTCGCCGGCATGAATATCGAACGAGATCGCATCGACGGCGACGAATGAACCGAAGCGTCGCGTCAGCGACTCGGCGCGAACGCTCGTCGTCATGACGCGCTCAACTTCGCGACGAATGCGTCCTCGAGCGATGGCGGGACGCTGCGGAAATCGGCGTCCTCGATACCGACCGCTTGCAGGCGACGCCGAAAATCCGGAATACTCGCTTCAGCCGAGTCGACGAGGACATGCAGGACGTCGCCGAACATCTCGACGCTTCGGACCGAAGATATTCCGTGTAACGCTCGCCGTGCGTCGCGGTAGCGAGAGCACCGAACCTCAACGACCTCGCCGTGCAGGGCCGCTTTGAGTTCGGCAGGGGTGCCGATGCTGACGATTCTTCCTTCGGTCATAAAAGCGACGCGCGTCGCTCGTTCGGCTTCGTCCATATACGGCGTGCTCACGAAAATCGTCGTTCTCGAGCGATTGATGCCGTAGAGCAGTCGCCAAAATTCGCGGCGCGAGACGGGGTCGACGCCCGCTGTCGGTTCGTCGAGCAGGATCGTGCTCGGACGATGGATCAGCGTGCAAGCCAACGCGAGCTTCTGTTTCATTCCGCCGGAGAGCGCTTCTGCAAGGCGCTCGGCAAAATCGCCAAGTGAAAAATCGGCGAGCAGGGATCGCGCGCGTGCTTCAAACTCGGAGCGAGGTATCCCGAAGATCGCCCCGTAGAAGCGGAGGTTCTCGATAACCGAGAGATCGGGATAGAGACTGAAACGTTGCGGCATATACCCGATCGCGCTCTGCACCCGCTCCGTCTGGGAGATGACGTCGATCCCGTCGACGAGCGCTCCGCCTTCGTCTGCTGCGAGCGCGCCGCAGAGCAGCCGCATCAACGTCGTTTTCCCCGCTCCGTCGGGGCCGACCAAGGCGAATATTTCACCACTCGCTACCTCGAGCGAGAGCCGATCGACGGCGGTGGTCGCGGCGAAGCGGCGCGTCAGCCCCGTTAACTGCAACGCAACGCGCATCGATCATCCACCAATCACCGCATCGGCGGGGAGGCCGGGTTTGAGCGTCTCGGTAGGGTCGTTAAATTGAATCTTGATGCGGAAGACGAGGTAGTCGATACGTTCGGATTTCGTTTGCACGTTCTCCGGCGTGAACTCGGCATTGGTGGCGATCTCGCTCACCGTGCCGTGAAAAATCTTTCCCGGCATCCCGTCGACGGTCGCTTCTGCGGCCATGCCCGCTTTGATGTGCGGGAGATCGCTCTCGCTGACGTACACGTAGAGGTAGGGATGCGTGAGGTCGCCGACGGTCAAGACGGCGGCACCGGGCTCGATAAGATCTCCGACTTCGAAGTTGTGGGAGAGCACCACGCCGTCGAAGGGCGCGACGAGTTCGGTTTCGCGAACTTGGTCCGCGGCGATACCGACCTGTGCCGATGCCTGCGCGACCTGCGCCTCCGCATCGGCGAGCTGTGCTGCACGTTGACGTACGAGTTCGCGTTGCGCGCGCGCGGTTCGATAGGAGGCCAAGGCCTGCCCCTGTTGCGAACGCGACGCGACGACACTGAAACGCCGGATCTGCACCGTGCGGAGATCGGCGCGCGCGAGGGCGACGGCATCTTGCCGAGCTCGCAGTCGTGCCGACGCGCTCGCGTAGCTGTCGCGAGCATCGTCGAGGACTTGCTTGGCGATATCGCCGGTACGGACGAGATTTTGGTCGCGCTCGTAATCGAGATGCGTCCTGGCGTACGTCGCACGCGCGGCGACGAGTTGTGCCTCCGCCTGGTCGAGCGCGAGCGAGGTCGCCCGACGTTCGATGCCAAGCGTCTCGCTCGCCGTGCCGAGATTCGAACGCGCGATTGCTACGCCCTCACCCGCCTGGGCGAGCGTCGCCGTGTAGGTCGCTTTCTGGAGCCGGTAGGCCGCGCGCGCGGCGGCGACCTGCGCCGTCGCGGCGCGAAGTTGCGCTCGCGCTTGGCGTAGGCGCAGCGTGGGATCGAGACGCTCCAGCACGGCGAGGACCTCGCCCTTGCGCACCGATTCGCCGTCGTGAACGCGCAATTGGACGAGCCGCCCTTCGACCTTCGATGCGACGTCGCTCTGGGTGACCTCGATCGTTCCCGATGCGGCGATGCCGCCGGGGCCATGTCCGCGCAAGAAGAGCAGTGCGCCGATTGCGAGCGCGACGACCGCTGCCGCGACGATCGTGGCTCGGCGGTGCGTGCGGAAATAGGCCATCGCTATCGGCCTGCAAAGAGCCAGATAAGCAGCGGCACCGAGACGAGCATCGCGAAAATTTGCGCTGCGACGATCCACGGCTGGTCGAGCGGGTCGCGCTCGGGGTGCGAGAGGATGCTGCCGAAGCCGCGGCCGGAGCGTTCGCGCAGCAGCGATGCGTGGACGATCTCGCGCGCACGTTCGAGTGGGTCGCACTGGGTTTGCCTCATGGCGGGCCTCCTGCTCGACGAGCATAGGACGGCACGGTGAAGGAGCAAAGAAGGCTGCATGAAGAGCGAGATACCGTTGTCGGGGCTGCTTTTGCCGACGCCGTTCGGTCGTTCGCTGCTGGTGGAATTCGACCGCGAACGGATAGTACGGAGCGATTTCGTCCTTCGCCCGAAGATCGTCGCGCGAGCGTCGAATGCGTTCGGTCGCGAGATCGAGCGACAGGTCGCCGCGTATTTTGCGCGTCGTTTGGAGCGTTTCGATCTCCCGCTCGCCCTCGACGGCTCGCCCTTCATACGCCGCGCGTGGGAGTTCGTCGCGAGCACCGCCTTCGGCGATCGGCTGAGTTACGGCGAGGTCGCCCGTCTGCTCGGCGCTCCGCGTTCTCACCGCGCCGTCGCGTCCGCGATGGCGCGGGCGCCGCTCGCACTCTTCGTGCCCGCCCATCGCATTCTCGGCGCGGATGGGCGGGTGAAAGGCGCGAGCCCGCGTTCGCTGCGGGCTCGGCTTCTCGCTTTCGAAAGTCGCGGTCTCCTGGGGGAACGAACGCAGTAAGCGCGTACCCTGCCGCCCATGCATCTCACCGCACTCGATTGGTGGATCGTCGTGCTCTCGTTGGGGATTACGTTCGTTCCCGCTATCGTTCTCGCCCGGCGCGCCGGGCGCAACACCAGCGAGTTCTTTGCCGCGGGGCGGCAAGCGCCGTGGTGGCTGATCGGCATCTCGCTCGTCGCGACGACCTTTTCTACCGACACGCCCAATTTGGTAACGAATATCGTGCGCGAGGGTGGCGTCGCCGGGAACTGGGTGTGGTGGTCGTTCTTGCTCACCGGCCTCGCGACGGTCTTTTTTTATGCGCGGCTTTGGCGCCGCAGCGGCGTGCTCACCGATCTGGAATTCTACGAAATGCGCTATTCGGGTGCCGGCGCTCGCGCGGTGCGCGGATTTCGAGCGGTCTATCTCGGCTTGCTCTTCAATTGGTTTATTATCGCGACGGTCAACCTCGCGCTCACGAAAATTTGCGGAATCCTTTTCGGATGGACGAACGTCGAGACGCTCGCCATCGCCGTCGTCGTTCCGATCGTGTTTGCGGCGACGGCGGGGCTTTGGGGCGTGATGGTGACCGATACGATTCAGTTTCTCATCACGATGAGTTCGGCGATTGCCGCGGCGTACTTCGCCCTACGCGCGCCGCACGTCGGCGGGCTCGCCGGGCTCTTTTCGCAGATCCGCGCCGTCCATCCGCACTGGCTCTCGTTCTTTCCCAACTTCAACAACTGGCCGACGGCGCTGGCAATCTTCGTCATTCCACTCACCGTGCAATGGTGGTCGGTCTGGTATCCGGGTGCGGAGCCGGGCGGGGGGAGTTACGTCGCGCAGCGCATGCTCGCGGCGCGCAGCGAACGCGATGCGATGGGCGGCACCCTCGCATTTCAAGCGATGCATTACGCGCTGCGGCCGTGGCCCTGGATTATCGTCGCGCTCGCTTCGACGATCGTCTATCCCACCGTTCACGATATCGCGCTGCGTTTTCCGCACGTGCAACCGGCACTGCTGGGGAACGACATCGCGTATCCGGCGATGCTCGTTTTTCTTCCGGCGGGCTTCGCCGGTTTTATGGTCGCCGGCATTTTCGCCGCCTATCGTTCCACCATCGAAACGCATCTCAATTGGGGCACGTCGTATCTCGTGCACGATCTTTATCGACGTTTTATGGCGCCGGGGCGAGAGGAACGGCACTACGTGGTCGCAGGGCGACTCGTCACCATTCTCATCGCGCTCGGCGGCGTCGGGGTGACGTTCTTGCTCGGAACCGCACGGCAGGGCTTCGATCTTCTGCTCTCCATCGGTGCGGGGACCGGGCTGCTCTATCTCCTGCGCTGGTTTTGGTGGCGCATCGATGCGGCGAGTGAGATCGCCGCAATGGCGGTCTCATTTCTCATCGCGATTGCGTTTTTTATCGCCGGTAAATTCGGGCACGCGGTCGATCCGACAACCTCGCTGCTCATCGGCGTCGGCGTCACCACCGTTGCGTGGCTCGGCATCACGCTGCTCTTTCCGCCGAAGGACGAGCGCGTGCTCGTCGAGTTCTACCGGCGCGTTCACCCGCCGGGCCCGGGCTGGAAGTATCTCCGCGAACGCTACGGGCTCCCCAAATCGCAGGATTCGCCTGCCGCCGCGCTCGCGGGTTGGGTGCTCGGGCTCGCCGCAATCTACGGCGTGCTCTTCGCTACCGGTGCGTGGTTGCAGGGCGCTTGGTTGCCGGCCTGGGTGTGGAGCGCGGTAACCCTCGTCGCGACGCTGGGGCTCGTACTCGTCATTCGTCGGCTCTGGGAGGGAGACGAAGGCGCTGCCGAGACCGAACGCCAACCTTCAGCGCGCGAATCCTAAGGCTCGTTCGCTGTTGCGTGATACGAAAGGGGACCCCGTGAAAATTGTTCGTCGCTTGGCTATCGTGGCGGTGCTTGCGCTGGTCGCATGCTCCTCCCATGGCGCTTCGAAATCCGGCGCCGCCTCGGGAGGGAGCGCGACGAGCGCGCCGACCAAGACGATCGGCGTCTCCATTCAGAATCGCGAAGCGCAGTTCTATCAAGAGATGGAAGCCGGCATGCGCGCCGAGGCGAAGAAATACGGCTACGCGCTCAACGTCGTCGACGCCAATCGCGATAACGCGCGGCAGCAGTCGCAGGTGGAAGATTTCATTTCCAAGCACGTGAACGCGATCGTCCTGACACCCTACGATTCCAAGGCGATCGGCAGCGCGATCGTGGAAGCGAATCGAGCGAAGATTCCGGTCTTCACCGCCGATATCGCGAGCACGAGCAAACAGGGCGTCGTCGTCGCACATATCGCCAGCGATAACGTCGAAGGCGGCATGGAGGCCGGCAAGCTGATCTGCAAGGCGATCGGCGGAACCGGCGAGGTTGCCATTGTCGACGAGCCCGAGGTGACGAGCGTTCAAGATCGCGTTCGTGGCTTCAAAGAATATCTCGCCGCATCGTGTCCGAAAGCCAAAATCGTTGCCGACGTCGATTCCGGCGGGCAACGCGATAAAGCCGCGAACGATGTCGGCGATATTCTTCAGAGCCACCCGCACCTGCGCGGGATTTTCGGCATCAACGACGATTCGGCACTCGGCGCGCTCACGGCGGTGCGCGCCGCCGGCATGGCCGGCAAGGTCGCTATCGTCGGCTTCGACGCGACGCCCGAGGCGCGTACCGCGATCGCGAAGGGCGAGATGTACGGCGACGTCGTGCAGCACCCCGACCAAATCGGGAAAATGGTGATCGATACCCTGCACGATTATTTCGCCGGCAAGATTCCTCCGAAAGTGGTGAAGGTGCCCGTGGGAACCTACACCGCCGCCGACGCGAAGAAGGCGCCCTAAGTCATTCCCGACGCACCGCTGCTGGAGATGCGCGCCATAGGGAAATCGTTTCCCGGCGTTCGCGCACTCGCCGATGTCTCGATCTCCGTCCGTAGCGGCGAAGTCTTGGCGTTGGTCGGCGAGAATGGTGCCGGCAAATCGACGCTGATGAAGATTCTCTCCGGCGCGCAGCCGGCGGACACCGGAGAGATCTTCATCGACGGTGAGCGCGTGCGCATCGCCTCTCCGCGCGATGCCGAGCGTCTGGGGATCGGGATGATCTACCAAGAGTTCACGCTCGTGCCGCAATTCGATGCCGTCGCCAATATTTTTCTCGGAAAGGAACCGCAGCGCGGTCCATTTCTCGACGATGCCGGAGCGCGCGCGCGTGCCGCCGAGCTGGTCGCCGAGTTCGGAATCGATATTCCGCTCGATCGCCCCGTTGGCGAACTCTCGGTCGGCATCCAGCAACTCGTCGAAATTGCGAAGGCGCTCGCGAAAAACGTGCGCGTGTTGGTAATGGACGAACCCACGGCAGCACTCTCGGAGCGAGAGATCGATCGGCTCTTCGAGATCGTCGCGACGCTCAAAAGCAAGGGCGTCGGCATCGTCTATATCTCGCATCGCATGGAGGAGTTAGCGCGCGTCGCCGATCGCGTCACCGTCCTGCGCGACGGCGCGAGCATCGACACGCGCGCGGTGACGGCGTTCCCCATCGACGAGATATTGCAGGCGATGGTCGGGCGCCCGGTCGACGCGCGCTTCCCCGATCTTCCCGCCGTCGCCGCCGATGCGCCGATTCGGCTCGCGGTCGCCGGGCTGAGCGGGCGCGGCGTTCGCAACGTGGGCTTCGAGGTTCGCGCGGGAGAGATCGTCGGTCTCGGCGGGCTCGTCGGTGCCGGACGCACCGAGATTTTGCGGGCGATCGCGGGCGCGGATCCCGCAGCCGGTTCGGTCGCCGTCGACGGAAAGGCGCTTCGCGCGCGCACGCCCGCGGGCACCATCGCCGCGGGTATCGCGTTCGTTACCGAAGATCGCAAAGCGCAAGGGCTCGTGCTGGGGATGAGCGTGCTCGCGAACACGACGCTCGCGCATCTCGATCGGTTCGCGCGCGCTTTCGGGTGGTTGGACGCCCCCGCCGAGGAGCGGGCGAGCGAAGAGATGATCGAACGGCTGCGCATTCGCACCCCGAATGCGGCGCAGTTGGTCGCCAATCTCTCCGGCGGCACGCAGCAGAAAGTCGTCCTCGCGAAGTGGCTCCTCGGGGAGCCTCGCGTGCTCTTGCTCGACGAACCGACGCGAGGGATCGACGTTGCGGCGAAGGCGGAAATTTACGAACTCATGGTTGGGCTGGCGAAACAAGGAGTGGCGATCGTCATGGTAAGTAGCGAACTTCCCGAACTCTTGGGAATGAGCCATCGCATCTGCGTGGTGCGGCAGGGCGGCATCGTCGCGGAGTTCTCCCGCGCGGAGGCGAGCCCGACCAACGTGATCGCGGCGGCGAGCGGAGCGGCGGCATGAACCCGCGTCTGCGACTGATCGGCACGATCCTCGTTCTGCTGGCATTGGTGATCGGCGTCAATATCGCCGCGCACGGTTCGTTCCTCGAACCGAGCAACATCGTCCGCGTCCTCAGACAGATTACCTATAACTGTATTCTCGGCGTCGGCGAAACGTTCACGATTCTCACCGCCGGCATCGATCTCTCGATCGGGTCGCTCGTCTCGCTCACCGGCGTCGTCATGGCGTTGCTGGCGAATTCGCTGCATCTGACCGGATTTGCGTTGGTTACGGTGGTCCTCCTCGCCGGAATCGCGCTTGGCGCCGGTGCGGGATACGTGAACGCGCTCCCGGTCGTTCGCCTCAACCTCCCGCCGTTCATTACGACGTTGGCGATGATGCAGGTCGCGCTCGGTCTCTCGTATATCGTCTCGCACGGTCGCCCGGTGCCGTTGAATTCGAATGCGTTTAACAGCATCGGCATCGGATCGTTTCTCGGCGGACTCTCCGCTAAACTCCACCTTCCCGCACTGCCGATTCCGGTGCTGTGGATGGCGGTCGTGGTCATCATTTGCTCGCTCTTGCTCGAAAAGACGCGCTTCGGCCGCTCTATTCTCGCACTCGGCGGGAACGAAGAAGCGGCGCGCCTCGCCGGTATCGCGGTGCATCGCGTGAAGACGATGGCCTACGTTATCAGTGGTATCTGCGCGGCGATCGCGGGCTTTCTCTATATGGCGCTCTTCTCGACCGGCTCGCCGCAGACCGGGACCGGCGACGAAATGCTCAATGCGATCGCCGCCGTCGTCGTCGGCGGTACCAGCCTCGCAGGCGGGCGCGGGACGATCGTCGGCACCTTCTTCGGCGCGCTCTTGATCGGATTGCTCGACAATGCGATGAACCTGCTCAACATCGATTCGTATCTGCAGAAAGTCGTGCTTGGAGCGGTTATCCTGCTCGCCGTCGCGCTCGATGAAATTCGAAAGCGGTACCTCGCCGCGCGGTGACGGCGAGATACCGCTTTCGCAACGCCTCGGGAGATCGTTAGAACGGAAAGTCGTTCTGCGTCAGTCCCACGTTGAGGTGGAGATTGAGGAATGACTGGTCGAGAACCGCGGTTTTTCCCTGATACCAAATATTGCGTACCGGGAAGTGCGTTTTATCCGAGAAGTAGATGAGCATCGAGGTGATTCCGTCGTTCGCCGCCGGGTTCGCGACTTTTAAGAAGACGCGTTGCGTCGGTACGCCATCGACGTTGCCGCCCGGGCCCTGCGAGAGCGTGCCGGGAGTGCTCTGATACTTGGCGACAATATTTTGGATGAGTCCGTCGGGGATGGTGTACCCGCGCAGCGAGACCGCCCGCCCATCGTGGAGCCCCACTTTGAGGTGGATACCCGAGAGAAAGCCGCCTTGGTGGCCGCTGACTTGGTCGCCGCCGGTCCAAACGCCGCCCGAGCCCTGGCCGTCGCCCGAAATGATCAGGGTCTTCGCGAAGTGCGGCTTCATAAACGAATACTGGTAGACGCGGTTTTGCGTCGCCGAGCCTTTAACTTCGTGCGAGCGGAGTTGCACGGTGTAATCGTGCACGTGTGAGAACGCCGCGTCGAACGCTGCGAGCGCCGGCGCTTTGCCGGCGGCGAGCGCGGAGAGCGGCAGGGTTGCGGCGGCGACGAGCGCTACTGCGGCGGCGCCGAGCCGTAAAAACGATTTCATGGGATTGGGATCCTCCTCAATGATGAGAACGTTCCCAAGCGCGTTCGCGTTATGGAGCCTTCTCGCCCTGCTCGACTTGTTCGAATCCAAGCTGGTCGACGAGCAGGTTGCCGTGCTTGCCCTCCACGCCGATGATCACGTCGCACTTTGCCTCGGCGGCGATCTCCTCGATGGTCCGGCTCAGGGGGGCGCCGGTATACTTCCCTTCGCGGAAGGAGCCCAGGACGATAAGGTTCGCACGCTCGCGCTTGGCGATATCGAGCACCGCCTGCTTCGTGGAGCGCGCTTTGACCGTCTCGGTCCGAAGGTTGATATCGGCCTTCGCCGCGATCGCCTGCGCCGCCCCGAGCGCGTCGAGCGCCCGGCGCTCCTCGTCGGTCATCTCGGCATCGGGGGGAAGCGAGTAGGGGACCGAGACGACGTAGATCGCGAGGAGCTCGGAGCGTTCGCCCTTCGCGAGCTTTGCGGCGAGCGCCATCATGTGCTGCGAGGCGATATTTTCGGAGAAGACGACGATGATCGAGCCGACCATCCGTTCGAGCTCGGTCTCGGCATCGCGAGCGATCTCCTGGACCTTACTGATCGGCGGATGCAGCATCCACCAGAGCGTCGCGACGACGGCGAGAACGAGCGCGAGCGCGATGACCGCGCCGATGGGATTAACGGCGATCATGTCCGCCCCGCCCAGACGCGCAGGATCTGCCGAAGCCGATAGGCGCCCAACGCGATGACGGCGGCCCCCAAGACGAGCCCCGGCAATTCGGGGAGGCCGAATCCGAGATGGAACATCCGCACCAGCACGATCGCGCCGACGATGACGAGCGCGAGCGAGATCGCCGCACGATAGACGAGCATCGCGTTACCGAGCCTCCGTCGCGCGTGCGGGCTCGCGCGCTTTGAGGCTTGCGAGGTACTCGTCCATCAATTCGAGTTCGCCGGCATCGCGGAGGATGCCGATCTGCTCGTGTCGCCAATCGTGCGGCGCCGATCCGAAGACGGGAAGCCCTTTGTTGCGCCGGTAGATGACGAAAATGATGAAGCCGAGGATCAGCCAGGCGGGGCCGGCGATGCGTCCGAGATCGTGCGTGAGGATCGTAAAGACGAGAATCGAGAGGATGCCCATGAACCCGAGGACGCCGATAACCGGGAAGAGCACGCGCTCGCCTTTGTAGGTCATCGGAATGTTGAATGGGATCCGGAATTTACGCGGACTGAGCGGATCGTTCATCCGAAGTGCGATGAGCGCCAAGAACACGAACGAATAGCTGGTCGCCGCACCGAATGCGTAGAGATCTCCGAGAAAACCGATGCCGCCCTCGCCGTGGAAGAACTTTGCATAGAACGCCGCGGCGCCGGGGTCGAGCGAGGGCCACGCGGCGAAGACCAATTCGACGACGGCGATCGCGCAGAACGAGATAATCGAGATTGCCGGAGTGCGAAAGCGCCGGTTCACGCGTTGGAAGATCGACGGAAGTAATTTTGCATTCGCCATCGCGTAGGCGATCCGGGAGCTTCCGAAGACGCCGGAGTTCGACGAAATCAGCAACAAGATCGCGCCGAGAATCGGAACGTAGAGCGCGGCGAGCGCGCCGAAGTACGGCACCTCCTTCGCCAGCAAGGCGACCGCCTTGCCGTTATTGTCGTTGTTGCCGAGCCACTGCCAGAGCGTCTGCGCGTGCCCCATCGCATCGGGTGGGACCTGATGCCAGGGCACCATGCCGAGCGCGAGGTTCGAATAGGCAAGCGCGTAGATCAAAATCGTGAGAATCAGCGCGATCGAGGTACGTGGAATCACCGAGGCCGGGCGTTGCGTTTCTTGCGCTGCTTGCGAGATGGATTCGAGCCCGACGAACGAGATGATTGCGTACGAGGCGCCGAGCATGAGATTGAAGGTGCTCGGCCACTGCGTCGTCATGGTGTGGACGAGCAACTCGGGGCGGAACGCGAAGAGAAAACCGAAGAAGAGAATAGACGTTTCGCTGATGACGTCCAACGCCGAAACGACGCCGTTGAAGGTGGTGCTCTCGCGCACTCCGAGCACGTTGAGGAGGCAGAGCCCCGCTATCAATCCGAAGACGGCGATGAAATGAATCCAAGGGTGGATGGGGTTGAGTAAGACGGGGACGACTTCGCTGAGGTAGTCGACGCAGCTCCACGCGAAGAGCGTCACGTCGATCGTGAAGTCGAGAAGCACCGCCCAGCCCGCGATGAAGCCGAGAAAATCGCCGAGCCCGCGCATGACGAAATACTGCCCGCCGCCTGCAACGGGATAGGTGGCGGCGAGCTCGGTATAGGCGAGTCCGATGCAGACGTAAACGATGCCGGCGAAGAGAAACGCGACGTTCGATGCGCCCGCGGCGGCACCCAAAACCAAACCGAGCCCGACGAAGATATCGGCGCCGACATCGGAGTAACCCCAGGAAAAAGAGCCCCAAGGCGTGACCGACCGTTTCAGTTCGGGTTGGTGTTTTTCGGGCATAGTCGTTTCTAAAAAATGATGCCTATCGCAGTACGTTCGAGCGCGTTGATCGTGTACTCCGCTTGGGCCAGTTGGTCGGTTAGTTCGTAATCGCGAAAGATTTTGCGAGCGTCCATGAGGCGATTGACCGCATTGCGTAACTCGTTGCGCTCTCGCATGCCGTCCGAGCTTTTCTGCAAGATCATCGACGCATATTTGATTGCGGTCTTGGCATACTCAACGTGGTTGCCGATGGCCTGCAACTCGTGCATCGCCAGTTCGTAGGCCTCGCTCGCTTGATCGTAATCCCGCCGGCGGGTCGCGATCATCCCCTTGAGGACGTTCTCGAGAGCGTCGCTACGGTTGCGGGTAGGCGCGAGCGCCTGGTCGATCGCTTGCCGCAGGTCCGGGTCGCTCGCGACGTTCGGCGAGGTGGCGAAGGTGCGCGGCGGGCGCGCCGCTTGGCTGGGCACCGGGGCCGCGGCCGGCGCGACTTGGCCGGTCCGGAGCATGTCGACGTCGATGTAGAACTCGTGCGCGGTTTGGTAGCGTTTGCCCGGGTCTTTTTCGATAGAGCGAAGGATCACGCGTTCGAGCGCTTCGGGAATATTGCGATTGATCTCGCGCGGCGGGGTCGGCGTATCGTGGACGTGCGAATACATCGTCGCCACGATATCTTCGCGGTCGTTCCGGAACGGGAGCGTCCCAGTGAAAATTTCGTACATCAGAATGCCGACCGAATAGAGATCGGAGCGAACGTCGGCCGGTTTGCTTAAAAAACGTTCCGGCGCGAGATAGGAGATCGTGCCGATAATCTGCCCCGTGCGCGTCGTCTGCGTGACGTCGCTCGCGCGCCGCGCGAGCCCGAAATCGGTGAGCTTCACGCGCTCGGAGTTTTCGTCGAGCATGACGTTGGACGGCTTGATATCGCGATGGACGATCCCTTGCGATTGCGCGTAATCGAGCCCTTCGAGAATGTCGCAAATGAACCCGAGCGCCTGCTTGTATTTCAACTCGCCGCTGCGCAGATCGGCGAGGTTGCGACCGCGCATGAGCTCCATGATGATGTACGGGTAACCGTCGTCTTCGCCAGCGTCGAAAACGGCGACGATGCGCGGATGGTTCAGGCGCGCCATCGCGCGCGCTTCACCGAGAAGCCGTTCGATCGTATCGCTCGAACGCTCGATTAAAACTTTGACCGCAACTTCGCGCCCCAACTTTTTATCGAGGGCGCGGTAGGTGTCTGCGGTGCCGCCGCGCCCGAGCAGTTCGCCGATTTCGTAGCGCCCTGCGAGAGTCCGTCCTTGGAGTTCCACGCAATCGTTCCTACAGCCTAAAATGCATTCCGGTGATGGGTCATACGGTCACCATCGATTGCGACGACGTCGAAACGCACGCGAGCGCGCGGCGCGACGATCTGCGCGTAATCGGCGGCGATGCGACGAAGGGTCGCCCGCTTGGAGCGCCCGACGGCCGCGAGCGCCGAGCCATAATCGGAGCTTTCACGTCGCTTCACTTCTACGACAACCAAAGTGCTCCCATCCAAGAAGAGCAGGTCGATCTCGCCCCCGGGCAAGTGGAGGTTGCGGGCGAGGAGACGGTAGCCGACCTTGCCGAGCAGCTCTTCGGCGCGTTCCTCGCCCTCGCGCCCGATCGCCTGCCTTCGACGGCTCATGGGGTTCCCAGTGCCGCGGCGACCGGGGCGAAGCTCCGGCGATGGTACGGCGAGGGGCCGTAGCGGCGCAGCGCGGCGAGGTGCTCCGGCGTGCCGTAGCCCTTGTGGCGCGCGAATCCATAGCGGGGATCGAGGGCGTCGAGCTCGCGCAGGAGGGCGTCGCGGTGCTCTTTGGCGAGGATCGAGGCGGCGGCGATCGCGGTGCAGCGCCCGTCCCCGCCGACGATCGATTCGACGGGAAGCCCCAGCCCGGGGAGCGGCATCGCATCGACGAGCACGATCTCGGGGCGGAGCCCCGCCGCTTCGAGGGCGCGGCGCATCGCGAGTTGGGTCGCTCGATAGATGTTTAGCGCGTCGATCTCCGCCGGCTCGGCGAGGCCAATGCCGTACGCGGCTGCATGGCGACGAATCTCGAGTGCGAGCTCGGCGCGGCGCTTGGGGCTCAAACGCTTCGAATCGTCGATGCCGCCGATCGGTAGCAAGGCGGTCAGCACGGTGCAGGCCGCGACGACGGGGCCGGCGAGTGGGCCGCGCCCGGCTTCATCGATCCCCGCGACGATGGTGAACCCGTTGCGGCGGAGTTCGATCTCGCGCGCTGCGAGTTCGAGATCGCGGCTCACGCGGGCTCTCCCAAAGGGCGTTCGAGCGTGATGCGGCCGAAGGCGCCGTCGTTGAAACGGCTTATATACGAACGAGCGGCGTTGTGAAGATCGAACTCACCGCCCTTGCGCGCGAAACCGCCCTTGCGCGCGAACGCCTCCAGCGTGGGAACGCCCTCAAGTGCGAGCCGCGCGGCCCACGCCGTAAAGCGTTCGACGATCTCCTCGGGGTCGTAGCGTTCGACGGGGACGCCGCCGCAGAGGGCGAGGTGCCACTGCGCGTCGGCGTTGGGGATCTTCGGTACGAGGATTCCCGGCGTGTCCATCAGCTCGACGTTCGGGGCGAGGCGGAACCACTGCAGCGAACGCGTGATGCCGGCACGATTTTGCACGCGCGCGGCGGCGCGTCCGAGCAGCGCATTGAGCGCGGTGGATTTCCCCGAGTTCGGAATGCCCACGATCATCGCACGCGTCGTGCCGCGAACGCTTTCGGCGAAACGGACGATCTCGTCGCGGACGAAGGTGCAATCGCGGCGGCTCCCGGCGTTAAAGGCGAGCGCGCGAAGCCCGCGCTCGCGATAGCGCTCGAGCCATTCTTGCGTGATCGACGGATTCGCGAGATCCGCGCGCGAGAGCAGCACCATGCGCGGCTTTCCGGCGAGAACGCGCGCGAGATCGGGATTCGCCCCACTGAAGGCGACGCGCGCGTCGACGACCTCGATGGCGAGATCCACGAGCGCGAGGCGCTCGCCGATTCCGCGCATGGCCTTGACCATGTGCCCCGGATACCACTGGACGACGCGGTCGAGCGGATCGCTCATAGCGGCCCAAAGCGAGCGAAGGGCCAGAGAATCCACCAGGCGCGGCCGATCACGCGCGACTCCGCGATCGGGCCGAAGAAACGCGAATCTTCGCTGTGCGGTCGGTCGTCGCCGAGCACGAAGAGCTTGCCGGGCGGGACGACCAGCGTCGGCATGGAGCGAGTGTCGTGGAGATGGACGTAGGGCTCATGTATGCGAACACCGTTCACGAAAACGACGCCGTTGTCAATGCCGATACGGTCGCCGGGGAGCGCGATCACGCGTTTGATGTAGGTTTCGCGGCGCGAGAGATCGAGCGAGAAGGCGACGATCTCACCGCGCTGCGGAGGGGTGAAGTCTTGGCTGAGGCTCTCGGTGACGACGATCGCGCCGCTCGGGATCGTCGGAGCCATCGAGGCGCCGTCTACCTGGGGAATTCGAACGAAGATCGTCGCGAGAACGATGGCGAGTAGAACGATCGACTCGCCGAGAAAGATCGCCGCTCGGCCCACGCGTTCCCACACGGGAAAAGAGACTTTTACCCCGGGAGAATTCTTGCCTGCGAGAACGGCCAGAAGATCAGGACGGCGCGCCCGGTAAAGGAGGCGGGCTTCCCGGCCCGCGGGCCGCTGTAGAAGCGTCCGCTATCCTGGGCGAAGCCCCAGATGTGCGAGTCCTCCGAATCGTTGCGGTTGTCGCCGAGCATGAGGTAGCAGTGCGGTGGAATGCGATTGGGCGCGAGCCAGTCTTTGCGCGGCGGAATATTTGCTTGCGCCGGATCGAGCGCTTGCCAACCGAAGCCGTCGTTGACGTAGATATCGTAATTGCGAATCTGCAACGAATAATCGGGAGGCTGCGCGATGTACGGCTCCTTAAGCGCGACACCGTTGCGGAAGACGGTGCCGCCTTTGATTTCGATGGTGTCGCCCGGGCTTCCGATCACGCGTTTGATGAAATCGTCGGGGCTCGGTAAGGGCGGCGGGAAAACGGCGATGTCGCCATCGTGCGGAGGATGAAAGCGATACTCGAATTTATCGACGACGAGCAGATCGCCGATCTGCAACGTCGGCAGCATCGAACCCGACGGAATGAAATAGGTACGACCGATGAACGAGGTGACGAACCAGGCGGCCGCGCCGGCGAAGATAAAGACGTCGAGATACTCGCGCGCGATCGTGCGGCTCCTTCCGCTCGTTCCCGCGATGACGGGGCGAAGCGAAAAAATAACGCGCACGACGATGAGGACCAGGACGGCAATAACGATTAACTGCGGAGTGATCATGCGTCTTTCATTCGAGGCTGAAGAGTGCGATGTGCGATAGCGGCCACACGACGGCCATCGCTTGCCCGACGACGTGCCCGCGGAGCTTCAGAAAGCCCCAAAGGTGCGAATCGTCGGAGTAATTTCGATTGTCGCCGAGGACGAGCGCGTACCCATTCGGCACGCGGTCCTCGCTCGCCCACTGCGAACGAGGGGGAATGCTCGCAACGTTCCCTGCCAAGGGCTCGCCGTCGAGCAGCAGGGCGAAGCCCGATACTTCGAGGTCGTACGCCGGTGGATTCGCGAGATAGGGTTCGGCAATCGTGCGTCCGTTTCGTTCGGCGACGCCGTCGACAAGCGAAAATGTATCGCCGGAGCGAGCGACGACTCGCTTGACGAAGTCGGTTGCGGCAACTTTGCTCGGCGGGCGAAAGACGACAATGCTGCCGTTGGGAGGCGCGAAGCCGAGGAGCGTCGGCAAACGATCGACCAGGATCACATCGCCGACGCGTAAGGTGGGCTCCATCGATATGGACGGAACCACGAAGATACGGATCGTGAACGGCGTGAGAAAGAGCGCGACCAAACCGCCGACGAGCGCGATATCGCTGTAGAAACGGAGCGAGCGTCGCCGAAACGGCAACGCTCGCAAAAGGACGGCGACGAGCAACGCTATGAGGGCAAAAAACGCAAGCAGCGTCGCAGCCCTATCGCGCGGTCTTTCTTTCTTTGATGCGCGCGGCTTTGCCGACGAGATCGCTGAGATAATAGAGGCGGCTGCGACGGACGATGCCGCGCTTGCTAATCTCGATCTTCTCGACGCGCGGGCTGTGCAGCAAGAACGTCTTTTCGACGCCGACGCCATGAGCGACGCGGCGAACGACGATGCACTCGCCGAGGCCGCCGCTCTTCCGAGCGGTGACGACGCCTTCAAACATCTGCGTGCGCTCCTTGCCGCCTTCAACGACCTTGGAGAAAACCTTGACCGTGTCGCCCGAGCGCATGTCGGGGACCGTCGGTTTGAGCTGTTCGCGTTCGAGGGTATCGATGACGTTCATGGCATCCTGTCCGTAACAATAGAGCGGCGCACTCGTGCGCCGAGACAACCCCCGGACTATATCACGGGCTCACTCCCCCTGCAACTCCGGACGGCGCTCCCGGGTGCGGCGGCGAGATTCCTCGCGCCGCCACTCGGCGATCCGGGCGTGATCCCCCGAGAGCAGGACCTCGGGAACGTCGACCCCGCGGAAGCGGGCGGGGCGCGTGTAGCTGGGGTAGTCGAGCAGATCCTCTGAGAAGGATTCTTGCTCGCGAGACTCCTCCCGGAGCGCTCCCTCGATGAGACGAACGGTCGCGTCGATCGCGGCGAGCGCCGGCAGCTCGCCGCCGGTGAGCACGAAATCGCCGAGCGAGAACTCCTCGAGCGGGTAGAGGGCGCTGAGGCGCTCGTCGATGCCTTCGTAGTGCCCGCAGATGAAGACGAGCCGGCGATAGCCCACGAGGCGCCTGGCGGTGCTCTGGGTGAAGCGGGCGCCGCTCGGCGAGGGAAGGAGCAACAGACGCTCTTCCGCGCCTTCCTGGGCACCGGCGAGGATCGCATCGAGAGAGCGCGCGATGGGGGCGAGCCGCATCACCATGCCGGCGCCCCCGCCGAAGGGGGCGTCGTCGGCGCGTTCGCGTCCCTCGAGGGCGTCGAGTAGATGGTGATAGCGAATTTCGACGAGCCCCGCCTCGACCGCGCGGCCGATAATAGAGAGGCCGACGTAGGGTGCGAAGACCTCCGGAAAGAGCGTGATGACGTCGATGGCGAGCACCTCGCCTCTTTCGGCACGAGAGGTGCGGCGGCATCTACGCGCAAAGTGCGCCGCGTATGCCCGAAGCGCAGGACCAACTTCCAATCTCCGACGAGCTCTTCACGCTCATGCGCGGCGCTGCCGCTCATGCCAAGCGGATGGGCGAGCGATTCGTGAGCTCCTACGCGCTGTTACTCGCGCTGATGGACGACCCCGTGGTCGGTGCCGCACTCGTTGACGTGATCGATCGCGTCAAGCTCGACGCGCTCTTCGAAGTGCGGAAAGCCGAACGCGCGCGTGCGCTCGCCGCTGCCTCCGAAGCGAATCAAGCGACGTTCGGCGAGGGCATGCGCGCGACCAAGCGGGAGGACGCACTCGAAGATCCGCGCGGAGTCGCCGACCCGGTCGCCGAGCCCGCGAGCAGTCGCGGCGAGCCGCCGCCGATGCAACGATACGATACGCTGGCCTTCACCTGCGGAGAGGGCGACGAACGCATCTGGCTCAGCCACGAAGCGTTCGCGATTTTCACCGAAGGTGCGCGTCGCGCCGACGGGCGCCTGATGCCGCAGCATATCGGGATCGGGTTCGCCGCCGAGGCGGTACGCTCGCCGGGCGTGCTCGCGCAGTTGCGCGTCGAGCCCGGGAAAGTGACCGACGCGCTCTTTAAGTTGTAGTTCGTTCCACCGTCGTAATATCGCGAATGTAATCGAATAACTGCGGCAACGAGATGCGCTCGAGCCCTTCGCCTTCGGGGGGAAGCGTTTCGTCGGCGCCCTCCTCGCGCAGGTAGACCCGGGTCTCGAAGTCGCCGTTTTCGCAGACGAACGAGACCGCGAAATTGCGATCGGGGGCCTCGTCGTAGATGCGCATCGCCTGCGGATTGATGATCTCGATCGAGCGTTCGTGTTTGCGCGCGTCGAAGACGAGGATCTGCAGGTGTTCGCGGTTGCTCACCTCGATCGCCCCGACCGTAAAGGTGTCCTTGGCGGAGAAAAATTCGTGCTCTCGCCGGCTCCGGCTGCTGATCTCGTAGAACACGCGGCGGCGCACGAAGCGGTTGAGAACCTTGCGTAAGGTGCCCAGCGAAGCGAGCGTCTCCTCGCGGTTGCCGCGCGTGTAAATAATTTTCACGGTATTGGAGTCGCTTGCTTGCACGGGTCGTGGGAGGAGGCCTGCCGAATCATCACCGGGAGATGTTTTCCGTTCCCGATATCGCGGTCATCAGTATGTTGGCCCTCCTGCTCTTCGGCCCCGATAAGCTTCCCGGCATGATGCGTCAGTTCGGGAAAGTGACGCGCGATCTCCAAAATGCCTCGGCGAATTTCGTCGCCGAGATGGAGCGAGCCGCCGATACCGCGCAGGAGCAGGCTCCGCCCGCGCCGCCGAGCCCGGCCCCGGCGGCGCTACCGCACGAAGAGCCCGCAGCGCCTAAAGATTAAAGTTCTGACGGAGATCGTTGATGCGCGCGCTGACGACGGTGCGGACCTGGTCGTGCAGGCGGTCGCGCTGCTCGTCGGGCAGGCGACGGTAGATCACGTAACCGACTGCTGAGAGTACCCCGCCGAGCACGCCGACGAGCAGCGCCTTCCCAAGCTCGTTATCGTCGGGTTGGTTCGATGGAATATCGGCGTGTTGATGCAATGAATCGGTCATGACGTACCCTTTCTAACGGACATCGCTTCACTACTGCCCGATGGACGATTCAGTTTCGCGGCGCACGGTGACGGCATCGGGATACTGCCCGGCGATCGCGGAGCAGGCGAGCAGCGCGGTGCCCAGGATCGCCCGCACGTCTTCCCGCTCGCGCTCCTCGGGAGCGATGGTGAGCTCCATATCCCCGCTCTGCTGCCGAACCGCGAGCTTCGCCGCGGCGTGTTGCTCGAGCCCGAGCCGGGCCGCCTGGAGAATCGCCGAGATCGCCGCGCAGACGATATCTTCGCCATGGGCGGCGAACTCGGTGTGTCCCTCGGCAACGAACGAGGACAGCCGATGCCGGCTGTCCTCGTAAAACGTAACGCGGAGCATGCCGCTCCTACGCGAGGTTGATCTTGGTGATCTTTACCTCGGCGAAGCGCTGGCGGTGACCGATCAGCTTGCGGACGCGCTTCTTCGGCTTGTAGCGGAAGACGAGAATCTTCTTGTCTTTCGCCTGACGAAGAACCGTGCCGACCACGCTCGCGCCGCTGAGCACCGGGGTGCCGATCTTGACGTCGGCGCCGGAGCCGGCGAGCACGACGCGATCGAAGGTGACATCCGCACCTACTTCGGTTTCGATGAGATCCGTGCGAATAATATCGCCTTCAGCGACGCGGTATTGTTTACCGCCGCTCTCGATAACTGCGTACATAACTATGGGACTTTACCGGAACCCGTGCCCCCTGTCAACGACTCCCCTCCAGGGGGTTGACGTCGGGGCGAAGGTTCGCTATAAATAGATTAGTCTATAAAATAAACTAATCTGAGACGGAGAGTTTGGGATGATCGAAGGTTCCGAGGCCCGCGAACACCTGGAGATGGTCGACCGCATCGTGGAGCGCACGTCCACGCGCCTGAACGTTGGGGCGGAGTATTTCGTCGTTTGGGGGCTCGCCTCGGCGACGATGTCGCTGATGTACCAACTCGTCGGGACGCATCTTCTCTCGGCGAACTGGATCTGGATCGCGTGGGGCGCGGGGCTCGCTGCGTTCATCTTCTCGATCTGGCGCGGGAAGAGCGCCCGGCTGCCGCGCCTCAGCTTCTTGGAACGCGAATTTCTGACCGTCCTGAAAGTCGCGATGATGGTGACGTTCATCGTCTTTATCATCGAAATTTTCGGAGCGAACCTCTTCGGCGTCATTGGGCTGGGGGCGATCTGGAGCTTCGCTGCGAGCATCGTGCTCTTTTATATTGCGATGCACGGGAATCGCCGCGCGCTCGTCGGCGGCATCATCTTGCTGCTCTCGCTCGCGGTAGCGAACTATAAACCCGACTTCGTCGGCTATGCGCTCTCCGCGGGTATGTTCGTCGGCTACGCCGGGTTCGGCGCCGTCGAACTCATCGCGTCGTCGCGTGCCTGCGATTGATGGACGAGCTCTTGCTCTCGAAAATTCGGCTCGCGATCGTCGCGGAGCTCTTGGCGTCGCAATGGGCGAGTTTTAGCGAACTGCAAAAATCCGTCGGCACGACTAACGGCAATCTCAGCGCTCACCTCGGAAAACTCGTCGAAAACGCATACGTCGAGGAAGAGAAGAGCTTCGTGGATCGGCGCCCGCACTCGCGCTATCGCCTTACCCCGCTCGGCCGCGAGCGGATGATCGCTCACGTTCGTTCGTTACAATCGCTTCTCGAAAAGGAACCACAGCCATGAAACATATCGTTACCTTGGTACTCGTCATCAGCATGAGCGTTCTCGCTGCCTGCATCGCCTCGGCGGCGCCGCAGCCCTCTCCGACCCCGCTCCCCGCCGGTTGTACTAACGTTCGCGCGCCGTTTATCGGCACGATCTGCGTGCCCTCGGCACCGGGGCGTCACCCGGCGATGCTGCTGCTCGGCGGCTCCGAAGGCGGAAACTCGATGGCCGGCATGGCAGGACGCTTTGCGGCGCATGGATACGTCGCTGCAAGCGTCGCGTATTTCGGGCTACCCGGTCTGCCAAAGCATCTCGTGAACGTACCGGTGGAAACGATCGGTCGCGCATTACATGCGGTCGCCGCACGCAACGATGTGAATCCAAAGGAGATCGGCATCCTCGGCGGTTCGAAGGGCGGTGAATTTGCGCTCCTTGCGGCATCGACCTATCCGCAGATAAAAGCGGTCGTCGCCGACGTTCCCTCGCCCGTCGCGTTCATGGGGCTTGGCGTCAACGATACCCCATCGGGCTGTTCGTGGAGCTATCGTGGAAAAGCGCTGCCGTGCGTCCCCGTCTCGCAGAACGCCGGCTCGGCGATTGGGATGCAGTTCGAGCACGGTGGCCCGATAAAATTGCGGGTACTCTACGATCTCTCGCTCGACGCCGATCCGGCCCAGGTGCGTGCATCGTTCTTTCCATTGCAGCACATTCAGGGGCCGGTTCTCTGCTTGGCGGGTGCCGACGACGAGATGTGGGATTCGCCGCGGCAATGCGCGATGGCGATGCGCTATCTCAAGGCGCACCATCACGCGTACGCCGATCGCAGCGTCGTCTATCCGAATGCCGGACACACCTTCCTTTGGGCGATGCATGGGCCGAAGTCGGCGATCACCGCATATAAGGCCGGCGCCACGGTGATGGATCTCGGCGGGACGCGCGCGGGTGACGCCGCAGCGTCGACGCAGGCGTGGGCGACGATCTGGCGTTTCCTCGCGCGCGCGCTACCGCAGGCCACGCGATGAGCGCCGAGACCGGCGAGGAAGCCGTCCTCTTTCGCGGTGTTTCCAAAACCTACGGCACGCTCGTCGCGCTCGATGCAATCGATCTCCGCATTCCGCGTGGGCAGAGCGTCGCGATACTCGGGCCGAACGGCGCCGGGAAGACGACCGCACTCTCGTTGCTTCTCGGCCTGCGCAACCCAACGGCAGGTTCGCTCTCGGTGCTTGGAGGCAAACCGCGCGAGCAAGCGGTGCGCGCGCGCGTCGGTGCGATGCTGCAAAGCTCGGGGCTCCCGGAGTACCTGCGGGTCGATGAAGCGATCGCGCTCTTTCGGAGCTATTATCCGGCGCCGTTGCCGATCGACGAGTTGCT
Source organism: bacterium (assembly GCA_021794205.1). Lineage (GTDB taxonomy): Bacteria > Vulcanimicrobiota > Vulcanimicrobiia > Vulcanimicrobiales > Vulcanimicrobiaceae > JABEUX01. The sequence goes on from JAJYRH010000012.1 coordinate 54,029, forward strand.
CGCGCTCGCCGGGTTAACCGAGAAAGCGCGTTCGCGGATCGCACGGCTCTCGGGCGGGCAAGTGCAGCGGCTCTACTTCGCGCTCGCGCTCTGCGGCAATCCGGAGCTGTTGGTACTCGACGAACCGACGGTCGGGCTCGACGTCGAAGCGCGCCGTTCGCTGCTCGCGACGATCTCCGAAATCGCCAACCGCGGGCGCACCGTGCTCATGAGTACGCATTATCTCGAAGAGGCCGATGCGGTCTCCGACCGCGTGGTCGTGATCGATCGCGGGCGCATTATCGCCGACGGAACGCCGAGCGAGGTGAAGGGCACCGTTGGGCGCAAGCGGGTTGCGTTTACGTCGCGGGTCGCCTTCGACGACGTACGCCTCTCGCGCAACGGCGAGCGCTATGAGGCCCTAACCGAATCGCCGGAGCTCCTGTTGCGCGATCTTTTTACCCGCGGTATCGAGATCGACGACCTCACCGTTACCGGCGCGACGCTGGAAGAGGCCTTCCTCGCGTTGACCGGAGGGGAGAACAAACATGTCGCTTGAGATCGCGTCGTTTCTTCCCATGCTCCGCGCGCAGAGTAAGATCGAATTTCTCCGGCTGCTGCGCAATCCGTGGTTTTCGATTGCCACGATCGCGTTCCCAATCATGTTTTATGCGTTTTTTGGGTTAGCGCAGGCGCGTATGCCGTATATGAATTCGACGGTGGGGCTCTATCTCTTAGCCTCGTTTAGTGCATACGCAGTGATGAGCATTTCGTTGTTTTCGTTCGGGGCGAGCGTTGCCGCCGAGCGCGGCAACGGGGCGACGCGCTTGATGCGGGCCTCACCGCTGCGCCCGCTCGCATACTTCGCCGGGAAGTTTATCGCTTCGATGGCCTTTGGTGGCATTGCGGTGTTGCTGCTGGCGCTCTTCGCGCGTCTTGCCGGGGGCGTGCATCTTCCGGCATCCACTCTCGTTCTGCTTCTCGCGAGGCTCCTGCTGGGGAGCCTGCCGTTCGTTGCCCTCGGGTTCGCGGTCGGCTACCTTGCGGGGCTCAATGCGGCGGTGGCAATCCTCAATCTCATCACGTTGCCACTCGCCTTTGCCTCCGGGCTCTTCGTTCCGCTCGATCAACTGCCGACTTTCGTGCAATCGATCGCCCCATATCTGCCGACCTATCATTTCGGGCAACTCGCCTGGGGCGCGGTCGGTGCGACGAGCGAGCCGTGGCAGCGCGCAGCTCTCTGGTTGCTCGGCTACTGCGCGCTCTTCACGTGGATCGCCGTACGCGCGTACTATCGTGAGGAGCGGAAGGAATTTGCGTGATGGGGAGGCTCGCAACCAAGGCGCCGATCGCAAATCAGCGGACGTAGCGGGGCCCCGATTTAGGAGGGAATTCCCCCGGCGGGACACTTGTCGGAAACGAAAAATCGTGTAGCGTAAACGAATAATAGCCCGCTTGATGGAGGAAGAGCAGATGAGCTCCAACGGAAATCTTCCCGCGGCGTACGAGCCAGTAGTTTTTGACTGGTTCAAAGTACAATGTCGCACTGCCGCCTCCACCGGCAAGAAAGCCGCGCTGTCCTCCACCGAAGATAACGGCGCGAACGCGATGATCTCCGACATCGACAAACATGTCGGTAAGCGGATATCGTTCAGGATTCCGAAGCGCCGTCATCTGCAGGTGGTATGCGGCGACGTCGCGGATACGAGTTATTCCGAGATCGTGAATTCGGTAATAACGATTTGCATATGCGGTGACCACCGCGATCACCGGTAGTGTGGTGCGCGTCTTCGAAGATGGCGTCGTTTCGGGACGTACGCTCGACCCGGGCGACGGCACGTTCATGGATTCAAATCGCTCCATGAAGTAGTCAGAAAAGTCGTCTAGTGCAGACCAAGTCGGTGAATACGGAAACGGCCTGCATGGAAGTTGCCGTGCCCCCTGCAACGCAAAATCGTCGGAGGTGCGAAGAAGGACGTGCCATGTAGCTCTTGGGAAATTGAAACCTCCAAGTTTTGGCTGGAGACGCGCTATACCGCTTCCATCGCAGTAAATATTTACCCAAAAACCGTGACTTGAAAAAGTCGCCTGGTAGTCGATGTACGGCGGCGTTGCGACGGCCTTCATGGCGTTCATCGCCCAGGAATAAACTCGCTGACCGGGCGGTGGGATGAGAGGTGGCGAAGCGATCGCCGATGTTGTCGATAGTAAGGTTGCGATGAGTGCAAGAAAGAACGTCGGTCGCTTCACGGGACTCCTTTTAGGCTAGCTACCTCATTACGATGCTGGTTTTTTCGCTGCGTGAATCCCGACTCCCCGTTTCCCAAGTAAGCCGCTATCCACTCACCATCGTGAGCGACCGATTATCGCGTGGGTGGAGCGACGCTCGTTGCCGGGCCGTCCATTGAAAAGGTGCGCTACAAGCGGGGCGTACAAATGGGCGGCGCGGAACAACGGGGGAAGGGTTTTTTCGATAACCATCCGGCGCGCGCAACTCTAACGGCAGAACTCGCGATCTATGCGAGGCTTGTGGCAGCCGTGAAAGATCGGCTTAGCGTCTCGCGAAGATGCTGCGGCGCAGTTGGCGCAAATGCGGATTCTTCCATTTGGATCCGTTTTGGAATGCGATTCGCAGCGGCACGCACTTCGAGAAACTGGTACCGAGCGGTAGAACGTTCTGGTTCAGAGCAAATTGGTGGCGAATGAGGGCTCCGGGCGTAAACGTCCCGAGATCGCGAACCTTCGCAACGAGGCGGCCTCGTGCGAGAAGGCCGAACTCGATGTTCTTCATGATGTGGTGCGTTTGGTTCACGTATGCGATGGTGAGGAGCGGATACATGCGCGTCGGCGGCTCGTAGAACGCGCCTCCGAACCCATCGCTCCAAGAGTAGGGATAGGCGGGGAAAAATCCGGCTGAGTACGACCACATCGCATTGCCGACCGCCTCTGGGCGGCAGGTGGCGATGCGGATTGGGTTCTTGATTGGGGCGGTCATCGCGGTCGTCGTTGTAGAAGCGAGAAGAAGGGCGATTGCGAGGTATGCCTTTGCGTTCTTCATGATGTTACCTCACGATAAAAGAACGTACGCGCGACGCATTACGGTACTCCCGACGGTGAAAGGAACGCGCGACTTATGGTGCGAGGGTGAGAACGTATCGCGCCGCCGCGCGTACCGCCGCCTTACTCCACGGCATGGGGAGCAGCTTTCCGGCGATCCAAGCGTGCGATTCGTCGGTGTACCACGGGCTGCCGGGCTCCCCCGATTCACCCTGCGGAATCGTTATGCCGCCGCGATCCCAGGCGCCCGGTTCCCAGACCGCACGGAAACTTTGCGAGAAACCTTGGCGCTGCACGTGAATCACGAAACCGTCGCCGTCACCGGCGAAGTGCGAGCCGTCGAGGAAACGCGCGCCGAGCGCCGCAAGCGGATGGCGTACGGTGACCGCGCCGGCGACGCTCCACGGAACGAGGTGCGGGCGTTCGCGCGCGGCGAGGTGGAGCGCGTTGCCGAGGTCGGGGTTTGCTCCCGCGCGTTCGTCCATCTCATCTTCCATAAAGGGATGCTGCGTCCATTGAACGAGCGCGCGACGGAGCGTGACGGCCGCGGTGGCCCCGAGCGATTGTGGTGCGACCTCGCCGTTCCACGTCCGAAGTGCGGCGAGCAGGCGCGCCTCGGCGCCGACGTTCCGCCGCCACGCGTTATGTGCGGCGATACGCGCGAGCGCGCGCTCTGCGGGCGAATAGACATCCATCTCCATGCGCGCGAAATACGCGATGCTGTAGTGCTTGCGCGCGCGCAGCAAGGTGGCGATGCGATAGGCGCGATAGGGCGGCGCGAACTGCGCGCTCAAACGATAGGGATAGCCGGGGCCGTACATTTTGTTATTCGCCGTCCAGACGACGGCAGCGCGTGAGGGCGCGACGTGCGGCAGCGTCGAGAAACGCAGCAGCCCGAAGTGTTTCGCAAGTGCCGCGGCGGAATGAAAGCGGCGCCCCCAGAGCGGATCGGCGGGAATGATACCGGCGAGCTGATAGGCGACGTTGCCGCGCGTGTCGGCGATGGCGAAGTTTTGTGTTGGGCCGGGATAGTCGCGCAGTGCGCGCAGCGCCGCCGCCATCGAATGCGCGCGGTCGAGCGCGTCGAAGGCGGGGAGCGGCGAGGCGGGCCGGTCGTACGCCGGCCAGCGTACCAAGACCAGGCCGCGCCCGGGCATGACGACGCCGAATTCACGCGCCCCGCGCCAATAGCGCGCGATGACGGTTTTTCCGAAGCGCACGTGGATGCGTTCGCGCACCCATCGTCCCGGCGGCAGCTTCGCGGGCGCATTGAAAACTTCAAGCCCGGCGGTGGTGCCGTTGGTCGCTGCCCACGCGATGGACGCGTTATGGCCGAGAATCACGCCCGGCGTGCCGGCGAGCGTCGCACCCGCAGCGTGATATCCCGGCGCGCGAAGGTCGACGAGATACCAGACGCCGGGAATACCGAGTCGCAGGTGCGGATCGTTCTCCAACAGCGCGCGCCCGGAGCGCGTGTGCGCCGCGCCGGCAGCCCATTCGTTGCTGCCCAGCGCGGCTTTGGGATCGCTAAATTCGGCGATCAGCGTTTGGCGCAGTGCGAGTGCGTTACAGCGATGCGGATCGGCGATGCCGGCGAGCCCTTCGGTAACGGGAGCGTCGTAGCATGGGTCGCTCAACGGTGCGTTGGGAGCGCGGTTCGCGATGTCGTTCCAGGTGTCAGTGAGTTCGATCACCGTCGCCATGCCGACGGCGAGTGCATCTTGCGGCGTCCATTTCGGCGGGCGCGCGAGCAAGAGCCGAAACTCGACCGGCACCGGGTTGCGCGCGGCGGCGGCGTTGACGCCGTCGGCGAAGCGCTGCAAGAGCAATCGTTCGCGCGGCGAGAGCGCGGCCCACTGTTTGGCGACGATCGCTGCAACGGGAATCGCGCGCGAGCGCTCGTCGACCGGCACCAGGCTTGGCCCGAGTAGCGCGGCGAGTTTTCCCAACACGAAACGGCGGATGAGATCGAGCTGAAAGAGCCGATCCTCGCCTTCGGCATAGCCCTCCGCGAAGAAGAGATCGCTCTGATGCGCGGCGATAATATGCGGCACGCCCCGCGCGTCGCGCAGAATTCGCACCGGCGCCTTCAGTGCGAGCCCGCGAACCTCGCCGGAGTAGCGCGCGTGCGCGTGCATGCCGAGGAACGCATTCCCGGCGTAGAGCGCGATGGCGAGGAGCAGAACGCCGAGAAGCGCGGCGAGCGTTCGAACGATTCGTCGGAGCAACATGGCGCGTTCTTTTCGACGCCCGCGGCGATTCACTCTATGAACTCTACGAAGAGATCGCTCCCGGTCCGGTTACTACGGGCTCCAAAGGAGGCCGAGATCGCGGGCGGCCGCTGAGAGTTTTCCGTCCCGCGTTATCAGCGGCAGCCCCGTTCGGAAACTGAGCTCCAAGTAGGCGGCATCGTAGGCGCTCACCTCGTACCGTCGCGCAAACGGCACTTCGCCGCCCGCCAGTGAGTTCGTCGGCGGTTCGGCGATGACGATTGGTAATCGATCGAGATCGGCGAGTAGGGTATTCACGAGTTCGATCTCGATCCGTCCACGCCGCTCGGCGACGAGGAGCGCGTTCTGAATCTCCCAACGCCACAGGCTGGGTACGATCGCTGTGGATCTCCGAAGCGCGCGCAGCGCCGTTACCGCAAGGTCGTCGCGTTCGTCGTCGAGGAGCCATGACAACGTCGCCGAGGCGTCCAGAACGAAGGACACGGCTACGAGCGACGGCCTTCGTCGATTAGCTCTCCGGCGGGAATCCCTACGCGAACCTTGCGCGCGAGAATGCGTTCGATGACCCGATCGAGGTCGTCGGGCTCGGCATCGGTCGCTATGGGGCCGAGCTGTGCGACGGGTCGGCCGTTTTTCGTAATGACGATCGTTTCGCCCCGTTCGGCTTCGTTGATCAACGCCGAAAAGTGTGTCTTGCCCGCGAACGCGCCGACGATTTTTCCCATAAAACTAGTTTAACAGACTGGTTGATGTTTGGCTACACCTCGACGATGAGATCGTCCCCGTCGCGGCGGACGGGAAAACTCGGCACCGGCATCACCGCCGGGAGCGTGAGCGCCTCGCCGGTGGTGACGTCGAAGGTCGCGCCGTGACGCGGACAGACGATGCATCGTAATGCGAGCGGTCGAATCAATTGTTAAGGCGGTTTTAAAATAAAGGATCTTTTTTCTGCGACAACAAGGGCACGAGGGAAATTTACGCTAGCAGAATCGGGCGTACAAATTAACACAACCCTAAAATATGTAGCCTTGGCTTTCTTGCATTATTCTGAAAATATAAGCAATGGCGTTGGGAGAACCTATTATGAAAATTGATGATGATCATTTGTTCCATGGTGCTGCTCTTATTCAAATAGCCGAAGATCCACATTTCACTGCAATTAATACATTGCAATATAAAGGAAAATCTTGCAAAGTTGCCTATAGAATTAACGATACAATTGCTGTATATTTAAAATATGCATCGACTCCGCTTAAAAGCACCAATGAATTTCAATTTGTATTTACGACTTCGCAACTTCGAGAGCTTGAAGGAATTGCGCAAGTCGAAGAAAAGCTGTTTCTCGCGCTCGTTTGCGTGAAAGACCGTGAAATTTGCGGAATTCCATACAGCCTGCTCCTTGACTTAATTGCTCGCCGACGCGCAGCAAAAGGGTCGCGAGAGTCGCAATACTCGCTCTTGGTTACCGTTGAGCAAGGGAAGAGTCTGCGGGTTTACGTGAATGAGCCAGGGCGGCGCATGCAAATTTTAGGTAAGCCGTTGGTGGTTAGTCGGAATGCCTTTCCCGCGGTCTTGTTTCAATGATTTAAATAGGTGCACGATTTTCGAAACAAAGAATAAGTCTTAAACGGCTATCAGCACCCCGCCGTCGATGAGCCCGAAAACGTGCTCCGCGATGCGCTGGGCCACCGGCTCGCTTTGAATGAGCAGGCCGAGCTCGATGTTCACGTCGATGGCGTTTGCGGTTAGGTTGGCGCTCGTTACCAGCGCGCGACATCGATCCGCTACAATGGCCTTTGCGTGCAAGAGGCCACCGGGCGGTCGCAATTCCTTTGGCCAAACGTAAGCGCTAGCGTTCGGCATCGTTCGGAAGTCCAACAGGCCCTCGTCGCTGCCGCGGAACCTCCCGGAGCTCTCTTCGGCCGACTCCAGCACAAAATGGAGCCGAACTCCACGCGCGGCCGCTTCGCGAAATGCGAGCATTGCATCTGGGATATGAAACGATGCGAACGAAAGAACCAACAGTTCTTCGTTTGCCGACGAAATCAATTCCAATAGTGCAGCTGCGCTTCTACGCGAGGGCGTTGCTGCCGACGACGGGCCGGTCCAGACGACATCGACCTTCAAATCGCGAACATTGCGCGCGGCTACGGCGAGCGCGGTGTCTACTGCTACTGCAACGCTTGCGGGCGAAACCGCCGCCTCGAGTTCATGAATTTGCTTGAGCGCCGTAAGCGCTTGCAGCGTAGCGCTATCGTCGGCCATCGCACGCATGAGGTTCGCGCGCGTTATCCCGTCGATATCCACGCATTCGAAGAGAAAATGCACCAGGCGTCGGCAGTACTCCGGCGTGAGCTCGGAGACGAGGTCGGCAACGATACTGCCGATGCTCACGGCAAGTCGTTGAAGAACGCGAGATCGCTGCAAGCCATCGTTTCTGCAAGCGTCGCGCGCTCGAGGAGGCGATTATTGCGTTCGCAACTGGTCTCGGGCACGAAGAGGCAGCTGTGGCAGGCCGCGCCGTGTTGTGTGCGGTCGTCGTCGCTTGCTTCGTGTTCCGCGCAGAGCGGGTCCGAGCTGCAGAACGTTGCGCGGTGCAGCGCTTCGGTAAGTATTCGTCCGAATGTATGGCTTTCGGCCATCGCAACTAATCCGCCGAGGGTTCCCTCCGAATCGGGTGCCGCCGTATAAATGAGGATGCCCGCCATCGGTTCTTGCGCACCCTCCTCCGACGCGTAGATCCGCTCGCGTAGCGAGGCCGCGCTATATCCGCACTCCAGCGCCAGTTCGTTGATGAGCGCGTGCGAGAGCGTGTGCAGAAAGACGTAGCGCATCGCCGGCCAGGCGCGCGGGCCGAACCGGTGCAAAACGGCGTCGCGGAGGCGCATCATACGCGGCGTCCTCTGCGCCAAATCTTCCCATGCGCGCACGCGCTCCTCGGGCAGGCGCACAAAGAGTCCCTCGCCGCGCGATTCCACTGCAGGCACCCAATACGTCGGCCCAACCGTCAACGGTACGCGATGAACGGCTCCAGGTTCGTCGGGTGCGGATGGGTCGGGCGCGTCGATGCGAGCGAAGGCGATCGACGCTGTTGTTTCGCGCAGACGTGTCGCTGCAATGACTTGCGCTATTGACGCGCGGTGGCGCACCGGCACCGCACTTTCGGCGATAGTGAAGTCCGCACTTTGCGGAGCGCCGGAAGGATTGGTGAATTGCAGCCACTCGGGGCGCTTCAGGTCGGCGGTTTCCGCCTGTACGCGTTCGCCGTTGCGTCGACGATCGATCGCTTGCCACAAGTCTGCGACGGAATGCGCCCTCAGCATTTCAAGCGTGGGATTGAAGGTGAGCGCTTGTTCGAGCGTCGCTTCATCGCGAATCGGTGGAATATCGAGGTGAACCCAGAGCGCGTCGACGTCGTCGTCAATCGCGCCGCCGGCGCTTGCGGGAATGAAGAGCGCGCTCAACGTGATGCCGAACCAAGTATTCGATGCGCCAAGTAAAAGCGGCTGCGCCGCTTCAATGCACCTCTCGAAAGTCCGAAGATGCGGGTGTCGTCCGCGGCACGCCGGTCGTACCGTCGCCGTGCGGTCGAAGGCCGTCGCAACGAACGCGGAAGCCCCGCAACCGTGGCAACGCACGAGCACTTCCGTCGAGCGCGTGCCGCTGCCGGGCTCGGAGAGCTCTAGCGTTCCGCCACCGGCGGCGCATGGTTTATACCCGTGTGCAAACTCTTGCCAGGGGAACTCGTCGAGGTGACCATTGACGCAGGCCATGACGAAGCGCGCGGGAACCGCCGAGGGCGCTTTCCCCTTGCCGCAACCGCGATGCTCGAAGCGCGCGCGTTCGGGGTGGTATATGTCTTCGTTGAAGGTGAAGAGCCCGCCGTCGATCGTCGAAAGTAGGTTGCAGCGCGTGCAGCGCATCCAGCGTGGGAACGGGATGACCGGAACCCCGATTCTCGCCCAATCGTCGGTTGCGTTTCGCGTCTCTTCTTTCCACGGCATCGCCACCAATTGCGCGACCTGCGGGCCCAGCGCCGCCTGAACGGCGGCGAGAAGGCGCGGTTCGCTCACGGTTTCCTCGGGGCGATCCCAAGCTTGAAGTCCGGCCACGACGACGGCAAAGTTCGGCAGGTCGACGAGCGCGCCGACGCCGTAGGCGTAGAGCATTTGGCTGGGTCGAATCGCGCCAACGCGCGGATGCCCTGCACTACTACTGCTCATCGATGCGTTCCTCGACGTCTTCATCCTCGACGTTTGGAGCCGCATTCGGAACGGCGATCGAGGTCGTAAGCTGATAGGGCCTTGGGTCGTCGATGCTCGAATCATCGAAGGCGAGCAACAGGTTGACGTTATGCTCGGTTTCGCGAAGCGAGTTCGGTGCCGTCCAGCGGTCCCAACGGCGTCGCCCCGGGCGTTCGAGAAGTGCTTTTCTCTTGGCACCGCCCCCGTATGAAAGCGGCGCCTGGTGATGCGCGGCGCTGCGTTGCCGGTCGATCCAAATATCGAGCAGCTCGTCGGCCCGGCGGCGCACCTCTGCGGCAACGCGGGGATCGGGGAGCACATGGGCCGCACGGCGCTCGATCGCGTCGACGACCGTGCGCACGCTGCGTTCGACGAGCGGCGCGATCTGCGCGGCCTCGTCGGGATTGAGCGATAGCCCAAGTGGGAGGTGTGCATTTTCGTGCCGGACGACGCCCACGATAACCGCGGTCAACGCGCGGTCGAGTGCGCGGCTCGAAAACGGCGTCAGCGAGAGGGGCTCGACGTGGCGATAGAACGTCGCGTGGTCGAACTCGAAGCGTTCGTAGTGCGAGAGATCGCGCGGCCGCGCCCAGTTGTAGAGCGTAAAGACGATGCCGGGCTTGCTTTCCTCACGTCCGATGCGGCTGGTCGCTTGGATGTACTCAGCGGTCGATTTCGGTTGCCCAACCACCATCATCAGGCCCAGTCGCGGTACGTCAACGCCGACCGATACCATGTTCGTCGCTAGCACGACATCGAAGGGGCCGTTGTAACTGCTGCGCGTGCCGGGTGTAAAGCCAACATTGAGCCCATCGAGCGTCTTGGGGATCTCGCTCGAACTCATGCGGCTCGTCAACTCCTTGACGATTAGGGACGGCGGGCGTCTCCCCAAGCCGCGCGTCGCCGCCATCGGAAGACGTTGTCTCACGTCGTCGTCGACGAGTCGGCGCATACCGGCGAGTTCGCGAAGCGAACTGAAGTAGTCGAGCATCGTCATATACGGGTCGGCAGCCTCGCCGTAGAGATCGAAAATCTTTTGCGCGGCGGCGAGAATCGAGATCGACATGCGCGCTTCGGCGGCCTTCAGGCGCTGCCCGCGTGCGCAGATGCCGACATACAGCCGGCCAGGTGTCGCTTGCGATGGCGGCGTCTCGCGCGCAAAGAACGTTTCGCCCGCGTCGATCACCGGCGGTGGAAAGAGGCTTAAACGGCGCGCGAAGAGCGCGTTGACTTGCGTCGATGCGCGACGAATCGTCGCGGTCGAAGCAACGACCTTCGGCCGCACGACGGTGCCGCCGATGCGCACTGACGCGAGGTAGTCGATCGCGGTTTCGTAAAGCCCGGCGAGCGTTCCAAGAGGACCAGAGATGAGATGCAGCTCATCCTGAATGATGAGGTCCGGCGGTCGCAACCGACCACACGCGACCGTTTTATGCGGCGGTAATGAGCCTGCGGCATTATGGCGGTCGTTCTCTTCGCAGCCGGGGGAGCCGTCGAGATCGGGGGAGCGAAAGCCGTGCCGCTCGCAGCGTTGATGGGTGCGCCCGAAGAGCAAATGCATCGGCCCAAGCCAGGGCAGCCGCGCGAACTTATCGATCGTTGCGATCAGGAATGCGGGCAGCAGACGGTAGACCTCTTCGTCCGTCGTGACGACCGGTATCCCTTCGTCGGGCGCGCGCCGCTGTGTGAAGGCACACGTTCCGAACGGATCCGAGCAATAAAGCAGCGTGCGCCAGCGCTGCTTATCGGGCTTGATATCGCGCCCAATTTGCAATGTGGCCCCGCACCACGGGCAGGCGGCAAGCTGGAGCGGATTGGCGTAGCCGCCGGTGTATCCGCTGCGTTGGCGAGCCGCCTCGACGGCATCGAGCGAGGCTTTGAAATAATTCGGCGTCGTGTTCTGCCCGATCCAGAGACCGAGCCGGAACGGCGTTGCGCCCCAGCGCGCGTCTGCGGCAGCCTTTTCGCGGCGCAGCACTTCACAGGCGCAGATGAGTGCCGATGCGCGAGCGAACTGTTGCGAAGTGAGTAGGCGCAACGTGTACCGCATAAACACCGCGACGCCCTCCGAACCGTCGAGCGGACCATCCTCGCTTTCGATCGTGCCCTGCAGGCGCCGAATCGCAAGCGTGAAGGCAACGAGGCCGAGATAGGCCTCCGTTTTACCGCCGCCGGTGGGGAAGAAGAGCAGATCGACGACGGCATCTTCCCCCGAGCGCTCGCTGTGCCGTGGATCGACGAGCGACGGCAAGTTCAGGCAGATAAATGCAAGCTGGAAGAGCCGCCACGAACGGTTCGTCGGTACGTCGGCAGCGCGAATGAATTCTTCGAGCGGGGGAATGGCGTCCCGCTCTTCATCGGAGGGTGCCGCCTCAGTAAGCCGGCGACGCTGCGCGATCGCAATCTGCCGAATGCGCTGTTGCCACATTGCTTCGTTCGCAAAGCGAAAGGCTTCGGCGGCATTAGGGTCGCTTGCGAGTAGAGCAATGCCCGCCTCGATGCGCGTTGCGACGGCTCGCGCTTGGGTGATTGCGTCGCGCGCCGCTTCGGCGTGCTCCGTAAGCCGCTGTGTTGAATCGGCGATGCGTCGCTCCTGTGCGTCGATCCAGTCGCGAAAGGCTGTAACGACTGGTTGGAGTCTTTCGCGAAATTGCGAATCGAGCGTTGTAGCGAGCACGGCCATGTCGCGTTCGAGCGGCGCGAGCAGAGGATTCTCGGCGACATTTGGCTGGTCGGTGCGCGCAAGCTCGTAGGTTGGAACGTTGCACGTCGAAATCGAAAGCGCGCGGCGGTCGTCACCGGGCGCGCGCTCGGCGCGGACCGCGACGCCATGGCCGACGGCGAACTCCAGTGCATGGCGATAGAGCATAGTGAGCTGCACTCGCTCGCTATCGGTCTCGCTCTGCACCGATTCGGAATGGCTGCGCTCGAGAAAAATGGGGCGGCCATCGGGAGCGCGCACGGTAAGTGCGGCTTGGAATAGCCATCGTTCGTCGGCGTTACTTTTTGCCGAAGTTTGTTCGTTGACGAGAAAGAGGGTGACCAGCCGGCTTCCGTCGTCGCGTTGTCGAACGCGCCCGCGAACCACCACTGCGGGCTGCTCTGCGACCGGAACGGTCGCTTCGATGTCTCCTGAAAGAAGCGCGAGCTGCACGATCCCTTCGCGCGGATAACGTTGCCAGACCGGAAGATTCTCACGTTCGGCATCGCTTTTGCGGATGTGGAAGCCTTCGAGGTTTCGCAGCTCCTCGGCATCGCGCTGCTCTTTTCGGTAATGTCCCCAACTCGCGCGCGCCTCGATTTTCGTGGCATCTGCATCGACGACGAAGCTCAGGCCGAACGATGAGGGAAAGAAGCCAACCGCAGCGCTGCGATCGGTCTCCGCTCCCGCCTCATCGTCTCCGTCGACATTGCTTGCCTCATCGAAACGCGCCGGATCGGTGCGCACGTCACGCGGTGCGAGCATTCCGACGAGGTAGCGGTCCCGAACCAGGGGCCGAGCAGGGAGCGTCTCGCGCGGCCCAAAGGCCGGCCCGTGGAGATCGCCGACAACGAGCCGTTCGAACTCATCGCGGACCTGCCAGGGCGATGCGGCATTGACGGCCACTGTCAGGGCTGCCGCTTGATGGTGCGCCCGGTTTTTGGCGGCTGCTCGCCCCCTAATTCCGCAAAGACTTTCGCGAGGCGTTGCTTTCTCTTGTGCGTGTCGCGCGGCAACATGAGCGGAACGACATCGTAGTCAAGTGCGTCGGCGACGCGAACGATACGTTGAAATTTTGCGCGGCTCAGGCCTCCGCTAAGATCGCGCGACACCACGGCCTTGTCGGCACCCAAGCGCGCCGCAAGTTCGTTCGACGAGACGTTCGCCTCTTCCATTGCTCGGTGAATTTGATGTTCGAGCGAGAATACCGCCGCCATCTCCGTGATGCGTGCCGCTCGTTCAGGGGAACCCTCTCGCACGCGCTCCATGAGGGTTGTCCCACCACGGCGCCGATGCGTCGGTTTACTTGTCTCGGTCATAGTAGTACAGCCCTTTCACCGCTCGATGGTAATCCTGACGCTGCCGGCGTGCGCGCTCGATCGCTC
>JAJYRH010000033.1 GCA_021794205.1 bacterium
CCGAGGCCGTCGCCGAGGTTTTCGGCATGGTGTTTCAGGAGAACGTCGTTACGAAAGCCGACCTTCGCGAAGCGTGCGATAAACTTGACAAGAAGATCGATGCGGTTGCATCGACGCTCGATAAAAAGATCGATGTGGTTGCATCGACGCTCGATAAAAAGATCGATGTGGTTGCATCGACGCTCGATAAAAAGATCGATGCGGTTGCATCGACGCTCGACGGGAAGATCGTGGCCCTCGACGGGAAGATCGATGCGGTTGCATCGACGCTCGATAGAAAGATCGTGGCCCTCGACGGGAAGATCGATGCACTCGGAGCGAGGCTTGACGGGAAGATCGTGGCCCTCGACGGGAAGATGGATGCGCTCGGAGCGAGGCTTGACGGGAAGATCGTGGCCCTCGACGGGAAGATGGATGCGCTCGGAGCGAGGCTTGACGGAAAGATCGTCGGGCTTGACGGCAAAATCCAAGGCCTCGACGGTCGAATCCTCGGCCTCGAGCAGCGGGGCGAGGCGCTGGCGGCGCGCTACGAGAGCCGGCTCTCACGAGCGATGCTTACCCTGTTCGTTGGCCTTACCGGGGTCATTTCGCTCGCGACCTCGCTGTTGATGACCCACATGAAATAAGGCTAGAGCCGCGCGAGCCTCTCGGCACAGATCGCGCGGGCTTCGGCGATGCTCCCGGCCGAACGAGCGACGAAAAGCTTGCGCCAATAGACGCGCCCTGAGAGCTTGGCGATTAAATCGGATGCCTCTCTTGCGTCGACGATCCCCGCCGGGCCGGTCACCCAAACGGTTCGCGAATCGGGCTCGTCGAGGACGAGTGGGAGGCGATGAAGGAGTTGCGACTGCGAATCCGCCCAGAGGCCGGCATCGCCGAATCGTTCGCGGAGCGCGCTTTCGCAGGCTTCGAACGCGCGAAGATCGTGCTCGGCGTTGAATTCGGCAGCCAACCCGTAGAGCCGCGTCCGTTCGCGCAACGCCGTGGCGGCGACGCTCTGCCGGTCGTTGAGTTCATTCAAAACGCGAAAATCGTCCCAGCGCAAAAATTCTTCGATCGGGTCGAGTGCGTGTGGATCGGGCCAGAGTTCGTGTAACACGTCTTGAAGAATGCGTTCGAACAGCCGCGTCGTGTGGTGAAAATAGACCGACGCGAACATCATGTATCGTGCGAGCACGAAGGACTCCAATGCGACGACGCCGCGCCCGTCGATGCCGAGCAAGAGCTCTCCCGAGCGCTCGATCAGCCGGAGCGACGCCAGCAATTGCTCCGCGTCGTAGCGGCCGTTCACCACGCCGGTAAAATAAGAGTCGCGCTGCAGATAATCCATGCGGTCCGCATCGAGGTTCGGGCCGCTCACGAGCTCGCGCAGAGCCGGGTAGCGGGACGGTGACGAGCCGACGATCAGCGCGAGAGCGTCGTCGGGGTCGAGATCGAGCCCCTCGATCCGCGAGCGCATCGACGGCTGCGCGAGCAGTGCCTCCGTACGCTCTTCGTGACGTTTTCCGAGCACCGATTCGCAAGCGTGGCTGAATGGACCGTGCCCGATGTCGTGAAGCAACAACGACACGCGTAGCAGGCGCCGTTGCGCGGCGATCTCCCGTTCGTTGGAGAACAAGCCTCGATCGTGTTCGACGATTGCATCGAACGCGCGCGTCCCGATCGCCATCGCGCCGAGAGCGTGGGTAAATCGCGAATGTTCGGCCGACGGGAAGGCGAGGTAGGCGAGCCCGAGCTGGCGCAAGCGGCGCATGCGTTGCATGGCCGGGAGATCGAGCAGCGCCGCCTCGCCGGGGGCGAGCTCGATGAAGCGGTGGATCGGATCGAAAATGCGCTTCACCGGGCGTAGGCTTCGCTCCCGCGCAAACGGAAACCCCGTAGAGCAGTGGCTTTCGACCGATCTTCGTTGCGCGAAGTGCTCGCGCGAACCGACCTCGTCGCCTTTATCGGCCAGTACGTACCGCTCAAAAAGCGCGGGAACGACTTCGTCGGGCTCTGCCCGTTCCACGGCGAAAAGACGCCGTCTTTTCACGTTCACCCGGACCGCGGATTCTATAAATGTTTTGGCTGCGGGAAGGGCGGCGACGCGATTTCGTTCCTCATGGAGCGCGAAAACCTTCCGTTCCCCGAAGCGGCGCGCATGTTGGCGGTTCGTGCCGGCGTGGAGCTCGAGCCCGAACGCCCCGAGCAGGCGCGCGCGCGAAGCGAAAAGGAGCGCATCTACGAAATCAACGCCTTCGCCGCAGCGTATTTCGCGCGGATGCTAAAAGCGCCCGACGGCGAGCGCGGGCTTGCGTACGCGCGCGGGCGTGGGCTCGACGATGCGACGATCGAACGTTTTAGCATCGGCTATGCCCCCGATCGTTGGGATGGGCTCGTCATGGAGTTGACGTCTCGCTCGCTCGATCTCGCGCTCGCCGAACGCGCCGGGCTCGTGCGGCCCGGGCAGCGGGGGTATTACGATTTCTATCGCGATCGCATCATGGTGCCGACGCGGAATACGACCGGCGAAATCGTTGCATTTGGTGGGCGAAGTGTCGGCGACGGGGAACCGAAGTATCTCAATACGAGCACGACCCCGGTCTATACCAAAGGGCAGGTGCTCTTTGCCTTGGAGATCGCGCGCCGAGCGGCAAAAGAGAACGGTACGCTCGTCGTCGTCGAAGGTTATCTCGATTGCATCGCGCTCCACCAAGCCGGGATAACCAATGCGGTGGCGTCGTTGGGGACGGCTTTTACCGCAGAACAGGCCGACGAACTCCGAAAGTATGCCGACCGAATCATTCTCTGCTACGACGGCGATGCGGCGGGCAACGCCGCCGCGCTCCGCGCGATAGATATCGCGGCTACGAAGATCGAACGGGTGGGTGCGAGCTTGCGTATCTGCGTTCTTCCCGCAGGTGAGGATCCCGATAGCTACGTGCGCGCGCACGGGCGTGCCGCGTTCGAGCGACTTCTCGGAGAGGCCGTTCCCGCCGTGCAATTCAAACTCGATCCGCGCATCGCACGGCTGGCGACCGGCTTTGAAAATCCGGCGGCGATCGCGCGCGAAGCCGAGGAGATCGTGCGTCGGCTCGTGCCCCGCGAAGAATGGGATCGCTGGCGCACCTACGTTGCGATGCGGCTCGGGCTCGCCGTCGACGATCTTCGGGCGGCGGCGCGCGTCGATGCCGTCGCTGGTTTTACACGTCCCACCGATACCGGGATCGTCGGAACCCGGCGCGTCGGCGCGGGGATCGGCGCGCCGTCGAGCGAACGCGAACTCTTAGCGATCTTTATCGAACGGCCGGAGCTCATCGCGCCCTTTGCCGAATCGATCCCCATTGAAGAATTTCGCGACGAACGATATCGACGTATTCTGCTCGTGCTCCTCGAGCGCGGGCGCGATGCGGAGAGTTCGGGGGAGTTGTTCTCGCTTTTTGTCGAGAATGCCGAGCTCTTAGAGATCGTCGCCGCGTTAGGACAGCCCGACCGTAGCTCGACGCCGCGCTACCCGGGTATCGAGGAAGCCAAGGCGCACGTACGGCGGATACTCGCACATTTCGAACGAGAACGAGAACGGCGGCGGCTCGGAGAGCTCAATCGGGAGGTGGATGCCCTCTTGGAGGCGGGGGCTCCGATTCCCGATGCGCTCCGACAAGAGTTGGTGGCGCTCACAAAACGCTTGCAAGCGTAACCTTTCGGCAACGACAAAGGGTCTTGACAACGGTCGGCTCGAATGAACCGAGCCGACTCACGTATCTATGGCAAAAAAGAAAACAGCAACTGCGACGATGACCGCTCCTGCGCCCGCGCCCTCCGGCGCGTCGGCGCAGCCCGTCATTTCTCTCTCGGAGATTCGCGAACGGCTCGTCGCCCTCGGCAAGACCCGCGGCTCTCTCACCTACACCGAGATCAACACCGCCGTCGAGGTGATCGAGGATGTTACGCCCGAGGACCTCGAGCAATTACTCGACGACGTGGCTGCGGCCGGCGTCGAGATCGTCGACGAACAGAAAGAGAGCAAGGCCGATGTCGCCGAGGCGGTTATCGCCGACACGCTCTCGCTCGACGATCCGGTCCGCATGTATCTCAAGGAGATCGGGCGCGTGCCGCTCCTGACGATGGAAGAAGAGCGCTCGCTTGCGATGCGGATCGAAGCCGGGATCCTCGCCGAAAAAGCGAACGGCCGCGTCCGGCGCACGCTCACCCCCGACGCGACGCTTGCAGAACGCCAACTCACCGAGGCGAATCTGCGGCTCGTCGTCTCGATCGCAAAAAAATACGTCGGTCGCGGAATGCTCTTTCTCGATCTCATTCAGGAAGGCAACATGGGCCTGATCCGAGCGGTTGAGAAATTCGATTATCGTAAGGGTTATAAATTCTCCACCTACGCGACCTGGTGGATTCGCCAAGCGATCACCCGCGCACTCGCCGACCAGGCGCGAACGATTCGCATTCCGGTGCACATGGTCGAAACGATCAATCGTCTCGTCAAGGTATCGCGGCAACTCCTCCAGGTGCTAGGGCGAGAGCCTACCGTCGAGGAGATCGGGCGCGAGATGGGATTGAGCGCCGAAAAGGTGCGCGAGGTCATGAAGATTAGCCAGGACCCGATCTCGCTCGAGACGCCGATCGGGGAAGAGGAAGATTCCCACCTCGGCGACTTTATCGAGGATCAGGAAGCGATCGCGCCGGCCGAAGCGGCTTCGGTGATGCTGCTCAAAGAGAAGATGGCCGACGTTCTCCAGCATCTGACCGATCGCGAACGAAAGGTGTTGGTGCTGCGCTTCGGCCTCGAAGACGGGCACCAGCGGACGCTGGAAGAAGTCGGCCAAGAGTTCGGCGTTACGCGCGAGCGCATTCGCCAGATCGAGGCGAAGGCGCTACGCAAACTCCGCCATCCATCGCGCGGAAAAGTGTTGAAGGATTACTGGCAGGGCGACTAAACGCCGCTACATGCCCCCCATGCCGGCGTTTTTCGTCGGATGTACGAGCGGATTTTTCTCCGCGAACGCGCCGTTGGGATTCGGCATAATCCAGACGATTAAATCCCAAATCGAGGGATATTCGAAGAGATGCGTCACACTGCTCGCGCTCTTCACCTTCCCCATCTTTACCAGGGTGGCTGCGGAAGGAAAGAGTGGGTCGCCTCCGGCGTCGACGAACGCCTTGAGCGAGGTAGCGTGGTAGCTCTTCATGCCCATCGCGTCGCGCACGACCCAATGAAAGTGTGCGGGAATATGAATCCAACGCGCGGGGTTCACTCCCCAGAGCTTCGGCGCGTGCGCCGAGTCGCCGACCGGAACCGAAAAGTCCGCTCCGAGCAGATGTCCGTGAACGTCGTACCAGAGTTGGCTCGGATGGGCGGGATCGCTGCTACGCCAGTGGAGATTGGCGTAACTGATCGCGCCGGTATTATCCTCATTGGTGTAACGGAAATATCCGGCTCGCCGCGCTTGAGCGATCGTAGCGAAGCGCTTTCCGAGATCGGCTTGAATCTGCCGAACGAAGGCGATCTCGCTCCCTTGCGGTTTTGGAGAGAGCGGTGCCGCCGCAATGAGGAGCGTGCCCAGCGCGAACGATGCGCAGGAGAGGGCGATGCGTCGGAACATGGAGGATCCCTTTCTCAAGCGGGTGAGGTTGGAGAAACTGCGGCCGTTGGTGATGGGTTCGGAGACGAGCTCGGGCTCGGGCTCGGGCTCGGTGATCGACTCGGCGTCGGCGTTCGAGCCGCTGAACGCTTCTGTGGTAGGCGAGGATGCGCTGGCGTCATTAATGGAATCGGGGTGAACGCCGCCGCCGGCGTCGCGGAGAGCACGGGGAGCGGCGGGGGTGTTGCGATAAAGGGCTTCCCGTCGACGATAGCGATTCGCGCGCCTTCTTCGGCCCGAACCTGCGTGCCCTTTCCAAGCTCGATATTGCGGCCGCGCCGAAAAACTTCGTAAAGCACGTGCGGCGGGAAGAGAATATTTGCGACGGTGTCTTCGACGCCGACCGTCGACTCGTGTCCGATCGAGGTGTGCACGGTGAGCCGCGACGATGGGGCGATCAACGGCAAGCGGAGGCCGTCGGCGAGCGCGAACGGCTCGAAAAAGATATCGACGTAGCCGTAGACATCGCCGCTCGATGCGGCGCGGACGTTGAGCACTTTAATTCGCTCCGTGCTCCCTGCGGGCGCGAGCGTTTCTCCGTCGACGACGAGCGGAGCGGTGAGATGGGCGAGAACCACTTCGCCGCGCTGGGAGGTAACCGATGAGAGCGGATCGTCGAGCGTAAAAAAAAGCGAGCGCGAAACCTCGCGAGGCGTTGCGAGCGCAGCGGCGATTGGGTGCGCGGGCGGCGGCGTAGCGATGACGATCGCACGCGCGCGCCGCGCCGGGAAAAGCACAGCGGCGCCCATCGCAAAAAACGCAAGGGCGAGCGCGAAGGCGCGGAGGCTAACTCGCGCGCTCTTCGTCCTCGGCGACGAGTGCGGCGCGTTTCCCCTGTTCGATAAGCTCTTTGACGCGTTGTCCGCCTTTTTGTCCGATGCGTTCGTAAAAATCCGCTCCATATCGATCCCGGGTCGCTTCGCCGCCTTTCTTGCCACCCTTCTTGCCGATCTCTTCGTAGAACGCATGGCCATGCGATTTCTTCGTCGCCAAACCACCTTTACGGCCGATCGCCTCGTAAAATTCGGGGCCGTACTTGGCCTTCACGGTCTGGCCGCCTTTTTTGCCGGCCTCGCGGACCGACATTCCGGGGGCCTTCGGCTGAGGTTCGCGCTCGTCGGACATGCTCGTTGCTCCCTTACTGCCCCCACCGGGAGCATGATAATGTGGTAGGAGGTCGGCAGGACGCCGCGCTCCGTACCTGTTATGAACGCCTCGTAAGAGAATTTGGTTGGGCTTGACGCCCAAATATCTTGAAAATTTGGAGAACCACCGTGAAATCCTCGGGTATCCGCCTGCTCGCCCTCGCCGCCACCGCGGCGCTCGCCCTTCCCGGGCTCCCAGGGGCTGCATCACCGGCGATTGCCCCCGCAACGCGATTGCTGATGCTCGAGCAGCAGCGTTCGCTGGGGGATGGGACGCTCGCGCATATGCTCGATACCGGCGGTACGCTCTTGGCCGCCCGGGCCGCGCTCGCGCTCGGACGAACCAAGCAGCCGGCGGCCGCTCCGGTTCTGCTCAACCATGTGGCCGATTCACGCCCTGCGGTGCGAGCGCTCTCGCTCTTCGCCCTCGGGCTGCTCGCCGACGGGCGCGGTATCCCCGCGATGCTCCACGGCATGCACGACAGCAATAGTGCCGTCCGGGTCGGGGCGCTCGACGCGCTCGACCGCGAGGTCATGGCGGCTCAGGTCCCCGAGGCGCTGCTTCCCCGCGTCGCCCACGCCGAGATGCGCGCCGCTCGTCACGATACCAACGCGATCGTCCGCAAGATCGCGGCGGTCGATCTCGTCGCCTTTGCCACCGGCGCGCAGGCCGCTCCGGCGGCAGCTGCCCTGAGCAAAACGTTCGAAACCGATCGCTCTCTCGCCGTCCGGCGGGCGGCGATGTGGGCGATCTATCGCGGTTATGCGGCGAAGGTCTCGCGCACGATGCTGTTGCGCGCGCTCGCCGATCCCGACAGCGTCATCCGCATCGAGGCCGTGCGGGCGATCGGCGGCAGTAAGGACCCGGCGCTCCTCCCGGCGCTCGAACCGATGCTTCACGACCGTTCGTGGCGCGTCCAGGAGCAGGCCCACGAGTCGATGTTCGCGCTGAAAGGGCTTCCCGCGACGCAACACTGGAAACGCATTCCGGCCTGGCTCCACCTGCCGCCGATCCGTCGGAGCCCACTCGATCTGCTTCCGGCGCTGCCGCGCCCCGCGCAGCCCGCGAAACCCTCCGCTCCCAGTCCCTCGGCGCTTCCGCCCGCGCTCTCGCTCGATCCGACGACCGCAGCGGCGATGGTCGGTCCCGCTCCGGGGGCGCATCCGCGCGTGCGCATCGTCACGACGCAGGGAAACGTCTATCTCGAACTTTTTCCCGAATGGGCGCCGTTGACCGTGGAAAATTTTCTCAACGTCGCGGCGCGCGGATATTACGACGATCAGCCGTGGTTTCGCATCGTTCCCGATTTCGTCGTGCAGACCGGCGATCCGTCGGCGAATGCACCCGGGCTCGGCTATACGATCGGTGCGGAGGAGAACCCAATGCTCCAAAATAGCGGCATTCTGTCGATGGGTCTCGATTATCCCAATGGAAAACCGGCGCGCGATTCCGCTTCGACGGAATACTACATCACACTATCGCCGCAGTATCATCTCGACCGCGACTTTACGGTCTTCGGAAAAGTGATCGCCGGCTTCTCCGTTCTCGCACACCTCACCGAGAACGACCGCGTGATTCGCATCGATCGAATTCCCGACGTGGTGATTCGTGCGGCGTCGGTGCGATAGCCCTACCGCACTAAAAAAGGCGCTTCGAATCGAGCAGGATCGTCACCGGCCCGTCGTTGACCGATTCCACGGCCATCGTTGCGCCGAAGCGCCCGTACGCCACGCGCAGCCCCGCGCGTTCGAGCTCGCCGCCGACGCGCTCGTAGAGGGCGCGCGCCAGTTCTCCCGGAGCCGCGGCAACGAATGACGGGCGTCGACCGCTTCGCGCATCGCCGAGGAGCGTGAATTGCGAGACGACGAGGACGGAACCGCCGACATCGCGGATATCGCGATTCATTTTCCCGTCGGCGTCGTTCCAAATCCGCAATCCGAGAATTTTCTCGGTGACGTTGCGAGCGTCGTTCTCGTCGTCCTCGCGGGCGACGCCGAGCAGAACTAGGAGCCCGGCCTCGATCGCGCCGACGATCTCGCCTTCGACGCGAACCTCCGCTCGCGTAACCCGCGTGAGAACGGCGCGCACGGGGGGTTACTTGCTGAACATCGAGGAGAGCGCGAAGATCGCGTTCTCGCGCCGTTCCATAACCCGGCGGAAAAAATACCCCGCCCAATGCGTGCCGAAGGGAACGTAAACGCGCACGCGGTGGCCGCGCGCGACGAGATCGCGTTGTAAGCCAGGGCGGCAACCGAAGAGCATTTGGAACTCGTAGCGCTCCGGCGGGATGTTGCGCTCGGTGATAAAGCGCTCGAGCTCTGCGACGATTTCGAGGTCGTGGGTCGCGAGCGCCGGGTAATTCCCTTCGAGCAACAAGCGCTTCGCGAGCGCGAGGTATTGCTCGCGAATCTCGGGCATCGGTTTTATGGCGATCGTTTCGGGCTCGTTGTACGCCCCTTTGCAAATGCGAACGCGCTGGCGGCGTTCGATCGCGTGGGCGACATCCGCCGGGGTGCGTTTGAGATAGGCTTGCAGTACCGGCCCGACGTTTCCGTGCTCGGAAAAGGCGCGATCGACGACGCGCAGCGTGGCGTCGGTCACCGCGCTCCCCTCCATATCGACGCGAACGAAGGGGTCGGGATTCACCGAGGCGCGGCGAAGGACCATGGAAAGGTTCTCCAGTGCGAAATCCTCGCCGATAAGTAGGCCCATTGCGGTGAGTTTGACCGAGACGTTCGTCCGGAGCCCCGAGGTGCCGATCGCGTCGAGCATCGCTAGATAGGCGTCGCGGGTTGCGGTTGCCGAAGCGGGATCGAGGACGTCTTCGCCAAGGAAGTCGAGCGTCGCGGTCATCCCCTCTGCGTTCAGTCGGGCGACCGCCTCGAGGGCGGTGCCGATCGTCTCCCCTGCGACGAAACGCTTTGCGAGGAAGAAAAACTTCTTCTGGAATCCGGAATTCGGTGCGAAAAGCCGGTCGATCACTGCCATGCTGCTCCCTTCGACGCAGGCGAGGCGGAGCGCTGCTAGAAACCCCCTCTTCGTCGTGCCGAAATTTTACGCACCGTTGACCGATTTGGCGAGGCCGGGGATGCCCGGGAGTGCTAATGTCTGAAGATATGCCGCAGCGCAACTGGCGAGTCCTCATCGCCGACGACGACCCCGCGATCTGCACGCTGGTCGATACCGTCCTGCGCAAAGGCCCGTTCCAAATGATCGTCTGCAACGACGCCGAGAGCGCGCTCGTGGCAATCGGTCGCGAGGATCCCTTCGATATTATTATCTGCGATTTTATGTTGCCGGGAATCTCGGGATTGGATTTGATCGAGCGCCTCCGTTCGAACGAACGAACGCGCGGCGTGCCGATTCTGATGATCAGCGGCCATACCAATTATGCGATGGACGGCCGTGCGAAAAATGCAGGCGCGAACCTCTTTCTCAACAAACCGTTTACGATCTCGCAATTGCGCGCCGCAGTCAATCAATTGCTTTCGATTTCGCGTCCAAGTTTCGGCGGTTCGGGCAATCCGGCAGCGCGGTAGGAAGCCCCTATCGCCTTGGCACTTCTAAAGGTCCTCTTTGTAGCGATCGCGCTCGCGCTCGATGTCTTTGCCGTGTCGATCGGCGTCGGGCTTCGCGGGATCGATTTCGCCGCGCGCGTTCGAATCGGTGCGAGTTTCGCGGTGGCGGAGATGGGGATGACGCTGCTCGGGCTCGGGCTCGGGCGACTCGCCGGTCGAGCGCTCGGCCTGCACGCCGGCTATCTGGGTTTCGCGGTGCTCATCCTCCTCGGGATTGCGATGATCGTGGAGGCGTTGCGGGAAAGCAAACGGCCGCCGCTCGATCTCTCGCGTGGCTGGGGGTTGTTGCTCGCCGCTCTCTCCGTCAGCGTCGATTCGCTCGGCGTCGGTTTTTCGATTCACTATATCGGCGTGCCCATCGTGGTGACGCTCGGAACGATCGGGGTCGTCTCGGTGCTCTCGACGACCCTCGGTATTACCTTCGGGCGTCTCTTGGGGCAGCGCGTCGAAGAGTCGGCGGAGTTGCTCGCCGGAATCGCGTTGGTGATCGCCGGAGCGGGCTTTGCGGTGCTCCAGGCGCTCGGAATAGCGTAGCGAAAGCCTCGCCTATGGAGGTTTCCGATCTGCTGCTCGATCGTGCGACGGCGATTGGCGCGCGTAGCGTTGCCGTCGTCGGCACGGGAAAAAACGTCGGCAAGACCGTCGTCATGCGAGCGATCTATCGCGCCGCGCTCGCACGTGGGTGGAGAGTCGGTGTGACCTCGATCGGTCGCGACGGCGAAGCGAACGATTTTGTCGACGCGCTCGCGAAGCCGCGCTTACGGCTTGCGGCGGGCACGCTCGTCGCGGGCGCGCGCGGCGCGCTTCCGCGCTCGCCCGCGCTGGAATGGTGCGAGAGCACCGACGTTCCGAGTGCGAGCGGGACGATCTCCATCGTGCGCGTGCGCACCGAGAGCGAGGTCGAACTCGTCGGCGCGCCGACCGCTTCGGGGCTGCGTGCCTGCGTCGAAAAACTCTTCGCGTGTGGGGCCGATTTCGTTGCCATCGATGGGGCGATCGATCGCGTCGCGGCCTTACGCGAAGAGGATGCGGTGATCGTGAGCTGCGGCGCCGCAGCCTCGACGAGCATCGAAGCGATCGCTGCGGAGGCGCGCGCGCTCGTAGCGCTGCTCTCGCTGCCGCGGTACGAGGCAACCCTCGAAGCGTTGCACGTTGAGGGCGCGTTGACGCCGATGCGCGCCGCGGAACTGATCGCAACGGGCGAACGTCGCGCGGTCGTCGTTCGCGATGCGACGCGCGTGACGCTGCGCGGGCGCGCGTTGCTCGGCGCGCTCGAACGCTTACAAATTCGGGTCGAACGCCCGCTGCGGCCGATCGCCGTTACGGTGAATTCGGTCGGTCGCGCGGGCTCGGTGGAGCCGAAGGCGCTCTTACGCGCCGTTCGCGCCGCGGTGGACCTGCCGACCGTCGATGTTTTCGCAGCGAGTGCGGCGTGAGCGAGCTGGAGTTTCTCGACCGCACGAGTGCGATGGCGATCGGCGAAGGATGGCTCGCCGCATCGATCGCTCCGAGTAGCCCGTATGGTTCGCGCGACACGATCGTTCGGCGCCGTTTTATCGGCGGCGAGGAGGGCGAAGCGGTTGCCCAAGCTCGGCGCATCGCGCGCATCGCCGAACGCTTCGATCTCACGGAGATGGAAGCGCTCCGCGCGGCGCTCGCGCGCTTGCCCGATATCGCGCCGACGTTCGCTCGGCTCGTCGTCGGCGACGCGCTCGACGACGCTCAGGCGCTCGCGCTCCTCCGCTTCTCCGACGCCGCGATCGAATTACAGCGCATGCGCGCCGATTTTGACGATCTTCCGCCCTGTGCGGGAGATGACGTCGAGCGCATTCGCGCGCTTCTCGAACGCGGCCGCGTTGGGAGCAATGCTTTTTACCTCGACGATGCTTTCGACGCCGATCTGCGCGCCGAACGCGAAGGCTTCGAAGAAGCGCGCGCGCGCTTCGAGAGCGCTCGCGGACGCCTCGAACGCACCGTCGCCGAAGCGCTCGGGCGTGACGCGCGATTCGACGAAGAGTTTATCGTGATGCGCGAGAGGCTCGTCGCACCGTTGCCGCCGGGCGTGCGCGTCGTGCGCGAGGCTCCCACCTACGTGCTTTGCGAGATCGATCTCGACGAAGAGACGCGGGTGCTGCTGGAACGACGCGAGGAAGCGGCGCGCCGCGTCGCACTTGCCGAGGAGCGGCTTCGCGCATCGCTTGCAAAACGTGTGGTCGCATCGAGCGAAGGTTTGGAGCGCACGATGAGACGGCTCGGGGAGTTCGACGTGGCGCTCGCTGCAGCGCACTGGACGCGACGATTTGCTTGCCGGCCTGCGGAGATTTCGCGTGAGGGCGGGATCGATATCGTCGAAGGGCGCTGGTTGCCGTTGCAGGAGCGATTGGAGAGCGGCGGCGGTGCGTTCGTTCCCTCGAGCATCTCGTGGAGCGGGGCGGCGATCGTGACCGGACCGAATATGGGCGGTAAATCGGTTGCGTTGCGCACCGTCGGTTTTATTGCGCTCTGCGCCTCGATGGGTCTCCCGGTTCCCGCACAACGCGCGCGGCTCGCGCTGCCGCCGATGATACGGTGGCTCGGCATCGGCCCCGACGAGGAGCGGCGCGGCGGATTGCTCTCGTCGTTCGCCGGAGAAGCGGTGCGGCTACGCGATGCATTTGCGGCGCTCTCGCCGCGCGCGCTCTTGCTCGTCGATGAGTTCGCGCGCACCACGACGCCGCGCGAGAGCTTTGCGATTCTCGTTGCTGCGTTGCATACGGCGCGCGCGCGCGGTGCCGAGGCGATCGCCGCAACCCACCTCGCCGGCGTCGCTGCTGCCGCCGACGCGCGGCACTTTGCGGTGCGCGGCTTGCGCGGTATTCCCGAGGCAACGGTGGGAGGCGATATCGACCGCATGCTCGCGGTGCTGGCCGATTGTATGGACTACCGCATCGAAGAGATCTCGGAGGATCGCCGCGAGAGCTCCGACGCCCTCGCGCTCGCGAGCTTGCTGGGGGTCGACGACGAAATCGTTTCCCGGGCACGCGCGATCGTGAAAACCATCGCGGAGTAGCGCGGGCGGAGCGCGTCGAAAGCGGGCGCTATGCAGCCGCTGATTATCACGTGCGCTCCCGTCGGCGCCGAACTCTCTCCCGAACAGACCCCGCACCTTGCGGTGACGCCGAAGCAGTTGGGTGAGGTCGCCGCGGAGGTCGCCGCGGCCGGCGCCTCGCTCATCCACGTTCACTGTCGCAACGACGACGGGAGCAACACCCACGACGTCGCGCGTTTTCGCGCCGCCTACGAGGAAATTCGGGCGAAGAGCGACGTCATCGTGCAGTTTTCGACCGGCGGTGCGATCGGAATGACGCCGCAGGAGCGCGCGGCGGTGCTGCAACTTCGTCCCGAGATGGCGACGCTCACCTGCGGCAGCGTAAATTTCGGCGACGATATCTTCGAAAATAGCTTCCCGATCATGCGCACGATCGCCGGCGCGATGAAGGAGTTCGGTGTGAAACCCGAGCTTGAAATTTTCGATAAGGGGCATCTCGCCAACGCGCGTCGTCTCGCCGCCGAGGGCGTGCTGAAGCTCCCGCAACACGTCGATTTCGTGCTCGGCGTCCCCGGCGCGCTCGAAGCGAGCGTCGAGAATCTCTGCGATCTCCTTCGCGATCTTCCCGAAGGATGCACCTGGTCGGTTGCAGGCATCGGGCGTCACCAATTACCGCTGGCGATGGCGGCGATCGCGATGGGCGGGCACGTTCGAGTTGGCCTCGAGGACAA
Source organism: bacterium (assembly GCA_021794205.1). Lineage (GTDB taxonomy): Bacteria > Vulcanimicrobiota > Vulcanimicrobiia > Vulcanimicrobiales > Vulcanimicrobiaceae > JABEUX01. The sequence goes on from JAJYRH010000033.1 coordinate 14,117, forward strand.
TATTTATTACAGCAAGGGACGCCTGGCAACCAACGGCGAGCTCGTTGCCCGCATCGTCCGTATCGCGAACGAGGCGGGGCGCCCGGTTGCGACTCCGGAGCAGGCCCGTGAAATTCTTTCGCTACCGCCCCTCGCCGGTGCAGGCATCGGGCGCGTCATCTCCTAATCAGGGCGAGCTTTGCTGACCTATATCGTGCGGCGAACGCTGCAAGCGATTCCGCTCCTGCTGCTCATTTCGGTGGTACTCTTCCTCGTTGCGATGAAGAGCTCGCCGGCCGGGCCGTTGACGCCTTATCTCACGAACCCGCACATTACCGCGGCGGATATCGCCCGGCTCCGACATAATTTCGGTCTCGATAAGCCGATCTGGGTTCAATACTATTTTTGGCTGGATCGCACGCTTCACGGCGATCTCGGTTACTCCACCAGCAACGCCGAAGCGGTATCGACGGCGATCCTCCAGCGCCTGCCTGCAACGCTGGAGTTGATGGGCGCCTCGCTCCTTATTGCGGTTACCGCCGGCATTACGCTGGGAATCTTCTCCGCGGTCCGCCCCTATTCGACCGCCGATTACATCATCACCACGCTCGCGTTTTTCGGGCAATCGATGCCGGTCTTCTGGTTCGCGTTGATGATGCAGCTGCTCTTCGCCGTACACGGAATTCCGTTGCCGTTCGGCTACCAAATTCAATTGCCGTCGGCTGGCATGAGTAGCGGCGGAGGCTTTAATCTCGGGGATCGCATCGACCACCTCATCCTGCCGGCGTTCGTGCTGTCGTTGCTGCAGCTCGCGCTCTTCAGTCGATTCATGCGCTCCTCGATGCTCGAGGTCATGAAAACCGATTACATGCGTACGGCGGCGGCAAAGGGCTTGCCGTTCCGAACGATCTTGTTCCGGCATGGGCTTAAAAACGCGCTTATTCCGGTCGTTACGGTGATCGCGCTCTCGATGCCGAGCCTCATCGGCGGGGCGATCGTCACCGAGACGATCTTCGCGTGGCCGGGCATGGGGCGCCTCTTTATCAACGCGTTGCAGCAATCGGATATTCCGCTGCTTATGGGATATCTCAACCTCACCGCGATCTTGGTCGTGTTTTTTAATCTCATCGCCGACGTAACGTACGCGTGGCTCGACCCTCGCGTGAAGTTCGATTAGGACGAGGACGCAGTATGTCGACCGGTCAATCCATCCCCGAAGTCGCGCCGTTTTCGTACGACGAAGACGTTGCATTTACCAAGGTAACGCTCTGGAAGCGCTTCCGGCGCCATCGGTTGGCGATGGCGGGGCTTATCGTCCTCGTATGTATCGTACTCGCGGCGCTCTTCGCACCGGCGTTGGCGCCCTTCCCGCCCAACCACATCGATAACGTTCACTGGCAAGGAACGCCGTTGCCGCCGTGCTTTGAAAACGCGGCGACCTGCGGCGGCCATCCACTCGGGACCGACGAAGTCGGGCGCGACGAACTCTCGCGTTTGCTCTTCGGCGCGCGCGCCTCGCTGCAGGTCGGACTCTTCGCGGTGATTATCGAGATCGTCATCGGCTCGATCGTCGGCGCGATCTCGGGTTATTACGGTGGTTGGGTCGATTACCTCATGATGCGCATCACCGACGTCTTTCTCTCGATACCGATTCTGCCCTTATTGCTGGTGCTCACCGCCATCGTCGTGGCGACCTCGAGCCGAGCGAGCTTGAGTTTCGGAGTCATCGTCTTGGTGATCGGCGTGCTGTCGTGGCCGAATCCCGCTCGTTTGGTGCGCGCCTCGTTCTTGAGTCTGCGCAATCGCGAGTTTACCGAAGCGGCGCGCGCGGTCGGCAACGGGGATCTGCGGATCATCTTCCGGCACCTGCTTCCCAACGCCGTCGCACCGATCATCGTTCAGGCGACTCTCGACGTCGCCAACGTGATCGTGCTCGAATCGACGCTCTCGTTTCTTGGAATGGGAATCCAGCCCCCGACCGCCTCGTGGGGCAACATGCTCACCGGCGCCCAAGTGAACGTCGAGAATGCCTGGTGGGCGGCGGTCTTTCCCGGCATCGGCATCCTGTTGACGGTGCTTTCGATCAATTTTATCGGCGATGGCCTGCGCGATGCCCTTGACCCGGGTATGCACTAGGCCGTATAGTCGCGTAGCCCTCGTGCGCAAGTGGCGGAATTGGTAGACGCACTAGCTTGAGGGGCTAGCGGGAGCAATCTCGTGCTGGTTCGAG
>JAJYRH010000013.1 GCA_021794205.1 bacterium
CTGCGCGATGCCCTTGACCCGGGTATGCACTAGGCCGTATAGTCGCGTAGCCCTCGTGCGCAAGTGGCGGAATTGGTAGACGCACTAGCTTGAGGGGCTAGCGGGAGCAATCTCGTGCTGGTTCGAGTCCAGTCTTGCGCACCAACCCCATGAGGCCTCGGAGGCCTCTTTTGTTTTGCGGCAGCGCGTGGGGTTCGCGTACTTCGCGTATACTGCGGGTATGCGCAAGCACGATTTTGAAGCCTTTTTCCAGCGCCTTTGGAAACGGCTCGGCGTGGGCCCGGCTCGTCCGCCCCGAGTAACCGATGATGGCGAGGACGATGGATTGAGCGGAGCTCCGGTTCCACGAAACCCGGTCACGCCGCTCTTGTCGGGAGCTGCCACGCTCGCAACTCCGCATGGCCCCGAAGAGCGCGACCGGGCCTAAGTTCGCTCGATCGCCTCGCGCGCCGTTCTCTTCGTGGGCGTTTTCGCGCGTCGAGAGGTGCCGGCTTTCGCGCCGCGCTAAAGCTCCCGCCGATGACCTGTCGCGCATTGCTGATCTCCGCCGCCGCCTCGGGCTGCGGAAAAACCACGGTAACGCTGGGATTGCTGCGAGCTTTCCGTAATCGCGGGCTACGCGTCGGCGCGGCGAAGGTCGGGCCGGATTTTATCGACCCCGCCTTTCATCGCGTCGCCGCCGGACGCCGTTCGGCGACGCTCGATCTCTGGGGCATGCGCGAGCGGACGCTTCGCGCCGAGCTCGCCGCCGTCGCCGCGGAGAGCGATATCGTGCTGATCGAGGGCGTGATGGGGCTCTTCGACGGAGCGCGCGACGGCTCGGGCTCGAGCGCGCAGCTCGCCGAACTCCTCGATCTGCCGGTCCTTTTGGTGCTCGATGTCTCCGCTCAGGCAACCACCGCAGCCGCCGTCGCCTTCGGGCTCGCTCACTACCGCCCGAACCTCCGGGTTCTCGGCGCGATCCTCAACCGGGTCGGCTCGCCGGGGCACGCCGCTACGATCGTGCCGGCTCTCGAGGCGATCGGGCTGCGTAGCCTCGGCGCGCTCTCCCGCGAGCACGCGCTCGCCCTCCCGGAGCGCCACCTCGGGCTGGTCCAGGCACGCGAACACCGCGAACTCGAGAAATTCCTCGAGGGAGCGGCCGCCGCGTGCGAAGCGCAGCTCGATCTCGATGCCCTAATCGCGCTCGCCGCCCCGCTCCCCGATCATCCCGCTCCGAACGAGAGCGCCATCGCGCCTCTCGGCTCGCAGATCGCCATCGCCGACGATCTCGCCTTTGCTTTTTCGTACGCGCATATCACCGACGGTTGGGAGCGCGCCGGAGCGCGGCTCTCGTTTTTCTCGCCGCTCGCCGACGAGGGCCCGCGCCGCGATGCCGACGCCGTCTATCTTCCCGGCGGTTACCCCGAGCTGCACGCGGCGAGTCTCGCCGCTGCGACAAATTTTCGCGCGGGTATGGAGGCGGCGCGCGGACGCGGGGCCGCGATCTACGGCGAGTGCGGTGGGTATATGGTGCTCGGTGAGTCGCTCGCCGATCGCGATGCGAAGGAGCATGCGATGCTCGGTTTTCTGCCGCTCCGCTCGTCGTTCGCGAGGCCGCGCTTGCACCTCGGGTATCGCGAGGTGCGTCCGCTCGCCGATACGCCGTTCGCACGCGCCGGCGAGCCGCTTCGCGGACACGAGTTCCATTTCGCAAGCGTCGCGAGCGAGCCCGAGAAGTCGGCACTCTTCGAAGCGCGTGATGAAGGGCGAGCCTCGCTGCGGCTCGGCATGCGCGAGGGGAGCGTCCTCGGCTCCTTCCTCCATCTTCTCGACCGAGCGGAAGCGTAACAAAGCGCTGGATTTGCGGTAGAAGCGCATCGTGGGGCATCTTGACACGCTCGTCGGCATCGCGCTGCTGTGGTTGCTGTTCTCGGCTATGAAGCGTCGCCGCAGTTCGTACGGTCCGCGATGCAGCAGCCGAGGGTGGCGGGGACGCTCCTCTGCGCCCCCATACGCTCCGTCGGCCGATGCGTTGCCGGAGAGACCCGAGGAAACGTCGTTCCTTCCGGCACCGCCCCTCGACGTACCATCGCCCACGCGGGAGCGAACGGCCCGCCCCTACCCGCAGTCCCCGTTACGAGGTGCCGCCGTGCCCCTCGCTCCGCTTCCGCCGCGTGGCGCGCTGCGCGCCCGCGATGCGCTCGCACCACTGCCGCCACTCGCCGATAAAGGACAATCGATCTAATGCCGATCATGAGCGTTATCTCTACTCTCGATAACAACGGGCAGGAGGTGATGGGCCCCGAGGTCCTCATCTATCATTACCCGTCGTCGAGTATCGTGAGCGGTTCGTTGCTAACCGTCGAAAGCAATCATTTCTGCGTTTTGAAATCGCGCGGCGCGATTCTCAACGTTTACGAAACCGGTCAATATCCGATCACGACCGGCGATAAGCCGCTCGTCGGTTCCTTCGTTCAGGGATTTTTCGGCGGTCAGAGCCCGTGGCAGTACGAAGCGATCTATATCAATCGCGCGAAACTCGTCGTGCGCTCCTCGGGAATCGCGCTCTCCGCAGAGATGGCGGAGATGAGCTACGATGTGGATTACTACATTCACGTTCCCACGAAAGACGGCGCGCTCAAGCTCGTGCAGCACATGCCCTATCGCGGCCATGCGCTGCTCACCGATCAGATCAACGATTACGCCGGTCCCGTCGTCGAACAGGCGATCAACCAACTCATCCAGGTGACTCCCCTGGAGCGCGTGAATGAAAAAATTCACGATCTTACCGATCTCGTGCGCACGCATTTGAGCGAATTCCTCGACGGGTACGGCATCGCGCTCGACACCGTGAAGGTGCTCGTGCGTCCGAACGACGAGCGGATGCGCGCCCTGATCTCGCTCAAGGCGTTCGGGCTCTCCGAGATGGAAGCGGTCCGCTATTATGCCGCGATCCTCATGGCCGAACGCGGCGTATCGAGCGCGCCGAATATGGCGATCGGGCAGCCGTTCTCCATCGGAGCGACGCCGGTGCTTCCTATCGGCAACGCCGATACCGGCACGGCGACCGGAAAATGAACCCGGCGATACCGTCGGAGGACGTCGTGCGAGCGTTGCTCGATCCGTCGCAGCCCTCGCACGACCCGACGGTCGCGCTCCTGCAAGTTGCGTTAAGCGGTTTCGGTTTCAATTTCTACGACGCTCGCAACCAAGCGCGAGCGAACGATCTCCTCGTGCGCGAACGCGTCTCGAATTTACTCGCCGATGCCGCCGCGCGCATTCGGAGTCTCGAAGCGCGGTACCGAGAGCGCTTCCTTCCCGCTGCGACGCGCGAGCAGCCCTTCCCGCCCGCCGACGCACTACGGCGGGCGAAGGCGCTGCACGACCTGACTTCGCGGCTCGATGCCGCCGGTTCGGAGATCCTTACCCTCGAGGTGCCGGGCGCCGATCCCATTTGGTCGCGCGTTCGCGACGAGTTGCCGACCCTGCATCGGCTCTTCGCATTCGATATCGGGCTGGCGACTGCCGCGAGCTCGCTCTACGAAAGCGCCGATTCGCTAACGGTCGAGGCGGCCGATCTCGACGGCGCGTTCGATGCATTTTCAGCGGATCTCGAGGTGCTGCGCAAAGCCTTGGTCGAACGGCGCGCACTCCTCTCGGGCTCCGGGCCGGCGCTCCCTCATCCCTGAAACTCGTCGGGCGATTCTGGCGTAGTATGCTGAGAGGCGCGTCGGCGCCCCGGCGATCGAAGGAGTGAAGGCGTATGTGGTTGACCCGTTTTGCGATATCCCGGCCGATGGTCACCGCAGCGATCTTCATCGCGCTCGCCATCGCCGGAATCGTCGCATTTTTCCAAATCGGCCGTAGCGCGAACCCACCGGGGACAGATTATCCGCTCGTCATCGTCGCCGCTGGTTATCCGGGCGCCTCGCCGCAGACGATGGAGAAGTTGGTCGTCAAACCCATCGAAGATCAACTCGTCGGAACGCAGAACATGGATCAGGTCACCGCGACCACCCAGGAAGGGAGCGCGGTCGTCCTCGTTCGTTTCAAGCTCGGTACCAATCTCGACATCGCCGCGATCGACGTGCAGCGGCGCGTCGATACCGCGCGCGTCTACATGCCTGCGGATATGGACCCACCGTCGGTGCAACGGAACGGCGCTTCGCAACCACTGCTCGACCTCGCGCTCAGCTCGTCGACCCTCTCGCCGATGCAACTCGCCGATCTCACGACGAATCAAATCGAACCGATGTTGCAGGAGATCCCTAACGTCCAGACCGTCGACGTCTACGGCCTTGCGACACGGCAGTTCAACGTTCGTCCGAATCCCGCCGCGCTCGACGGGATCGGCGCGACGCTCGGCGACGTTTTTAACGCCGTATCGGGGAATAACGCGAATCTCCCCGGCGGGCTTTTGGAGCAGCCGACGCGCGAGGCGACCGTCTCGATCCGCTCGGGTATCGAGAGTGCGAGCGATATCGCCGATATCCCGCTCGTCGTTCCCGGAGTCGGCAACCGCAATCTTCGTGTTGGCGACGTCGCAACGGTCGACGACGGGCACATCGAGATGCGCTCGATCTCGCACTATAACGGGCAACCCCGCCTTTACGTCAGTTTGGGGCGAGCGATCGGAACCGATGAGATCACGACCACGCAGATCGCGCGAGCGCACATCAAAGAAATCGAGAAGCAGTTTCCGCAGGTAACGTTCCACGAGATCGACGCTCCCGCCGATTTTACGCAGAAGTCGCTCGTCGGCGTCTGGCAATCGCTCTTCGAAGGCGTCGTACTCACTGCAATCGTGATGATGCTTTTCCTCCACGCATGGAGGAACGCCGCCGTCGTCATGATTTCGATTCCAACGTCGATCCTCTCGACGTTCGTGCTGATGAAGTCCTTCGGTTTTCATATCGATAGTATGTCGATGATGGGCTTGGCATTGATCATCGGCATCTTGGTCGACGACTCCATCGTCGTATTGGAAAACATCACGCGGCATCGTGAGATGGGGAAAGATTCCCATGCGGCCGCCATCGACGGGCGAACGGAGATCGGCGGCGCTGCGATCGCCATTACGATGGTCGACGTCGTCGTTTTTCTTCCGATTGCGTTTCTGCCCGGTATCGTCGGCGCGTACCTCAAAGAGTATGCGGCGGTGGTGGTTATCGCAACGCTCTTTTCGCTGCTCGTTTCCTTTACGCTGACGCCTATGCTCGCGGCGTTCTGGAGCGTGAAGAAAATTGAAAAGGAGCCGCCGCGTTGGCTCGCGGCGCTCGATACGAGGCGCGCGCATCTTTCGGTCTTCGTCGCCGCAGTGCTGCTCTTTGCATTGGGGGCGATCTTCCGCGCGACGATTCTCAACGTCTTCGGCGTCTTCGCGCTCGCGCTCTTGCTGCTCAATTTGTTCGTCCACCGCTACGCGGCGGTACTCGATCTCTATCGCACGCGTCTTCTCCCGGCAGCGTTACGGCACGGAAGTTTCGTCGCCTTCGTCTGCGCGGTATTGTTGGTGAACGCGCTTTCGTTAGTCGGTAGCGGTAAAAATGCGATCGGTATCGATGCGGTCGTCTTACTCGGCACGTTGGCCGTCTACGGCTATGCAGCGATCCTTCGCCGGCGCGGCTCGCTACGGCCCTGGATGCGCGGCATCGCATCGCTGGGATCGCATCGCCCGACGGCGATCGCGACGCTGGTCATTCCGCCGGTACTCGCCGTGCTGATGGTCGCGCTCGGCGGAATTAACTTCGATTTCGTGCCCGCGGAGCAGACCGGGCATATTCGAATGACCCTCGCGTACGCACCGGGTACGCCGATCGCGGTGACGGCGAAGGGCGTCGATGCAATCGAAAAAGCCGTCATGAAGCTCCCGGGCGTCAAATCCGTGAGCTCGACGGTCGGTCGCATGCCCTCGGGATGGGGCTCGTTGACCGGTGGGAATTACGCGCAGCTCGACGCGAACATGCATGCCGCGGATCGCGGCAATACCAACGCAACGATTTCCAAAATTCGCCCCTTTGCCGCGCTCGCACCGGGCGGTGATTTTCAAGTCGCCGGCGATACGGGCGGCGGAAGCGGTCAACCAATTTTCTATGCGGTGCAGGGCCCCGATAACGAAATAGATGCGGCCGCCGAAAAAGTCGCAAACGTTCTACGCGAGACGAAGGGATCGGTGAACGTGCAGACCTCCGCGGAGGTCGCAGCGCCCGAACTGCGCGTGGCGATCGAACGAGGGAAGGCGATTCTCCTCGGAGTCTCCCCGGCAGCGGCCGCCGAGGCGGCGCGCATAGCGATTGCCGGAGCGGTCGCCACGAGGGTCCGGACGCCCAACGGGCTGATCGACGTCTACGTGCAGTTTCCGAAAGCCGATCGCCGTACGCTCGCGCAACTCGAAAACGTGAAAGTGCGCGCCTCGGACGGAACGCTGGTTCCCCTCGGCGACGTCGCGCGTTTCCGCTGGAAAAAAGCGCCGACGAAAATCGAACGCTACGATCGGCAACGCGTCGTCAACGTCTTGGGTGATGTGTTGCCCGGCTACGCACTCGGCGCGGTGGTCGCCCCGTTAGAGAAAAAATTGCGGGAGCCGGGATTCTTGCCGGCCGGAGTTCACCTCAAAGCGCAGGGAGACACGCAGTTTCTCTCCGAAACGCTCGTCAACATGGGCATCGCTCTCCTGACCTCGTTCGGGCTCGTCTACCTGCTGATGGTCATTCTGTACGGGAATCTCCTCGAACCACTGATCGTCATGTTCTCGGTACCCGTCGCGATCGTCGGCGCGCTGATGCTGCTCGCGTTCATGGGGCACCTTCCCGGCGAGCTCGGTCAGTCGCTCAATATCATCTCGATGCTGGGAATCGTCATGCTCTTCGGCCTCGTAGCGAAAAACGGAATTCTTTTGGTCGACTATTCCAACACGCTCTGCAAGCGCGGCATGCGCGTGCGCGAAGCGGTGCTCGAGGCCGCCGCGACGCGCTTTCGCCCGATCCTCATGACGACCGCAGCGATGATCTTCGGCATGTTGCCGCTGGCGCTGGGCTTCGCCGAAGGTGCGGAGTGGCGTCAAGCGATGGGGACCGTCATCATCGGCGGGTTGCTCTCCTCGCTCGTACTGACGCTCTTCCTGGTGCCGATGATCTATAACACCTGGATGGGCGCGCTCGAACGGCGCGCGGATCGCCGCGCCGTTCGAGCCGAACTCTCGCCGGTGGGTGCGACGCATTAACGGCCGTTCGGTTCTCGTTACGGGAGCGGCCTCCGGGCTCGCCGCCGGCATCGCGGCCGGGCTCGCCGAGGATGGATTCGAACGCGTTGCGATTACCTGGCGCGAAAGCTCCCCCGAGCAAACGCTCGCTCGTATTCGCGCCGCCGGCGCGCGCGCGAGTGCGACGCGCATCGATTTTCTCGTCGAGAGCGCGCAGATCGAACGAACGCTCGCCGAGTGCGTGCGCGAGCACGGGCCGTTCGACACGCTCGTGCATGCCGTCGGTCCGTTGCAATTCGCGCGATTGGAGAGCGCCGGCGACGATGAGTATCGCGCCACGTTCGATGGCAACGTGCGGAGTGCGTGGCTCGCGGCGAGGGCGGTCCTCCCCGGAATGCGTGCGGCGGGGTTCGGGAGGATCGTCGCCTTCGGCATGAACGGCTCCGCGTTCGCGGCCGCCGCTCCCGGGCTCGGCATGCATGCAGCCGCGAAGAGCGCGTTGATATCGTTGCTCCGCACGCTCGCTGCGGAGGTCGCCGGCACTGGAATCACGGTCAATGCCGTCGAGCCGGGGGATATTCGAGATAAGACGCTCGCTCGTGCCGACGCGCTTCGGAGGCCGGCCGAAAACCCGGTCGGCCGAGCCGGCTCGTTCGAGGACGTGCTCGACGCGGTTCGGTTTTTTGTCGCACCGGAGCGCGATTTCATCACCGGCGTCGTTCTGCCGGTGACGGGGGGGCTCCAAGGCCCCTACGAGCGAAAGTCTTTGCGATGAAATTCGCACAGCGCATAGAGGACGCTCACCGTGCCTTTGCCCTTCCGGGAGCGCGCGATCGATATGGTCCCGATAAAACCGTCGAGGTCGAAGAGATCGTCCTCACGCTCGAACCGCGATTGTCAGAGCGGGTGCTCGACGGCGTCTGCACGACGCGCCTTCGCGCGCTCGACGAACCCGTCGAGCGGCTCGCATTCGACGCCGTCGATCTCGCCGTCTCGTCGGTAACGCGCGACGGACAGCCGCAACGCTTTCAAGCGCGCGACGGCCGTCTGGAGATTGCGTTCGAACCGACGCTGCGTGCCGACGAACGCTGCGAGGTGAGCGTCGTCTATCGCGTTACGAACCCGCGAGCCGGGCTTTTTTTTATTGCCCCGAGCGCGAGCTATCCGCAAAAAATCGCCCATTGTTGGACGCAGAGTCAGGACGAAAACGCGCGCTACTGGTTTCCCTGTCTCGATTATCCGCATTCCAAGCAACCGACGGAAACGACGGTCGTCGTCGACCGCGGTCTCTTCGCGCTCGCAAACGGCGCTTTGGTCGAGCGGCGCGACGAAGGGGAGAAGAGCCTCTTCCGTTACCGTCAGGAAATTCAACACAGCACTTATCTCATGACGATGGTCGCGGGGCCCTTCGACGAGATCGACCTCGGGGTCGCCGGCGAACGCAAAGTACCGGTGTTGTTGTACGCGTTGCCGGGGCGCACCGACGACGCGCGTCGCGCGTTTGGAAAAACGCCGGCGATGATCGACCTCTTCGAAGAGCGGATCGGCACGCCGTATCCCTACGCGCGCTATTCGCAGATCGCCGTGAGCGACTTTATTTTCGGCGGCATGGAGAATACCTCGGCGACGACGCAGACCGATCGCGTCCTCCACGACGAGCGCGCCGCAATCGACTATTCGGCCGATTACCTCGCCGCGCACGAACTGGCGCATCAATGGTTCGGCGATTTGTTGACCTGCCGCGATTGGGCGCACGCCTGGCTGAACGAAGGCTTCGCGACGTTCTTCGAAGGGGTGTGGTTCGAGCGGGATCTCGGATACGACGAATATCTCTACCACCATCTCGGTTGCCTCTCGCATTATTTCGAAGAAGACGCAACGCGGTATCGCCGTCCGATCGTCTGCAATCGGTTTCGCGACCCGATCGAACTTTTCGATCGCCACCTCTACGAAAAGGGCGCCGCCGTCCTCCACATGTTGCGTCGCGATCTTGGCGAGGCTCGGTTCTGGCGCTCGATCCGGCACTACGTCGCGCAGAACGCTCAGCGCAACGTAGAGACGATCGATTTCGTGCGCGCCATCGAAGAGAGCACCGGCCGGAACATGCGCGGCTTCTTCGATCGGTGGGTGATGAAAGCCGGGCATCCCGAACTAAAGATCGCCGCGCGCTGGGATGAGAAACGCTCGGCTCTGACAGTTGAAGTCGATCAAGAGCAAGCCATCGACGACGAACACCCGCCGTTTCCGTTCGATCTGCTCGTCGGCATCTGCGACGAACGCCCTGAAAAAATTATCCGCGATGTCGGAGCGGAGCCGATCGCCGGCGAGCGGCGTTTGACGCTTCGAGTGGAGCGCCAGAACGAACGCTTCGTGATTCCGTGCGAACGCGAACCGAAGCTGATTCGTATCGATCCGGGAGCGGGGATTCTCGGGCGCGTTCGGTTTGCATTAGGAGCGAGTGCGGCGGCGAACGTCCTCGCGGGCGATTCCGATCCGATCGCGCGTATTCGAGCGGCCGACGAACTCGTGCGCGACGAAAGCCTCGCGGCGCGTCGCGCGCTCGCCGACGCCTTCGAACGCGAGCCGTTCTGGGGCGTACTCGCGGAAGCGTCGCGAATGTTGGGGGCGAGCCGCGCGCCGTGGGCGCGCGATATTTTGCTCGCGGCGCTCGCGCACGCACACCCGAAAGTGCGACGGGCGGTCGCCGATGCGTTGGGAAGCTGGCGCGAATCCGCCGTCGCCGATGCATTGATCGCTCGCGCTCGGGAGGACGCATCCTATTTCGTCTGCGCCGCCTCGGCGCACGCACTGGGGAAAACGCGAGATCCGCGCGCACTCGAGGTGTTGGTCGCGCTCGGCGCGCAGCGCAGCTGGAACGGCACCATCGAAGCCGGTGCGATACGCGGGCTCGCCGAGCTCGCCGAAGAGCGCGCATTCGAACCGATCCTCGAGGCGAGCGCTCCGGGGCACGACGAAGGCTTGCGACGCGCCGCGGTCGCAGCGTTGGGGCGTGTTGGAACATTGGTAGAGCCCAAACGAGGCGCCGTCGTCGACGCCTTGATGGCGCTGCTCGACGACGACGCGTTTTTGGTTCAACTCGCGGCGATCTCCGCTTTGGAGGGCTTAGGCGATGCGCGCGCGCTCGGCGCGCTCGATCGCCTGGCGCGTAGCGCGCACGACGGACGCACGCGCCGCGATGCCGCCGAGGCCGCGATGGCGATACGCGAAGGGCTCCGCGTCCCAACGCAGGTGGTGCATTTACGCGAAGATATCGACCGGTTGCGTGAAGAGCAGAAGAAGATCGCCGAGCGAATCGCGGCACTCGAGACTCCGTAAGCGCATATCGATCGTCGCGACGCTGCTCTTCGCAGCGTATGCGTCGATCGTTATCGCGTTCGGAGGACATCGAACGTCCGCGACACCGAAAACGGCGCCTCTCGACGTCGCGCGAGCGACGCCGATACCCGTGCGCTCCCCGGAGCGTTACGTCCGTTGGGGGCGGCGCGCTCGCAACGCGATTGCCGGAAAGATCGCGAAGCTTTTTGCGCCATCGTTGCAAGGCGCTCGCCGGTATTCGCTGATCGTCCTCGACGAACGCGGCCACACGATCTTCTCCGATCGATCGACCGGCACCGCAGCACCCGCGTCGGCGCAGAAAATCATCGTCGCCGAGACCGCGCTACGCATTCTCGGCCCGAATTTTCGCTTTCCAACGCTGCTCGTGGCGCGCGCCCCGTACCGCAGCACCCATCGCATCGGAACGCTCTGGGCGGTCGGTTCGGGCGACCCGAGCTTGCGCGTACGCGATCTGCAAGCGGCGGCGCGTTCGCTGCGCGCATCGGGGGTGCGTTCGGTGGCGCGCATTGCCGTCGATCCCAGCGCGAGTCTCGGTGCGGAGATCAACCCGCACTGGAACCCGGAGGACGACGGCGCGCCCTATCAGGCGCCGACCTCCGCGCTCTCCGTCGGCGGGAATCTCGTCGATTCGGTTCCGGTAACGCATCCGAACCGACACGCCGCCGCCGTGTTGCGCGACGCACTGCTGCGCGAGGGTATCGCCGTTGGAAAGCAGGTGCTCGTCGAGCCGGCTCCGCTTGCGACCTCGATTTGGTGGAACCATCGCTCTTCGACGTTGCGCGACCTCGAACGGCACATGCTGGTGCAGTCCGACAACCATTATGCCGAACAATTGCTTCGCGCCGTCGCGCTCCGCGTGTACGGGCGAGCGAACGTCGCCGACGGCGTCCGCGTCGAGCGAGCGACGTTGCGCCGCATGCGCGTGCCGACGCCGGGCCTCAAGCTGCTTGACGGTTCGGGGCTCAGCCACGGAAATCGCGTTTCCGCGATCACGCTGGCCACCATCCTCCTGCGAACGCGCGGAAGCGGTGCGTACGACTTGGACTCGCTGCTCGCGCGCGCGGATCTCGACGGTACGCTGCAGGGGATCGATTTTGGCCCCGCCGACGGACGCGTTCGCGCCAAAACGGGGCATCTCGACGATGCCTCGTCGTTGGAGGGCTTCGTTCGAACGCGACATCACGGAGAGGTCATTTTTGCGTTTCTGGTTAACGGGTCGCCGGGCGATCCGGACAGATCGATGCGCCGCAGCGTCGAAGCGCTGTCGTTGATGTGATGTAAAGAGAGCATGGCGAACGATCCACTTACCGCGCAGGGCGCACAGCGAATTCTCGACCGCGCACTCCGCGACGGCGGACTCTTTGCCGACGTTTTTTGCGAATGTCGTTCGACGGTGCAGATGCGCTTGCAAGAAGGAGCGATTCACGAAGCGGGGTTCTCGCAGAATCTCGGAGCGGGTGTGCGCGTCGTCGTCGGTGAGTCGGCTGGATATGCCTACACCGAAGATCTCACCGAGGAGCGTTTGATCGAGGCGGCGGGGCGTGCGGCGGCGATCGCCCGCTTGACCGCCGAAGGCTCGGTGAGAGCGACGCGGCTAGAATCGCTCGAGCGCGCTCGCGATGCCCTCTACGACCGCGCGCGGACCGAGAACGCCGCGCCGGCCCTGCTAGCCGCACTCCTGGAACGTGCGGAGATCGCCGCGCGCGCGAGCGAACCGCGCATCGTCGCGGTGAACGCGCACGTTGTCGACGAGTTGCAAGAACTCTGGATCGCCCGGAGCGATGGTTCCTTTCGTTTCGATCGTCGCCCGATGGTGACGCTCGGCGTCCAATGCATCGCGCGCGCGGGGCGCGAGCGCGGTACGGGATATTGTGCCGACGGTGGGCGAACCTCGCTCGATTTTTTCGGCTCGACGACTCCCGAACAGCTCGCTCGCGAAGCCGCGCGTATCGCAACGGTGAATCTCGACGCGCGCCCCGCTCCCGCCGGAGAATTCGAAACGTTGATCGGTGCCGGCGGCGGCGGCGTGTTGCTGCACGAAGCGGTCGGACACGGCCTCGAGGGCGACTTCAATCGGCGAGGCGTCTCGCTCTATAGCGGCCGCATCGGCGAACGCGTCGCCAGCGAATGCGTCACGATTTACGACGACGGCAATCTCCCCGAAGAACGCGGTAGCGCATCGTTCGATGACGAGGGAACGACGTGCGGGCATACGGTCTTGGTGGAACGCGGCATTTTACGCGGTTACCTCCACGACGAACTCAACGCGCGCTTGATGGGAGTGCGCTCGACGGGAAACGGTCGGCGACAATCCTTCCGGCACCTGCCGCAGCCGCGAATGTGCAATACCTATATGCCGCCGGGCGACGTGCCGCTCGACGAAATGATCGCGTCGGTACGCGACGGGATCTATGCAAAATCGTTTGCCGGCGGGCAAGTAGATATCGGGAAAGGCGATTTCGTCTTCATGATCGCAGAGGGCTACCGTATCGAGCGAGGGCGCCTCGGCGCGGCGGTGAAAAATGCAACGATCGTCGGGAACGGCCCCGATGCGATGACGAAGGTTACCGCGGTGGGAAACGATGCGCGCCTCGCACGTCGGCATTATACGTGCGGCAAGGGTGGGCAGTACGTGCCGGTCGGTGTCGGCATGCCGACGCTGAAGGTATCGGCGATGAGCCTCGGAGGAACCGAAGGTGCGTGAAGAGGAGGCACGGGAGCGCGCGCGACGCGCGGTGGAGATCGCACTAGCGGCCGGTGCGAGCGATGCCGAAGCACGCATCGTGCTGGCACGTCGCTTCAACGCTCAGGCACGCGGCGAACGCATTACGAAACTCGACGCATCGGATGGGCGATCGCTCTCGATGCGGCTCTTTCTCGACGGTCGCAAGGCGACGTTGGCGGGGACGCACTGGAGCGATGAAGAGATTCGCGCGGGCGTAACCTCGGCGTTGGAGCAGGCACGATACGTCGGCGTCGATTCCTACGCCGGGCTGCCCGATCCGTGCGCGCTACCCGATCGGCGCCTCGATCTCTACGATGAGTCGATCGAAAACCGTGACGACGACGAGCGTCTCGATGACGTCCGGAACGTCGAGCGGTCGATACGCGCCACCGACGCGCGAATCGACAACAGTAACGGTTCGAGTTACCACGACGCATGCGTGACGATGGCGCTCGCCAATTCGCGTGGGGCGCTGGGGAGTTATCGCGGAACGCAAGCCGCGCTTTCGACCTCGCCGGTAGCGAGCGAGGGCGCCTATCGGCGCACGGCGCATTACGGCGACGCATCGCGCTTCCTGTCGCGGCTCGACGCACCCGACGCCGTCGCCCGCGAAGCGGTGCGACGCACGGTCGCATTCTGCGGCGCGACGAAGCCGCCGACGCAGACGACGGCGATCGTCTTCGACCGGGAGGTGGCGGCGGCGCTGCTCGCCGATCTCTTCGCCGCGTGCAATGCGGCAAATGTCGCAGTGGGGAATTCGTGGCTCGCCGGGCGAATCGGCGAACGGGTCGGTAGCGACTTGCTCGAGATCTACGATGACGGCACGATCCCCGGAGCGTTGGGCTCCTCGCCGTTCGACGACGAAGGGGTGCCGACGCAGCGGACGACGGTGTTCGAACGCGGCACGCTGCGCTCGTTTCTTTTCGATACCTATTACGCGCGGCGGCTCGGCGCCCGCAGCACCGGGAACGCTTCGGGTGGAGGAATAGGGCCGAATACCTTCTTTCTTGCGCCCGGAAAGCAGACGCCCGAAGCGTTGGTCGCCGCGACCGCGCGCGGAATCTTGGTGATGGAGACGATCGGCTTCGCAACCGAACACGCCTCGGGTCTCTACAGTCGCGGCGCACGCGGAATAATGATCCGCGATGGTGAACTAGCAGAATCTATTGAAGAATTCACGATTGCAGCTCCGTTCCCCGAGATACTCGCAGGTATCGATGCCGTCGCAAACGATCTCAAGTTCGACGGATCGATCGCCGCTCCGAGTTTCCGGGTCGCAGAGATGCAAGTAAGCGGATCGCTATCCGCACCTTAGGAGGATCGTAGTCGTGGCGCAAGTTGCAATCAGTTTTACGCTCATCATGCGCGTCGAAATGCCGAACGAAACGGGCGCTTTCGGCGTCCTCGCCAATGCGATCGGCGACGCCGGGGGCGTGATCGCCGCCGTCGATATGCGGTCGGTCAATCGCTCGCGCGTCATTCGCGACGTTACCGTGAACGTTAGCTCCGAACAAATCGGGAACGACGTGCGCCGTTGCGTCGAAGCGATCGAAGACGCGCGCATCATCAGCATCTCCGATTCGACCTTCCTCGCTCATATCGGTGGAAAGATTCGCGTCGAACCAAAAATTCCGGTGAAGACGCGTCAGGATCTCTCGACGGTCTACACCCCCGGCGTCGCGCGCGTATCGATGGCGATCGCGGCGGACCCGAGCAAAGCGTTCGCACTGACGATCAAGCGGAACAGCGTCGCCGTCGTCTCCGACGGCACGGCGGTCCTCGGATTGGGAGATATCGGCCCGCTCGGAGCGCTCCCGGTGATGGAGGGCAAAGCGATGCTCTTCAAACAGTTCGCCGATATCGATGCCTTTCCGATCTGCCTCGACACCAAAGATGTCGACGAAATCGTCGAAACCGTCGTGCGAATCGCCCCGGTGTTCGGCGGTATCAATCTCGAAGATATCTCCGCTCCGCGCTGCTTTGAAGTCGAGCAGAAACTCATCGAGCGTCTCGATATTCCGGTGATGCACGACGACCAACACGGTACCGCGGTCGTCATCCTGGCGGCGTTGATGAATGCGGCGAAGGTGGTCGGCAAGGAGTTCTCCAGCCTTCAGGTCGTGGTATCGGGGAGCGGCGCCGCCGGAACGGCGACGATTAAAATGCTGCTCGGCGCCGGCGTCCGCGACGTGATCCCGGTCGATCGCGTCGGCGCGCTCAATCGGAGCGACCGCTACGATAATCCCCATTGGCGCTGGCTCGCCGAGAACACCAACCGCGAGAACCGTCGCGGCACGCTCGCCGAGGTGCTCAAGGGCGCCGACGTCTTTATCGGCGTCTCGGCACCGGGGGTGCTGCAGCCCGAAGATATCGCAACGATGGGTCGCGATCCGATCGTCTTTGCGATGGCGAACCCAACCCCCGAAATAATGCCCGATGCGGCCGCCCCGGTCGCCACCGTCATCGCCACCGGGCGCTCCGATTTTCCCAACCAGGTCAACAACCTTTTAGCCTTTCCTGGAATCTTCCGCGGGGCGCTCGACGTTCGCGCGAGCCGCATCACCGAGTCGATGAAACTCGCCGCGGCGCGTGCGATCGCGGAGATGGTGAGCGACGAGGAACGGAACGCCGAATACGTCATCCCGAGCGTCTTCGACCAGCGCGTCGTCGGGGCGGTCGCCAAGGCCGTCGGCGAGGCCGCTATCGAGGAAGGCGTCGCTCGCCGTGCCCTCGTAATGAACGAAGAAGAGAGCGCTCAGACGCTGGTTTGATCGCTCGTAGCCGTTTCCCGAACTTGAAGTCGGAGGAACCATGCCGCAGGGACGCATTCTCGTCATAGAAGATGATGACGATGTCGCAGCTCTCGAACGTAGCGTACTCGAACGCGCCGGGTACGAGGTTCGCGTCACCGGGTCGGGTGTCGAAGGTCTTGAAATTGCAGCCGATCAGCGCCCCGATGTGGTCGTGCTCGACGTCGGGCTACCCGATATCTCGGGGCTCGATGTTTGCACGTCGCTCTGCAATACCCAAAATTGCTATATCCTCATGGTGAGCGGGCACACGCGCGAGCAGGATATTCTTTTGGGGCTCGGGCTCGGCGCGGACGACTATATCACCAAGCCGTTCTCCGGCAACGAACTCGTCGCGCGCGTCGCTTCGTTTCTTCGGCGTCGGGATCGCTCGGTGGCTATTCGCGAACTCGATTCGCAATTGCGGATCGGTGAGGCGATTCTCGACCGCGACCAGCACGCAATCGTGCACGGCTCGACGACTGCGACCCTGACCGCGCTGGAGTTCCGGCTCCTCTGGTTCTTGGCCGAGGCGGAGGGACGGCTCCTCACGCGAGCGCAGATTCTCCAGCACGTCTGGAACGACACCTCGGGGGTCCCGACTCGCGTGGTCGACGTTCATATCGCCGCCCTCCGCAAGAAAATCAGCGAGATCGCCGCGCCCCTCGAAATCGCTAGCGTCCGCGGCATCGGCTACCGCCTCGATAAGCCGTAAACGAGAAAAAGGGAGGGCATCGCCGCCCTTCATCCGTAGCCTACGGGGGTGCAACTCCGTTCTCTCATCGCGGCGGCATTGGCCGCCGTTTTGCTGGGCGCCGCGCCCGTTACCACCCGCCTCTATAGCGCCCCAGCCGGGAACCGCCCGGCGGGCATCCCGCACCCCGGGCTGCCCTACGTGGCGATTCTTCCAAGCGGGCGCATCGTCGCTCCCGTCGGGAAGAGCGTCGCGATCGGCGCGAGCGTCACCGCGCTTGCATTGATTCCTGGGGGGCGCTTCGCCGTCGTCGGCGGGCGCGCCGCGAGCGGTAAGACGATGCTGCGAACGCTCGACACGCGCACGATGCAAATCGTGGCCCGCGTTCCCAATAGCGGCTTGCATACCGAGATCGTCGGTGGCCTCATCGCCCTGCACGATCCCGCCATGCCCGGCCGGACGATTCTCGTCGCCTCAGAGGCTCGGGCCGGAAAAGTCGCGCTCTTCTCGGTGGGGGCCGACGGATCGCTCGCGCCGCTCCATCCGGGTATCTCGCTTCCGGGCAGCGACCCCGAGCCGATGCATCTCGCATTGGCGGAATCGGGTCACCTGCTTCTCGTCGCCGACGACCGCAACGGTCGCCTCGATACCATCGATCTCGCGACGCGCAGGCCGGTCGCCTCGATGAGCGTAGGCGCGCTCCCCAGCGGTCTCGCTGCGTTTGGGCCGCGCATCTTCGCCGCGGGTGCGGCGGCGAGCGCCTCAAACCTTGCGGTGCGCTCGCTCGACTCCTCGACGGCGAGTTCGGAAAACATTCCGCTCGATGCTCCGCTCGACGGCGCCACGACGGTAGGTGGCGTCGATCCCGAAGCGGTGGCGATCGAGCCGGGCGGGCGTTTTGCCTATGTCACGCTCGCCGGTGTCGACCGCGTCGTCGCCGTCTCCCTCGGCGATTCACCGCACGTTGTCGACGGCATCGATTTGCGTCTTTTTGCCGACGCGCCCTACGGAACCATGCCCACGGCGATGGTTCCCTCGATGACCGGGCGCGAGCTCTTCGTGGCGCTCTCCGGGCTCAATGCCGTGGCGGTACTCGACGCGAGCACGCCTGGGGTCCTTCACCGCCTCGGACTCATCCCCACCGGCGCGCGCCCGATCGCCCTCTCGCTCGCGCCCAACGATAAACTCTTGTTCGTTGCAAATGCGGAGGGTAACGGCGTGAGCGCGACCCTCGAACGGATCGTTCTGACGAAAATCCCCCTCGAACGGACGACGCTCTCCGCGCTACGTTACTCCCGCGTTTCACATTTGGTGCGCGGCGGCGCGCTGATTCCACCATTGCGTTCCGGGCGGAAGAGCGACGCGATCGCTCATGTCGTCGATATCTCGCTCGGCCCCACCTATTTTAATGCGACGCCGAATCTTCGCGTACTCGCGAATGATTTTGC
The DNA here is from genome assembly GCA_021794205.1 of bacterium. Taxonomy (GTDB): domain Bacteria; phylum Vulcanimicrobiota; class Vulcanimicrobiia; order Vulcanimicrobiales; family Vulcanimicrobiaceae; genus JABEUX01. The sequence continues at coordinate 18,197 of JAJYRH010000013.1, forward strand.
GGTAGCTGGCGAATTTTATGCCGACGCCCCCAATAGCGAACTTGGTTCGCAACTTGCATATTCGGGGACGATCACGCCCTCGGCATGGCTGCTCGATACGTTTCGCGGGCGTCGCTCTGTCGAGGCGATGCCCCCCGATCTCTATCCACGGAGCGGCTATATCGTCAACGCCCTCGCTCGGGCGGGAATGAGTTACCGCGTCTATGGAGCGATGCTTCCCGAGGGTCCGATGGCGATCGGTATTCCGCTGCTGCACGTCCTTCATGGGGCGGTGGGGTACGCTCCCAAAGCCGGTCAACGTGCGAGCGATCGAGCGCTGGCGGCGGCGTTCGTCTCCCAATACGCGCGCGAAGCGCGGCGCGGGGATATTCCCACCTATCAAGCGATCGAGTTATCGTCGAACGATCCGCTCGTGCAGGATCGCGCGCTGGGAAAAATCGTCGATGCGATTGCCAAAAGCAGTGCCTGGGGATCGACCGCGATATTCATCTCGCCGCGTCAAGCGATCGGCGCCACGGCGGCCGACCCGAAACACAGCTTCGCGGTGATCGTTTCGCCGTATGCCAAACGCGGCTTTTTCGGGCACGCGCACGCGAGCACGGCGAGCGTGCTGAAGACCGAGGAAGAGATTCTCGGGCTTCCGGCGCTCTCACTCGGCGATCTGTTGGCCTCCGACCTCGCTAATTATTTTACCTCGACGGTCGACGAGTCGGCCCCCGATCTCGGAACGAATGAAAGGATGCAGCGATGAGCGGTAACGTTCAACTACACTACGGTCCACGGCTCATCGGGTCGCCGACCGGAATGCTGCGGCGCGCGGCGCTGGTGCGGCCGAGCGCGGCGATCGAACGCGCCGTCCCCCTCCCATCGGAGCCGTCGGCGATTTACGCGCGCGCGCTCGAACAACATGAAAATCTCCGCAAACTGCTCGTTTCGTTCGGCGTTGAAATTATCGAGATTGCCGGCTCGGCGCTCGACCCGCTGGAGAGCGCGGTAGCGCAAAGTGCGGTTTGCCTCGAAGACGGCGTCGCGATCATGCGTCCCAGCGTCATGGAGCGACGCGCTGCGACCGATCGTACGCGTGCCGCATTCGCCCGCGAAGAGATTCCAATTGCGGGGCATATCGCAGCCCCGGCGTTTTTTAGCGGCGACGACGTGCTATTGCTCGGCGCGCGCGCTTTTCTCGGCGTGGGAGCCTTGAGCAACGAACTCGGACGCCGCGGCATGGCTTCCTTGCTGACCGCTCACGGTTACCACTGTACGCACGTCGAGATCGCGCGAAAGAGCTTCTCCTTGCGATCGGTCGTAGCGCCGATCGATCCCCAAACCATCGCCTTCGTCGACGATGCGGTCGATGCGTCTGCCTTCGTGGGATTACAACGCATCGTCCTACCGCGTGGTGAGGAGCGAGCGGCGGGATTGATGCTGCTCAACGAGCGCCACGCGCTCGTCGATTTGCGGTATCGTGAATCCCTTCGCATTCTCAGCCGGGCGGGCGTGAGTCTCGAGTGTTTCGATTGCTACGAATTTACGAAGATCGGGATGACGCCGTCCTCGTTGGTTTTGGCGGTCGCGCGATCGTGAGCGAAGGCATGCGCGTTGCGATCTTTTCCGACATCCACGGAAATCTCGTGGCGCTCGATGCCTGCCTCGCCGACCTGGCCGCGCAAGGGGGCGCAGATGCGATCGTCGCTGCGGGCGATCTTTGCGCGGATGGGCCGCGGCCCCGAAAAGTATTGCAGCGCCTCTCCGAGATCGGCGCGCAATGCGTGCGCGGGAATACCGATCGCTATCTTGCGATGCCCGGGGAAGAGCGCTTCGAGGGCGAGGAGGCGCGCCTCGCATGGACGCGCCGAGAGCTCGGGGAGAAATGGCTTGCGTGGTTGCGCGATCTTCCCTTCGCATTGCGCATCGGTGAAGCGCCCGAAGAACTGCTGGTAGTCCATGCCAATCCCACGAATGACGACGAGCACCTCTGGCCCGATGCCGACGATGCAACGTTAGAGCGAATGATCGGCTCGGAGGCGGCCCCGGTGATCGCTTTCGGCCACCTGCATCTCCCCTACGTGCGTTCGTGGCGCGGTCGATTGCTGGTGAACGTCGCTTCGGCCGGGCTGCCGAAGGACGGCGACCCACGCGCGTGCTACGCACTGCTCACGCTACGCTCCGGTGGTTGGCAAGTAAAACACCGTCGTGTCGATTTCGACGTCAAGCGCGTCGCGACGCAGCTCTCGGAGTGTGGAATACCCGGCAGCATGCGGCTCATCGCGACCCTGCGCCGCCATCGTTACAAACGCCTGACGAGCATCATTCCATGAGCGAGTTCGCGCTACAGATCGACGGCTTGGTGAAGCGGTATGGCGAATTTATTGCGGTCGACGGGATCTCGATGAACGTGCCGCAGGGGGCGTTCTTCGGGTTTCTCGGCCCCAACGGCGCCGGCAAGACGACGACGATCGGGGCGTGCGTCGGGCTCGTGCGTCCGACTTCGGGAAAGATTTCGATCTTCGGATTCGACACCGAACGGCAGTGGAGGGAGGCTCGGCGCCTGATCGGGCTCTGTCCGCAAGAGATTAATCTCGATCGTTACCTTTCGATACGAGATATCCTGATCTATCAGGCGGGCTACTTCGGGCTGCGCGGAGCGAAGGTGCGCGCGCGTGCCGACGACTTGCTCGAACGTTTCTCGCTGGCGGATAAAGCGAATGGCGAGTACACGAAACTCTCCGGCGGTATGAAGCGACGATTGATGATCGCGCGTTCGCTGATCCACGAACCGAAGCTTCTGGTTCTCGACGAACCGACGGCGGGGGTGGATGTGGAGCTGCGCCTCGAGTTGTGGGATCTTCTCCGGCGACTCAATGCCGATGGAACGACGATCGTTCTGACCACGCATTATTTAGAGGAGGCCGAGGCGCTCTGCAAACGCATCGCCATCGTTCGCGCGGGGCGGATCGTCACCGAACAAGATACGAGCGATCTCGTTCGCGATCGCGACCTGCAAGACGTGTTTTTGGAGTTGACGCGATGAACGCCGTTAATTGGGTGGGCTTGCTCACCGTGGCGAAACGCGAAATCGTGCGCTCGTTGAAGGTAATCAATCAGGTGGTATGGCCGCCGGTGATCACCACCTTGCTCTACGTGTTCATCTTCGGTCTCGCGATCGGAAGCCGCATCCAGAACGTCGGGGGTGTGAGTTACGCGCAGTTCCTCATCCCCGGCCTGATCATGCTGCAGACGATCTCGACGGCGTACGACGAGTGTGCGAGTTCGTTTTTTCAGGGGCGATTTATGAACTCCATCCAAGAGTTGTTGGTCGCTCCGCTCGCCGCGGGAGAGATCCTCGTGGGGTTTCTCATGGGAAGCCTCGCTCGCGCCTTTCTCATCGCCATTCTCATCGGCGGGCTCGGCGTTCTTCTGGTCCACGCGGTGCCTCAAAATTGGTGGCTCGCGGTCCTCTGCATCGTGCTCGTTACGACGCTATTCTCGTCGTTGGGATTGATTTTTGGATTGATGGCCGAACGCTTCGATCATATCGCCGCCTTCGTAACTTTCGTCATCACGCCGCTCACGTTCGTCGGTGGGGTCTTTACCTCGGCGACGATGTTGCCGGCGAATCTTCGTGCGGTCGAACTCTTCAATCCGATCTTTTATATCATCGATGCATTTCGGTATAGTTATACCGGCAGCGGTTACCTTCCACTTGGCTATTCGCTTGGCGCGATCGCGGTGCTCGCGGCGATCTCGGTGAGCGTCGCCCTTCGCCTCATCGCAATCGGTTACAAGCTCCGCGCGTAGCCGATCTCATTCCTGCGGCGCGTCCGCCTCGCCCTTTTGGGGATCTCGGCGCGCGAGGAAACGTTGCAGGAGGTATCCGAGCAGCACGACGCCCCAGAGCCAACGATTGACGAGCAGCATCGGCGCTATGGCGATGGCGATGGCGAGCGCGGCAAAAAACAACGTCAATATTTCGGAACGCACGCCATCGCCCCAGTTCGGAGTTGGGGCGTCGCTCGACGCCGGGACCGGCGCGTGAGGAAAGAGCGCGTGAAGTTTTGCGGCGTAGGCATCGTATTCGGCGCCGAAGCGATCGTGGAGCACGGCGCTTTCGTGGCGCGAAAGCGCCGTAACAAAAAGAAGCATCGCCACGACGAGTATGGGGATGCCCGACGGCGGCATCAAAAGCGCTATCCACGGAAGCATCAGCAGGTTGCCGAGGTAGAGAGGATTGCGTAGATAGCGAAATGGCCCCGCGACGATGAGGCGGCTCGCCGAGGCGTCGGCCGCCCAGACCGTCGACGCACGCAGATAGGCGGCGCCCCAACACCGCAACCAGAACGTCGCGATCGGAAAGAGTGCGGCGATGGCGAAAACGAGCCGAAAGCGTTCGATCCCGTTGTCGCCCGCGAGTTGCCAGGCCGTAGGCAACGTCGATTGACCGCTCGCGTTCGAGATGCCGTATGCGAGATAGAAGCTCAAGAAGACGATGAGGAACATCATGAGCCCGCGCATGCGGTACCAGAGTGGGGACGAGGTCATCGTGCGGAATCCTTATCGAGGAAGAAGGGATTTTCGTTGCGTTCCCATCCGACGCGCGTCGGTGGCCCGTGCCCCGGAAAGACGGCGGTATCGTCGGGAAGCGTGAAGAGTTCGCGACGTATACTCGCGAGGAGGTCGGCGTAGCCGAAGCGATCGCCGAAGCAAGCACCGACGCTGCCGGCAAAGAGCGTGTCGCCGGTAAAGAGCAGATCGTCGATGAGAAAACAGGAGGAACCGTCGGTGTGCCCCGGCGTCGGGAGCGATGCGATGGCGGTCGCGCCGAATGCGAGCCGCTCCCCTTTTCGCACGGGGAGCGCCCGCTTCGCGAGCGCTCCGATCGCAGGTGCGTCGATTTCGTGCATGACGATACGCGCATCGGGATAGGCGGTTGCTACCGCTCCCGCCGCGTCGCAATGGTCGTCGTGTCTGTGCGTGACTAAAATATATTCCAGATCGATCCGTCGCTCGCGCAACCGCGCGAGGAGTACCTCCGGGTCGCCCGCCGGATCGACGAGCGCGGCGCTTCCGCCCTCTGCCGATGAGTACGCGATATATCCGTTGCTCGGATGCGGTCGTTGGGCGTGTCGACGAACGCGTGGAGTGGCGACCTCGCCGGGATACCACGCCCCTGCCACGCGCTGCTGAAATCGGCGCGCATCCATTCCGAGCGCTGCCGCGAGCCGGGCGGCTTCGTCGGCATTCGGGAAGGCGCGCTCCGCGAGCCAGCTTTCGAGGGAGGTTGTTGCGATATTGGTCGCTTTTGCCAGCGCTTGTGGATCGAGGCGCTGCCCGCGCATCGTTTTCCGTAGCACGTCTCCGACCGTATCTTCAAGCTCGATTTTCGGCCACTCGTTCATCGGAAGGCTCTTCGACGTTGCGCTGGCACGTTGCTCCCCGCGCAACCGGAGCACTCGCCCGTGCGGTCGAAGAGAGCGTCATGGAACGTGTAACGATTATCGGCTCCGGCCCCGCCGGTCTCACGGCAGCGATCTATGCCGCGCGTGCGAACCTCGAACCGCTCGTCCTCGCTGGTGGCCTCTACGGAGGGCAGTTGATGCTGACCACCGAGGTGGAGAACTACCCGGGCTTTCCGGACGGAATCTTAGGCCCCGAATTGATGGAGCGTTTTCGCGCCCAAGCGGAGTCGTTTGGCGCCCGCATTCTCAACGAAGATGCCGTGAGCGTCGATTTTTCGCAGCGCCCTCTGGTGGTGCGAACCGCCGAGAAGAGCTACGAATCGCGGACAGTCATCGTGGCGACCGGTGCGAGCGCTCGCTGGCTCGACGTTCCAGGCGAGGAACGTCTCCGCGGACGCGGCATTTCGACCTGCGCGACCTGTGATGGCGCATTCTTCCGCGAGAAAGAGATCGTCGTCGTCGGCGGCGGCGATTCGGCGATGGAAGAAGCGATCTTTCTCACCCGTTTCGGGAGCCGCGTGACCGTGATCCATCGTCGCGACTCATTACGGGCGAGTAAGATCATGGCCGAACGTGCCGTGAATAATCCGAAAATCGACTTCATCTGGAACACCGCCGTCGAAGAAGTTCTCGGCGAGGAGAAGATGACGGGGCTCCGGTTGCGCAACCTCGTCGATGGGACGCTCTCGGATTTCAAAGCCGACGCGCTTTTCATCGCCGTCGGCCATACGCCGAACACCTCGATCTTCGCCGGACAACTCGATCTCGATTCGCACGGCTACATCATCTCGCCGAACGGCACGCTTACCAACGTCGAGGGTGTATTCGTCGCCGGCGACGTGAACGATATCCGCTACAAACAGGCGATCACCGCGGCCGGTGCTGGCTGCCGCGCCGCGATCGACGTAGAGAAGTATCTCGAGGCGCACGAACTCGACGCCGCCGCGGTCCTGTAAGCGCCGTCATCGCACGGCGCGCGCTCTGTCACGCCGAGTAGCGCGGCCCTTGTCACGCCGAGTAGCGCGGCCCATGTCACGCCGAGTAGCGCGGCCCATGTCACGCCGAGTGGGCTGCGTAGCAGCCGTATCGAGGCGGCGTACCGAGGCGCGAGTGCTGAGGCGCTCCCGCGCGACTGCAGCGCACCGCTCCGAGCTAGACGCTCGCGGCTCGGACAAGCAATGTCAGGGTCCTCGCCGCTCGCTTAATCGCTCGTCGGGTGCGCCGACATCGCGCGTTCGCTCGTCGTCGTCGGGCGAATCTGTCACGCCGAGTAGCGCGGCCCTTGTCACGCCGAGTAGGCTGCGTAGCAGCCGTATCGAGGCGGCGTACCGAGGCGCGAGTGCTGAGGCGCTCCCGCGCGACTGCAGCGCACCGCTCCGAGCTAGACGCTCGCGGCTCGGACAAGCAATGTCAGGGTCCTCGCCGCTCGCTTAATCGCTCGTCGGGTGCGCCGACATCGCATGGTCGCTCATCGTCGTCGGGCTCGTCGGGATGGCAAGGCTGGCTGGTAAGCGGGGGCGATAGTTCTTGCGGGTTAGATGACCGAAGCGACCGTAAGCGCCCCAACCACGGCGACGGTAATCCAGGCAACAATATTGAAAAACAGCGAGTTCGTCCAGGTGCCCATCAGTCGTTTATTGTTGATCAGTAATAACATAAGAACGAGGACGACCGGAAGGAGCGCTCCGTTGAAAACCTGCGAATAGAAAATGATCGCGAGTAACGGCGCTCCCGGAACGATGACGGTCAGCGCGCCGATAAGCAGCAGCCCGAGATAGAGGCTGTAAAAGATCTTCGCTTCGCTGAATCGACGGTCGATGCCCCGTTCGAAACCGAAGGCTTCGCAGACGTAATATGCCGTCGAGAGTGGAAGAATAGAGGCCGTAAAAATCGCCGCATTGAGCAGTCCGAGGGCGAAGAGCAACGAGGCGAAATGGCCGGCGAGCGGTTGCAACGCGATCGCGACGTCCCCGACGGCGTTGACCACGATCGGGTGGGCGTTGCCGATATTGTGAACGTAGATCGTCGCCGCGCACGCGACGACGATAAAGAAGGCGATGATGTCGGTAAAGAGCGCTCCCGAAACGACGTCGATGCGCGACGCGGCATACTGTTCCTTCCTGATGCCTTTATCGACGATCGCCGATTGGATATAGAACTGCATCCATGGGGAGATCGTGGTCCCGATAATGGCGACGATCATGACGAAGTATGCCGTCGAATGCGAAAAGTGCGGGAAGAACGTCTGGTGGATGACGTCCTTCCACTGCGGATGCACGATGATGGCACTAATGACATACGAGAAATAGACGGTGCAGAAAATCAAAAAGATCCGTTCGACGATCTTATAGTTTCCGCGGGTTACCGTCGTGAAGACGAGAGCTGCCGCTCCCAGCACCATGGCGATCGTGAATGCTTCGACGTTGATGCCGGGTAGCCACGTTGCGAAAACGGGAGCGACCGAGGCGATGCCGGCGAATTCGGTCGCGGTGTTGCCGAGATCGCAGATGACGAACAGGAGCAGCACGTAAAACGTCACGCGTACGCCGAAATTCTCGCGGATGAGATCGGCGAGGCCTTTCCCGGTAACGGCGCCCATGCGGGCGCACATTTCCTGCGTCACGATCAGGGCGAGGGTGATGGGAATGAGCAGCCAGAGCAGCGAGTATCCGAACTGCGCACCGGCCTGCGAATAGGTCAGGATGCCGCCGACGTCGTTGTCGGCATTCGCCGTGATGATGCCCGGGCCGACGACGGAGAGAAACATCAACACCGAACGCCACGTGGTGCGTCGCGGCACGAGTTGCTTGATCGTGCTGGAGTTCATGCGTCGGAGGCTCCATTCGGTGTTCGGTAAATAAAAACGGTCGTTCTACGTTCCTCGTATAACGACCGACGCAAACCGACGCTCGCGCGCCTCGTAGCCCCGACGTTGAGCTTTAGCACTGCACGCCGTGGGAACCAGCCCCTTCCGCATTAAGCTCCGCCTTGACTCGACGGTGCCTGGTCACCCATTGGGGTCTCTCGACCTTTCCGGGCAGCGGCCTCTCCAACGTACAGACGCCTCACCTAACGAGGAATCCACCCTTATCGTACCCAGCGATGTCAAGCACCGCTGCGGGCGCTATGCCGAGAGCAATGCCTGCAGTGCGTCGCCAAGATTCGGAAAACGAAAGTGATAACCGAGGGCGAGCGTCCGTTGCGGAAGGACGCGTTGCCCTTCGAGGAGGACCGTGGCCCCTTCGCCGAGCAGCGCGCGGAGCGCGAATGCGGGAACCGGCACGAAGGCTGGGCGGTGGAGCTCGGCAGCGAGCGCAGCGGTAAAGGCTGCGTTGGTAACGGGCTCCGGCGACGTGGCGTTCAGGACGCCCTCGGCGCCATCGATGGCGGCGAGATAGATAGCGACCTGATCCTCGATGTGGATCCATGAAAGCCACTCTCTGCCGTTGCCGATCGGGCCGCCGAGCCCGAGCCTGAAGATCGGCAATAGTTTTGCCAACGCACCTCCGTCGAGGCCGAGGACCACGCCCGTGCGCACGAGCGCGACGCGCATGCCGAGCCGCTCGGCCTCGAGCGAGCTTCGCTCCCAGTCCGCGCAGAGGCGGCCGAGATAATCGGCGCCCGCCGGGCTGCTTTCGTCGAACGTTTCGCTCTCGCTGGTGCCGTAGTAGCCGACCGCCGAGGCGGCGACGAACGCCTTCGGACGCGGCTCGATCTCCGCGAGCGCGGTGAGGAATGCAGTCGTCGCCCCAACGCGGCTCTCTGCGAGGCGCGCTTTGACCGCCGGGTTCCAGCGCTGCGCGATCGGTTCGCCCGCAAGATTCACGACGACATCGCAGCCCGCGGCGCGCCGCGCGGCCGTCGCGGGATCGCGCATGCTGGCGAGAACGACCTCGTCTCCACGCGCGAGCAACGCGGCATGGAGATGTTTGCCGATAAATCCGGTTCCGCCCAAGAGTACTACGCGCATTGTTGCCTCCGATCACTCGTGAAACGCCGAGATGGAAGGGCCGGTTGCATCGCTCCTTACGTCGCGAAGCGTCCTTCGAGTTCGGCGAGCAACGCATCGGCCTCGGGCGCGTAGCCTTCGCGTTCGATTTTCGGATGCGAAAGATAGAAGAGCGCCATGACGCGGAGGGTGAAGCGGTGCGCGCGTGCGTTGGCGAGGCGCGAAAGTTTTGCGTCGGCATCGGCGGCGAGCGCTGCAAAACGGGCGTGAAATTCCGCCGGTTCGTCGGCGCGATCGACGAAATTGAAGTCGCCGTGCTCGCAGTCCTCCGCGCGGTCGATGAACGAGTCGAGCAGCACGTGGATCGCCGCAATCGACGGAAAGTAGGCTCGATATGCCGGTTCGACGCCGGTCGCCCCGCTATCGAAGAGCGCGAAGAGCGGTGCGTAAACTTGAAACTGCGAGCCGGTCGCGGCGACGAATTCGTTCCACTGCAACTGCGGATACTCCGCGCGCACCTCGTCGAACCAAGAGCGACATGCCTCGCGACGCTTCTCCGCCGTTCCGTGGACGGTGCTCTGCATGCGTGCGTACGAGGCCGCGGCTTCGCGCGCGAACGGAGCCAACGCTTCGACGTTGGGTACGTTTCGCAATTGCGCCTGCACTTCGGTAACGAGCGCGCGCAGGTAACCGCCGTCGTCGCCGAGCGGTCCTAATGCGTAGTAATCGCGAATCGGCGCGTTGGGATCGCACGCATCGGCGATCGCTTCGTGGAGAACCGGGAAGGCCTCCGGCGCGACGTCGGGGTGACGATCGCAGAGATTATCGAGGTAGTCGTAAATGCTTTCAAGGGGTGCGACGACGTTTATGTAGGCGCGCATCGATGCGCGCGGTAGAAAGGTCGCGAGGATCGCCGCGCCGGCAACGTGATAGGATTTCGTTTCGATGCTCGAAAGCGCTTCGCGGCGCAACAATGGGTCGGGTATCGCGCTCGCTCGCTCGCGAATGCTTCGGAGCGCTCGTTTTGCCTCGGGGACGACGCGCAATAAAAAGCGAGCGAGGTCGCCGGTGAGTCCCGGTTTCCGCACGAGCGAGCGTCGGCGAACCGGGCTGAGCAGAACGATGCGAATCGCCGCGAAGATTTCGCCGTCGAGCCTCACGTGTGCCCGCCGTCGAAAAAGGCGACGCCGGGATTAAGAATGCCATGCGGGTCGAAGCGCTGCTTGAGCGCTCTCATGCGGCTGAGTGCGTTGGGAAGGAGCCCGAAGCAATCAAGACGGTCGTGCGCGTCGCCGCCTCCGGCGAGAATGCGGGCGCGCGGGGCCAGATCGTGGAGTGCATCGTCGAGCATGCCGATCATTTGCGCGAAACCGGCGGCGTTGCCACCGGCGCGGACCGTTACGTCGCCGTTCATAATATCGACGAGGAGATCGCACTGCAGCTCGAAGCGGTCGATCACTCCGGCGACTGCATCGGCGAGTGCGAGTGCGTTTGACGGCAGCGAGGGGCTGCGATAGGTCACCGCATGCGCGCCGGGGAGCTGCATCGGGGCGTCGAGCAGCCGTGAGAAGGCCGCGTGAGCGCCCGCATCGAGCAGCCGAGTCTCGGGGATGCCAGCGCGGCCGAGAGCGGCGCGCCAGTCTAATGTCGCGCGTTCGAGCAGTGCGCCGTCGCACTCCATCAGGATGGCGATGCGTCCGTCGTCGCCGGGATCGCCGTCGATCTCGTGCGCGAACCCTCCGATCCACCATGCGGCGGCGGGCTCGGGGCGCAGGTTTCGCACCTGCGCGAAAGCGCGCGCGCGCGTTCCCGCCGGAAGCGAGGCGAGAAACATGCGCGTGCATTCGGGGAGCGGTAGCGCTTTGAAGTTCGCACGCAAAAGGACCGCGAGCGTTCCCATCGAGCCGACGAAGAGACGGCTGAGATCGTATCCCGCAACGTTCTTCACGACCATCCCGCCCGCGCGTGCGAGGGTGCCGTTGGCGAGCGCGAATGCGCTGCCGATGAGCAGGTCGCGCGGACGCCCGTAGCGGTGGCGGCGCGGCCCGTTCCACGCAGTGGCGAGCACACCGCCGACGCTCGCCCGCACCGCATCGGGTGCGTCGAGCGGAAGAAACTGACGCCGCTCGCGCAAGAGTTGCTCGATCTGCGCGACGGTCGCGCCGCATTCGACGGCGATCGTGAGGTCGCGCGGCTCGTATTCGAGAACCGCACGACGCGCGCGAAGATCGATCTCGTCGGCGTCGAGAACGCTGCGGTGCATTCCGGCGAAGACCCCTCCGGCGCGGAGTGCGACGGAGCGTCGGCGCGCGGTTGCCTCGGCGAGTGCGTCCGAAATCGCGATGTCGTTCACGTTCGCATCTCGCGGCATGAGATTCCCGATGGAAAGATCTTCTCGGGATTGAGCAGCGCTTGCGGATCGAAAACGTCGCGAACGCACGCCATCGCCGCAAGATCTTCGGTCCGATAGACCAGCGACATGCCGTTCCGTTTCTCGATACCGACACCGTGCTCGCCGCTGATCGTTCCGCCGAGTTCGACGGCGCGCGCCAATACGATATTTCCGGTTTCGATCACTGCGGCGACCTGGCGGGCGTCGCGCTTATCGTAGAGCAGGAGCGGATGAAGATTGCCGTCGCCGGCATGAAAGACGTTTCCGACGACGATTTCGTGGCGGCGCGCTGCATCGTCGACCGCCGCCAACATTTCGGGAAGGCGCGTCCGTGGAACGCAGACATCCTGGGTGTAGTAGTTCGGGGCGATTCGCCCGACGGCGCCGGCGGCGCCCTTCCGGCCGCGCCAGAGTGCGTCGCGCTGTTCGGCGCTCGTCGCCGCCTGCCACTTCGTGGCGCCGTGCGCGCGGGCGATCCGCGCGATCGCCGCATCCGCGCTCGCGACTTCCTCGGGCTCGCCGGAGGACTCGACGAGCAGCACCGCGGCGGCGTCTTCGGGGTATCCCGCCGCGTAGGCGCTCTCGACCGCCCGCACGATCGTCGCGTCCATCATCTCCAGGGCGGTCGGGACGATCCCGGCTCCGACGATCGCGCTCACGGCCTCCGATGCGCTCTCGATGCTGGGGAAGGCGGCGAGCCAGACCCCCGTCGCCGGAGGCAAGCGGAGCAGGCGAACCCAGGCCGAGGTGACGATGCCGAGCGTCCCCTCGCTCCCGACCAGGAGCGCTGTCAGGTCGTACCCCAGATCGTCGACGGCGGTGGTGAAGCATTCGCCGCGGTCGTCGATCATCTCCAACGCGAGGACGTGGTTGACCGTCGTCCCATAGGCGAGGCAGTGCGGCCCCCCGGCATTCGTGCCGATGTTCCCACCGATCGTGCTGGCGCGCTGCGACGCCGGGTCGGGGGCGTAGAAGTAGCCCGTCGACGCAATGCGTTCGCTGAGTTGGAGGTTGACGAGCCCCGGTGCGACTCGCGCCCGGCGGTTTTCGATGTCGAGCTCGAGTAACTGATTCATCCGCGCGAACGAGAGCACGATACCAGCGCGGAGCGGCGTCGCTCCGCCGCAGAGCCCGGTCCCCGAGCCGCGAGCGATCAGCGGTTCCCCGAGATCGCGCGCAATCTTTACCACCGCGCTCACCTGCGCGGCAGAGGTCGGCAGCACGACGGCGCTCGGCAGCACGCCTTGGCTGTACGCGTCGAAGGAGTAACATGCAAGGTCCTCTGGAGAGGTCTTGACGGCATCGGCTCCCAGCGCTTCGGTTAGTCGTTCGATCAGCACGGTTCTACGGCGAGTGTTTGGGCATGCAGGAAGAGGTGCCTGCCCGGCTTAACGGCTCGACGGCAAATGTTCATGTTCGGGAAGAAGAAGAAGCCGACGACGAAGAGCATGCTTCGCGCACAGCCGGGCGTGCAGCAGAAACGCTCTGCGTTCCGCATGCCGGTGGAATTCGAAGTATTCTACGAACTCGACGGGCGCAAAGGGCGCCGTTCGGCGCTCGCCAACGACCTCTCGGCGGGCGGCCTCCGCCTCGTCACCGACGAGGACTTGATCAAAGGCTCGTTGCTCCATCTCGATATTCAATTGCCGGCGGATTTTCTCGACGAAATGACCGTCGATAAAGAAGTTTTCAAGCAGACCCCGTTCGGCTTGCGCCCCGAGACCGTTCGCGAACGCCCGCCGGGCTTCGACCCGATGCGCCTGCGTAGCAAGGCGCTCGCGCCGTTCTACGATCTCGGCATGAAAAAATTTGCGTATGGAATGGCGTTCGTCGATATTCCGCCTCCGGTTCAAGAAGAGCTACAGCGCTTCATTCACCTTTGGCAACTGAACTTTTTACGCACCCGCCGTAACGACGACTAGCAGCAATGTCATCCCGATTACGCACCCGCCGTAACGACGACTAGCAGCAATGTCATCCCGAGTAGCCCTCGAAGAGGGCGTATCGAGGGTGACGTACCGCAATCGTCGTGCGCCGGATAATCGATCTCTTATCGTTTCGAGGCCTCTTTTGAATAGCGCGATTTTCGCGCCTCGATACGGGCGCTAAAGCGCCCTACTCGGCGTGACAACAATCGCTGTTTGGACTGAGAACGGTGCGCGTTCCGTTGCCCGAGGACGACGAGCGACCGTGCGATGACGGTGCACCCGACGAACGCTTAAGCGAGCGGCGAGGACCCTGACATTGCTTGTCCGAGCCGCGAGCGTCTAGTGAGGAGCGGTGCGCCGCAGTCGCACGGTCGCGCAAGTTTCGCGCCTCGATACGGGCGCTAAAGCGCGCTGCTCGGCGTGAGAACGACCGCGCCTCGATACGGCGCGTACCGCGCCTACTCGGCGTGACACTGGTGCGCTGCTCGGCGTGAGAACGACCGCGCCTCGGCGTGACAAATTGGTTAGTTCGGGTAGAGTAGATACTTCGCGCGCAACTTCATGAATCGGGCGAGTGCGGGCTGCCAACTATTGATGATCTGCGCGGCACTCTCTCCGCGTTCGAGCCCGAGCCGAACCGCGTCGGTCCCCCAATCGTCGTCCATCCCACGAGCGTTGATGCGCAACCGCGGCATCAGGCGATGTCCGGCGACGAGCAACGATACCGCCGTCTCGACGCTGCGGAAACGATGGGGATGGGTGACGTAGAGCTCGACTCCCGTCAATTCGCGGCCGCGCCAGAAGCCGAAGAACGGCGACCACGCTGCGGGGCGGAAGTAGACTCCCGGAAGATGTTCGGCGTTGAGCGCGCTCGCGTATGCATACGCGGGCATGCCGAGATATCCGGCATAGAAGAATGGCTTTGCGGTGCCGACGCCGTTGTTGATGCCGCCGTTATCGATGAGTCCGGTGCAGGGATAGACGAGCGTCGTCTGCCAGGTGGGAATATTCGGCGAACTCTCGACCCACCGCAGGCCCGTCTGGCTCCAAAGCATCGAACGGCGCCAGCCGATCATCTTGACGACGCGCAGATGCGCGTGAATCCCAAAGGCGTTATTAAACATCTCGGCGAGCTCGCCGATCGTCATGCCGTGGCGCATCGCGATCGGATAGAGGCCGATGAACGAACGGAAGTGCGGATCGAGAACGGGGCCTTCGACGATCTCTCCGCCGATGGGATTCGGGCGGTCGAGCACCCAGACGCTTTTGTGATAACGGGCGGCCGCGCGCATGACCTCGGCCATCGTCGATATATACGTATATGCACGGTCGCCAACGTCCTGAATGTCGAACAACAGCACGTCGACGCCGCGTAGCATCGCGGCCGTCGGCATGCGTTGCGGCCCGTAGAGACTATATACGGGGAGCCCGGTGCGCGGATCGCGATAGGACGAAACGAAATGCCCCGCGAGCTGGTCGCCGCGCAGGCCGTGTTCGGGCGAGTAGATCGCCTTGATGCAGATATGGGGATTTTCGCGAATCGCATCGACGATATTGACGAGTTGCGAGGTAACGCCGGTTTGGTTCGTGACGACGCCGACGCAACGGCCGTGCAGATCGTGCCAGGTCGAGCGCAAGAACACTTCGTCGCCGAGAACGACTTTCGCACGCGGGATCGCGCCGAAGCCGGTAACCGCGAGCAAGAGTGCGAGCGATGCGACGCTTCGAGCGATCGTTCGAAATTTCATAAAACGAAGGCAGCCTTCGCGTCGCTGGGGAGGATGCCTGCGTTGCGGCCGCGCTCGAAAAGAGCGTCGACCGCGGCGAGTCCTTCGTCGCCGAGATCGAGGCTGTAATCGTTGACGTAGAGGGCGATGTGCGCGCGCATCACGGTATCGTCCATCTCGAATGCGTGTTCGCGGACGTAGGGCATGATCGCGTTCTCGTCGCTGCGGGCGAACGCAAGGCTGCTGCGAACCGCCGCATCGATGGCGCGAGCGCGTTCCGGCGCGAGGTCGCGGCGGGCGAGAATCGCACCGAGCGGAATCGGCCGCCCCGTCGTGCTCTCCCACCAGGCGCCGAGATCGAGCAATTGATGGAGCCCGAAGCGCTGATAGGTAAAGCGCGATTCGTGAATGATCAACCCCGCGTCGACTTCGCCGCTCGCCACCGCGTCGACGATGCGATCGAAGCGCATGATGCGCGTGCGGGGGCGCCTCCCGAGCGCGAGTTGCAGCAGCAGAAAAGCGGTCGTTCGCTCGCCGGGAATCGCGACGATCGGATCGTCGAGCTCCTCCCACGTGCTTACGCGCTCCGGGCGCGCGACAACGAGCGGGCCGCAGCCGCGGCCGAGCGCTCCTCCCGAACGCAAGATGGTGTAGTCGCGCGTGAGATAGGGGATCGCGCCGTAGCTAACTTTCGTGAGCGGGTAGAGCGCACGCGCCGCGGAGTCGTTGAGTTCGTCGATATCGAGATAAGCGACGCGCACGGGCGGTGCGTCGGCGAGCAACCCATTGGTGAGTGCGGCGAAAATGTACGTATCGTTGGGACAGGGCGAGTAGGCGAGTTCGATCGGTTCGTTCACGTTGGCTCCACGGTGGTAAAAAGGCGGTGTACGGCATCGGCGAGCGCTGCAAACGCCGCCTCGGTCTTCCACGGTTCGGCGGCTCGCGGGCCGACGAAGTTCGAGATGCCACGCAGTTCTAATGCGCGAACGCGCGCGAGTGCGGCGGCGCGTAAGATGGCGAAACCCTCCATGCTCTCGATCTCAGCCCCAAGTGCGGCGAGGCGCTCGCAGGTGCGCGCCTCGGTCGTGACGCGCGATACGGTAACGCCGGTGCGTTCGGCGATGCCGTTGGCGGCGAGCATCTCGACGAGCGACGCGTCGCTCTGCGCCCGATGGTATAAGCGATCTCCGGGCGGCACGCGCAGCGGCTCGCCGTTCTCGCGGTCGAGTTCGATAAAATCGGCGGCGACGACGCAGGCTTCGCCGATTGCGCAGCGCCCTTCGAAGGCCCCGGCGATACCGAGATTCAGAACGAGATCGTAACGCTCGGCGGCGAGCACCGCCGCGGTTCGTGCCGCCGCTTCGACCGGTCCGACTCCGCAGACCAAGGTGCGCACCGCATCGGGCAACGATATGCGCGCCCGTTCGAATTGCGTCGCACAGACGGCGAGAACGCGCACGTTACGGAATACCGATAAACTTGTGGGTCTGCAGCGAGAGCCGAAACCGCGCGGGATGCGCGCGTGCGTACTCGGCCGCCAGCGCGACGTTGTTCGGTTTATTTCCCTCGGGCTGCAAAAAAATCGTCGAGTGCTCCGGAAAGAGCGCGAGGTGCTCTTCGGGCACGCGCCGATCGACGATGAGCTTCACTTCGTCGGCGCGCCGCGCCATGCGCGGATCGACGCGCTCTTTCGGGGACACGCAGAGCCAGACGTCGCGCGGCAGCTCGACGAAAATCGTGCCGTTGCTCTCGATATGAACGCGCCGCCCCGCCGCGCGCAACGCGGCGACGAGCGCCGGAGTCGCGCTTTGGGCGAGTGGTTCGCCGCCGGTGAGAACGACCATCGGGCACGCCCCACCGAGTTCCCCCACGCGCGCGACGATCTCGGCGACGCTCGCCGAGGAGCGCAGCGCGTAATCGGTGTCGCAGAAATCGCAGGCGAGGTTGCAGCCGGCGAGACGAATGAAGACGGCGGGCGTTCCCGCCCACGTGCCTTCGCCTTGCAGCGTGTAGAAGATCTCGGTGAGGTGAATCGTGGGTGTCGGCGCGGTTCGATTCATCGAAGGTCGTCGCAGCGAAGCACCGCGCACGCCGTCGGCGTCTCCCACAGGACGAGTTCGTCGAGCTGAGGTAACGCGGGCGCGATGCGGCTGTGGATCCAGAGGAGAACGTTCTCCGCGGTCGGGTTCTCGACGAACTCGTTGAGCGTGCTGTGGTCGAGGCGATCGACGATCTCGCGGCCGACGACCGAGGTGATGCTCTCGAAATCGGCGACCATGCCGGTCGCCGCCCCAGTTTCTTGGAGCGGCCCTCGCAGCGCGACCTCAAGGAGATACGAATGTCCGTGCATGCGCGCGCATTTGCCCGCGTGGTGGGGAAGTGCGTGCGCGGCTTCGAATCGGAAGTGCTTGCGAATCTGTAGAACGGGCATGGCGGTCGATCTCACTCATTCGCGCCCTCCGCTCCCGAACCCTGATTGCCGTGAAAGGACTCGATCTCAGCCATGAAATTGCGCACCAACCGCGAGGAGCTCGTCGTTACCGTCGTCGCCGGGGTGGTCGCCCCCGCCCTCATCAATTCGGGCATCTACGACGTGAGCGCGGAAGGCGACCCCTTCGTGCTGCCCAGCGTCGGCGGCATCAATCCCAACGTGCGCATCGGCGACGGAGCGTTCGCCTTTCTCGCCGACCATATCGAACCGGCGGTCAGCATGCGCAACAACGACGACCGGCTCAATATCGCGTTTAACGCGATGTCCTGCATCGGCAATCGCGTGCGCGTACTCTCCGGAGATGCGAAGGGCGCGCTCGGGCGCGTCACTGGAACGCACGGCGGCGTCGAACACGTCATCGCGGATTTCGAGCCGGAGAGCATGGAGAAGATGGCGATCGGCGATGCCGTGCAGGTGCGCAGTTGCGGGCTTGGCCTGCGCTTACTCGATGCCCCCGACGTCCGCGCGTTTAATGCCGATCCCGGCTTCCTCGACGCATGGGGCATCGAGGTGCAGAAAGGGCGCGTCCACGCGCGCGTTGCGAAGATCGTTCCCGCAGCAGTGATGGGGAGCGGGCTCGGACGTTCGACGGTGGTGCGCGGAGATTACGACATTCAATGCTTCGACGATGAAATGGTCGAGCGCTACGGTCTGCGCGATCTTCGCTTGGGCGATCTCGTTGCAATCGTCGACGCCGACAACTCGTTCGGGCGCATCTATCGGCAGGGATCGATCACGATCGGCGCGGTCGTTCACGGTCGCTCGTTCGTCGCCGGGCACGGCCCCGGCGTGACGACGCTGCTGACCTCGCGCAGCGGAGCGATTGAGGTCGCCGTCGACGCCGACGCCAATCTCGCGACGATTTTTCCGAAGATGGGCGCGGCGTAAGCGCCTTTTTTCGCAACCCAAGGAAGTTTGGCCTCACGGATGTGCGATGTTCTCAAGGGCGAAGCGCCCGCCCATTCCGGTGGCTCACTTGTTGCCGATCGAGGACTTATCCTGAGCGATCTCGGGGCGCTCGGCGGTGGCTGGTTTAGGGAGTGATGAGAACGGCAGTATGAGGCACAATACCATGGGAAAGTTTCCCTCGGGCGGGACGAATTGTTACAAAACGTCAACCGCTTCGACGGCTCGAAAAAACGGAGCATGGCGGTAGCAAACTTGTTGTAGTCGTAATACTCCCGGCGAAACTTCGGCGGCCACACAGGAAAACTCCGTCGTACGGAGTTTTTTTACTTCCCCAGCGCAGCCCCAAATAATAGCCGGGTTATCTTCTTGCGGGAGTTGGCTTAGGTCGTAGAACATGGTATCTCCGAGGTCTACTCCCGCGATGCGCTTTGCGATACAGTCGGGCTCGCCGAGAATCGTGCATAATTCGGAAAACGAATACGTCATTTGGTGGGCCCGGCTGCGTTGCTGTGGAGTTGACGCGGATTGCGTAAGGTATTGAGTAGAGGTCGGTTCTCTTATAAAATGCCGGTCGGTCCCATCGCCTCGAGGCGACGCTTGAGATCGGCGAGGAAGCCGCTCGCAACGTAGCCGTCGACGACGCGATGATCGAGCGAGAGGCAGACGTTCATCATCGACCGGATCGCGATCGAATCGTCGGCGGTGACTACCGGGCGCTTGACCATCGCTTCCATCGTGACGATGCCCGCCTGTCCGCCGTTGATAATCGGCGCCGAGGCGATGCTGCCGTTGGAACCGTTGTTGTTGACGGTAAACGTGCCGCCGGCGAGATCGTCGACCCCGAGTTTATTTTTCCGAGCCTTCTCGATGAGTTGCGCGGAGGCGACGGCGAGCCCCTTGATGGAGAGTTGGTCGGCGTGCTTTACGACCGGAACCACCAGGTTCGTGGGAAGGCCGATCGCGATGCCGATATTCACGTCCTTATTGACGTAGATGCCTTCGTCGGTGAAGCGCGCGTTCATCAACGGGAACGCGGCGAGCGATTCGACGACCGCGCGAATGAAGAACGGGAGCATTGTAAGCTTGAGCCCGCCGGTCTCGTGGTCGAACTTATCTTTCTCGCGCTGGCGCCACTTCCAAAGATTGGTGACGTCGACTTCGACCATCGACCACGCGTGCGGCGCGGTGTGCTTGCTCTCGACCATGCGCTGCGCGATGATGCGCCGAGCCTGGTTGAGCGGAATCGTCGTTCCGGGGATCGGCTCGCCGTAGGTCGAGGTGCCGTTTGCCGGCGGTTTTGCCTGCGTCGGCGGCATCGCGGGTGCGCCGGTCGCACCGAAATTCGTGCCGACCGCAATCGCTTGCCCGACCGCTGCAGCGGGGCCCATTTGGGCCGCAGTGAGCACGTCGTGCGCGGTGACGCGCCCGTTCGTTCCGCTGCCTTGCAACGCGCGAATATCGATGCGATGCTCGCGCGCGAGTTTCCGCACCGCTGGCGACGCGAGGCGCAACGCCGCCTCGAGCCCGGCGATATCGAGCTCCGCCGGGCGCGCGGGCGCCGGTGCGTGTGCCGCCGCCGGTGCCGGCGCCGCTGCCGCCGGGGCGTGCGAGGTGCTTCCGTTACTCGGTTTCGCAGGCGCCGACGCCGCGTCGGCGACTTGCTGCGTCGGCTCGGTTCCGTGCGTGTTGCTCTGGGTCGCGGCACCGACTTCGTCGATCACTGCAATCGGCGTTCCGGTCGCAACGGTCTCGCCTTCTTGAACGAGCACTTCGCGCAACGTTCCGGTCACCGGCGAGGGAACCTCGGCGTTGACTTTATCGGTGGAAACCTCGACGAAGGCTTCGTATTTCTCGACGCTATCGCCGGGCTTCTTGAGCCATTGCGCGACCGTCCCTTCGGTGACGGTCTCACCGAGTTGCGGCATGGTAATCGTGGTCGCCATCTGGTTTCGTTCTTTCGTTTAAAAGCGTGCGAGTTCGCGCATCGCATCGGCAATTTTCGCCGGCGACGACATGTATTCGTGTTCGAGCGGTTCGGCGTAGCCCATCGCGGGCACGTCGGGCGCACAATGGCGGCGGATCGGAGCGTCGAGCGAGAAGAGCGCCTCTTCGGCGACCATCGCGCTGATCTCGGCACCGATGCCGCCGAATTTGTTGTCTTCGTGGACGATGAGCAGCTTACGTGTCTTCTCGACCGATTGCAGAATCGTCGTTTTATCCATCGGCCGAATCGAGCGAAGATCGATCACCTCGACCGAGATGCCCTCCCCTGCCAACTGCTGCGCCGCTTCGAGCGCCCAGTGCACGTAGAGCCCGTACGAGACGACCGTCAGCGCGGTGCCTTCTTTCAGCACGTTCGCTTTACCGATGGGGATGGTGTAATGGCCGTCGGGTACTTCGCCTTTAATCAGACGATAGGTTTTCTTGTGCTCGAGAAAGAGGACGGGGTCGGGATCGTCGATCGCTGCATTGAGCAGGCCTTTCACATCGGCGGGGAACGCCGGCGCGAGAATCTTGAGGCCGGGAACGTGGTAGAAGAGCGCTTCGATCGATACCGAGTGCGAGAGCGCGCCGCGGACGCCGCCGCCGTAGGGCGTGCGGATGACCAGCGGACAGGTATATTCGCCGTTGCTCCGGTAGCGCGTTTTGGCAGCCTCTCCGACGATCTGATTGAACGCGGGGTAGATGAAATCGGCGAATTGGATCTCG
The DNA here is from genome assembly GCA_021794205.1 of bacterium. Lineage (GTDB taxonomy): Bacteria > Vulcanimicrobiota > Vulcanimicrobiia > Vulcanimicrobiales > Vulcanimicrobiaceae > JABEUX01. The sequence goes on from JAJYRH010000013.1 coordinate 39,758, forward strand.
GCGATCGGCCGCAGACCTTCCATCGCCATGCCGATGGCGATGCCGACGATCGAAGCTTCGGCGATCGGCGTGTCGATCACGCGCTGCGGGCCGAATTCCTTGGCGAAATCCTTGGTGATGAGAAAGACGTTGCCGCGCGCGCCGACATCCTCGCCGAGAATGACGGTGCGCGGATCGTTCTTCATCGCATCGTAGAGCGTCGCGCGCACGGCATCGACGTTGTTCATGATTTGCGTTGTTTGGGTAGGGCTGCTCACTGCCACGGCTGCCATGCTCCTTCGTAGAGATGCGTGTAAAGATCGGCGGCCGTCGGATACGGCATCGCCTCGGCGCGATCGGTCGCTTCGTTTGTCTCGCGCAGCACGTCGCGTTTGAGTTGTTCGACGTCGGCGGCGCTCATCACGTCGTGATCGAGCAGCACGCGCTCGAAGAGCGGCACCGGATCGTCCTTGCGATGCTCGGCGACCTCTTCTTTGGTGCGATAGGTCATATCGTTGTCGTCGGTGGAGTGCGCGAGGAAGCGATAGCACATCCCTTCCAGCAGCGTCGGGCCGCCGCCGTTGCGCGCGCGGTCGAGCGCCTCGTTGACGTTGCCGTAGGTTTCGATCGGATCGAAACCATTGAAGCGACGGCCGGGGATGCCGTATCCGGCGGCGCGCTTCCAAATCTCGGGTTGCCCCATCTGGTGTTCGATCGGCGTCGAGATCGCCCAGAGATTGTTCTCGACAAGAAAGACGACCGGGAGCTTATGAATCGACGCGAAGTTGACCGATTCGTGCCACTCGCCTTCGCTGGTCGTACCGTCGCCGCAGGTGACGAGCACCGCGCGGCCGCGTTCGCCGCGATATTTCATCGCGTACGCCGCGCCGACTGCGTGCGGTAAATGCGCGGCGAGAATCGACGAGAAGGACATCAGCCCAGCCGCTTTGCTGGAATAATGGTTGGGGAACTGCCGCCCGCCGTTATGGTCCGCGGCGCGGGCGAAGAGCGAGAGCAAAATCTCGTAGGACGTCAACCCGATGCCGAGCGCGAGGCCCAGATCGCGATAGTACGGCGCGAGCAGATCTTTGCCGCGATGAAAGGCCATCGCCGCGCCGGCTTGGAGCGCCTCATGCCCCTCGCTCCCGAGCGCGAACGGAACCTTCCCTTGGCGGTTGAGCTGGAAGCCGCGGTTGTCGAGTTGCCGTTGCAACAGCATGTTGCGGAAGATTGTTCGCAGTTGATCGTCGCTCAAGCCGTTGCGCTCGAGCTTCTTGCCCTTCGTATCGGTCTTCGCCATCTAAGATTGTCCTTATCGTGCGTGAGTTATCGCCACGGATCGGTGGAATCCGCGTACACGTTGCGGTAGAGTTCTTCGCCGCCGGGGTAGGGCATCGCTTCCGCGCGGTCGGTCGCCTCGTTGATTTCGGCGAGCAACTCGGCTTTAAGGCGCTCCAGTCCCTCGGGGGCGAGGATGCCTGCCTCGACGAGCCGACGTTCGAAGTTCGGCACCGGATCGTCGCGGCGGTGCGCCTCGACCTCCTCGCGGCTGCGATAGGTGCGGTCGTCGTCGTCGGTGGTGTGGGCGAGGAAGCGGTAGCACTTCGCCTCGACCAGTGTCGGGCCGCCGCCGGTCCGTGCGCGATCGAGCGCGTCGGAGACGGCGAGATAGCAAGCGACCGGATCCATGCCGTCGACGCAGGTGGAGGGCAGGCCGTACCCCGCCGCCCGGCGCCAGATATCGGGTTGCCCCATCTGCTTGGCGAGCGGCGTGCTGATCGCCCACTCGTTATTCTCGCAGAGCAGGACGATCGGTAGCTTGTGAACGGCTGCAAAATTGACCGACTCGTGCCACTCGCCTTCGCTGGTCGCTCCATCGCCGAAGGTGGTGAGCACGGCGCGCCCGTTCTCTCCACGGACGCGAAGCGCGTACGCCGCCCCGACCGCATGGGAGAGCTGGGCGGCGATGATGGAGGAGATCGTCGCGATGCCGAGGCGGCGGCTCGCATAGTGGTGCGGGAACTGTCGCCCGCCCGAGAGATCGGCGGCACGCGCGAAGAGCGAGAGCAGCACTTCGTAGGGGGTGAGCCCGACGCCGAGCGCGAGCCCAAGATCGCGATAGTATGGAAAGAGCAGGTCGCGTCCACGGGCGAAGGCCATCGCCGCGCCGGCCTGCACGCCTTCGTGCCCCTCGCTCGCCGAAGCGAACGGGATCTTCCCTTGCCGGTTCAGTTGGAAGCCGCGGTTTTCGAGCATCCGCTGGAGCAGCATGGTGCGCAGCATGCCGACGAGCTGCTCGTCGGAGAGGCCCGCGCGCTCGAAGGGCGGCGAGGTACGGTTTGTGGTAGCCACGGGGGAACGTAGTCGCCCGGCCCGCTGCCGAAATCCTGCGCCGCGCGCTTCACGCGCCGTCGAAATGGAGGCCGCTTGGCCTGCGAAGCGAAGTGGGCGCGCCGATGAAGACCTCAGGATACACCGGAGGGCGACCGCTTCGTGCGTGTGGCACGTGGTTCGTAGCGGCCGCTTCCCTGATTGCATTTTTTACGGGGCCGGGCACGCCCGCGCCGGCCGCTGCGAGCAATATTTTTTGCGCCGCATCGGTCTTCGCATTTCCGCTCGATCCGGCTACCGATCGAATCGCGCCGGAGAGCGCGACGTCGCGCTACGCGATCGATCTCTCCGTTCGCGGTAAGGCGAAGGTCGCGGCGAGCGTCACCTTTATCGGCGAGAAAAACGCCTATATCGTGCAAGTGCCGACCGCGAGGTTACTCGGCGCCACGAAACGACACGATCGTTTTACCGGCACCATGTTGGTGCGCTTTCCGCATTCGACGCAGGTGCGCTACGCGTACGTCGACTCGGTTGCGGTCGACGGCGCGGCTGCGATTACGTGCCCGACGGTTCCTGGAAAACCGAGCGTGCCGAAAAAATGGGTCGGCAAACAACTCTTCGGAGCGGGTTCGCCGAGGCTCGATGCGGCGCTCCAGCAGGCGCTGCCGCCGCTGCCGTGCGGTGCGGTGTATCGCCCGGCGAGGGTCGTTCGTGCGGGAACGGTCTACGGGGGAGATTTCGGCTTCCAGTCTCGCTCCGCGGAGGTGCTGGTCGCGCTCGATTCGCACGGAAAGCTCGCCACGGTGAAGCTCCTCAAATCGAGCGGCATTCCGCAGTTCGATCAAAACGTTCTCGCCTCGGCGGAATCGACAAAATATCGACCAGCGAGTTTTCTCTGCACGCCGATCGTCAGCGAGTATGTTTTTGTCGGGGAGTATTCGCCGTGAGCATGCAGCGTCGAGTCGCTCTCTCCTTCGGTGTGCTCGTCGCTCTCGCGGTGCTACCGCGCGCGGCCTCGGCGTGGCAAACGCAGCAGATCCCCTATCGCTCTTATTGTGCGGCATGGACGAGGCAAATTTCGCGTTCGGGAATTGTGGCGCAGCAATCGCAAGGCCCCGGCGCCACCGCGAGCGCGCTCGGCGGCGGTGCGTCGATTTGGCGATACGAATTGACGGCTCCGACGCCCGCCGCGCTCTCGGTCGAACTCACGATGCAGACGACGAAGGGGTGGTATCGTGTCACGGCGCCCATGGTGCCGTTCGTTCGAGATGATGGGAACTATCGGTCGAGCGAAGCGGCGTTTCGCCGTTATGAGGTCCACTCGCCCGCGCAGTTTTTCGAACTTCCGAGCTCGGCCGGGCGTCCGCGCTATGTGTGGGTCTCGAAGACCGGTAGCGCCGGTGCGAGCCCAACCACTCGTTGCCCGGCGATGTGGGTGCGGGCGCCGCATGCGCGAAAGCACGCAACGCCGACGAAGCAACCCGTGGCCGAGAAAAATCTGCCGGCCTGGGTACGACGCTTTCGTACGAAGCGCGTCAATCCGTCCGTCTACGATCCTCACGCGTTGCCTCCGGTCGGCGCGATCGCTCGGGCCCATGCGATCTCGGAGCCGGCTAGCGTCTTGACGTGTACGCATCCTTTTCGACAGGCGCGCGTCGAACGGGTAACCGCGCCGAATTATCCACGCGCCGCGGCCGCGGAAGGCGAGTATTACGAACTCGAGATCGCGATTCGGGTCGAACTCGGTCGCAAGGGGCAGGTGGTTGGGCTCGGGTTTGAGAGCCCCTCCGGCCGACGGCTCTTCGACGGGAACGCGCTGTACGCAGCGTCGCAATCGACGTACTCACCGAAGATCGGCCTCTGTCGCCCGGTGCCGAGCTACTACATTTTTGACGCTGAGTTTATGCCAAGATACTAGCCGAAACGCCGACGAGCCCCTCCGGGCGGAACCGGGCGGGGGCGTGCCGTAACTCGTAGCTATGATCGCCGAAGACCGCATCGAGATCCCGATGGAGGAGCTCGTCGCCTACCGTCGCCACCTCCACGCGCACCCCGAACTCTCGTTCCAAGAGTACGAGACCGCAGCGTTCGTCGAGCGGGAACTGCGCTCGTTCGGTTACGACGACGCGAGCCTCCGAACGAAGGTTGCGAAGACCGGCATTCTCGCGACGCTCCGCGGCGGACGCCCCGGCCCGGTCACGATGCTGCGCGCCGATATGGATGCGCTGCCGATGGATGAGGTCGCCGACGTCCCCTATCGCTCGACGCGCCCCGGCGCGATGCATGCCTGCGGCCACGATGGACACGTGGCGATTCTCCTGGCTGCGGCGCGAGCGCTAATGGCGCGGCGCGACGAGGTACCGGGGACGGTGGTCTTCTGTTTTCAGCCCGCCGAAGAAGGGCTCGCCGGCGCGAAGGCGATGATCGAAGAAGGGATGCTCGAACATCCGCACGTCGACCGCGTCTTCTCGCTCCATCTCTATTCTGGGCTCGAGGTGGGGAAAGTCGGCATTCGCGACGGTGCATTTTTTGCGTCCTCCGATCGCTTCTCGCTGGAGATCACCGGGAAGGGTGGGCATGGTGCGATGCCCGAGAATACGGTCGATCCGATCGTCGGCGCGGCGCAACTCGTCGGAGCGCTGCAAACCATCGTCAGCCGCGAGATCGCTGCGAGCGAACCGGTGGTCGTCACCGTTGGAAAATTCGATTCCGGCACCACGTTCAACGTCATTCCCGAATCGGCAACGCTGTTGGGAACGGTGCGGACGCTCGACCCCGAGGTTCGCGCCTCGATGCCCGCACGCATGGAACGCATCATCGCGGGGCTCTGTTCGGCGATGCGCTTGGAGTATCGGTTCGACTATCACTGGGGATACCCGATCACCGTCAACGACGACGCGACCAACGATATCGTTCGCGAGGTGGCGGCGCGCGTGCTCGGTGCCGAGGCAATCACCGACCCGCACCAAGTCGGGCTCTGGGGTGAAGATATGGCGTTCGTGCACGAATGCCGCCCCGGCGCATATTTTCTCGTCGGCGTACGCGGCCCCGAGCGCGGCCACGAACCGCAGCATAGCCCGCGCTACGATATCGACGAGCGCGCGCTCGGCGTCGGCTTTCAGATGATGGTGGGATTAGCGCTGCGCGGGTAGCGCCCTCACTCGCACTCGCCGCTTCGGTCGTCGCGCTCTTCAACGGTTCGCACCCAGAGAATGGCTCGGGCGTAGCCGTCGAGTTCGCGCAGCGTGCGCTCCAAGCGCATGCGTGCAGCGCGTTGCGGGGCGCTCTCGCCCGTCGAGACCGAATACTCCGCGAAATAGAGGCGCGCTGCGGCGAGATCGCTCGCGGCGAACGGCCAGCGCTCGCGCAGGGTGCGTTCGGAGGCATCGGGTAGGCGGTCGATGCTCGGCGGTGCCGGGCGATCGGGGTGCAGGGCCGCGAACTCGAGGCGCGCGAGCACGTACTCGCTGCGCGCGGTGATGAACGAACCGAGCAGCTGCACCAGGCGGACGTCCATGTGCGGCTCATACGACGCGGGAGCCCCCGAGACTTGCGTGCCGCGCGCGCGTGCTGGAGGGCTGCAGCGGTACGAGGCGCAAGTACGCGGCAGCGATGCTCGCCAGGGTGGCGCGCGCCTTTGCTTTTCTAGGGGAGGATGGAACGATGCGACTGATTACTCGGGCCGATCTCGACGGTCTGACCTGCGCGATTCTCTTGCAAGAAGTCGAAACGATCGATGCCATCGATTTCGCTCACCCGAAGGACGTGCAAGACGGGCGCATCGCGATCGACGGAAACGACATTCTCGCAAATCTTCCCTACGATGCGCGGGCGGGCATGTGGTTCGACCATCACATGAGCCAAGAAGAGCAAGCCTTCGGCAGCACGGTGAAGGGCGCATACGACGTCTCGCCGAGCGCGGCACGCGTGATCGCGAATTATTACAAGTCGCCGAAATTCGAACGTTTTGCCGAACTGCTCGAAGCGACCGACCGGCTCGACGCCGCGTTGCTGACGCGCGAGGATATCGTCGATCCCAAAGGCTGGATTCTTATCGGTTACACGCTCGATCCGCGCACCGGGCTCGGCGCGTTCAAGAGTTATTTCAAGAATCTCATGGAACTCGCGAAATCGATGCCGGTGGAGCAAATACTCGCCGATCCCGAAGTGAGCGTCCACGTCGAACGGATGCGCGCCGAGGAGAGCGCGTTCAAAGCGCTGCTGGAAACCAAGAGCCGGCTCGATGGCAACGTCGTGATCACCGATATGCGCGGTGAGAAGCATCCGCCGAGCGGCAATCGCTTTCTCGTGTACACGCTCTTCCCCACCGCGAACGTTTCGGTGCGTATCGCCGACGGGCACGACGGAAGCTACGCATCGATCCAAGTCGGGCATTCGATCCTCAACCGCACCTGCAAGACCAGCGTCGGGGACCTGCTCGCCGATTACGGCGGCGGCGGGCACGTCGGCGCCGGCACCGCGCAGCCCGCGACGCCCGATGTCGAACGCGTGCTCTCGGAGATCGTCACGATGCTCAAACGCAACGGATAGGAACGTGGCATCGCTTTCGATCGAACGACTGACAAAACGCTTCGGAAAGAAAACTGCGGTCGACGACCTTTCCTTCGAGGTGGGTTCCGGCGAGATCGTCGGTTTGCTCGGACCGAACGGAGCGGGGAAGAGCACGACGTTTCTCTCGCTCGCGGGTTTCTTACGGCCGGAATCGGGGACGATTTCCTGGGCGGGCACCGCATTAGGGCCGGAACGCGGGCGCGTGATATCGCTCATCCCCGAGACCCCCGAGGTCTACCCCTTGCTCACCATTTGGGAGCATCTCGTTTTTGTAGCGAAGAGCAGCCGGCTCGCACCGGGCTGGGAGACGAAGGCGAATTCGCTGCTGGAGCGATTGGGAATCGCCGACCAGCGCGACACGCTCGGGCGCGCGCTCTCCAAAGGGATGCGGCAGAAGACGCTGATCGCCGCAACCCTACTCGCCGACACGCCGGTGCTGTTGCTCGACGAGCCGATGATCGGGCTCGATCCGCAAGGGCAACGGGAACTGCGGGAGATGCTGCGCCAACTGCGCGCCGAGGGAACCGCGATTATCATTAGCACGCACATGATCGAGCAGGCGCAGCAACTCTGCGACCGGATCGTCATTATCAAAGACGGGCGCTTCGTTGCCGCCGGAACCTTCGACGAGTTGCGCGCGCGCGTGGGGCGCGAGGACGCCGAAGAGCTCTTCCTGGAATTGACGCGAGCCTAACGTGAACGGCGATTGGGCGGCGCTCGCTTATTTGGAATGGCGAACGCGAACGAACGAGTTGCGCGAGACGCTTCGCACTCCGTCGAAGCTGGTGTTTCTCATACTTGGAGTCGCCTACTACGCGTTCTTTTTTTGGCTTCGCGTCGAGAACGCTCGCGTGCACGGCCAATCTGCGGGAATGCACGAACCCTATGCGACGCTGGCGTTCTGCGGCGTACTTCTCCTTATGACCGTGACGGCTTGGGCCGGCGCGCGCGGGGTGGTGAAGCTCTTCACCTCATTTGCCGATGCGCGTTTTCTCGTTTGCTCGCCCTTGCGCGAAGAGTCCGTAATCCCATTTTTGGTGTTGCGGAAGAACCTCTTTGCTATCGGGCGTTTGGCAACCATCGCGCTGCTGTACGCCTTGATTTTTTCAATTTTCGGTGGGCTTGCGGGAATGACGTTCGGCCTCTTAGGCTTTTTTCTCGTCGGTTCGGTGCTCTCTTCGTTCGCTTTTCGGATTCGCACGCGATTCGGTCCCGCCGCCGCGTACTGCCTCGTCGTGGCGTTCGCTCTCGTCGCGTTGTTGCCGGCCGCCGCAATCGGGATGGGCGCGCTCTGGACCGGCGCGCAGCCGTTCGCGCATTGGGCGCTCGCTCTTGGCTTCGGGCGACTGCTGAACGCACTCTTCGCCGGAAATATTGCGGCACTACTCGCAGTGTATGCGGTTTTTCTTGGGTTGGCGATCGCTTCGTTCGTCGGCGCGCGCGATCTCTATCCGGAGATTTTTGCAGCGTCGTATTTGGGAATGAAGGCCGTCGCTCAACGTAGCAAGGGAGGCGCGGGCGCGCTCGCTTCTCAAGAATCGTCGAAGCTGCCGAAGACATCGCTCTCGAACGGCGTTCCCCGTGGGATGGCCGGTGCGTGGGCGATCTTGTGGAAAGATTGGATTGGCTTTCGGCGTCATAACGGCGTCCAAAGGCTCTTCGCGTTCGGGATACTACTCGGCGTGGCCATCGGGGCGGTAGCCGGTTACCTGATGCGAAGCCCCGCAACGACCCCTGCCGGAAGCGTGGTGCTTGCGGCCGCGCTTTCGTGTGAATTTCTCGTGGTATCGTTGCTGGCGACCGTTATGCTCGATGCCGATATCGGCAAGCCGATGTGGTGGATCTCTGCGAGCCCGTTGCGTTCGCGACTCTACGTGTGGACGGTGTCGACCGCGTGGCGGACGATCGTCCCGCTCGCACTTGGGTGTGCGGCGTACGGTTTCGCCGTCGCTAACGCTGCGGTCGTGCTCCTCGCGTTCCCGTTTGCGACGATCTCTATTGTGTTCTTGCGCGGTATCGGAATTGCGCTCTATACGGTCTTCCCGTGGAACGGTGGTGCGGGCGCGAACTCGGGGATGCTGCGAATGTTGTTATCGGCGCTCGCCCTCGTCCCACCGGCGATCGGCTTTGCCATTGCCGCCGTGCCGACGCACGATGTTGCGGCTGGTATCGTGTTGGCTGCGCTCGTAATGATCGGCGAATCGGCGCTCTTCCTCGAGTTCGCGATTTCGCGAATCTCCGGCAACGGCGTCGCTATGGCGCGCGACGCCGCGGGGTAAGCGCATGGCTCCGTGTCCTCCCGAGTAGCCAATGGTGCTCTGTCATCCCGAGTAGCCGCTGAAAGCGGCGTATCGAGGGGAGCGCGCTGACGATTACCCGCGCGATAATGCGGCTGCGATCGTCTTCATCGGCAGCAACATACGGTGGAACGGTGCGTCGTGTAGCGTTGCGAAACCGTATCGTGCATAATTCGCGGCGGCTGAATCGTTGGCGGGATCGGTGATGACGGCGACCGCACCGCTATTTGCGGCGGTGCTGAAGGCACGTTCGAGAGCACTCCAAAGGAGAAGTTTCCCAAGGCCGCGACTCTGATAGGTACCTGCGATGCCGAGCTGCCCGAGCAGAAGCACTGGAATGCGTTGGAGCCCATGCACTTTCAACGTGCGAGCCGTGGCGAGATCGAGTTCGCCATCGCGATACTCGTGCGGAGCGAGCGTGTAATATCCGAGAACCTCCGACGGGTTGTCGACGGTTGCGAGAACGAAGGTCGCTGCGCGATAATAGCGCGTTGCCTGTGCGGCCGTGGTGCGGAGGTAGCGATCGACGACATCGTTTCCGCACGCAAAGCTCTTGCGGTCGTGGAGCGAAGGATCGAGTGGGACGATCCGAATGCGAAGGCGACGGCCCGAATTATCGTTCGAGCTCAAAACCGTCGGGAACCGGATTCGCCGCAAGTTCTCGGAGCGCATCGGTGGGCGGCGGCGGGGCGAGTAGGAGATCGTAAAAGCGGCGACGTCGATCGGCGGCGAGCAGAGAGATTCCACTCTCTTCCACGACGCTTCGGGCCGAGCGAAGCGCGACCGTGGCAATGAACCGGGAAAGGTCGCCCTCGCTCGCCAGAGCCGCAGCTTCCTCGATATACGCTCGTTCTCGTTCGGTAAAACGCACGGAGACGCGTGCGTCCCGGCGGGAGGGGGTGGTTGGCATTGGGTGCGCTCCTTATCGTTCTCGCCGACTGAAAAGCCGTATTCCCAATTCCTACTATAGCGCGACAGGGGTGCGGAAGCAATAGTGTCCGCCACTTGGCGGTCGAGCGTGTTGTTTTGGAGCCGCGGCAGCCCCATAGGAGCAGCGGAATCGGCGCGAGAACGGCGGCGACGGGGGGACTTACTCGGTCGCGGAGGGCTCTTAGTGGCCGTCTCAGTGTTTTCGCCGCGTGAACCGGGGCTTCGCAAGAAGGCCTCGGGCGATCGCTTTGCCCGCGTGCTGCGCATCTTGCTGATGCTCCTCACCGACGGTACCCTCGACTGCGAGCGCTGCTGTTCGCGCTTCGAATTTTCGCTCCGCGAATTACAGCGCGACTTGAGTGTGTTGCGTTCGCTCGGCGCTGAGTTCGGGTTTTCTTTGAGCCACGCGCGCGGCGGGCGTATCACGCTCCTGCGTAGCGCGGGGCGCGTCGCTAAAATCGGCAGCGCCCAAGCGGAGACGGCGGCGATGCTTGCCCGCATCGGGCGCGCGCTCGGCGGGCCGATCGAGAGCGAAGTGCGTTCGGCGCTCGGCGATGCCGCCGGCGGGCCGGGATTTCTCGATCTGCGCGAACCGCGACCGAGTGCCGACGCGCAGGTCAGCGCGATGTTTACCGTCGTGAAGGACGCCGCCGCCACGTCGGCGCGGCTGGAGTTCTCGTACACCTCGGCGCGCAGCGGCCCAACGCAACGGCGCGTCGAGCCCTATCTCGTCGTCGCGCGTTCGGGGCGCTATTATCTCGTCGCGTACGACCTCGCGCGCAAGGATTGGCGCAACTTCGCGCTCGATGCGATTGCAGAGCCGATTCGCCGAGATGGCACGTTCGCGCCGCGCCGGGTTCCCGAGCGCTTCCGCCGAGAGGGGGCGGTCGGCTGGATTCGCAGCGGCGAGCCGGTGGAGGTAACGGTTCGCGTGGCGGCTACCATCGCTGCCGCCGTTACCGCGCGCGAGTGGCAGCCGGAGCAACGGATCGAGCGCTTCGCCGACGGCAGCGCCGCGATCGCACTGCGCTTCGACGATCCAGGCGAAGCGGTGCGTTGGGCGTTGCAGTTCGGCGCCGAGGCGGTCATCGTCGCGCCGCCGGAGGTCGCCTCGATGGCCCGCGATACGGTCGAGGCGATAGCAAAAAACTACGCGACAGACCTCTGTCGCGACGAGCGAGTAGAATCGCGGGGATGAGTGGAGCATTGCGACGGTGTTTCGGGGACGATTACCGCAGGTGATTGAGGGCGATTGCGCGGCCGGCTATAGGGTGAGCAGATTCCCTCTCGACGCGGTGGATTGCCTCGACGATTTGACGGTACGTCAGGTCTCGGGAGTCGCGGTCCTCGTAAATGAGAAGCACCCCATAATGCCCGGGGTGCTCCTCGTGAAGAGCGTTGAAATCAGCGCAGTTATGCGTCAAAATCACCCGCTGGTCGCTTTGGGCATATGCAAAAATGTCCGCGTCGCTTGCGCCTATCCCGAGTGCTTCGGCAGATGTTACAACGTCGAAACCTGCCGCCCGAAGCATCCCGACGAGCGACTTTGCCGACGTGCACTCATCGACCAGGATACGCAACAATGCTTTCAACTCGTCGACGCTCCTCGGAGGCCTCGACGATTAGCAGCTCGCGGTTGCGCGCCGCGTAGTCGAGTGCTTCGGCGACCGCTTCGCGAGGGAGATCGAACTCCTCGGCTGCCGTCGGCACATCCATCTGGTTGCTCTCCATCTGCGCGACGAGCTGACCGACCGTGAGCCGGCGCCCTTTGAGTGAGAGTTGGCGCCTCCACGGGTGCCTCACGCGCACCAGGTATCGATATCGTCGTTCCGGTGCAACCGCGCTCGTAAGCTCGGGAAGGGCATCGGCAAAACGCCCCTCGTCGGGAGGGACAGCTGCAATTGTAAATCCCTCGCCGATCGCCGTTGCCAATCGGGCAATGAGCGTCACGGCTTGCCGGCCTGCCTCCGCGTCGTTCTCTCCGAGGCCACGGATACGTTCGAGCGCGAGTTGCTCGGTTGCGCCAAGGTCGATCTGCAGTCTTTTGCGTTTCACCCTCCAATTGTACTCCGGATGGAGTGAAGGTCCTAGAGTATTGATGTGCGGGTCGGGTTTCTGGTCATCACTCTGGGTCCCTGCTGCGCAAGCAATGAAGTTGACTTTTCCCCGCACCGAAACTAGTATCAATGGGGCTGGCCCCATTGAAGTATTGCATGCGCGGCAGGTGCGCTCCGGCTCCGACCTATCCCGCGACGCGTGTCGCGGCCCCATTGGGTCCATCGCTCCACAAGCGGCTGTCCACGCTTTCAAAAATCAATATGTACCAAGGAAGAACGCATCTCATGCCTGACGCTCTCTCGTTTCCCGATTTTTTTAGAGCCGCGACAGGGTACGAACCATATCCGTACCAGGTGAGGGTTGCTCATCGCCGGCCGGACTTTCTTCGTATTGAGACGGGCCTTGGAAAAACCGAAGCGTTGGTTTTGGGTTGGGCATGGCGCCGTCGTCGTGACCCGTCGCATCCACGGAGGCTTATTTATGCCTTGCCTATGCGGTCGTTGATCGAGCAAACGACTGCACGATTGACGGCGTGCAGCGAACGGTTGCGTGCGGCGGGGATGGGCGGGCTTCCCCGCATCGATACAGTGATGGGCGGTGACGTGGACGATTTTTGGTTTCGATATCCCGAAGAGCCCGCGGTCGTTGTCGGCACCCAGGACATGTTGCTTTCTAGGGCGCTCAATCGCGGATACGGAATGAGCCGCTTCCAATGGCCAATGACGTTTGGAGCGATTAATAGTGACGTTTATTGGGTAATCGACGAAGTTCAACTGCAGGGAATCGGCGCTGTAACAGCCGCACAGTTACAGGCATTCCGTGAATTGCTTGGAACCTTTGGAGCGACGTTCACGACGTTTGCATCGGCCACACTTGACGACACATTATTGAAAACTGCCGAATATTCGTTGGTTGACCGAATTACTGAAGAAATTGATGATTCCGATAAAGCCGTACCCAGGATTGCGGCTATCTTGCATGCGTCCAAGGTCCTCAATCAAGTCTCGACCGACGGGCAACGAAGTTTCGTTGACGACATCCTCTCGAACCACCGTCGAGGGACACTGACGCTCGTTATTCTCAATACCGTTCGCGATGCCAAGGATGCGCTAAAACGCCTGCGAGTGGACGCCGGCGATGTACCATGCCGATTGCTTCACTCCCAATTTCGCCCGGATGATAGAAGGCGGCATACGGCGGCATTGCTTGGAACGCTTGACCAAAACGGGCCCGGGCAGATCGTCGTCTCAACGCAGGTAGTTGAGGCCGGGATCGACGTAAGCGCGACGACCCTTTTTACCGCAGTCGCGCCCGTATCGTCTTTGGTCCAACGTTTTGGTCGCTGCAATCGGCAAGGCAAGAGCTGTGACGCATCCGTTTATTGGATCGATAATGGAGAGCCGACCGAACGGACGGCGATGCCGTACGCTATCGGCGAAATTCAGGAAGGGAGAAAGTTTCTACAGGAGTTAACCGGGAAATCTGTTGCTCCCGCAAACTTGGTAACGTCGAAGCTTGCACGCGGGAAGGGCCTCGTTCTGAGAAAACCCGAGCTGCTCGACCTTTTTGATACGTCCCTGGACCTTTCCGGTCACGATATCGACATTTCGCCATATATTCGTGAGACGAGCGACTTCAACGTAGAACTCTTATGGCGAGACACCCCGCCGGATTCAGCAACCCCAATTCGCCGCGACGAACTATGTCCTGCGCCGATATCGCAAGTTCGAGAAGCGCTAAGAGAGCTTCGAGCAGGTGGCCGCTCACAGGACATCCGAATTTCGAACCAGTTTTCGCGCGCGTCGGCTACTGTAGATACGCGTGAGCGCTCTGACTGGATACCGCTTCACGAAGAAATGCTTAGGCCCGGTTTGCAGGTGTGGCTCCATTCGTCTGCAGGCTGGTACGATCCAGAGGTCGGATTTGATCGTTCGCGGGCCGACGTTGCTCCTATCGTGCCGATAAACCCAGTCCAAGGACCAGCGGAGAGCTGCGCCAGCATGAACGAAGATCCGTCGAGCGAGATCGGAGTGAGCGTCTCACTGGCAAAGCATTCCCGTGACACGTACGATGAAGCGAAACGCCTGAGTTCTTCTCTTGGCCTCGACCGACCAATTGCCGATGTCGTTGAATGGGCGGCTTTGTGGCACGATGTCGGAAAGGCGCACGAGGTCTTTCAGGAGACAATGCGGGCAAATATTCGGGATCACGGGACTACGATATGGGCGAAGTCGCCCCGGGGCCGAGGAGGCCATTCAAGGAGGAGCTTCCGCCATGAGTTGTCGAGCGCTCTCGCGTTCCTCGGTGGAAATGAACGCGCGTCAGAACGCGATCTTATCGCATTTCTCGTGGCGGCACATCACGGGAAACTCAGAGTCTCACCGCCGTCTGCTCCCGGCACCCCAAGCGAGTTGCCGAGAGCAGTTCTTGGCAACCAAAATGGCGACGTGTTACCGTTAGTGGATCTGGGCGATGGAATCCACTCTCCCGCATGCACCCTCGACCTGCAAATCTTTCAACTTGGAAGCGAAAATGGCGATCCCACCTGGGTCGATCGCGTCATTGCCTTGCGAGATCGTAAAGACCTAGGGCTTTTCCGCCTCGCTTACCTAGAGCTGCTTGTTCGAGTTGCGGACTGGCGAGCAAGTGCAAGAGAAATGGATGATGTAAAATGAGCGAGCTCGTGCTGTTGGGTTGTAGGAACGATTCGCTCTTAGGCTATCTAAAAGCCCTCGGCGTTCTTCGCGTCGTTTCCGAACAGACAGACAGTGCCGCGCGAGGATCGTGGCACGGCGCGGCCTTCGTTCTTCATTCGCGCCTTGGTGAGAGCGAGTTGTCATCGTTTTTTGTTGATAACTACGCACCGACCCCAGTAGTTAACCCTTGGAATAATGGAGCGGGATTCGACGGGGAGCAAAACCGAAAGAACGGGAAAACGGATCGGGCGACAGGCGTTCTTCAGGCCATTCTCGCGACCACGGCGGTTCGGTGGGCCGCGTATCGAAGCGTAGTCCGCTTCATTGTTACACAATTTGTCGAAACCGGCGTCCGCGAGCGGCTGATGAACGATGGGAATAAAAAAGATTTTATTCGGGAACTCCGCGCGCGCGTGCCGGAAGAAGGCCTGCCATGGATCGACGCAGCCGTAGGGGTCACCGCAGACGATGTCGCCTATCCGTTCCTATTGGGGGGAGGCGGAAACGATGGGCGTCTTGATTTTGCCGTGAATTTCGCTGAGCGCGCACTTGAAATTGTCGGGCCTACGGCGAGTAAGACGAGTCGGAGTTTATTTCTCGACAGTGTCTTCGACAGTGCGGCCGGGGACCTTGTTGCGGGTGCCGCAATCGGGCAATTCAGCCCGCGCCACGCCGGTGGTGTCAATGCATCAACCGGCTTCGCTTCGGATTCATTAATTAATCCGTGGGATTACGTCTTGATGATGGAAGGCACGCTTTGCTATCGAGGCTCGCTCGTCCGGCGCCTTGGATCAGGGCGCTCAAGGAGTGCTTTCCCATTTTCATTCCATGCGGTGTCGGGCGGATATGGTAGTGCGAGCACGGCGGAGGAAACGCGAGGAGAATTATGGCTGCCCGTTTGGGATGGTCGTATAGGAAGCGCCGGGATAAATGATCTCTTTCGCCGAGGCCGCGTGGACATGCCCGGCGATGAGAAATCGCCGATGGTGCGCGCTGCCGCCGTGGCTACTGAGGCCGCGAGCGCGGCGCTCACGGCCGGTGCGGCGCTCGGTGTGAGAGGTTTCAAACGAGTAGCGTTCGTTCAGCGTAATGGTCTGGCATTTACGGCCTCGGTATGCGGCGAGGTGCGGGTAGGGGAGGGCTCCGCGCCGATCGTATCGAGCATTACGCGCACAACCGCCGATTGGATTGGCCGAATACGTAGCAGCAAGAGTTTGCGTGGGGGCGAGGTTGGCGAACGGCTACGCGTATTCGACGATTGTTTGTTTGCGTTAGCGAGCGTAGGCCGGCCTAGTCGACGACGCGAGCGAGAACTTCTTACCGCAATAGCCTATCTCGATTTCGCCGTTGCCCGTGTCTCCCCGGAGTTCCCGGGACCCGTCCCATTTTTGCCGTCGTCGGTTATAGATATTCTTGATGACGGTAGCGTACTCCACCGAGTGGCGGCCGCATTAGCATCTATCGGTGCTGAGGGCGTTGAGAAGCGCTTACGTCTCGATTTCGAGCATGCACGCTACGACGCCGAAAAAAAGCGCTTGCATTACGCCCGTTTGCGGTCTCCCTTAGCGGTGCAAAAGTTGGAAGCTACGCTTTCGGAGCTTAGTGCACGGCGCTATCGACTCGCTCATAGCGACTCTGATGAAAACTGGCTGCGCGGCTCCTATAAATTGGGGACGGCTGATGTTGCAGTGTTTTTGGAGACAGGATGGGATCACGAGTCGCTAAAGGACCTCGCCGACCTCTTGGTGGGCTATTCTATTGTGAATCCTGCTCGCAACTCAGGCATCAGCGGTCCGGATAGTAGCGCGCCCACGGTCCCGGCAAGTTTTGCCGTCATGAAGGTTGTGATGGACCACCCTCGTGCGCGCGATGTTCGCATTAGTAGATATTTAAATGTCGACGATGCACGCAGGGCGTTGCGCTTGGCTTATCAGCGGGCAAGGACTATCTCCGCTTTACCCTTCCCGGTTCGGAATGTCGTCGATGCAGAAATCGACAGGACCCGGTGGTATTCGGCGGCGTTACTGCTTCCGATTTCGCGCGATCCTCTGAACTACCGGGACCTGCTGGGTGCTGCCCTCATTACCAAGCCGAGCCTCGAGCAGGTCAAACAATACCTTTCCACCTTTTCTCAAACATAATAACTGGATAATAACTAGAACAGGAGCGTTACGCTATGTCAGGTCTATCTGCAGATGCACTATCCGCACCGCGAATCCTCATCGAAGCCAAGTTGAATCCTCTTCAGGGGAGCCGCTTTCAGCCAACTGGTTTTCCGAGTCTAGGGGCAGCGGAGTTTACTGGCCCCGATGGCACGGCAATGCTGCTCGTGGAATCGCCACAGTCGATGGCCAACCGCTTGGAGGCGACGATTTGGGATGATGCCCGCGAGGATTTGATCGCTGCGCTCGACGGGCTTCCCTTCGTATCGACGGTGGTGGACGGTCGCGGAACCGATAGCATCCGGGAAGCCCACCGCCTGAACTCGCCGTATCTGATTGATGGGATCAAAGTGCGCTTTCAGGAGCGTGCTGGTATATCGGGAAAAAAAGCAAAAGGGAAAAGCGCCGACGATGAAGATGCGGATGAGAGCTCCGGGGTTGACGTACGTAAACTTGCTCGAGCGGTGTTCTATTACGATCCGAACTCTGTTCTGCACGGAGTATTCCTTGAAAAGATCGTTGGAGCCGCACGACTCACGCGCGTCGTTTCAGCGTTTATAGAGGCTCGCGGCGTTCGAGCAGTTGAGAGTGGCGGTGTAAAAAACGACCGGATCGATCCAAAAGGGAAAGCAAAAGGCGGCGCGGCGAAAGGGTTTGGTAATGTTCCATTCTCGCGCACCGAATATTGCGCGAGTGAGATAACGGCGTATTTTTCTATTGACATCACGTTGTTGAGGTCGTACGGACTCGGTAAGGATGCCGAAGAGTTGTTGGTAGCGCTGGCGTTACTAAAAATTCGGCGATTTCTGGAAAGCAACGCGCGTCTCCGAAGTGCGTGCGATTTTGACGTCGAGGCCATCAACACTCGGCGCCCGTCCGGGTGGGAGTTGCCGAGTGCAGCTGACTTGGAAGGGGTGGTTCGGAACTCTATTGCGGCCTGCCGTGGAGGTGGCCTTTTCGCCGATCCGGCGAAAACCGTCGTTTAGCCCGTCCGATGATCGCACTACGCATCGACTTCCTCGCCGGTCGTTTTCACGCGAATCCCTGGGATCGCGGAACCAACGAGGGCGAAGTCGAGTGGCCGCCCTCGCCCTGGCGCATGTTGCGGGCGATCTCCGCCGGTTGGTACCGCACGGGTGGCGCCGATCGCGAGATATTGCTACGCGTTTTGGACGCGCTCGCAGAGCCGCCTCGTTACATTCTTCCGCGAGCAACCGCGGGGCATTCACGGCACTACGTACCGCTTGGCGGATTCAAGAACGGAAAGCCGGAGAAGACGCTGATGCTCGATTCGTTCCTCGCTCTGGAGCGTAACCACGAATCGGCCGCGACGGCGTTCGTCGTTTGGTCGCGCGTCGAACTCGCAGTCGACGAGCGATCGCTTCTGGAAAGCGCATGCACGGCGATCAGCTATCTTGGACGAGCGGAATCGTGGTGCGAGGTGAGCGTGGTCGATACCGTCGGTGCCGAGAATGATGCCGTGATCTGCGACCTGGCATCGCGTTCGGAATCCGAGGGGCCGACCGTGCGTCGTTTGGCAGCGGGTTCCACGCTTCGGGGTTCCGGGCTGCTTCGTTCTCTCTCAGAGACCATCGGCGAAATGCGCAAATCGAAACGTCTCGTTCCGCCCGGGACGAGTTGGGTGGAGTATCGATTGCCGGCAGATTTTCTTCTCGTTCGCGAGCAGCGAATCGCACGCGAAGGCGAAGCAGACGCGTTCGGCCCCCTTCTGCTACGTTTTGCGTTAGAGCGGACGGCTTCGAACGTCCTTCCGCCGATCGAGCTTGCCGTGAGTATCGCTGAGGTGACGCGTAAGGCAGTGATGCGGCGATACAGCGACTTGCACGGGGGAACAGCCACAACGCGCCTCGCCGGCAAAGATGCAGGCGGCACGGCAAAGCGCGAAGGTCACGACCACCCCTACTATCTCCCCGTCGATTCAGAAGGCAATGGTCGCATCGACCGAATCGATGTCTGGTTCCCGCGATGGTGTTCGCACCGCGAATACCGCGCCGTAACCTCGGTGGGCAAGATCTACGACGGCTTTCTTTTCGACGGGGAGTATGCCATCACGTTCCTCGGCGCCATCGAGCCGCCGCGATCGCGAGTGTGGCAATGCGCGACTCCCGTCGTTCTCGAGCGCTTTCCAAAAGTCCGTGGATCGAACGGGAATCGCCGCATAGTCGATGCCCCCGAAGAACAACTCCGCGCGATGGCCGCGCGCCGTCTCAATGAACCGTGCGATGTAGCGCTGTGGGCGCCTGCAGAGACCATATCGCGTCGCGGAGAGCATGGGGTGAGGCTCGATGCATTCCGCCGTGCGCGCAAGGGCGAGCGCCCGACTCACCCGGTCGTTGGTGCAACCTTAACCTTCGAACGTGAGGTAGAGGGCCCGATCGCCCTCGGGTCGCTCGCGCATTTCGGGCTCGGGCGCTTTGAACCGACGGATTGTACTTAATGTTTGCGGTTGACGTTATACCCATTATAGGTATATTCTAGAGGTGCGAAAGATCGCGTGGATGAGAGGAGCAACCAAAGCGTTCACTCGCCTTCCCGCCGGGGTGCGGGAGCAGATGTTGGAAGCCCTCGCTGTCGCCCAACGCGGTGGTTTGAGCGATACGGCACGTCCCATGAAGGGCGATCTCCGCGATATCGTTGAGATTCGCATTGGCACCGCGAGCGGAGCCTATCGCACCATGTACACAACACAATTCGGAGCATTTCTTTATGTCGTCCATGTCTTCCAAAAAAAATCAACACACGGTAGCGAAACGCCCAAGCGCGAGATCGACGTCATCCGTCGGCGCCTCAAGGCCATCCGTGCGGTCGGGGCACAACGAAACTGACGACGATAACGACATTGAATACGGCAGCGAAAATGTCTGGGCGGATCTCGGGTATCTCGACGCGCAAGAACGAAAAGTCAAGGACGATCTGGCGTTTGCG
Organism: bacterium; assembly: GCA_021794205.1. Taxonomy (GTDB): domain Bacteria; phylum Vulcanimicrobiota; class Vulcanimicrobiia; order Vulcanimicrobiales; family Vulcanimicrobiaceae; genus JABEUX01. Next base: position 59,729 of record JAJYRH010000013.1, read on the forward strand.
ATTCGACAACGCCTTGAGTCATTGGGGGTCACGCAAGTCGAGGCGGCGAGAGCGTTGGGAATATCCCAACCGAAGGTTTCGCAAATCGTGAATTTACATACGCGTGGAATTTCGGTCGAGCGCCTCGCTGCGATGCTCACGCGGCTCGGTGCCACCATTGAGGTGAAAGTGACCTATCGCAAGGGCGCCGACACTTCCCATGCGATCGTGACGTAGCGGTAGCGGCATGGAAACCGTCGAGCAACCGCCGGAACTCTTACCGGCGCGCATGATCAACGAGTACGTTTATTGCCCGCGCCTCTTCTGGCTCGAATACGTCGAGCGTGAGTTCCAAAGTTCGTTCGATACCGTCGATGGCGAGCGCGTGCATCGGCGAGTGGATCAGCCGCGCGGCGAGTTGCCAGACGAGTTCGAACGCGCCAAGGCCGAAGCGACCTCTGTAGAACTCGCGTCGGCCGAACTTGGAGTCGTCGCAAAAATCGATCTGGTTCGTACCGAGGGCGAGCGAGCGGTGCCGATCGATTACAAGCGCGGGAAAGTGCCGCCGATCGAGGGCGGCGCCTACGATCCCGAGCGCGTGCAGGTTTGCATCCAGGCGTTGCTGTTACGCGAACATGGCTATACCTGCGATACCGCGCGAATATATTACGCGTCCTCCAACCGGTTCGTCGATATCGCCATAGATGATGGCCTTGTTGCATTAACGCACTCGGCGCTCGCAGCGGCTCGCGCGTTGATGGAGCAGGGAAGCGTTCCGGCGCCGCTGGAACATAGCCCGAAATGCGGCCGTTGCTCGCTGAATTCAATCTGCCTTCCCGATGAAACCAATGCGTTGCGGGAGGAAGGGCGCCGCGCAAGCGAGATTCGGCCGTTCGCTGCCCCGCTCGACGACCGTGTTTGGCTATACGTCCTTGAGGCGGGAAGTCGCGTCGGGCTTTCGGGCGAAACCTTGCAAGTACGCGACGATGAAGGGGTCAAAGCTGAGATGCCGCTTCTCGAAGCCGCCGGCATTTCGTTGTTTGGCAACGTCCAGATTTCATCGCAAGCAATGCGCGCCGTGCTCGGGCGCGACGTTCCGGTTTTCTACCTCAGTTACGGTGGCTGGCTCAGCGGTTATGCACGTTCGGTAAACGACCACAGCCTCGATCTTCGGCAAACGCAGCATCGTGTGGCAGGGGACGCACAGGCGAGCTTGCCGATCGCGCGAGCGATGGTATTCGGGAAGATCCGCAATCAGCGGACGATGGTGCGACGATCGCTTGGGGGCGGCGCGCGCGCGGCGCTGCAGGCGCTCTCGCTGATCTCGCATCGTGCCCAGACAGCGCCGGACGCCGAGTCGCTCCTTGGTTTCGAGGGGAGCGCTGCACGCATGTATTTCGAGGCTTTCGCGGACATGCTTCGCATTCAGACTGGTTTCGAGGTGACGGGGCGCACGCGAAGGCCGCCGACCGACCCGGTGAATGCGATGCTCTCGTTTGGGTACGCAATGCTTTCGAAGGAAGCGCTCGCTGCGGTAATCGCGGTGGGCTTCGAGCCCGGGTTAGGCTTCTATCATAAAGTCCGGGCGGGGCGACCCTCGTTAGCGCTCGATCTCATGGAGGAGTTTCGGCCGCTTATTGTCGATTCGACGGTGCTCTCGTTGGTCAATGCGCGCGAAATTCAAGCATCGCATTTCGACCGCCGCGGTAAGGCGATCGTCCTCACGCAGGAGGGGCGGAAGATTTTCATCGGCGCAATCGAGCGCCGCCTCCGCTCTTCGGTTACTCATCCGACGTTCGGGTACACGTTAACCTATCGGCGTGCTATTCACGTCCAGGCGCGTCTCCTTGCCAGGACGATTCAGGGCGACGTTCCCGCCTATCCGCCGTTTATGACGCGCTGAGCGATGACTCGCGCCTATATTCTCACTTACGACATCGCTGACGCAAAGCGCCTGCGCGGAATGCACAAGCTCGCGAAAGCGTTTGGCAGGCCGTTGCAGTACAGCGTCTTCTATTGCTTGCTTCGGCGGGAGGATCGCGTGAAGCTCGCCGGGCGCGTTGAAGCGCTCATCGACTCGAAGCGCGACCGTGTCGTCATTCTCGACATCGGGGCGGTTCCGGATCGAGAGAGTTGGATACCACCGATGGAGGTATTCGGGCGCCAAGACCCCGCCGCATCGCCCGGCGCCATTATCGTCTGAGCCCATCGAGCACCCCGACGGCGTCGCTGCCCTGCAGACCCGCTCGACGCCTTATTCGGCGGGGGAATAGGCCGTTTCCAGCGCGCTCCTAACTCCAAGGCGCGACAGAGATTCCGACCCGCTCGAAAGGGCGTAGCAAAACCGTTGCGAATACAAGCCCTTATCGCCTTGCCATTTCCGCGACGGTAACGTCGTGGCCCCATTGAAGCGTGCGTATTGCTTGCGGGAATGCACCATTCTCGCCGATTTCCGCGACGGTAACGTCGTGGCCCCATTGAAGCGTGGGACTTTACTGTTCGCCAGAACGTGCTCCCACGATTTCCGCGACGGTAACGTCGTGGCCCCATTGAAGCACCCCCATTCCTGACCCCCACCGGATCGTTTTCTAGATTTCCGCGACGGTAACGTCGTGGCCCCATTGAAGCGATAAGAACTGGGACGTGATCGTGGCGCGGCTTCGTATTTCCGCGACGGTAACGTCGTGGCCCCATTGAAGCATACTCGATCCGTCGCTATCCGTGCGTGAGCGACGATTTCCGCGACGGTAACGTCGTGGCCCCATTGAAGCACGACTACGCCGCGCCGATGGTCTTTTTGTCGGCGGATTTCCGCGACGGTAACGTCGTGGCCCCATTGAAGCCAGAAGAACTTTTTCCACATCGAGATCGAACCCGGTATTTCCGCGACGGTAACGTCGTGGCCCCATTGAAGCTCTGACAGGCGTTGCACCGAAAGCGACGACCGAGGAATTTCCGCGACGGTAACGTCGTGGCCCCATTGAAGCGACGATACCCTCATCGGGCAAGGAGCATCGGGCGATTTCCGCGACGGTAACGTCGTGGCCCCATTGAAGCGTCGGTGGGGCTGGTATCGTCATCACGATTCTTGCATTTCCGCGACGGTAACGTCGTGGCCCCATTGAAGCGTCGACAACCCCGCGCTCCGGTACACGCTGGAAGGCATTTCCGCGACGGTAACGTCGTGGCCCCATTGAAGCCTCGCGGCGCAGAAAACCAACCTGCTCGCCGATGCCAAATTTCCGCGACGGTAACGTCGTGGCCCCATTGAAGCGGTTCCATGCGGCGA